>NZ_AWXB01000034.1 GCF_000478985.1 Peptoniphilus sp. BV3C26
TGGTAGGGTACCGGTTTACCGGTTCGTGTGTGTTAGGTGTGAAAACAAAATCAATATTTGTTTTAAATTTTTTCAATAAAGATTATTTTTGTATTTATGTTTTATCTATTTTTTATTTTAAATAATTCGGCTTCGCCGCCGGACCAATAAATTGGTCCCTACATTCGCTTGCAAATATTTAATCTTTTGAAACCTCTTCGCACAAAATTACCCCACGTTCCTTCGTGGATTCCATGTGTGGATAAAATTACCATAAATTTATGCGTGGGATTTTGTGGGTTGTAGGGACCGGTTTACCGGTCCGTGTGCCTTGGGTGAGAAAACAAAATCAATATTTGTTTTAAATTTTTTCAATAAACCATTTATTTATAAATTTTCATTTTCATTTTTTATTTTATTTCGTTCGCCATACGCCGTCGGACCAATAAATTGGTCCCTAGATGCTCATTTTTTTTCATTGCATATTTCATCCCCACCCCACCCAAAACACCGTAATGGCAAAGGTAAAAAACAGCAAAAGGCGAAAATATATCAGCAATATTACATAAAAGAGAAATATGTAATATAACTGTAATTTTACTTTTAAAAGGCATAGTGTATAATAATAGCAAGAGAGGAACAATGACAACTAAATATTAAAAATATTTTCTTGTCACCTCTAAGTGATGTAGAAAGAACATCACGCACAGAAGCTTAAAGCTTTTGTAGAGTCTACAAAAAACTTAAGGAGGTCGAAAGACAATATGAACAAAAAATTTCTTTCATTAGTACTATCACTAGTAATGGTACTAGGAACATTCACAAGTGTCTTCGCAGCCGACTCAAAAGTTGAAGCAAAGAAGGAAGAAGCAAAGAAAACTTCTCCATCAGCAAAAATTCAATGGATGGTCGACCAAAAGTTGGTTGAAGGAAGAAAAATCTTCAAACCAGGCGAAGAAAAGAACGATCTTGCATTAGACAAGAACATCACAAGAGCAGAAGTAACTAAGATGTTAGTTTATGCAAAGGGTCAAGAAAAATTAGCTGACCTTGTAAAAGCAACATCAGTACCTTACTCAGATGTAAAAGCAGATCACTGGGCAAACGGATTCGTTACAGTAGGAACTTTTAAATTAAAAGGACCTAAGGGTGTAGCAATGTTAGCAGGATATCCTGATGGAACATTCAAACCAGAAAAGAACGTATCTTATGCAGAACTTGCTAAAATGTTAGTAGCTCTTGTAAAAGAAGATCTAACACCACAAATGGTAGCAAACGCACAATGGCCAGGTAGCTGGTTAACTTGGGCAGCAGAACTTGGAATTCTTAACGGAATCGAATATGCAAACTCAAATGACCCTGCAACAAGAAACCTTGCTTTCCAAATGATTTACAATGCTATGTATATCTATGATACAAGACATGATGTAGATTACGGAACAAGAATTGGTGTAGTAAGCGGATACGAAGATGGTAAATTAATCATCAACCAAGGTGACAAACAATTCAAAATTGCACTTGATGGAAAAACAACTTACACTGACAACACAGGAAGAGTTGGATATGCTAACCTTAACATACTAAACAAACCTTTTGACAGATTATATGTTGGTTCTCTAGTAGAAGTTATCACTGACAAAAATGAAAAAGACGGCGTAGCTTCTCACATTATGGAACTTGGTAACCCTGCAGTTGGAGCAACTGACGGATTAAACAACAGATGGTATGGCGTAGCTGAAAAAACTGCACAAGGTGTTGCAAATGTAACAAAAGACGACATCACAGTTTATGCAAATACTTGGAACATTCTAAATGATAAAGATGGTAAAGGCGCAAAATTTAATGCTGACAGAATGCCATCTACAAAAGCTGAATTTACAGCTGATACAAGATTCTTTGTAGCTGATGAAGACAACGGCTGGTTAACAGAAGTTGACAAAACAAAAGCTCGTGACCTTGTAGAAGTTAAAGACGGAAGATTTGTTCCAAAAGTATATGTTGGATATGATGTAATTGGTAAAACAGGAAGACAATACAACAAAGCAAACATCGTTGTATTTAACGTTGTAACTGATGACCAATTAAATGAAAAAACTTTCAGAGTTGTTAGCCCAACAAACAGAGGATTTGAACTTACTGTTGAAAACACTAAGGGAGAACAAACTACTCTTGATATGAGAGCATTTGACAAATGGTTCCCAGGATTTAACAGACCACAAAACGCTGCTGGATATAATGACAGATTTGAAAAATTTGACGTTATATCTTCAAGAGTAAACGCTGACAACAAAGTTGGAAAATTCGGACAAGTAAGAATTGATTATTCTGAAGACCCAATTTTAAGAATTAAAGACGTTCACAAGACTTATGGCCAAGTAACAGCTATAGATCTTGAAGGTGCTGATAATAGAGTTATTAAAAACGTAACTATCGGACCAAGAGCTTACCAATTCTTAGAAGGACAACTTGAAGTTGGTAAATATGTTCAAATCGATAACAGAGATTACACTTACAACAAGAATGACATTTCTGTAAAAGTATTTAAACTTGTAACACCTGAATTCATTAAAAATGGTATTTCTGTAGTTAACTATGACGGTAGAGGATTAGCAAGAGTTGACGGAACAAACGTTAACGATGAAACTAAAGTAACTGCTTACTTTGTAGCACTTGAAAGTGTTTCAATCGAAAAACCAATGCTTACAGTTAAAAACGTAAGATATGACAATCCTGATAATGGTCTTGTAGCTAATGGTGCAGAATTCACATTTGCTATTTCTCAAGAATCAGCTAGAGCATTAGAAAACGTACAACCTGGTCAAAGAATTCACTTAACAATTGTTAAACCTGCTTATGAAGAAATTAAGACTGGTCAATATGCAAGAGTAGCACTTGATGCTAACGGCGATATTATTGTTGATGAATCCCCAGAACTTATGGCAGCTAAGGCTGAATTAGGAAAAGATTTAGCAGCTCTAAAAGCACTTAGCACTGCAGCAGGTTCTACAGACAAAGCAGAAATTGAAAGATTAGCTAAACAAGTAATCGCTGATAGAGATAACATCCTAAGAATGGTTAATGAAGACCCTAACTATGAATGGGCTAACAAATCTAAATTAGGTGGAGTTGCTGGTCATGTTAATGCTGTAATTACTGCGTTTAACAAAGCAAATCCAAGCAACACAATAACTTATGTAGCTAAATAATTTAGCTTAAAAAATAAAAAACCCGAGAAATCGGGTTTTTTTATTGCTCAAATTTAAAATCTCAGGCTCAAAATAATCCTAAAAAATTTTTAAAAAAATAAAAAAACATCTGTTCTTTTTATAAGAAGGGTGTTATAATAAATAAAAAGAACAAACGTTCAAGAATTTTAGGAGGAATTATGGATTATAAAAATCAAATTAATTTTAAGACAGATGAAGCTTTAAAGAAAAGAGAGGAGGAGATTTTAAAAAAGTATGAACCTCTTATTAAGGCCAGCATCAAAAAATATTGCCCTGTTATGAAGGAGTATGAGGACCTTTTTCAAGATGGTTGTCTTTTCATTTTAAATTCTTTAAAAAACTTTGATCCCCATCGCGGGACCACTTTTGGCGCCTACATAAAAAGCGGTTTGAGGATCTATTATTTGGACACTTTTCGTTATTTAAGAAAGTATTCCGATTCTTTGCCCTATTCTGATGAAATTTTGACTCCCACTTTGGAGGAGGAGGTTTTTCCTTTTTCCAAAGACCTTTCTGATGCTTTGGGGCTTCTTCCTTCAAAGGAGAGGCAGGTCATTCAAATGATCTATTACAGAGGCATGAAATTGGCTTCTGTTGCTTCGGAATTAAATGTTTCTACCCGTACCATCAATAGAATTAAAAAGAAGGCTCTTGAGTCTTTACGTGATTATATGGTTTCTGGAGGCAAGGACTCTTCCCCCGCCATATAATTTTTTTTGTTTGAATTTTTGAATTTTTGCCTTATTTGTTTTGCTTGCCCTTTTTGTTTTGCTCTTTCAATAGAGTTATTTTTTTGCCCTTTTTTATAAAACATTATGAGAGCATCTAGGGACCGGTTTGAAGACCTAACCCGATTTTTGAAAAAAATCGTGGTAGGTCTCATGCAACTATTTGCCCAAATCTTTGATTTGGTTGCAAATATCTGCTAAGGTCTGTGTGTGTTGGGTGTGAAAACAAATTCAATTTTTTTATAAAACATTATGAGAGTTCTAGGGACCGGTTTACCGGTCCGTGTGCGTTGGGAGAGATAAAAAATTCAATATTTTATAAATATATTTTTTACGCTCTACGTAAAGCATTTTGTTTTAAATTTTTTCAATTTACATTTTTTCTCCATTTTTTCTTTCTCATTTTTTACATTATTTCAATTTATTCGCCTTACGGCGATCGGACCAATAAATTGGTCCCTACATGGTTTTAATATTCAATTGATGTTGAATTTATATTTATGCTTTATCGTTTTTTATTTTATTTTATTTCATTCGGCTTACGCCGCCGGACCAATAAATTGGTCCCTACATTGGTTTTAATATTCAATTGATGTTGAATTTATATTTTTTCATTTTCATTTTTTATTTTATTTCAATTCATTCGGCTACGCCGCCGGACCAATAAATTGGTCCCTACATTCATTTGCAGAGATTTACTCATTATTTATCATAACCCTTACAAATCCTGTAGGGACCGGTTTACCGGTCCGTGTGCGTTGGGCGTGAAAACAAATTCAATATTTTATAAAACATTATGAGAGTTGTAGGGACCGGTTTACCGGTCCGTGTGTGTTGGGAGAGAGAACAAATTCAATATTTGTTTTAAATTTCAATAAAAATTATTTTTGTATTTATGTTTTATTGTTTTTTATTTTATTTCATTCGGCTTACGCCGCCGGACCAATAAATTGGTCCCTACATTCATTTGCAGAGATTTACTCATTATTTACCATAACCCTTGAAAATCCTCTAGGGACCGGTTTACCGGTCCGTGTGTGTTGAGTGAGAGAAAAAAATCAATATTTTATAAAATATTATGAGAGTTGTAGGGACCGGTTTACCGGTCCGTGTGTGTTGGGAGAGAAAACAAATTCAATATTTTATAAATATATTTTTTACGCTCTACGTAAAGCATTTTGTTTTAAATTTTTTCAATTTACATTTTTTCTCCATTTTTTCATTTTCATTTTTTATTTTATTTCAATTCATTCGGCTTACGCTGCCGGACCAATAAATTGGTCCCTACATGGTTTTAATATTCAATAAATTGGTCCCTACATGGTTTTAATATTTAATTGATGTTGAATTTATATTTATGCTTTATCGTTTTTTATTTTATTTTATTTCGTTCGGCTACGCCGCCGGACCAATAAATTGGTCCCTACATTGGTCTTAATATTTAATTGATGTTGAATTTATATTTATGTTTGCCTAATAAATATTTTATGGCTATACTGTTATTAGCATCTTTGTAATTTAAAACCAATTTAAGCTCCAAAGAGTTAATGAATAGGTGCAATATTTTTTAAGGGGTGTTAGTTTGAAGCTTAGTTTAGATAATTTTAATAAATTAAAAGATTGTGTTGACCAATTTCCAAGTTACGATGTTGGAAAATTGAGAGAAGATTCTTTAAGGGATCCCCATTGGCTTGCTTTTGGTGCGGGAAATATTTTTCGTGGATATATTGCCAGGGTCAATCAGGATTTAATTAACAAGGGTCTTTCTAATAGGGGCATAAGTGTTGTTGAGAGTTTTGATTCTGAAATTATCGACCACATTTACAAGCCTTTTGATAATTTGACTCTTTCTCTTACTTTAAATAAGGATGGCAAGTTTTCTACAGATTTAATTGCAAATCTTGTGGAGGGTTTGGTTCTTTCTAGGGATGAGGAAAGAATTGAAGAGATAGTTAAGAATAAAGATTTACAGATTATGTCTTTTACCATTACTGAAAAGGGATACAACATTCATACTCCTCAAGGTCTTGTTACTGATCTTGCTAGGGAGGATGGTCTTGGCAATCCTGAGGATTCAAAACATTTAATGGCTAGGGCTGCTTATTATTTGTATTTAAGATTTAAGGCGGGCAAATTGCCTATTACTATGTTAAGTCTTGACAATTGTTCACATAATGGTCAAAAGCTTAAGGATTCTATTATGTATTTTGTAAGGGCTTGGAATGAAAATAATAAGGTTGAGGATGATTTTGTAGATTTTGTTGATAGTGATGAGTTTGTAAGTTTTCCATGGACTATGATTGATAAGATCACTCCAAGGCCTGCTGATGAGATTAGGGATTATTTAATTGGCAAGGGCTTTGAGAATATGGATGCTATTGTAACGGACAAGAAAACTTATATTGCTCCTTTTGTTAATTCTGAAGAGGCTGAGTATCTTGTTATTGAGGATGATTTTAAAAATGGTCGTGATCATCTTGATAAGGCTGGGGTTTATTTAACTAATAGGGATACTGTTAACAAGGTTGAGACTATGAAGGTTACTACTTGTCTTAATCCTCTTCACACTTGTCTTGCAGTTTATGGTTGCATTTTAGGTTATGATTCTATTGCTGCTGAGATGAAGGACCAAGATTTAGTTTCTCTAATTAAGAAAATCGGTTATGATGAGGCTCTTCCTGTTGTTGTGGATCCCAAGATTTTAAGTCCCAAGGCTTTTATTGATGAGGTTATTGATGTGCGTCTACCTAATAGGTTCATTCCTGATACTCCTCAAAGAATTGCGACTGATACTTCTCAAAAGATTCCTATTAGATTTGGTCAAACTATAAAGAAATATGTTGAGGCTGGAAAAGTTAATGAGCTTAAGTTTATACCTTTGGCTATTGCTGGATGGCTTAGATATCTTTTTGGTCTTGATGATAATTTACAAAAGTTTGATTTAAGTGCTGATCCTTTGCTTTCTGATTTGAAAAAGATTTATGAAAACATGGAGATTGGAAATATTGATGAGGCTGCTATAAGAAAGCTGCTTAAAAATGAAACTATTTTCGGTCTTGATCTTGAAAAGGCTGGGTTAGCAGATTTGATTGTTGAGTATCTGAAGGAATTAAGCATGGGCAAGGGTGCTGTAAGAAGCACGTTAAAAAAATATTTAAGGTGATATTATGAAAATGACTTTTAGATGGTATGGAGATTCTGATCCGATACCTTTGAAATATATAAAACAAATTCCAAATTGCAGTGGAATAATGGCTATGATGGACGATTTTGAGGCTGGACAAGTTTGGGACAAGGAAATTTTTGGCAAGTTTGTAAAGAGAGTTAATGATGCTGGTCTTGAGGTTGAGGTAATAGAAAGTATAAATGTTCATGAAGACATTAAAATGGGTCTTCCTACAAGGGATAAGTATATTGAAAATTACAAGGAATCTATCAAGAATGTTGCTGAGTGTGGAGTAAAGGTTGTAGTTTACAATTTTATGCCTGTTTTTGACTGGCTTAAGACTGATTTGGCAAAGGTCTTGGCTGATGGCTCTAACACTCTTTATTACAATGATAAAGATTTAAAGGGTCTTACTCCTCAAGCTTTAGTTGAAAGTACTATAAAAAATTCTGGTGGTTTTTCTCTTCCTGGTTGGGAACCTGAAAGATTAAAGGAATTAGAAAGAGTCCTTGAAATTTATAAGGATATTGATGAAGAAAAACTTCTTGCAAATTATAAATATTTCCTTGAAGGAATAATTCCTACTTGTGAAAAATATGGGGTAAGGATGGCAGTTCATCCTGATGATCCTGCATGGCCAGTTTTTGGAATTCCGAGAATTTCTCATAGTCTTGAACAATTTGATAGGATTCTTTCTTTAGTTGATTCTCCTGCAAATTCTCTTTGCCTATGCACTGGTTCTTTGGGAACTGATTCTAATTATAAAGTTGCCGATGCTATAAGACATTTTGGTGAAAGGGGCAGAATAGCTTGTGCTCATGTTAGAAATATAAAGCACATAGGAAACAAGGAATTTTATGAGTCAGCCCACTATAGTGACTGCGGTAGCCTTGATATGTTTGAAATAATGAAAGCTTTATATGATACAAGTCCTGATGTTTATATAAGACCAGACCACGGAAGAATGATTTGGGACGAAAAGGGTAGAGCTGGATACGGACTTTATGACAGAGCTTTGGGCTTAACATATTTAAACGGTCTTTGGGAAGCTATAGACAAAATGAGTAAATAATTATTTAAAGGGTATGCTGCGTAATTGCAGCATATTTTTTTTCTCTAATTGAAAAAAATTTATCAATGCTTTAGCAGGCTCGATTGATTTAATTAAGGATATGGGTTATAATAGTTTCATAAATGATGATAACGTTTCGAAATGTGGAACAACTTATGGGAGGCATATGGAAGATTTATTTTCAGGCACAAAAGAAGAAATAAAGTTTTGCGACGGTTATTATAAGACTCGTTTTTCAGAGGAACAATATAAATATTTAAGTGAGAACAATGATTTTAGAATTAGAAGTCTTTGCAGTCCTAATATTGCAATAAATTTAATTCCAAGGTCTGAGCTTAGATTGATGTTTTCTGTTGAAGAATTTGCAAGAGATCCTGTAAATGTTGATATTTATATGGATAAGATTTTTCTTAAGCACATAGAGTATGGAAATAGAAAAAAACAAATTGAAGTTTTAATAGAAAAAGAATTTGTGGGTAAACCAGTAAAGATATTTTTATCAAATACTTCAACTTGGAGAATTAAAGAAGTAAAGGGTTTATATGATACTCTTGAAAATACTTATAAGGCTAGTATTTTAGCCTTTGGAGATTCTATTACTCAAGGCATGGAAACTGATTATCCATCTTTTACATTTATGAATTTATTTCATAGGGAAGGGTTTGACATAAAAAATCAAAGTGTTGGAGGCATGATTTTTGATCATAAGCTTCCTCAACTTTGTAATGTGTCTTGCGAAAATATTTTTATAGGTCTTGGGACAAATGACATTCTTTCTGATAAGAATATTGATGAGGTAAAAGGTGAAATTGATCTTTATTTTAAACTTATCAATGAAAAATTTTTTGACAAAAATGTTGTGGTTTTAAGTCCTATTCCAATATTAAAACCTTCTTTAGAAAAAAGATTCACTGAAATCGAAACTAGTATCATCAAAGTTTTAAAAAATTACCCTAAGTTTAAATTAGTAAAAGGAAGGGACATTTTTCCGGCAGATAGTAAATTTTATTATGACGGTGATATTCATCCTAATGAATTGGGAAATTTTTTAATTTATTATTCATTAAAAGATTTATGGAGGAAGAATTAATGAGAAGATTAAAACTAGTGTTATTAAGCGTTTTAGTTTTAGGACTTTTAGTAGGTTGCGGAAAATCTGAAAAGAAAGAAGCTCCTGCTGAAGGAAACAACAAGAAGCAAACGGAAGCAAAGGGTGAAAGAAGTACAGAAAAAATTAAAGTACAAATAGCAAACACTCAAGGTGAAAAAGATACTCAATCAATTGGTATGATGGAAGTAAAGAAAGAACTTGAAGCAACAGGAATGTTCGAAGTTCAATTATTCTTCTCTTCTGCCCTTGGCGGAACTGATGACGTATTAGAACAAGGTCTTCAAGGTGTGCCTGTTGTAGCTATGAGTGACCCTGGTAGACTTGCATCTTATGTAAAAGATTTTGGTATTATCCAAATGCCATACATTCTTGAAAATGTTGACGATCTTGATAAATTAGTTGAAACTGACTTATACAAAGGATGGGAAAAACAATTTGAAGAAAAAGGCGTAAAGGTTATTACAGCTAACTGGTTTAACGGACCAAGAAACTTTGTTTGCAACAATGAAGTAAATACACCTGCAGATTTAGCTGGTAAAAAAATCAGAACAATTGGTAGCGACATTTTTGTTGAATCAATAAATGCTATGGGTGCTATTGCAACTCCTATGGAATGGTCTGAAGTTTATCCTTCAATTCAACAAGGAGCCCTTGATGGAGCAGAAGTACAAACACCATCTGCATATCCGACAAGACTTTATGAAATTTGTAAATATGTAAACAAGACTGAACATTTTAACTTAGTAACTGTTCCTGTTATGGGTGCTAAAGTATTTAACAGCTGGCCAAAAGAAGCTCAAGAAAAATTTGTTGAAGTATTCAAAAAAGTTGGTACTGAAAACAGAAAGATTGTAGACAGTACTATTAAGGAATATGAAGAAGAAATGGCTAAAAAGGGTATGGTAATTCGTGAAATTGACAAAACACCTTTTAAACAAGCTGTAGAACCTGTATATGAAAAACTTGGATACTCTCAATTAAGAGAAGAATTTAAGAAAGCTATAGGTGAATAAAACTGGGGCTATATGCCCCTTTTAATTTTATGAGGGATAGCATGAAGAAAATTTATGATTTGTTGTGTAAACTTGAAACCATAATTTGCGGTATATTTTTAATATTAGTTGTTGTGCTGGTTTTTTTATCAGCTCTTACAAGAAAATTTAATATACCTATGCAAAAAAGTTTGGATGTTGCACAACTTTTATTTGCTTGGTTAGCCTTTATAGGTGCTGACATTGCTCTAAGGCAGGAAAAGTTGGTAGGGGTTGATATCTTCACAAGTAAAATGTCAAAAAAGGCAAATGGAATTTGTAGAATTATAAGTCATCTGCTTATGATAGCTTTATTAGTAGTATTTGTTATTAAGGGATTTGATTTAACTATGAATTCTTGGGACAGAAGTTTTCAATCTTTAAAGTTAAGCTATGCATGTGTAACAATGAGTTTACCTGTAGGTTCTTTGCTTATGATTCTTTCTACTTTAACTTTAATTGCAAAAGACATAAGAATGATTAGAGGTGAAAACTAATGACAATTTTGATTATTTTATTTATAGGACTTTTAATTATTAATATGCCTATTGCTTTTGTTATAGGTATTTCAGGCATTAGTTATTTTGTTACATCAAATGCAATACCTCTTTCCGTTGCAGTACAAAGGGTAGTTTCTCAAACTCAATCCTTTGCCTTTCTTGCAGTGCCATTTTTTGTATTTGCAGGAAATCTTATGAATGAAACTGGAATAACTGACAGGCTTTTAAGATTATCAAGACTTTTAACAAGAACTTTAGCAGGTGGGGTTGCCCAAGTAAGTGTAATTTTAAGTACTCTTATGGGTGGTGTTTCCGGTTCTGCTGTAGCTGATGCTGCTATGGAAGCGAGAATACTTGGACCTGAAATGGATGCTAAGGGATATCCAAAGGGATATTCAGCTGCTGTAATCTGTCTTACATCACTGATAACTGCCACAATTCCACCTTCTCTTGGACTTATTTTATATGGATTTGTAGGTGAAGTTTCCATAGGAAGACTTTTTGCTGCAGGTATAGTGCCAGGTATATTGATGATGACATTTTTAATGGTAACTGTAAGTATAACTTCAAAAAAGCATGGCTATGATTTACCTGAACCAAATATAGAAAAAGCATCTGCTAAAGAAATTTTAGAAGATTTAAAAACTTCTATTTGGGCTCTTATTTTCCCTATTATTCTTATAGTAGGTATAAGATTTGGAATTTTCACTCCATCAGAAGCAGGAGCTTTCGCTGTTGTATATGCTCTTATAATCGGTGTATTTGTTTATAAAGAGCTTACTTGGGAAAAATTTAAAATGTCCGTAGTAAATACTGTAATAGATAATGGTGCAATTATTCTGATTATTTCTTTCTCAGGAATTTTCAGCTATGTACTAACTTATGTTAATGCGCCTACAGTTCTATCAGGATTTTTAGTAGGTATTTCAAGTAATGGTAAAGTATTGACCTTGATAATGTTACTTTTCCTATTCTTTACAGGAATGATAGTTGACTCCAATGTAAATATACTTTTATTAACTCCGATATTTTTACCGGTAGTACAAAGCTTAGGAATAGATCCTGTTCACTTTGGAGTTTGTATGATGACAATAGTAACAATGGGATGTATGACTCCTCCTGTTGGAACAGCATGCTATATTGTTTGCGGTATAATGGGAATTTCCATAAGTGATTATGTAAAGCATTCAATACCATTTTTCGTTGCTGTCATACTTTTGGACATTGTCCTTGTACTTTTCCCACAACTGGTATTATTTGTTCCGAATTTAATATTTAATTAAAAATAAATTTATAAGATTAATATTATTAATTTAAATAAAAAGAATCCGTTAATAAGTTTTATATATAAACTTACTAACGGATTTTTTTAGCTAATTTTATTTATGGTCTTTGTTGCTTTTATATTACATAGGCCCAGGGCGTTTTCATATATTATGTCGTTTATTTTAACTGGGGCTTCTATTCTTAGTGACTTTATAAGTTTCATAAGTTCAAAAATTTTATCTTTAGGGATTTCTCTGTCCGTTCTTACGCTAACAAGGGGCAGGTCTCCATTTAAGACTCTAACTGATGTGCAGATTGTTCTCACAGGATGGAAGACTTCGTTTTTTACAAAACCATCTCCCTTTGGACAAAGACCGTGTTCTATTATTTCTAGATCATTTTCATTTTTTTTGTAGGTAATTTGGCAGCCGTTTGGGCATAATATACAGATTAATTTTTCGGGCATAGGAAAACCTCCAAATCAACAGATTCTTTAATTACATTTTCAGGAATTTTTATTTGTATCATTTCAGCAGGTATGGCTTTTCTTGCTGATATTTTTTTTATTTCATTTTCTCCTTGTTTAACTATAATTTTTACATTTTCCATGGGCCTTCTAACTCTGAAAGAAATTGTCGCTTCTTCATTTGCCACAAGGCTTTGGGGAAGGATATAGGATATGTTTGAATCAGTTTTAATATTTAAAAGTTCTGTATTTTCTTTTTCATTTTCTTCTAAATATTTACAAATACTTGTTGCTGCTCTTTCTGCTTCATCTGATACTTTATCTACTAAATCGTGAACTTGCAAAACATTTCCTGCTGCAAAGATACCTTTTACATTTGTTTCGTAATTGGATTTTATTTGAGGCCCGTTGGTTTTTGAATCTATAAGGACTCCTGCCATTTTTGAAAGTTCATTTTCTGGTATAAGACCTACTGATAAAACAAGGGTATCGCAGGAATAAAATTTTTCGCTATTTGGAATTATATTTCCATTTTCATCAAGGTCTTCCAGGCTTATTCCTTCAATTCGGTTTTTTCCGTGAATTTGTGAAATTGATTTGTTAAGTAAAAGGGGAATGTTATAGTCCCTTAAACATTGCAAAACATTTCTTGGAAGGCCTGCTGGGTAAGAGTTTATTTCCACTACCATTTTTACATGGGCTCCTTCTAAAGTAAGTCTTCTTGCCATTATAAGACCTATATCTCCTGAGCCTAAGATGATTATTTCTTTACCAACTTGAATATTATGAAGGTTTACATAGTTTTGTGCAACTCCTGCTGTTAAAACTCCTGCTGGTCTTTCTCCTGGTATTGTAAGCATTCCAGCTGTTCTTTCTCTACAACCCATGGCAAGTAGAATACTTTTTGCTTGTAATTTTTCTATGCCTTTTTTTGAAGCTATAGTTACTTCTTTATTTTCGTTAATTTCAAGAACCATGGTATTGAGGAGATATTTAATATTAAGTTTTTCTACTTGGTCTATATATAGGGAGGCATATTCAGGTCCTGTTAGGGATTGTTTAAATTTGCTTAAACCAAAGCCGTCATGAATACATTGGTTAAGGATTCCACCTAAGTGGTTTTCTCTTTCGATTATTAATATATTATCTACATTTCTTTTTTTTAGTTCAACTGCAGCGGCAAGTCCTGCAGGGCCGCCACCGATTATTATTGCATCAATCATTTATATCTCCCTTACATTAGATGGAAACATATTTGTATTTTCGTTGCCATAAAGGATATCTTCATCTTTTAAATTTTTCTCTTCTTTTATCATTTCTTCAAT
Organism: Peptoniphilus sp. BV3C26; assembly: GCF_000478985.1. Classification (GTDB taxonomy): domain Bacteria; phylum Bacillota; class Clostridia; order Tissierellales; family Peptoniphilaceae; genus Peptoniphilus_B; species Peptoniphilus_B koenoeneniae. Next base: position 13,872 of record NZ_AWXB01000034.1, read on the forward strand.
TCTCATTTGACAGTAGCCTCCTTGGCATAGACCTGTCATAGCTCTTGTTCTATATTTAATAGATTTGAAACTGCATCTGCCTAAGGGATTGTTAATGGCATTTAAGATTTCTGCCTTTGAAACGTGCTCGCATCTGCAAATAATTTCTCCAAAATCTGGATTATTTTTGATGGCTTCTTTTTTTTCTTCAAAGGTCATGTGAGAAAATTTTTTCCTTTCAGGCATTTTGCTTATGAAATTTTCTTTTTCTTCCAATTTTATTCTATCTTTTATTAATTTAAGAACATATTGGGCTATGGGAACTGCAGCTGTTAGGCCGGGAGATTCGATTCCGATTAAGTTTACGAAATTTTTAACTTCATCTTTAATTTCAATTTTGAAGTCTTGAATAATATTATTTTCGTCAACCCATTTAGGCAGTATTCCCGCATAGGTTCTGATGAAATCTTTTCTATAAACCCTATTCCACAAATCGTTGGCACTTTTAGCAAGGCCTTCCACTCCAATTTTTGAAACTGTATAGTCTGTAAAATCAGAAACATTTTCTGCGTTGGGGCCTACTAAAACATTACCGTCAACTGTATTTGTAACATGGATTCCCATATAAGTATTGCTTGGTACTGGATAAACAGGCATGGGCAGATCCTTGCCACATTCTTTGTTAAGAATTATATATTCTCCCTTTGATCCTATTACCTTATAGGAATCTATGCCCATCATTTTTGAAATCTTTCCGCAGTTAAGACCTGCAGAATTTATTATCCATTTACTTCTAAAAGAGTTTTTGGGACTTTTAATTTTATAAAACTCTTCTTCCTTTTCAATGCCTATTACTTCTTGATTAAAGGCAAAAGACACTCCGTTTAAATGGGCATTTTCTGCTAAGGCAATGTTAAATAAAAAGGGATCTGTTATTCCGCTGTTGTGAGAAAAAACTGCGTAATTTCCAATGGTATAGGGCACTATATTTGCAATTTTTTCTTGTCCGCAAATTAGCTCCATGTTTTTTACTCCATTGGCTTCTCCTTGTTTTAAAACTCTTTTTAAAGTTTCTAAGTCTTCTTGGCTTTTTCCCACAAGTAATTTTCCACATCTTTTAAAGGGAAAACTTAAATCTTTTGACAATTGGTCAAACATAAGATTTCCTTTTAAGCAAAAGATATTTTTTAAACTGCCTGTATCGTAGGAAAAACCTGCGTGAACAACTCCAGAGTTTCTACCGCTTGTTTCAAAACAAAGGTCGTTGTTTTTTTCAATAACAAGGACTTTACAATTGTATTTTGAAAGTTCTCTTGCTATGGCACTTCCTAGGACTCCGCCGCCAATTATGGCAAAATCATAAATTATATTTTTTTTATTCATAATCATCCTACCACTTTACATATTTTATTGAATTTTACCATAAAAAAATAGACATTACAATGTTTTTGTCAAAATTCATCCGACCTTTCTTTGGAAAATCTTTCTTTATTAAAAAGTATGTGATAAGTCATAATTTCTTTTGCGTCATTGGATTTTTTATCTTTTATGGCATTAAATAATTTTTCATGAGAAACTAAAGTGTTTTCGTATTCTGTGGTTAAAGCTTCCTGAGAAAAAACTTTAATAGTTTCATTTAAAATAGGTATAAGTTTTGCAATAATAATATTTTGGGTCATTTTTGCAATTAGTCCGTGAAATTCTTGGTCATATTCCAAAAAATCATTTTTCTTTTTTATTTGTTTTTCCATTTTTGCCAAAATTTCTTCCAATTCTTCTACTTGGGCAGGACTTGCATTTTGAGCAGCCAAAGAAGCTATTTCCGGTTCTAAAATGTATCTTAAATCTAAGATGTCCTTTACTAATTTTTTTCTGTCTTTTATAAATAATAGGCCTAAAGGATCTTCGCTTATGCCTGTTTGTTCTGCTACATAAGTTCCTGATCCTTGCTTTATATAAATTATATTTCTGCTGCTTAAAATTTTTAAAGCTTCTCTTAAAGAATTTCTGCTCACTTTAAAAAGTTCCATCAATTCTTTTTCGTTAGGCAATTTATCATCAACCTTTAAGTTTGAATCCTTAATCATTTTAATTATTTTTTGGGAAATGAGTTCCGGTATAGATTTATCTTCCATAAATTTCCTCCTTTTTTTACATTATATTATAGGTAAAAAATAAAAGAAATGTTTGAAAAGGTTGGCTTTAAGTAATATACTAATATATATCACACGAAGGAGCTGATTTTTTGGAAATATATGAAAGAAATTCCAATGAAAGTGCAAGGGATTACGCCTACAATATAATTAAAGAAAATATTGTTAATCTCACTCTTAAACCAGGGGAGACCATAAGCGACATTAAAATTTCGGAATTGTTGGGAATAAGCAGAACTCCCATAAGAGAAGCTATAAATAAACTTAAAGATGAATCAAATATTATAGATGTTTATCCTCAAAGAGGAATGAGAGTTTCTTTAATTGACACTAAAATAGTTAATGAAACAAAATTTTTAAGACTTGCCCTGGAAAAAGAAATCATTAAAGTCGTATGCAAAGTTGCAAAGGAAGATGATATATTAAAACTCAAACAAATTTATTCCATGCAAGTTTTTTGCTATGAAAATGAAATTTTTAAGGATGCTTCAAAATTAGACAGCAATTTACACGGGCTTTTATATAAAATTGCGGATATGGAAAAACTTCATAAAATGATAAAACCTGCCTTTATACATTATGACCGGGTAAGAAATTTGGAGATGTCAAAAGAGCATTTAAAAAATACTATTGAAGACCATAGAAGATTAATTGAGGCAATAGAAAATAAAAACATTGATGAGGCAGTGGAGATTATGGATAGCCACTTAGGAAGATGGGAAGTAAATGAAAAAAAATTAAGGGCAAAATATCCGGAATATTTTATGGAATAAATTTCATAATAATTCAGACAAATGTTTTCTTTATCAGTTGACTTTGTAAGGGAATGGTGTTAATATAAAAGCACGTAATATATTAGTATATTATGTAATTTTTTACATATCGGGAGGTATTTTATGAATTTTAAAAATTTTAAGAGAATTGCTTCATTAGGACTTGCCTTAGCACTTGTTGCTATACCAACAGGATGCGGAAACAAGAACAAACAAGATCAAGGAGCAGGAAAAGACGCAGGAGAAAAGCAAATAGTTTGGAAACTTAGTGACATTGTTACTGAAGATCACAACTGGAACTTAGGTGCAAAGGATTTCGCAAAAAGAGTTGAAGAAAAAACAGGCGGAAAGTTAAAAATTGATATCTATCCAAACTCAGAATTAGGATCTGAAATGGAAGCTTTAAATGGAATTCTTTCAGGAACTGTTGATATGACAATTTCAGCTGAATCCATGTCAAACTGGGCACCTTTAGCAGACCTTATGGCTGCACCTTATGCTTATAAAAATGAAGAACACATACAAAAAGTTTTATCAAGCGATGTTGGAGATAAGATTAAAAATCAAATCGAAGACAGTGGTTTCAAACCTTTAATGTATCAATTAAGAACACCAAGAAACTTAACTTCAAACAAACCTATCTCAACTCCTGAAGAAGCAAGAGGATTAAAACTTAGATTATCAAATACTCCCCTTGCTATTAAATGCTGGGAAGCAGTTGGAGCAAATGTAAACGTAATGGCTCTTAATGAAGTATTTACAGCATTAAACCAAGGCGTTATAGATTCACAAGAAAATCCTTACGACATGATTTACAATTCAAGTTTCTATGAAGTTCAAAAATACGCAAATGAAACTGAACACGTAGTAGGATATCTTTTCTTCATCGTTGGAGAAAAACAATTTAATGCACTTCCAGAAGAAATGCAAAAACAAGTTTTAGAAGCTGCAAGCGAATCACAAGAATATATTAATAAACTTTATTTCGATACAAAAGATGATTTCAAACAAAAACTTATCGAAAAAGGCATGACTATTAATGAAAATGTAGATAAGGATGCCTTTAGAAAAGCTATGGAACCTGCAATTAAAGAATACTTTGATGCAGACTCATACAAGATATATGAAGAAGTAGTTGAATTAGGAAAAGATTTATAGGAGGAAAACGGCTAAGCCGTTTTCTTACTTTATAAGGAGGTTTATTTTGAAAAAACTTGATAGCTTTTTAGATAAAGTTTTATCTGTTATAACGGTTATACTTTATATGGCTATGATAATTGTCGTTTTAATGCAAATAGCAGCAAGATATATGCCTTCTCTAACCTTAAGTTGGACAGAAGAATTAACAAGATTTATTTTTGTTTTCATAATAGCCCTTGGGGCACCCCTCTCATTAAAATACAATGCCTTTGCAGATGTTGATTTAATTTATGAAAAATTCCCTAAGAATGCTAAAAAAATTTGCATTTTTATAGATTTTCTTTTGATTTCAATATTTTTAGGAATTGTAATATATAGCGGATATTTATTTACAACTTTAGGTGGAAGATCAGTATCACCGGCTATGAGATGGCCAATGTTTATCCATCACAGCACAATTTTATTTTTCGGAATATTTTCTCTATTCTACAGTGTTTTAAAATTAATAGACTTTTTGAAAGATTCCGACAAATCACTGGAACAATTTGATATTACACAGGATTAGAGAAATTAATTATGGAGGATAAGAAATTATGAATGTATGGATAATGTTTATAATCTTTTTGATTTTATTATTTACAAGAGTTCCTATTGCATATTCATTGGGAATATCCGCAGTAATTTATTTATTACTTGAAGGTATCCCTTTCAATATAGTAGCGGAAAAAATGTATGCAGGAATGGACTCATTTACCATGGTATGTATACCATCATTTATTTTAGCAGGAAACCTAATGAACACAGGGGGAATAACTAAGAGAATAGTTGCCTTTTGTAACGTGTTTGTAGGTCATATAAGAGGAGCTTTAGCCTATATAAATATATTAGCATCAGTTCTTTTTGCAGGTATCTCAGGAACAGCCCTAGCAGACGTAGCATCCTTAGGATCAATGTTAATTCCTGCTATGAAAGACGAAGGATACGATGCAGACTTCTCTGTAGCAATTACAGCATCAACTTCAGTCGTAGGACCTATAATACCACCATCAGTACCTATGGTTATTGCAGGAACTTTAACAAACTTATCAATAGCTAAACTTTTCGTAGGCGGAATAATGCCAGGCTTAATAATGGGTTTGGGCTTTATAATTCCAACATACTATATGTCTAAGAAAAGAAACTATCCTAAGCACGAAAGAGTTCCTATGAAAGAAAGAGTGAAAATTATAAAAGACGTAATATGGGCTCTTCTTATGCCTTTAATACTTATGGTTGGAATTCTTTCAGGAATATTCACCCCTACAGAAGCATCAATAGTTACAGTACTTTATGCCTTTGTAGTAGGTATATTTATTTATAAGGAAATAAAATTAAAAGATATTTTCCCAATTTTCAGAGATACTGTCATAGCAGCAGGCTCAGTTATAATATTAGTAGGAATTGCAAATTTATTTGCATGGATTTTAACAAGTGAAAGAGTACCTCAAACAATAGCAAGTGGAATTTTATCAATAACTGAAAATCCTATTTTAGTAATATTAATTATGAATATAGTTCTATTATTTACAGGTATGTTTATGGAATCTATAGCGGCAATTATAATTATGATTCCCGTTTTACTTCCCGTTGCAACAGCAATAGGAATGAGCCCAATACATTTTTCAATTATGGCAATACTAAATCTTATGATTGGACTTGTAACACCTCCCGTTGGACTATGCTTAACAACAGCAGCTCAAATAGGAAAAATATCAACAGGACGTGCAATAAAAGCAAATGCACCATTTTTAGTTGTATTACTGGTAATTCTTGCTTTAGTATCATACGTACCAGCAGTAACAACATTCTTACCGGGACTTATGAAATAATTCTTTAGAATATAAAAATCACATAAAAATCACAGAGCATAAAAGGAGAGAAAATGAAAGCTATACAAGTTGTTGAACCAGGTAGAATGGAACTTATAGAAGTTCCCATGCCTAAAATAAAAAATCCTAAAGACGTATTGGTAAAAATAAGAGCCTTTGGAATTTGCGGATCCGATGTAGGAATCTTTAAAGGAAAGAATCCTTTTGCAATATATCCAAGAATAATAGGCCACGAAGCTTGTGGAGAAGTTTATCAAGTTGGTGACAAAGTAAAAGATTTAAAAGTTGGAGATAAGGTAGTCTTAGAACCCATAGAATTTTGTGGCGAATGTTATGCATGTAGACATGAAAGACACAATGTATGTAAAGATTTACAAGTTTATGGAGTTCATAGAGAAGGCGGATTCTGTGAATACCTAGTAGCAGACAGATCAAAATGGCATAAAGTAGATGACAATATGTCCTTTGAACATGCAGTAGTAGCAGAACCTTACACAATAGCAGAGCAATCAACATCAAGAGCAAGAGTAAAAAAAGGCGATTATGTATTAGTAACAGGAGCAGGTCCTATGGGGCTTTTAATTACAGACATAGCAACCTGCAAGGGAGCCAATGTAATAGTATCTGAAATAAATGACAGAAGAAGAAATATGGCAAAAGAATTTGGAGCAAAATACACAATCGATCCTTCAAAAGAATCTTTAAAAGATTTAGTAGATCAAATAACAAATGGCGAAGGGGTAAATGTTTTAATAGAAACAACAGGAGTGCCTCAAGTAATGGAAGAAGCTGTAAAACTTCTATCACCAGCATCAAGAGTTGTTCCTTTGGCATTTGGTTCTGAATATATACCTTTGGATTGCAAAACCATAAATCAAAAGGAAATAGAAATTGCAGGCTCAAGACTTCAATACGAAAAATTCGACATAGTTTGCTCATATTTAAAAGACAAAGAAGACCTTTTAAATAAATTCGTAACAGATGTATTTAAAGCAGAAGATTACAAAAAAGCCTTTGAAAAATTTATGGAAAAAGACACCAGCTCAATAAAAGTAGTATTAACCTTTTAAAAATAAATATAAAAAGAAGACCTAAGGGTCTTTTTTTTATGCCTTGAAAAATAAAAATAATTTCCATTGAAATTTAAACCTGAAGTAGAGACCAATTAATTGAAAATCGGTCCCTAGAGGTCATATATAAAATAAATTTTAATTCAAGAATAGAGAATAAATTTAAAAACGCTCTACGTGAAGCGTAAAAAATTTTTATAAAAAAAATTAATTAATGCTTTGAATTTAACTTGCCAAGTGTTATAATAATAAATTGCATAATAATTAATTTAGAGTGGAACATTAGGCTCTAAATATAAATTGGACGTTACTGCATGAAACAAAATAGGGGTGATTTAATGGTACATCCTGTAAAGTATGGAAACCGTGAAAGAATGAGTTTTTCAAGAATTGAAGAGGTTCTTGAAGTTCCAAATCTTTTGGAAGTGCAAACTTCTTCTTTCAAGTGGCTTCTTGATGAAGGATTACGAGAAGTTTTTGATGATGTTAGTCCCATTGAGGACTATGCCGGAAATTTAATTTTGGAGTTTGTTGATTACAAGATTTCTGATGAAATTAAGTATTCAATTGATGAAGCTAAGGCGCGTGATACGAACTATGCTGCTCCTCTTAAGGTTATTGTAAGGCTTATTAATGTTAAGACCGGAGAAGTTAAGGAACAGGAAGTTTTTATGGGAGATCTTCCTCTTATGACTCCTACGGGAACTTTTGTTATTAACGGTGCTGAAAGAGTTGTTGTTTCACAACTTGTTAGAAGCCCCGGAGCTTATTACAAGGTTGAAACCGACAAAACAGGCAAAAAGCTTTATTCTTCAACGCTTATTCCCAATAGAGGTGCTTGGCTTGAATATGAAACTGATTCTCAAGGGGTTATTAATGTCAGAATAGATAGAACGAGAAAAATACCTATTACTGTTCTTTTAAGAGCTATAGGAGTTCAATCAAATTCTGAAATTACAGAATTCTTAGGAGAATCTGAGGCCCTTTCAAAGACTTTTGAAAAGGATCTTACTAGCAACAAGGAAGAGGCTTTAATTGAAATTTATAAGAAATTAAGACCGGGCGAACCGCCTACTCTTGATTCTGCTCAATCTCTTTTTGAAAACATGTTTTTTGATTTTAAGAGATATGATCTTGCTCATGTGGGCAGGTATAAGTTTAATAAAAAGCTGAATCTTGCATCGAGAATTGAAGAAATGATTGCCGGAGAGGATGTTATAAATCCTAATACTGGTGAAGTTTTAGTGAACGAAGAAGAGCTTATTGATAGACAAACTGCTTATAAAATCGAAAATGCAGGTATAAATAGGGTAATTGTAAGGATTAAGGCAGTTCACTTAAATGATACTGATAAAGATGTTATTGTTTACGGAAACAATTTCTGTATTCCTTCTGATTTTGATTTACCTTTTAGTCTTAAGGAAATCGGTTTTAAGGAAAAAATTTATTATCCGGTTTTTAAGGAAATTTGCGATGAATTTTCTGAAAATCCAGAGGCTTTAAAGGAAGAGCTTATAAAGAGAAAAAATGAGCTTAGTCCTAAGCATATTATTGTCGATGATATTTTAGCTTCTATAAGCTATGAATTTGGTCTTTTCCCTGGCGTTGGCAAAACTGATGATATTGACCACTTGGGAAATAGAAGAATAAGAAGTGTCGGCGAACTTTTACAAAACCAATTTAGAATTGGTGTTTCGAGAATGGAAAGGGTTATTAAGGAGAGAATGACTGTTCAAGATGCAGATGCAACTACTCCTCAAGCTCTTATAAATATTAGACCTGTAACAGCTGCGATAAAAGAATTTTTTGGATCTTCACAGCTTTCACAATTTATGGATCAAAATAATCCCCTATCAGAATTAACTCACAAAAGAAGGCTCTCAGCACTGGGACCTGGTGGGCTAAGCAGAGATAGAGCGGGCTTTGAAGTGCGTGACGTCCATAACTCTCACTACGGAAGAATGTGTCCTATAGAAACTCCCGAAGGTCCAAATATCGGTCTTATTACTTCTCTAACAACCTATGCAAGGATAAATGAATACGGCTTTATTGAAGCGCCTTACAGAAAGGTTAAAAAGGGAGAGGGAATTGTTACAAATGAAATTGAATATTTGACTGCTGATGTTGAATATGAACAAATTATCGCTCAATCTAATGAAATTTTAGATGAAAATGGAAAATTTGTTAATGATCGTATTGTTGCCCGTGGTCATGAGGGTATTGTAGATATTTTTGATTCCAAGGATGTAACTTACATGGATGTATCACCTAAGCAAATTGTTGCTGTTGGTACAGCTATGATTCCTTTCCTTGAAAATGATGATGCTAACCGTGCTCTTATGGGTGCAAATATGCAGCGTCAAGCTGTGCCTCTTCTTGCTACTGAAGCTCCAATTATAGGAACTGGTATTGAATATAGGGCTGCAAAGGACTCAGGAGTTGTTATTGTTTCAACTGATGACGGAGTTATTGAAAAGGTTGATGCGACAAATATAACTTTAAAAAGAGACCAAGATGGAAAATTAATTAATTTTAAACTTCATAAATTTGTTGGGGGCAACCAAGGTACTACTATTAATCAAAGACCTATTGTCAATAAGGGACAAATTGTAAAAAGAGGGGAAGTTATAGCTGACGGACCTTCTACGGACAAGGGTGAAATGGCTCTTGGTAAAAATATCCTTATAGCTTTTATGAACTGGGAAGGATATAACTACGAAGATGCTATGCTTGTAAATAAGGACCTTGTTATTCATGATGTTCTTACTTCTCTTCACATTGAAGAATATGAATCTGAAGCAAGAGACACTAAACTTGGACCTGAAGAAATAACAAGAGATATTCCTAATGTAAGTCCTGATATGCTTAGAGATCTTGATGAAAGAGGAATTATAAGAATAGGTGCCGAAGTTAAGCCTGGAGATATTTTAGTTGGAAAAGTTACTCCCAAGGGAGAAGGAGATCAATCTCCTGAAGAAAGACTTCTTCGTGCAATTTTCGGAGAAAAATCCAGAGAAGTTAGAGATACTTCTTTAAGACTTCCCCACGGGGAACAAGGTATTGTTGTAGATGTTAAAACCTTTACAAGGGCTATGGGCGATGAACTTCAACCGGGAGTTCAAGAAATGGTTCGTGTTTTTATAGCTACAAAGAGAAAAGTTCAAGTTGGAGATAAAATGTGCGGTCGTCACGGAAACAAGGGTGTTATTTCGAGAGTAATGCCTGCTGAAGACATGCCATATATGCCTGATGGTACTCCTATTCAAATTGTTCTTAATCCTTTAGGGGTTCCTTCTCGTATGAACCTTGGACAAGTTCTTGAAGTTCACCTTGGACTTGCTGCAAGAAAACTTGGATGGAAAGTTGCTACACCAGTATTTGACGGTGCCAACGAACAAGATATTATAGATTCCCTTGAAAAAGCAGGTCTGCCAAGTGACGGAAAAATTCAACTTCGTGACGGAAGAACCGGAGAAGAGTTTGATCATCCTGTTACTGTAGGGATAATGTATATGCTTAAACTCCACCACCTTGTTGATGAAAAAATTCACGCAAGAAGTACAGGACCTTATTCTCTTGTAACTCAACAACCTCTTGGAGGTAAAGCTCAGTTCGGAGGACAAAGGTTCGGAGAAATGGAAGTTTGGGCTCTTGAAGCCTATGGCGCATCTTATACTCTTCAAGAAATGCTTACTGTTAAGTCTGATGACATTGTAGGAAGAGTTAAGACTTATGAAGCTATAGTAAAGGGCGAAAATATTCCTACACCAGGAGTACCTGAAAGTTTTAAAGTTCTTATTAAAGAACTGGAATCTCTTGCTCTTGAAATACAAGTTCTTGATGATGAAGGAAAACTTGTAGATCTTGAAGCTGATGATGAAGACTTACAAAAAATAGATGCGGGAGTTAATACTGAATCTGATGAAGATTACAAAGAACTTATTGAAGGCAGTTCACACTTTTCAAAAATTTCATCAGAAGATGCAAACTCTCTTACCTTTGAAGATGAAGATGAGGATGAACCGTCATTTTTGAAAATTATTTCAGGTGACGATGATGGTGAACAGGACGAAGACGAAGAAGATTGATTTGTCTTAGAGAAAGGAGATTCACTTGAACGAACGCGAATTATTTCATTCGATAAAAATTGGCCTTGCTTCTCCGGAAAAGATTAGAGAATGGTCTTATGGAGAGGTAAAGAAACCTGAAACTATAAATTACAGAACCCTAAAGCCAGAAAAAGAAGGCTTGTTTTGTGAAAAAATATTTGGTCCTACTAAAGACTGGGAATGTTCTTGCGGAAAATATAAGAGGATCAGATTTAAGGGCGTAGTTTGCGAAAAATGCGGTGTTGAAGTAACAAAAGCAAAGGTACGCCGTGAAAGAATGGGTCATATTGAACTTGCTGCTCCTGTTTCACACATTTGGTATTTTAAAGGCATACCTTCAAGAATGGGACTTGTTCTTGATATGAGCCCCAGATCTCTTGAAAAAGTTTTATATTTTGCAGCTTATATCGTTACAAGAGTTGATGATGATGTAAATGCAATTGTTGAAAAACAAGTATTAAATGAAAATGAATATAGAGAGCTTAAAAGAGAATATGGCGACAAGTTTGAAGCAAAAATGGGAGCTGAAGCTATTAAAGAGCTTCTGAAAAAAGTTGATCTTGAAAAAGAATCTAAAGAACTTAAAGAAGAAATGGAAGATGCAACAGGTCAAAAACGTATTAGAGTTTCCAGAAGACTTGAAGTTATTGAAGCTTTTATCCAATCAGGCAACAAACCTGAATGGATGATCCTTGATGCAGTTCCTGTTATTCCACCAGATCTTAGACCTATGGTTCAATTAGACGGGGGAAGATTTGCTACAAGCGATTTAAATGATTTATATAGAAGAATCTTAAACAGAAACAACAGATTAAAAAAACTACTTGATATAAATGCACCGGACATTATTGTCAGAAATGAAAAGAGAATGCTTCAAGAAGCTGTAGATGCATTAATTGACAATGGTAGAAGAGGCAGACCGGTAACAGGACCGGGAAACAGACCTTTAAAATCCCTTTCAGAAATGCTTAAGGGTAAACAAGGACGTTTCCGTCAAAACTTGCTTGGTAAGCGTGTAGACTACTCAGGACGTTCAGTTATCGTTGTAGGTCCGGACCTTAAATTTTATCAATGCGGACTTCCTAAAAATATGGCCCTTGAACTTTTCAAGCCCTTTGTTATGAGAGAACTTGTAAAAAGAGAGTATGCTCATAATATAAAAAGTGCAAAAAGAAAAGTAGAAAGACAATCAGAAGAAGTTTGGGACGTACTTGAAGATGTAATAAAAGATCATCCAGTACTATTAAATCGTGCCCCTACTCTTCACAGACTGGGTATTCAAGCTTTTGAACCTGTTCTTGTAGAAGGAAAGGCAATTAAACTTCATCCCCTTGTTTGTACAGCCTACAATGCTGACTTCGACGGAGACCAAATGGCTGTCCATCTTCCTCTTTCCACAGAGGCACAAGCAGAAGCAAGACTTTTAATGTTATCTACAAATAACATTCTTGCCCTTAAAGATGGAAAACCTATTACAACTCCAACACAAGATATGATTTTAGGTATGTATTATCTGACTTTAGATAGAAAAGACAAACTAAAGGGAGACGGCATGGTCTTTTGCGACTATGATGAAATGATGCATGCATATCAAAGCGGATTTTTACACCTTCAAGCTCATGTAGGAATTAGAAAATATCTTGATGAAAATGACAAGAGGGGAAAAATTGTTTATTCTTCAGTAGGAAGATTTATAGTAAATGATTTTATAGCTCAAGACTTAGGATTTGTAGATAGAAAAGTTGATCCTTACGGACTTGAAATTGATAGGGTAATAGATAAAAAACTTCTTGGAACAATAATAGACAAGACTTATAAAAAGCATGGAAATATTGCAACAGCAAGACTTCTTGATAACATTAAGTCAAAGGGCTACCACTATTCAACAATAGGTGCCATTTCAATTTCCATGGGGGACGTTGAAGTTCCGGATACAAAGCCAAATATTCTAAAAGCTGCAGACGAAGAAGTAAAACAATATGAAGAAGCTTTCGGAATGGGTCTTATTTCCGATGAAGAAAGATATGAAAAAGTAATAGAAATTTGGAATAAAGCTACAGAAGACCTAACAGATGAAGTTATGGATGGATTTGACTCCTTAAACAACATTTATATAATGGCAGATTCAGGAGCCAGAGGTAGTAAAAACCAAATCAGACAGCTTGCAGGTATGCGTGGACTTATGGCATCACCTTCAGGTAGAACAATAGAAGTTCCAATAAAAAGTAACTTCCGTGAAGGACTTAGCGTACTTGAGTTTTACATGTCAGCTCATGGTTCCAGAAAGGGACTTGCAGATACAGCATTAAGAACTGCGGACTCAGGATATTTAACAAGAAGACTTGTAGACGTATCACAACAAGTAATAATACAAGAAGAAGATTGCGGTACAGATGAATATCTTGTAGCAAGAGCCTTTAAAGACGGAAAAGAATTAATAGAAAGCCTAAAAGACAGAATCGAAGGAAGATATGCTTTTGAAGATATAATAAATCCAGAAACAGGAGAAATTATAGTAAAAGCAAACACACAAATTTCCGATGATGACGCTGAATTAATTGAAAAATTAGGCATAGAAGAAGTAAAAGTAAGATCAGTTTTAGGTTGTAAATGCAAAACAGGAGTCTGCGCACATTGCTACGGAAGAAACCTTGCAACAGGAAGCCAAGTAGGTATCGGAGAAGCAGTAGGAGTAATAGCTGCTCAATCCATAGGAGAACCTGGTACCCAACTTACAATGAGAACATTCCACACAGGCGGAGTAGCAGCAGCAGCAGATATCACTCAAGGTCTTCCAAGAGTTGAAGAACTTTTTGAAGCAAGAAAACCTAAGGGACTTGCAGTTATTGCAGAAATAGACGGAACAGTAGAAGTCATAGAACAAAATAACAAGAGAGAAGTTGTAATAGTAAGCGAAACAGGCGAAAACCAAACTTACAACATAGTATTCGGAGCAAGACTAAAAGTAAAAACCGGAGATAAAGTTGTAAAAGGACAAGAACTTACAGAAGGATCCGTATACCCTCAAGACCTTTTAAGAGTAAAAGGCTCAAAAGGAGTAGAAGAATACATTGTAAAAGAAGTTCAAAGAGTTTACAGATTACAAGGGGTAGACATTAATGACAAGCACATAGAAATAATAGTTCGCCAAATGATGAACAAAGTTAAAATCTATGATGCAGGAGACACAGACTTTTTACCAGGATCCCTTGTTGACATTGCAGACTATAAATCTGAAAACAAAAGATTGGAAGAAGAAGGCAAAAATCCTGCTCAAGGTCAAGTAAGTCTTCTTGGAATCACAAAAGCCTCTCTTGCAACAGAATCCTTCCTATCAGCAGCATCCTTCCAAGAAACCACAAGAGTTCTTACAGATGCAGCAATAAAAGGAAAAGAAGACTTATTGCAAGGACTAAAAGAAAATATAATAATCGGTCAATTGATTCCTGCAGGAACAGGAGCAAGAATAAATTCAAAAGTTCAAATAGACATAGCAGACCAACTAAAAGAAAACTTTGAAATTTTGGAAAATTCAGAAAGACTGGAAAAAAATAAAATAGTAAAAGAAGAAATAAAAGAAGACTAAAAATAAAAATTAGCTATACATCATACAAGATGTGTAGCTTTTTTATTGCCAACAAAAACCCCTACAGCCCACAAAATCCCACACATAAAAATGTAAGATAATTTTATTCGAATATGGAACCCACACGTGAATGTGAGGTAATTTTATGTGTAAAGGATTAATAAAATTAAATCCTTGCAATCGAATGTAGGGACCAATTCATTGGTCCGGTCGCCGTAAGGCGAATTGAAATAAAATAAAAAAATGAGAAAGAAAAAATAAAGAAAAAATGTATGTTGAAAAATTTAAAACAAAAATGCTTCACGTAGAGCGTAAAAAATATTTATAAAAAAATTTAAAATAAATTTTAAATCAAATATTTATTTTGTTCTCCCACATTATACACGTGGACCGGTAAACCGGTCCCTACAGCCCACAAAAGCCCACGCATAAATGTATTGTAATTTTATCCAAACATGAAATCCACACGTGAATGTGGTGTAAATTTGTGCGAAAAGATTTTACAAAATTAAATCCTTGCAATCGAATGTAGGGACCAATTTATTGGTCCGCCGCCGTAAGGCGAATTGAAATAAAATAAAAAAATAGAAAAAGAAAAAATAAAGAAAAAATGTAAATTGAAAAAATTTAAAATAAAATAAAAATAAAAATGTAAATTTAAAATAAATTTTAAATCAAATATTTATTTTGTTCTCCCACATTATACACGTGGACCGGTAAACCGGTCCCTACAGCCCACAAAAGCCCACGCATAAATGTATTGTAATTTTATCCAAACATGAAATCCACACGTGAATGTGGTGTAAATTTGTGCGAAGAGGTTTCACAAGATTAAACCCCTGCAAATGAATGTAGGGACCAATTCATTGGTCCGATCGCCGTAAGGCGAATTAAATAAAATAAAATAAAAAATAAAAACTTGACAAAATGACAGACTGTCATTAAAATAAAAATAAATGACACGGTGTCACAAAAAGGAGGACTTATGGCAAATAAAACTTTTTATAATTTACCAGAAGAAAAACAAAATAACATTTATAAGGCCTTAAAAAATGTTTTTGAAAGTAAATCTATAAAAGAAGCAGCAGTTTCAGACATTATCAAAGAAAGTAAAATGGCAAGAGGTTCATTTTATCAATACTTTGATGACATCTATGATGCCTATTTTCTTATGCTTAAAAGAGAAACACTAGAGATACATGGAGAATTTTTTAAACTTTTGGTAAAAGAAAAGGGGAATTTAAAAGAAACTTTAAATAAATATAGAGAATTTTTGTTAAAAACTCTCTATGACCAAAAAAAGAGAAATTTATACAAACATAAATTTTTAAATTGGGACGAAAAAATAGAAGACTATTACAAAAAAGAATTTATAGAGGAAAACTTAAAGGATTTAAAAAATCCTCAAATAGAAATAGAAAACATAAATAAAAAAGAAATGATGGAATTTATAAACTTCATAAAAAGTATAATCCATGAACTTATAAAAGAAAGTTTCAGAAATGACTATACAAGAGAAAAATTTATAGAAGTTTATAAACTATATACAAATTGGATTTTAAGAGGCGTAGAAAAATGAGAGAATTGGAAGTATTTTTTGATATATTTTATTTAACCTTTGCCATGTATTTGGGTCTAAAGATGTTAACATCAAAAAAACCGGGCAAAAATCTTTTAGGAACAATGGCAATATTACTTGCAGGAGGAGATACCTTCCACTTAGTCCCGAGGATTATATCAAGGGTTGAAGAAAATGGCTTTGTAATAAATAAGAACCTCCTTTTATATGGAAGTAAAGTATCAGCAGTAACCATGTCAATTTTTTATGTTTTATTTTACATTTATATAAAAAAAATTCTAGGCTATAAAAATAAAAAAATGGACTTTGCCCTAGGACTTTCTTTAATTGTAAGAGAAGTTCTGGTTATTTATAACTTTGTAAACCTTTCAGATACCCTTGATTTAATATCAAACATACCCTTTTTAGTAATGGGAATAATTGTAATTTATTTACTAATTAAATTTAAATACAAAGAAGAACTAAAAAACCTGTGGATTTGGGTATTCTTAAGTTTCGCTTTTTACACACCGGTAGTTCTTTTTAAAAGGACCTACCCCATAGTTGGAGCCTTAATGATACCAAAAACCATGGCATATATAATGATGATTGTAAAATTTAGAAAAAACACAAAAGAAAGCTTTGGAAGCCTGGAATTTTTAAGATCAGCATTTTCATTTTTAATCTCAGGTTTAATTGCAGGAGCATTTTATAGAGAATTCGGCAAAATAGCTCCACTTGACCCCAACCTTTTAAGAGTTCATGGACACCTTATAGTCTTAGGCTTCATTGTTCTTTTCGTATTTTTCTTGGCACTTAAAAGCTTACAAATTCAAGGACAAGAATTTAAGACCACCCTTAAAATCTATGAGGCAGGAATGTTTCTAACCTATTCAATCATGTTTTTACATGGCCTTATAAATCCATATAGGCCTTCAAAACTTCTGATAAATTCTATGACAGGTTTTGCAGGAGTCGGACATATTTTATTGGGAGTATCCATTGTCATGATAATATTTAAACTTATAAAATACTTCTCAAAAGAGCAAATAAAGGGTCAAATTTTAAAAGGACAAATTTAAAATAAAAGTAAAGAAAAAACAGATAGAAAAATTAAAAAAAGTTGACGTACAAGACCACTAATGATAGAATATATAAGCGTATTTATGGCTACCATTAGGTGGTCTTTAAATTATGCAAAAATTTATAAAGGAGGTGCCTTAATGCCGACTATTAATCAGCTGGTTAGACAAGGTAGAAAGAAAGTAGAACACAAATCAAAATCACCTGCTCTTGACGTGAACTATGATTCACTAAGAAAAGTTGAAACTGATGTAAATTCACCTCAAAAGAGAGGAGTATGTGTTGCAGTTAGAACAGTAACACCGAAAAAACCTAACTCAGCTCTAAGAAAAGTAGCAAGGGTTCGTTTAACAAACGGATACGAAGTAATGGCTTACATTCCCGGAATCGGACACAACTTGCAAGAACACAGTGTAGTTCTTATTCGTGGCGGTAGGGTAAAAGACTTACCAGGTGTTAGATACCACATCATAAGAGGAACACTGGACACTGCAGGCGTTGATACAAGACGTCAAGCAAGATCAAAATATGGTACAAAGAAGCCGAAAAACTGATTAAATGAAATTTGACTTTAATATAGATTGCTTAGGCTTACGGTCAAAAACTGAGTACCGATGAATCGACTATTAATGGTTAAGGAGGGAAGTTATGCCAAGAAAAGGACATATCCAAAAACGAGAAGTAATGGCTGATCCTAAATTTGATGATGTAGTAATTACAAAGTTAATAAACAATGTAATGCTTGACGGAAAAAAGGGAACAGCTCAAAGAATTGTGTATAGCGCAATGGATGCTGTACAAGAATCAACAGGCGAAGATCCAATAGAAGTGTTCTATAAAGCACTTAACAATGTTATGCCTGTGCTGGAAGTAAAAGGAAGAAGAATAGGTGGAGCAACATACCAAGTTCCTATGGAAGTAAGACCTGAAAGACGTCAAACTCTAGGACTTAGATGGCTTGTTAAATTTGCAAGAGCCCGTGGAGAAAAAACTATGGATCAAAGACTTGCAAAAGAAATAATCGATGCTTCAAATGGTCTGGGCGCATCAGTAAAGAGAAAAGAAGAAATGCACAGAACCGCAGAAGCCAACAAGGCATTTGCTCACTACAGATGGTAAGGGAGGAAGTATGCCAAGAGAAATACCATTAGATAAAGTAAGAAATATAGGTATTATGGCTCATATCGACGCCGGAAAAACTACAACAACAGAACGTATTTTGTACTACACCGGTAAGATACACAAAATTGGAGAAACCCACGAAGGAGCTGCTCAAATGGACTGGATGGCCCAAGAGCAAGAAAGAGGTATTACAATTACTTCTGCAGCCACAACAGCTCACTGGAAGGGTTACAGATTAAACATCATTGACACTCCGGGACACGTTGACTTCACAGTAGAAGTAGAAAGATCCCTAAGAGTTCTTGATGGAGCAGTTGCATTATTTGATGCAAAATCAGGTGTTGAACCTCAATCTGAAACAGTTTGGAGACAAGCTGACAAGTATCACGTACCAAGAATTGCCCATATAAACAAAATGGACGTAACCGGTGCAGACTTTTTCAGATCAGTTGAAACAATTGAAAAAAAACTACATGGCAATCCCGTTCCAATTCAAATCCCAATAGGAGCTGAAGAAAATTTTGTAGGAATGATTGACCTTGTAGAAATGAAAGCTGAAATCTATAAAGATCAACTGGGAACAGAAATAGAAATAGAAGATGTACCTGAAGAATATATGGATAAAGCTTTAGAATACAGAGATAAATTAATTGAAAGAGTATCGGAATTTGACGAAGATCTTATGATGGCTTACCTTGAAGAAGAAGAAATAACCGATACAATGATAAAAAATGCAATAAGAAAAGGAACACTTGCAGTAAAAATGACCCCAGTAACTTGTGGATCATCATACAAAAACAAGGGTGTACAACTTTTACTTGATGCAATAATAGACTATTTACCTGCACCTACAGATATTCCTGCAATAGTAGGAACAAAACCGGGTACAGACGAAGAAGAAGACAGACACGCATCAGACACTGAACCTATGTCAGCTCTTGCTTTTAAAATAGTAACAGACCCCTATGTAGGTAAACTTGCTTACTTTAGAGTTTATTCAGGATCCATAAAAGCCGGATCATATGTAATGAACTCAACAAAGGGTAAAAGAGAAAGAATAGGAAGAATTCTTTTAATGCACGCAAACAAGCGTGAAGAAATAGAAGAAGTATTTGCAGGAGAAATTGCAGCTGCAGTAGGCTTAAAAGAAACCACTACAGGAGATACTCTTTGTGATGAAAAAGATCAAATAATTCTTGAAAACATGGAATTCCCAGAACCGGTAATTTCAGTTGCCATAGAACCAAAGACAAAAGCATCACAAGATAAAATGGCAATAGCCCTACAAAAACTTGCAGAAGAAGACCCGACATTTAAAACATACACTGATGAAGAAACAGGACAAACAATAATAGCAGGAATGGGAGAACTTCACCTTGATATTATTGTAGATAGAATGCTTAGAGAATTTAAAGTCGAAGCAAATATCGGAAATCCACAAGTTTCTTACAGAGAATCAATTACAAAAGAAGCCGACGGAGAAGGCAAATATGTACGTCAATCCGGAGGACGTGGACAATATGGTCACGCTAAAATTAAAGTAGAACCCCTTGAACCAGGTTCAGGCTTTGTATTTGAAAATAAAATTGTCGGAGGAGCTATCCCCAAAGAATATATTGGACCAGTACAACAAGGAATTGAAGAAGCTCTTCAATCAGGTGTACTTGGAGGATATGAAGTACTTGATATAAAAGTAACACTTTATGACGGTTCATACCACGAAGTTGACTCTTCAGAAATGGCATTTAAAATAGCTGGATCAATGGCTTTAAGAGATGCCCTTTCAAAAGGAAACCCAGTATTACTTGAACCTATGATGAAGGTTGAAATTACAACTCCAGAAGAATATATGGGAGATGTAATTGGAGATATAAACTCAAGACGTGGAAGAATGGAAGGAATGGAACTTGTAAACGGTGCACAAATAGTAACATGTTATGTACCCCTTGCAGAAATGTTCGGATATGCAACAGCACTTCGTTCAAACACACAAGGAAGAGCAAACTATTCAATGCAATTTGACCACTATGAACAAGTACCAAATAGTATAGCTGATGAAGTAATCGGCAAGAAAAACAAATAAGGAGGAAGAAATGGCTAAACAACATTTTGAAAGAACCAAACCACACGTAAATATAGGAACAATAGGACACGTAGACCACGGTAAAACAACTCTAACAGCAGCAATAACATTAGTACTAAACAAAAGATACGGCTCAGGAGAATTCGTAGACTATGCTCACATAGACAAGGCACCAGAAGAAAGAGAAAGAGGAATCACAATCTCAACATCACACGTAGAATACGAAACACCAAACAGACACTACGCCCACGTAGACTGCCCAGGCCACGCTGACTATGTAAAGAACATGATCACAGGAGCAGCACAAATGGACGGAGCGA
>NZ_AWXB01000035.1 GCF_000478985.1 Peptoniphilus sp. BV3C26
AACAAACTATATCAAAGGACTATTTGCACTTGGGCTACAAGGACTCTTTTTAATGGTTTGTCTTGGAATATACGCAGTATTAGTTAAGACAATACAGATAACAGATATACACACAAGTACCATGACGATACTTGGATATGCGGTTTTGCTGGGGTTAATGATGCTAAAGAGCGGAACTCTGGCCAAAAGCGTATTAAATGCACACTAACAGAAAGGAAGGATAGGATGATCAAAAGAAAAACAGTATTTACATCAGTAGTAATCGGAGCAGGTGTTATAGCGGTGATTGATAGAATCAAACTTTTTAGCAAGATTAATGACTTGGAAGAAAGAACAAAAGACATCGGTCGCTGCCATAATGACTTTTGTATTTTGCAGGAAAGATATAACAAAAATACAGATAAACAGATAGAAAGCATTCAGGAAGAAATCGGCTCTGTATATGAACACATGGCGGAGCTTTCAAAAGAAAAAGAAGATGGGAGGTAAGTTATGGCGTATGTACCAATCCCAAAAGACCTAAAGAAGGTAAAAACAAAGGTAGCTTTTAACTTAACCAAAAGGCAGATGATAGGTTTCACACTCGCAGGACTGGTAGGACTACCAG
>NZ_AWXB01000036.1 GCF_000478985.1 Peptoniphilus sp. BV3C26
TATACTAAATAAGCTGTCTAAAAAAAGACAGCAAGAACCAAGAAAAATAAATAGTGTGAAGAGAATAAAACAAACACAAAGCTTAAAGCGGAAAGTTCTTGAAAAAAGGACACCAGAATTCTGAAAAGAGCAAGATTAAATTTAAATTGAGAGTTTGATCCTGGCTCAGGACGAACGCTGGCGGCGCGCTTAACACATGCAAGTCGAGCGATGAAATTTTAACAGATCCTTTCGGGGAGAAGATAAGATGGATTAGCGGCGGACGGGTGAGTAACACGTGAGTAACCTGCCTTTGACACAGGGATAGCCTCGGGAAACCGGGATTAATACCAGATAACATTATCAGATCGCATGAGAAGATAATCAAAGCTGAGGCGGTCAAAGATGGACTCGCGTCCCATTAGCTAGTTGGTAGAGTAATAGCCTACCAAGGCAACGATGGGTAGCCGGCCTGAGAGGGTGAACGGCCACATTGGAACTGAGAAACGGTCCAAACTCCTACGGGAGGCAGCAGTGGGGAATATTGCACAATGGGGGAAACCCTGATGCAGCGACGCCGCGTGAGCGAAGAAGGTTTTCGAATCGTAAAGCTCTGTCCTATGGGAAGATAATGACGGTACCATAGGAGGAAGCCCCGGCTAACTACGTGCCAGCAGCCGCGGTAATACGTAGGGGGCAAGCGTTGTCCGGAATCACTGGGCGTAAAGGGTTCGCAGGCGGAAATGCAAGTCAGTTGTGAAAGGCAGAGGCTCAACCTCTGTAAGCAATTGAAACTGTATTTCTTGAGATGTGGAGAGGCAAGTGGAATTCCTAGTGTAGCGGTGAAATGCGTAGATATTAGGAAGAATACCGGTGGCGAAGGCGACTTGCTGGACACAAACTGACGCTGAGGAACGAAAGCGTGGGTAGCAAACAGGATTAGATACCCTGGTAGTCCACGCCGTAAACGATGAGTGCTAGGTGTCGGGGGAGACCTCGGTGCCGCAGTAAACACAATAAGCACTCCGCCTGGGGAGTACGTGCGCAAGCATGAAACTCAAAGGAATTGACGGGGACCCGCACAAGCAGCGGAGCATGTGGTTTAATTCGAAGCAACGCGAAGAACCTTACCAGGGCTTGACATACTGAGGACGTACTTAGAGATAAGTATTCTTTTTCGGAAGCCTCAATACAGGTGGTGCATGGTTGTCGTCAGCTCGTGTCGTGAGATGTTGGGTTAAGTCCCGCAACGAGCGCAACCCTTACCATTAGTTGCCAGCATGTAAAGATGGGAACTCTAGTGGGACTGCCGATGACAAATCGGAGGAAGGTGGGGATGACGTCAAATCATCATGCCCTATATGCCCTGGGCTACACACGTGCTACAATGGTCGGAACAAAGGGAAGCGAAACAGTGATGTAAAGCAAACCCCATAAAGCCGATCCCAGTTCGGATTGTACTCTGCAACTCGAGTACATGAAGTCGGAGTTGCTAGTAATCGCAGATCAGAATGCTGCGGTGAATGCGTTCTCGGGTCTTGTACACACCGCCCGTCACACCATGGGAGTTGGCAATACCCGAAGCCGTCGAGCTAACCGTAAGGGAGCAGACGTCGAAGGTAGGGTTAATGACTGGGGTGAAGTCGTAACAAGGTAGCCGTATCGGAAGGTGCGGCTGGATCACCTCCTTTCTAAGGAAAGAAATTCAAATCACACTATTTTATTTTTAT
>NZ_AWXB01000037.1 GCF_000478985.1 Peptoniphilus sp. BV3C26
TCTTAGTAGTAAGTGCAGCAGACGGACCAATGCCACAAACAAGAGAACACATCCTATTAGCAAGACAAGTAGGAGTACCAAAAATAGTAGTATTCCTAAACAAAGAAGACCAAGTAGACGACCCAGAACTAATAGAATTAGTAGAAATGGAAGTAAGAGATCTACTATCAGAATATGACTTTGACGGAGACAACACTCCAATAGTAGTAGGATCAGCCCTAAAAGCCTTAGAAGATCCAGACGGAGAATGGGGAGACAAAATCATAAAACTAATGGAAGCAGTAGACGAATACATTCCACAACCAGAAAGAGACACAGACAAACCATTCCTAATGCCAGTAGAAGACATCTTCTCAATCACAGGAAGAGGAACAGTAGCAACAGGAAGAGTAGAAGCAGGAAAAGTAAAAGTAGGAGACACAGTAGAATTAGTAGGCCTAACAGAAGAAAAAAGACAAGTAGTAGTAACAGGCGTAGAAATGTTCAAGAAGCTATTAGACGAAGCAGTAGCAGGAGACAACATAGG
>NZ_AWXB01000038.1 GCF_000478985.1 Peptoniphilus sp. BV3C26
AAGATTGAAGAACCACAATATTATTCCAAAGATGCTCCTGAAAACTTAATGACCGATGAAATGCTTGAAAGAGTGCCGGAGCTTTACGCACAGGAGGATGTAGCATTAGCGGATAAAGAGGTTCATGCTGCATATATCATTCCTTTCCGTTCTAATTGGACTTGGTATATGACGGAATATGACAGGGAAAGTGGCGATGCCTTTGGACTGGTACTTGGGATTGAACCTGAATGGGGATATTTTAATCTTGAAGAACTAAAGGAATTAAATGCCCAAAGGCTTATTTTAGAAGATTTTCCAAAGACCTTTAGAGAGCTGAAAGATACAGAACTTAAAAAGCAGATGGATGAGCAGGAGCTTCAGTCTGTCTTTAATGGAGAACTTAGCTTTGTAGAAGAAGAACTTGAAGCACCTGAAGAAACAGAAGAAGTTAGAAGGGCTGACACAGTTCAAGCTACCTTATTTGATTACCTCAAAGAAAGAGAAGAAGTAGAACTGAATAAAAAAGAGGAAATCCC
>NZ_AWXB01000039.1 GCF_000478985.1 Peptoniphilus sp. BV3C26
TTTTATAAAGTTTTTATTATAAAATAAAAAAACCTTGGAAGTTGGTGATTCCAAGGTAATTTTTGTATCTTATCTCTTTGAGAATTGTGGAGCACGTCTTGCTTTCTTTAAGCCGTACTTCTTTCTTTCTTTCATTCTCGGGTCTCTTGTTAGGTAGCCCGCTTTTTTTAATAGACTTCTGAAGTCTGCGTTTACTTCAAGTAAAGCTCTTGCAACTCCATGTCTTACAGCTCCGGCTTGACCTGTAAATCCACCACCGTGAACTTTTACTATAACATCATATGAGCCGAGAGTTTCTGTTAACTCAAGGGGAGATTTTGCAACTGTTATTAAAGTATCGTAGTTAAAGTAGTTGTCTAAATCTCTTCCGTTAACGGTAAAGTTTCCGTTTCCGGGAATAAGTCTAACTTGAGCTACAGAAGATTTTCTTCTTCCTGTTCCTCTATATTGCTTATTGTCCATAACTACCTCCAATTAAAATTCGTATACTTCAGGTTTTTGTGCTTCGTGAGGATGATTTGGTCCTGCATAAACCTTTAGTTTTGTATACATTTTTCTTCCCAATCTGCTCTTTGGTAACATGCCTTTTACAGCAAGTTCAATGATTCTTTCAGGATTTTTTTGAACTAATTGTTTATATTGGATTTCTCTTCTTCCTCCCGGATATCCGGTGTGATATGCGTACACTTTTTGATTCCACTTGTCACCTGTTAGACGAATTTTATCTGCGTTAATTACAATTACAAAGTCGCCTGTATCAACATGGGGTGTATAGATAGCTTTGTGTTTTCCTCTTAATAGAGTAGCTACTTCAGTAGCAAGTCTACCTAAAACTTTATCTTCGGCATCTATAATATACCATTTTCTTTCAACTTCATTAGCTTTAGCCATAAAGCTCTTGCTATTCATGAATTTCCTCCTGTGTATAAAAAATTTCCGGGGCTTTTTAAACACTATTGATTATAATAGAGTGTTTTTATTCATTTGTCAAGATATTTTTTAACCTATATTTTGATGAGCAACTCTTGATGCTGCTGCGGCTGCAATAGCTGCAACTAAGTCGTCTGCGAAGGTTGTAACTTCATCTGAAGTTTTTTTTCTGTCATCAAGTTCTTTTATTATTCCTATTTTTTCCTTGTCAAGATATCCAAAATTTGTAAGTCCTATGGACCCGTATAAATTTACTATTCCAAGGGGCAATATTTCGTCTATACCGTAAAGGCCTTCGTCGTTAGAAACTATTGATTGAAGAGGTTCGTCTAAATTTTTTTCCATTGCCATCTTATCAAGAGCAAGGCCTGTGAGAACAGCATGAACTACTTCTCTTTTTCCCAAAACCATTTCAACGGATTCAAGGCAAATTTCATAAGTTACATGAGGGCTATAGGGAATTTGAAGATCATAAACTATTTTTGCTATGTCTGAAATTTCTATTCCTCTTTCTTCTAATCTTTCCTTTGTAATTTTTACAAGTTCTTCCATTTTATATTTATACATCAGTTACCTCTTGTGCTCCCTTCTTCTGAATTTTTCCACATTCCGACTTTTTCTTTTTTTGCTTTATCTTCTATTTCTTTAAAATATTTTTTGTATTTTATGTTTGGCTTAAAGGTATAGACCCTTGCATAGCCCTTTGCTAAAAGTATTCCTTCAAGGGTATTCTTCTCAATTTCTTCCCTATTTATTTTTTAGGTTTTTTAGCCAAACATATCTTAAAAGTCGATTATATTTATCCCTTTCTTCTATGTCCTTTTCAAAATATACTTTTTTATTTAAAACAAGGCTTTTAGTTAAGTCTTTTGCCTCATGAGAAAAGTCTTCTTTACTTTTTAATTCTGGAGTGTTTACTCCTATAATTCTTATTTTTTCATTGTTTGCCCAAATTGTATCTCCATCAGATACTTTTGTTACGGTATAAGCTTCAAATTGCCCTAAAGAGGGACTTAAAAATAAATTTATACCGTAGGCGAGAATAATTAGAAAGACTAAAAATAAAAGTTTTTTTAATCTATTCATATTTTTCTTCTTCTTGCTAAATTTCTTTTTCTTATAAGCTTTTTTCTGCTAATTTTTATGGAAATTCCATAAATTAAACCTGGCAAAAAGCTTAGTAAGATTAAACTTACAAAGCTTTCTTTAAGTTTTAAGAGTCTAATAATATAGAGCTGGGGAAATAAAAACACGTCCATAAAAATTCTGAATCCGCTTCCTCCTGGTCCTGCTTTAAAAATATTTTTTCCCAGTCCTAAAAAGGCAAATCCCATAGTGATTAAACCTATAAAGACAATTAAATTTCCCGCAAGAAAATCAAAGTTTTTATTTTGCCTTTTGCTCATAGCCTTTGAAAAGTTAAAATACAAAAAAATCACAAAAGCTATAAGGACAAGTCTGAAAATAAAATTGCCATATAAAACCCCTGTCAAACTTGGGCTTAAATTTATAAAATAAGCAAGAACAAAAAGGATAAGTCCTAAGAAAATATGAAAGATAAGGCCTCTTATATTATTTCTCATTTTTGTCCCCTATCTGTCAACTCTTGAGCACCTTCCATCATATAAGTTTTTGAATCCTTATCAATCCAAATTCCCAGAGCATTCTTTTCTTTTAAAAGTTTTTCTCCTTCTTCAATGGGAAGTAAAAAGCAAGCTGTAGATAAAAAGTCACAAAGGCCTGAATCTTTTGCAATAATTGTTACTGATTTAAAATCATGGGCAGGTTTTAAAGTTAATGGATCAATTATGTGGCAATATCTTATTCCGTCCAAATCAAAATATCTTTGATAATCTCCACTTGTTACAGCTGAAGTGTCATTTAAATGCAAAACTTCAGAAATGGAATCCATTCCGTTTGTATTTTCATCAACATCTGGGTTTCTTACTCCTATGGCAAAGGCTGTTTTTCCACTATCATTTTTTGGGAAATCTCCAATAATTCTAACGTTACCTCCGGCACTTATTACGCAGTGCTTTACCCCTTCTTTAATTGCTTTTTGAGCTACCAGTTCTGTTGCATATCCCTTGGCAACAGCACCTATATCCATTTTCATTCCCTTTTCTTTTAAGTAGATAGAAGATTCTTCATCATTAAGCACAATCTTATCCATACCTAAAAGGGGTCTGAGAGCTTTTAGGGCTTCCTCTGTGGGCAGATAAGATCCTGTTAAGGCTTTTACCTCTTCTTTTGTTTTTCCTTCGTTATAGAGGTCCCTGTACTTTGTCCAAAGGTCCACAACAGGTCCTATGGATATATCAACCTTATTTGACAGTTCTTTATTGTAGGTAAAAGTATCCTTAATAAGTTTATAAGCTTCAGGGCTCACTTTTACAGGAGCGAGCCCTGCATTTTCGTTGACGTTACAAAAATTGTTTATTCCGTCATACTTATTGTATCTGTCAAAGAGTTTATTTAATCTTTCAAATTCGTTTTTTATAAGTTCAAGTTGTTTTTGACCTTCTTTTTCGTTTTCTGTATAGACACTTACATCTACAACAGTGTCAAAGGTGTCGAAAAATTGGTCTGAATATTTTTCAAGTTCTTTATCCTTATTACAGGCTGTAAAAAGACTTAAAGATAAAATTAAAGATATTAAAATTATTATTTTTTTCATGCAATCACCTTTTTAATTTTAACATTTACTTGAAACTTAAACAAGAAATAAGATATTATGTGATTATATTAAAAAAGGAGAAAAATATGTATTCAATATATGCAGACATGGGTGGAGATTTCAGCCAAGATATAATAGACAAAATAAATATTATTCCTATGGATATCATTGTTGACAAAGAAACAATTTTAAATACAGATGATTTTAAAAATTTAAGCAGAGAAGAATTTTTGGAAATATTAAAAAACAAGGATATGTCCACTTCAATGATAAATTCTTTTACATTTAAAGAATACTTTAAGAAATCTCTGGAAGAAGAGAAAGACATCTTATATATATGTCTTTCTTCAGGGCTTTCAGGTCAGTATTTACAGGCTAAAATTGCAGCAGATGAACTTTTAAAAGACTTTCCTCAAAGAAAAATAGAAGTTGTAGATTCCCTTGCAGCAACAGCAGGTCTTACAATTCTTGCTGAACATGCCCTTAAAAATAGAGATAAAGAAATCCCTATTGAAAAAAATGCCGAAATTTTAAGAGAAAAAGCAAAATTTTTAAAACACATATTTATTGTAGACGACTTATTTCATTTGCAAAGAGGCGGTAGGCTTTCAGTAACGGCTGCCCTGGTGGGAACAGCTATAAAGATAAAACCTATACTAAGAGTGGATGCTGAGGGAAAGCTTACAGTAAAAGAAAAAACTCGAGGCATTAAGAATGCCTATAAAAAATTAAAAGAAACATATTTTGAAGATAGAAATTTGAATTCAAAAGAGCTTTTTATATCTCAATGTGCTAATGAAGAGGGAGCCCAAATACTTAAAGAAATGATCTTAGAAAAAGATCCCGATGTTAAAATAGAAATCATCGAGATGACACCTATAATTTCTATACACACAGGTCAAGGTTTACTTACAACAATATATGAAGGAAGCGAGCCTAACTAACTTTTAAAATATGGATTTTTATTGTATAATACAATTTGTTTAGGTGATAAAATGGAAAAGAAAAAAGTAGTCCTTGGAATGAGCGGCGGAGTTGATTCTTCAGTCTCTGCTTATCTTCTAAAAGAAGAAGGCTATGATGTAATCGGAGTCTTCATGAAAAATTGGGACGAAAATGATGCTGAATGCACTGCTACTGATGATTATTTAGACGTTATAAAAGTTTCGCAGGAACTGGGAATCAAGCAGTACACAGTGAATTTTGAAAAAGAGTACTGGGATAAAGTTTTTTCTTATTTTTTAGAAGAATATAAAAAAGGAAGAACCCCTAACCCCGATGTTATGTGCAACACTCAAATAAAATTTAAAGCTTTTCTTGACTTTGCTATGAAGTTTGATGCAGACTATATAGCTATGGGACATTATGCAAGAACCAAGACTGAAAACGGAAGAACCTATCTTTTAAGAGGCCTTGATAAAAATAAAGACCAGAGCTATTTTTTAAGCAGAGTAAATGAGGAAGCCTTAAAGAAAACTATTTTCCCTATTGGAAATTTAGAAAAAAATAAAGTTAGAGAAATTGCAGAAAAATTAAATTTGTCCACAGCTAAGAAAAAAGATTCCACTGGAGTTTGTTTTATAGGCGAAAGAAATTTTAATGAATTTTTAGACAAGTTTTTATTTACAAAACCCGGCGACATTGTTGATGTTGATGGAAATATAATCGGCAAACACTCAGGCCTTATTCATTACACAATAGGTCAAAGAAAAGGAATCGGCATAGGCGGTGTTGGAAGCGGAGAACCTTTTTTTGTTTGTGATAAGGATTTAAAGAACAACAGGCTTATAGTAGCTCAGGGAGTTAAAAATCCTCTTCTTTACAAAGATGAGTTTACTGTTGAAGATCCCTTTTTCATAACTGAAAAACCGGACTTTCCCTTTAAATGCACTGGGAAAATTCGTTATAGGGCACCTGATGAAGAAATGACCATCTATAAGGACGGTCAAGATTTAAAAATTAAGTTAAAAAATCCGTTAAAAGGAATTACTCCCGGACAAGTATGTGTCTTCTACAAGGGAGAAGTTTGTCTTGGATCGGGTATAATAAAAAATTAGGAGGATATTATGAAATTAAATTTTACAAAAAGAGAGGCCTTTGGTAAAAATAAGGTCGATAAACTTAGAGCACAAGGTCTTGTCCCTGGAGTTGCATACTCAAAGGGAGAAGAAGCAATTCACGTATATGCAGTAGAAAAAGATTTAGTAAAAGCATATCAAAATGCAGGTCTTTCAAACATTATAAAGGCTGATTTTGACGGAGAAGAAAAAAATATTCTTTTTAAAGACGTTCAAAAACATCCCTTTAAAAATCAAATTATGCACTATGATATTTATCTAATAGATATGAATCAAAAAATCAAAGTTGAAATTCCTGTTGTTCTTGAAGGCAGAGATAATGTAAAAGTTCAACCTTCAGTATTGATGCAAATACTTGATACAGTTGAAATTGAATGTTTACCTGCAGATCTTCCAAGTGAAGCTCTTGTAAAAGTTGTTGATATGCAAATTGGCGATACAATGACAGTAGAAGATCTTGACATAGCTAAAAACGAAAAAATCGAAATTCTTACAGATAGAGATGAAATTGTGGCTACTTTAAGTGCTCCTCAAGAAGAAGTTATTGAAGAAGAAACATCAGAAGCATCAGTTGAAGTTCCTACAGTTGCTGAAACTAAAGAAAAAGAAGAAGAAGAATAACAAAGTTAAAGCCGTCTTTTTTAAGGCGGTTTTTTTATTTTCCCATCTTTCTTGTTTAAGAAACCATAGACTTATATAATATTAATAAAATAAGTCAAAATTTTTAAGGAGGATTAAAGATGAATTATTCAATGAATAATAAAGATATTAGCCTGTATAATGATAAGAGTCCCTATTCTTTTCCCAAATACACATCTCAATTAATTAACTGGGCTAATCAAAATGCAAAGGGAACCCGTCCAAATGTTGTAGGTCAAATGTCCAATCTCTTTTTGGAATTTTTAGAATCCGGCGATGAAAAGACCATAGAAGGCTGGAAGTCTTGGTATGAAAATCTAAATCCCAATGCCCGCAAAGAAGCAAGTGAAAAAATATGGCTGCAGATAAACAATCTTCGCAGTGCCATTGATCTTATTGATAAAGCCATGGTAGAAGACTGGGTTGAAGATCTTCTTATCTACAAAACATTTAACGGACTTTATTTTCAAAAAGTAATCTTGGCTTTTCTTGCAGAAAAGAAAAACACTTCCTATCGTTTGGCAAATCCTCAAGAAGAAAGCCAAGGTATAGACGGATATGTTGGAAACACCCCCTATTCTGTAAAACCCTTTAGCTATAAAACTATGGGCCGTCTTTCTGAAGTAATAGATGTGAAAATGATCTATTACAACAAGACAAAAACAGGTATAGAAATAGAAGTGGAAGATTAAAAACACTTTGACTTTTCTATGTAAAGCCAAATTTTATTTATATAGGCCTAATTTAAGGAAATTTCCTGGTCAAAATAAATTTGATTTTATAAAATTTATAAAAAATCACAAAAATTAGCGGACAAAAGCAAAATAGCTCTTATCCGCTAATTTTTATATAAATAATTAACTTTTATCCTTACCATATTGGCAGAAAAATACATTTCCCTCTTTTTTAATTTCAGTTATAGGATTAATTTCAATTTTCTTTTCCTGCTTTGTTTTTACAAGAAAACCATGATGATCATTAAGATAACATTTTTCTTTTTTTTCCTCTTTTAAAGAATCAATAAAATTTAAATGTCTTTTAATTCTAGTATCAATAATTTGATTTAATTCATCAAGGCTCCTATCCATATTATTTAAAGCCATATCTGCAATAGCTTCGTCAATCTCAACTCCAATACTGTTCCTATTTAAAATCATACAAGCAAGGTTAGTTGTTCCAAGGCCTGCAAAGGGATCTAAAACAGTGTCCCCCTCCACTGAATACATGTTTATCAATCGAAAGGGTATCTCCAAAGGAAAAGAAGCATTTCTATCACGACCATTTTTTGCTGAAAGAATAGTTTGAGAAGTTCCCTTAACATCCCAAAGATCAGAAAACCAAACATTTCTCTCTTCCCAAAAAAAAGCACTTTTTTGTCTTAATAATTTTTCTTGACCCTTAAAAATTCTCTTGCCGCCCTTTCTAAAAATCAGAATATATTCATGCTCATAAGTAACATAAGCACCAGCAGGATACATTCCAGAGCCCATAAATTTATTAGGAGAATTGGACTGCTTTCTCCAATGAATATCGGGAAGAAGACTATAACCCATTTCAAGAAAGGTATTAATAATCTGAGTGTGATTGGAAAAAAGTTGAAAATTATCTCCTATACTTCTTGTTGCATCTCCTATATTAATGCAGACAAAACCATTCTTAGCAAGAACCCTGTCACACTCTTCCCAAGTTTTTTTAAGGACCTTATGCATTTTAAAAAAAGCGCCCATCCCATCTTCAGATTGTAAATCCTTTTCAATTTCTGGATCCTTTTTGCTAAACATTTCATCCCACATTTTTATCATGGGATAAGGAGGCGATGTGACAATTAGATTAACTGACTCATCTGATATTTTGTCCATTTTTTTGCTATCTCCAAGAATAATTTCATGTTTTGTCATTTATCTTTTCCTCCTATTTTTAAGCTTTATTTTAAAGTAGGTAAATTTTTTAATTTATTTTTGCCTTAGACTAATTTTAAACTATTAATTTAAGTCTGCCAAGGGATTAAGAATATAAGAAAATAAAAAGACCTCGACTAATATATAAATCTTAGTCGAGGTCTTATAAAATTTTATTTTTTTACTTTAATAAACTTTTATCTTCTATAATTTTTAACCAAATTTCATCCTTTAGATTTGATTTTCTCTTAAATTCATGACTGTTTGCAGCTTCCATAAGTTCGTAATAAGCCCAGTGCTTTTTATTTAGGTCTTTGTACTTTTCCAATAGAGCTTCATTTAAATCAATATAAGCCCTATCTGGAATTCTATTAAAAATACTGTTAAACATTATAACTGCTTCAGCTCTTGTTATATTGTTATCTGGTTTAAATGTTCCGTCGGAATATCCTACTATTCTTCCATTTCCAAAAGCCATATTAATTTCTTTTTCGTACTTATGGCCGATTATGTCAGGGAAATCTGATTTTGCATTATTTTTTTCATCAATGGCAGCGAAAAGTTTTGCCATTTCTCCTCTTGTTATAGGATCATTGGGTCTTATTTTATTTTGATTCCAATCTAAAAGTCCAAGTCTTATTCCTTCATTTAGAGAAGCTATATACCATTGTCCTTCTTCAACATCTTCAAAATCAGGTTTTACCTTGTTATTTGCAGAAATTCCCTTTAATCTTACTGCTATTGCCACAGCTTCTGCCCTTGTTATATTTCCTTCAGGTTTAATATTGTTATCAGGATAACCGTAAATATATTTTATATGGTTTTCATAATGATCATCATCATGATTATTATGATCTTCACTTATTATAGTGAATCTTCCTCCAATCTCCCTATCTTCTTTAGGCTTTTCAGGTTGAGGTTGAGGTTTTGGTTCAGGCTTTTCAGTTTCTTTTAAAACTATGTTGTCATCAGCCATTTTGCTTAAATCTTTTTCTTCTTTAAATTCAAGAGTTTTTAAGCCTTGAGCTAGATCTTTTCTAACCAAAGCTTTCTCTTTCGCTGTCTTTCCTAAAGAAGCATTAGACTTATATAGAAGAATGCCAAAATCTCTTTCAAATACACCGTCATAAGCTGGACCTTTCTTTAAATCTTCATCAATAAGATCACTGTAATTTTTATTTTTATCAACTTTTAATATTCTATATAGAGGAGTTGAATTTTCTGTCCTATATTTTATTCCCTGAGGATTTCCATCTTTATCTTCAGCTTTTTCATAAGAATTTATGGTGTTTTCTTTAAAAATATCAACGTGATATTTTCCGCCCTTGACTAAAATATTCTTATCTCTGTACTCTTCATCTCCACC
Source organism: Peptoniphilus sp. BV3C26 (assembly GCF_000478985.1). Classification (GTDB taxonomy): domain Bacteria; phylum Bacillota; class Clostridia; order Tissierellales; family Peptoniphilaceae; genus Peptoniphilus_B; species Peptoniphilus_B koenoeneniae. The sequence goes on from NZ_AWXB01000039.1 coordinate 9,589, forward strand.
GGAAAATACTTTTGCCTTGCCTACATATAAGGCTCCATCGTTTTCTAAAAATATACTACTTATAGGATCTTTTCCAAACCAACCTTTAGGTGTAGTATAAGACATAACTTGTGGTGTGAATTGACCTTGTCCGTCAATTATAACTTTACCACTTGCTGATATGGCATAGGCTTCAGAGGATCGCCCTGAGAATCCTCCACCTCTAGTTCTTGGATGCATTTTCTCCTTATAAGCTTCTATATAGGTTTGATAAAGTTTATTACCAGCTTCAATTTTACCTGCTTTTATAGTGGCATTTCCTACCATATAAAGGCCTGAACCTGCTTGCCTATTAGTTTCTTGATCTGTAAATCTACAACCTCCACCAAAAATTGTAGGTTCCGTTCCGCTTGCTTCATCACCTTCAACAACTAGGTTATTTACATTGGCAATGGCGTGACCTGACTTTGTGGAACTTCCTCCGCCATAAATTTGTGCTCCACCCTTTACAGATAGATTTTCTCCTCCGTCAATGGCGCTTCCTGCCGTAAGTCTGTCGGCAAATAAATATCCGTTCCGAGTTATATTAGTGGATGAACCCCCCGTTATTAAAGAGTCACCTATAATTTGAATGTCTGTAGCACCCTTTATCCCTGCTCCGGCAATTCCATTACCTTCACACCTACCTGAAGTATCACAATTAGATGGGACAGTTAATATATCTCCACCGTGGACTTCTGAGTTTTCAATATATACACTGACTACATTTTCAAGTCCGTAGCCTGCAGATACATTTTCTTCAGCAAAGCTATTGCTGTGTTTGTATACACTTTTATTTCTCAAGTATTTTATAGGTCCATAGCCTTGAACCACTGCACCATTTACAAGTTTAACTTCACTTGCATCTTTTATACCAGAGCCAAATCTGTATAGGTCTTTTTTTGAACCATTATCACTTAATATGTTAGATATTCCTCCACCGGAAATATTAGCTCCGTCAACTAAGACTTTACCCAGAGTTCTAATACCTGCAGCCCCAACCTTAGGTGCTATTTCATTGTCGCTATACCCTTTATTAGATGTGCTTGATCCAGGTGTAGGACCTTGAATAGAGGTGTTTGCTCCGTAAACATTTACATCAGCCTTTGAGTCTATAAGGGCTTCTGATGTATTAAAGAAGTGAAAACCGCAACCTATTGATAAAGGATCGGTTTGACCTGGCATTCCCAAATTCAATGTTCCAGTTCCCATTTCTATAACAGGTGAATGGGGAAGCTTGTACATAAAGTCTGGATCAGCTGAACCACTAGGCATAGTGTCATTAGCTCCCTTGTCTATAAAGTTTCCTCTATAGACATTTACCTTAGCGTTTCCATTAGCAAGGATAATAGGCCCATAGAAGTTAGTAAATCTTTTCCCACTGAAAAAATTTTCGGATTCTGTATTACCATTTGAGTCTATATATTTTATATTACCACCACCGGTTATGCTATTCATTTTTTCCTTATCGCTATCATTTAGACTTGGAAATTCTTTTGTGGCAAAGTCTAATTTACCTCCATCATCTTCAACTTCAATAGTACCATAGTAAAACTTTTCTCTTTTGCTCTCGTTTACAGATAAATCAACTCCGTTACCTGGAGCTATTTTATTGTATCCGGCACACTTGATATTAATATTTTTCCCTATTATTGCTCCTTGACCGTAGCCTCCTGCACCTCCTGAAATAACAGTAGATGTAGAATGATATTCATTTTTTTCTCCTGAAAGGTCTACGATTATATTTTCACCCTTTAATCCATGGCCGCCTTGGATATTATCTCCTAGGCCATTACCGCCTCTTATATAAAGGCCCTGATCAACGGTATAAGGGGAAGGTTTAAAGTCTAAATTAGTTTGATCAACTTCAATATCTTTAGCAACAATGGCATCTGCTCCCCTTTCTGTTGAAGAATCTCCCCCTATAATTCTGCTGTAATATTTTAGCTTAACTGTTACAGGATACCCATATTCATTAATTTCACCAGTTTCCTCCTCACCAGTATAAGACATAAGATTTTCTATTTTTACTGAACTGTTAGGTAGATAAATAGCAGGCTTGCCATTTTGTCCCGAAAGATTCATCCTCTCAGTTAAATAAAGATTCCCTTCGCCTGAAATTACTGCTTTGTCTTCAGGTCCCTTTAGATAAAGGTGTCCCTTCAGAGTAAGAGTTTTTTCAGAAGCTATATTAAAGCTTATATTTGATATGTAAACAGCCCTTGCTCCCTCTGTTGTACCCCATCCATAAGCAGCTTGTTTTGGGTCTGATGACATAATGGTAATATTACTATTTACATTAATTAGTCCAAGGGAAGAAAAGTCATTACCTCCTGGCTTAAATTCATTTCTGTTATAAAATTTTACAAGGTCTATAACATCTCCATTCTGTGCATTTTCAACCATGTTTTTAAATTCGTCCATGTTTTGTGGCTCAAGAGTTGCTGCACTTACATTTTGTGGCAAAATAAAAGTTAGTGCAAAAACTGCTAAAAACATAAAAACAAATTTTACATTTCTTACTTTCATAAAATCCTCCTCATTTTTGTCTATATTGATATTAAATTTATATTATCATATTAAAAATTTTTTTACAAAGGCAAAATAGCCATGATCTTATGCTTTTTAATTTTATTTTTTTAAATAAAAAACCGTAAGTTTAAACTTACGGTTCTAATTGATTTTTTAATTTTGTTTAGTCTTTTAGAGCAGGTCTTACGTGCTTATAGATAAAGATTGTAAATATCGCAGTTATCGTTCCTTTTACAAGGTTAAAGGGCAAAACTACATAAAACATAATGTCTTTTAAGTCTTTAACATTTGCATTTATTTTTGAACACATGGAGATTATTGCTTCCATTGGCATTATTTTCCCATATAGGGGAAAAATAAAGAAATAGTTTGAAAGCATTGCTAAAGCTGTCATGGTTATTATTCCCAAGGCTAAAGATCCTATTGCTCCTTTAAAGGTTCTATGTTTTCTATAGAAAAGAGAGGCTGTTACTGCAAAGGCACTTGCAACGATAAAGTTTGAAAGTTCTCCTACAAGTCCTGTGTCAGATCCTGCAATAATTATTTTTAAGATATTTTTTATTAAAGCTGTAATAACCCCATATACAGGTCCCATGGTAAAGGCTCCTATTAAAACCGGCATATCCGAAATGTCAAGCTTCATAAATGAGGGAGCTATAAATCCTAAGGGAGTTTTTATGTTCATAAGCACAAAGGCTATTACTGAAAGAACTGCAACTCTTGTTATGTTTCTTGTTTTAAATCTGCTTCTTACTTTTACTTCGTTCATATTTATTCCTCCTTAATTTTAAGGGCAATAAAAAAAGCCCAACTTCCGGGCATACAAAAAATCTTCTTTCATCCGGACTATACCGTCGGTATCGGAATTTCACCGATTCAGTTAAAACTCGCGGACTATAACCGCCGGTGAGGATTTACACCTCGCCCTGAAGATAAGTTTATTATACAACAAAAGTAGAGAATATTCAATCTCAGTTAAATTTTAAGATTAAATATTCTCTTAATAAGTCTTTATTTATTTTTTATTTTACATCTTCTTCTGTGCTTGGTTGGTATTCTACGTTTCCATTTCTTCCTGGAACTTTATTAAATATTCCTGTTACCATTAAGGCTATTGCTCCATCTCCTGTTACGTTACATGCTGTTCCGAAACTGTCTTGAAGGGCAAATATGGAAAGCATTAGAGCTGTTCCTGTGTCGTTAAAGCCCAAAATACTTGTTATTAAACCTAAAGATGCTACTACTGTTCCTCCGGGCACTCCTGGTGCTGCTATGGCAAAAATGCCAAGTAGGGAAATAAATAAAATCATTGTTGATATTTCTGGCATTTTTCCGTACAAAATTTGTGATACAGTCATTACAAAGAATGTTTCTGTTAATACTGAACCGCAAAGGTGGGTGTTTGCACATAGGGGTACTACAAAGTCCCTTATTTTAGGATCAAGGACTTTTGATTTTCTTGCACATTTTAAGGCTACTGGAAGGGTTGCCGCACTGGACATGGTTCCTACTGCTGTGAAGTATGCTGGTGGATAGTGTTTAAATACTTCTCTTGGGTTTGCTTTTGATATTGCTCCTCCTATTGAATATAAAAGGGTCATCCAAATAAAGTGTCCAACTATTACAATTAAAATTACTTTAATAAATACTGGAAGTTCATGAATTATTGCTCCTTCATAAGCAAGTTCCGCAAAGGTTGTTCCAATGTATAGGGGAAGAATTGTTATTACAACTTTATCTACTATTGCAAGAACTATGTTGTTAAATTCAAGCAAAAGTTTTTCCCATGTTTGAGATTTTGTCCAAAGTACTGCAAGTCCTATTAAAACTGATGTTACAAGGGCTGTCATAACTGGCATTATGGGAGCTATTTGAAGTTTAAATATTGCTTCTGGGATCTCATTTCCTGCCCCTACATTGCTTGCTATATTAAGATGGGGAATTATTATTCTTCCTGCTATTAAACTCATTGTTGCTGCACCTACTGATGATATGTAGCAAATTAATAGGGTTACTGATAAAATTTTCCCTGCTGAATCTTTTAAGCTTACTATAGCTGGTGTTATGAATCCTAAAATTATAAGAGGAACAATATATCCTATTAAATCTCCAAGTATCCTCTTAATTGCATCAATAACTGCTATTAACCCTTGGTTTGCCATTTGGCCTACTATAATTCCTATTGCTATTCCAAGGATTAATTTAAATACTAAACTGTTAAAAAAACTTTTTTTCTTTTCCATTTTTTTACTCCTTTCTAATTTTATTTTAGCATGTTAATTTATTTAATCAATGAAAAAGTTTTCATGTTTCATAAAAATACCATAAAAAAAAGAGCGTTTTTTCAACGCTCAAGTTTTTATTCTCCGAAAAGTATTTTTATAATTTCTTTTGCTTTCGGGCTATCTATCATATAATAAATTTCCGTTCCCACTCTTCTTGATTTTAAAACCTTGCTTCTTTTTAGTTTTGCAAGATGGGAAGAAACAGTAGGTTGAGGTATTCCAACTAATTCTTGTATGTTTGAAACATTTAAGTCTCCGTTTTGAGAAAGATGTTTCACGATCAAAAGTCTTATAGGATGAGCCATAACTTTTAACATTTCAGCGTATTCTTCGTAAATTTCCATTTTAATTTTTTTCATTATTTCACCTTCAAATTAAATCATATAAGTTTTCAATACTTTTAATTAATATACGTCCCTTTGGGAGAAGTTTTATATAATCGGCCTTTTCAAACTGATTAAGCTTTCTTGAAATTGTCTCCCTTGTGATTCCTGAATAAAAGCCTAGCTCTTCTCTATTTATATCCAGATTTAATAAAATACCCTCTTTTGTGATTTTGCCATATATTTGAGCAAAGTTTATGAGAAGTTTTGCAACTTTCATATTGGCATTTATGCCGGACAAAACATCTATAAGAGATTCACTTTTTCTAACTCTTTCGTATGTTTTTTCCAAAAGTTTCAATAAAAATTCTCTGTTTTTAAGCAGAACATTTTTAAAATCACAACTGGATATTTTAATTATTACACAGTCTGTAAGACAGACTCCGTTATAAACATACTTATCCCCTGACAAAATATTAAGCCCTCCTACAAAATCGCCGGCTTTAAAAATATATAGTATTTGTTCTCTGCCGTCGCTTAAGGGCTTCATAAGCTTGAATATTCCTTCATAAACTATGAACATAACATTTGCCGGGTGACCGGACTTAAAAATTGCCTCTCCTTTTGATACTCTTTCTACTTCAAAGGATGAGTTCATCGAATTTATTTCTTCTTCACTGAGGTAAGACAAAATCGGTACGTCTTTAAAAGCAATTTTTTTGTCTTCAAAATTCAGCTCCATAACATCACCTATGTTTTATATTACCCAATTTTTTTCAGTTAACACAATCTTTAAGCATATAATTATAAAAGTTTTCATGCTTAATTGTAAAGGAGCTTTTGTATAATTGCAATACTTTTTTAAAATATTTATAAATTTTATATAGTTTATTTTATAACTTTTTTATATTTTCCCATAAAAAAATCCGTCGACTTAATCAACGGATCTTATTATAAAAGTTTTTCCTTTTTCTATTATTATTTTACTTGCTTCTTTTCCTTTTTTCATTTCGTTTGAAATTGCTCTTGATGTTTCTCTTTTTATTAAAAGGGATTTTACTTCATAAGCCATATTTTCTGTTGAAAATATTACTTCTTCACTTACGGGGACAAGGGAAATATATTTGTAATTTTCGTCTTTTTTGAAAATATATTGACCTGGTCCTGCAAAAATTATTTCGTTGTTGTTATCTACTGCTTTTGCTTTTATTTTTTTATTGTAAATTTTTTCAAGTAAAAATAAATTTGCAAGGGTGTGGTCAAGTCTTGTGCCGCTCATGGCAAGGATTGTTATTTGGTCAAAGCCCCTTTTTATTGCTTCTTCCAAAGCCATTTCTGTGTCAGTTCCATCTTTTTCCTTTGGAAATTTTAAAATTTCTATTTCTTTATCTTCTAATTTTTTTCTGTCAAGGTCTTCTATGGAATCAAAATCTCCTAATAATAAATCTGGTTTTATTTTTAAATCTCTTAAATTTTTTATGCCGCTATCGGCGCAAATTATATATGAATTTTTTATTTCTCTTTTTATTATCGTGGGGTCTAATTTTTTCCCCCCTGATATTACTGTTGCTTTCAATTTATTTCTTTAAACTTCCTTATATTTTCTAGGGTATTTTCTCCAAATATTCCTGATCCTGACACTAATATGTCTGCTCCTGCTTCTATTACTTCTTTTGCGTTATCAAGTTTTATTCCACCATCAACTTCTATTAAAGCTTTTGAATTTTTTTCTTTTATGAGTTCTTTTAAATCTCTAATTTTATCAAGGCTATAATCAATAAATTTTTGTCCACCGAAGCCTGGGTTTACACTCATAATTAAAACCAAGTCCAATTTTTTTAAAATGTATTTTATAGAATCTATATTTTCTCCTGGATTTATTGCAATTCCTGCTTTCATTCCCAAATCTTTTATAAGAGAGATTGTTCTATCTAAGTGCAGTGTTGCTGATGGATGGATAGTAATTATATCTGCTCCCGCTTTTTTAAATTCTTCAATATAATTTTCAGGCTTCATTATCATTAGGTGCAGGTCAAAGGGTATTTTTGTAAGTTTTCTTAATTGCTTTATAAGGGAAGGCCCAAAAGAAATATTTGGCACAAAATTGCCATCCATTACATCTATATGTATGTAATCAGCTTGACCTTGATTTAATTTTTTAAATTCTTCCTGCATATTTGTCCAATCTGCGGACAAGATTGATGGTGCTATCATGAATATTTGTTTTTCTCCTTTTCTTTTAATTCTAAATAAAGATTTTTATAGTTTTCGTATCTTTGTCTATCTATTTTTCCTTCTTCTACTTTTTCTCTTATTATGCACTTAGGCTCATGAATATGATTACAGTTGTTAAAGTTGCAGGGACCGAATTTAATAAATTCTCTGAAATAATTTTTCAAATCTTCTGATGGACAAGTTAACTCATAGTTTGAAAATCCCGGTGTATCAAAAAGATATATATTTTTCCCGGAAAATATTTCCGTATGCCTTGTTGTGTGTCGTCCACGATTTAATTTTTTACTTATTTCTCCGGTTTTTAATTCTCCGCCTATTAATTTATTTATTAAGGTAGATTTCCCCGCTGCTGATACTCCGCTTAGGGCTATGGTTTTATTTAAAAGATATTCTTGGAGTTCTTCTATTCCCAGGGAATTTTTAAGGCTTATTTTAAAGGTTTTAAATCCGCTTTTTTTATAGGTTTCATAAAGTTTATTTCCAGCTTCTTCATCTAAGTCAATTTTATTTATGCCTATTATTATTTCAAGATTTTCTCTTTCATATTCTGCAATTACCTTATCTATTAAAAGGGTATTTGGAGATGGAGATTTTGCCGCTATTAAAATTAAGACCGCATCAACATTTGCAACAGGCGGTCTTTTTAAAAAATTTTTTCTTTCTAAAATTTTTGTAATGTAGCCAAGAGAATTTTCTTCAACTTCAAATTCAACATTATCTCCTACTAAAGGTTTTAAGTCTTGATGTCTGAAAAGTCCCCTTGCTCTTGTTTCATAAACAGTATCAGAGAGGACATAATAATATCCTCCCGTCAACTTTATAATTTTTCCTATCATAGTGTTCTTGTATCTACTTGTTCATCGTCTATAAAAATATTAAATGTGTCTCCCTTTGAACCTTTAAGTTCAATTTCAACGGGGCTTTCTTCACTTGTCTTGTGATAATTATAGTATTCACTTGTGTTTCCATTGTGAATTCTATTAATTATTATTCTGTGTCTTGCTCCGTCTTGAGGAATTGTAACACTTATACTTTCACTTTTGACGTCTTCAGAGGAGTTTTCTGAACCTACTTCATTTTCTCCATCTTGTAAAGGTCCTTCTGAAACATATAAAATTATTTCCGTAGATTTTGAAACTTCTCCAACTTCATTTTGAGATGCAACTTCTCCTTCATCCACTTTGTTGGATCTTACATTTTCAACTTTATATTTAAGTCCTAAACTGTCCAAAACTCCCTTTGCAGCTTCAAGAGGTATACCCTTTAAGCTTCTTAAATTTACAGGATTGTTGTCTACTCCTTTTGATATAAGGATATCAATTTTTTGTCCTTTTCCTACTTCATAGCCAGATTCAGGTGAAGTTGAAATAATTTTTCCACTATCTATGCTTTCATTGTATTCTTCTTTTACCTCGCCTATTTCCAAACTTGTTCCCTTTATAATATCTTTTGCTTCTTCTAAAGTTCTACCGACTAAGTTCGGAATTTTTTCTGTATCTGGTAATTTATTTACAACTATTTTAACCATGGAGCCTTTTTCAATTTCTTCTCCATCTTTAGGTTCTTGACTTAATATTACTCCGCTTGGTTGGGTGTCATCTTCATCTACTTCCCTATCAGGTTTAAGTCCAAGTGCGGCTAAAATTGAATTTGCTTCTGATTCTGTTTTTCCAACTAAAACAGGCACTGTAATCTTTTCATTAGTTTCTACGGGCTTATCCCCACTGTCTCTTCCAGATAAAACTTTAGGTACTACAAAAATGAGAAGAGCTACAAGTAAAAGTGCAGTTAAAGAGCCTAAAATTACAGGCAATTTTGAAGATTTTTCCTTTTTTGGTTTTTTAGGTCTTTCTTCTATAACAGGTTCATCTTCTTCTTTAACTTTTATATTTTCTCTGTCGCTTCGTCTTATTACTCTTTTCTTTCTCACTTCTTCAAAACCGAAGTCTTCTTTTCTGCCAAGTAAAATATTTTTTATATCACGGATTACAGCCTGAGCATTTTCATATCTGTCTTCAGGATCCTTCATGGTAAGTTTTTTTACAAGTAAGTCTGTTTCTTTACTTATTCCTGGAACACTATCTGATGGCATTGGCATATTACTTTGCACTTGCATAAGAGCAACTGATACAGGATTTTCTGCATCGAAGGGAAGTTTTCCTGTAAGCATTTCATAAATTACAATTCCAAGAGAATAAATATCGCTTCTGTTATCTACTTTTCCTCCCCTTGCTTGTTCTGGTGAAAAATAATGAACAGAACCCATTATGGCATTTGTTGCAGTTACTGTTGTATTATCTGCAATTCTTGCTATTCCAAAATCTGTAACCTTAACTCTATCATCTCTTGTGATCATAATATTTTGGCTTTTTATATCACGATGGACAATATTTTTACTATGGGCAACTTTTAATGCTTCAGCAATTTGAATAGCATAATTTAAAGCTCTTTTTTCAGGAATTTTATTTTCATCTTGAATAAGTTCCTTTAAAGTTTTCCCATCAATAAATTCCATAACTATATAATGGACAGTTTCTTTTTGATTTTCTTCTGAACCGACATCATATATGCTGACAATACTTGGATGAGAAATACTTGCTGCAGCAAGAGATTCTCTTTTAAATTTTTTTATAAAATTTGAATCCTCATTATATTGTTGCTTCAAGATTTTTATAGCAACAATTCTATCAAGTCTTCTGTCATGGGCCTTATAAACGTCCCCCATACCTCCGGTGCCGATTTTTTCTAATATTTCATATCTATTTCCTAAAATTTTTCCTATCAACTTTCACACCTACTTGTATCTATTAATATAAAAGTAATATTATCAACTCCACCATTATCAAGGGCTTTTTCCATCAACATATTACCGGCATCTTCAAGTTCATTCTCCATTAAAAGTTTGTATATGTCTTCTTCTTTTACCATATTTGTAAGTCCGTCACTGCAGAGCAAAAATTTTTTTCCTTCAATATCTCTTGACTGAATATTAACTTTAAGTTTTTTTTCAGTACCAAGAGCTAATGTAAGCACGTTTTTATTTGGATGTACCCTTGCTTCTTCTTCCGTTATTTCACCTATGTCCAACAAATAATTTACATAAGTGTCATCTCTTGTAAGCTTTCTTATTCCTTCTTTGTCAAGCTCATATATTCTTGAATCTCCTACATTGGCATAAATAAATTGCTTTTCAAAAATATAGGCTATTGAAAGAGTGGTACCCATGCCCTTATATTTTTCCACACTATTTGCTAAATCGAAAACTACTTTATTTGCAAGTTCAATTGACTCTTCTATAAGTGTTTTTACATCTGCCGCTTCTTTTATATTCTTGCTTTCAAATTCATGGACTATGGTTTTAACAGCTGTTGCTGAAGCTGTTTCACCTGCTAAATGTCCACCCATTCCGTCTGCAAGAATAAATAGAGGAAGATTTTCGGACACGTGGTAATAATCTTCATTTTTTTCTCTGACTTTACCGACGTTAGTTTTTGAAACTATTTTCAATGTTCTACCTCACTACTTCTCTTTAACTGCCCACATGATGCTGAAATATCACTGCCTAATTCTCTTCTAATTGTAGCATTTAATCCAAGTTTATTCATTTTATTTTTAAAATCTTCAACTTTTTTTCTATCAGGTCTTTTTTCTTGATATTCTTCAATGGGATTTAAAGGTATTATATTTAAATGACTTCGCATGCCTTTCAATAACTTGGAAAGTTCATTGGCATGAGCATCCTTATTATTTACTCCGTCAATTAAAGTATATTCAAAAGTAACTCTTGTGCCTGTTTTTTCTTCATAATATTTGCAAGCTTTTATAACTTCATTAATATCATATTTTTTTGCAATAGGCATAATTTTTTTTCTTTCCTCATTAAAAGGATTGTGTAAAGAAAGTGCAAGAGTTATTTTTTTATTATAATCTGCCAGCTCATAAATTTTTGGGCTTATTCCACAAGTCGAAATTGTAATGTTTTTATAACTCATATTATGGCCTTTTTCATCATGAATAATTTCTAAAAATTTTAAAAGGTTGTCAAAATTATCAAAAGGTTCTCCTGACCCCATTAATATAACATTTGAAACATTTATGTCAAAGGCTTTTTCAACTTGATAAATCTGTCCCAACATTTCCGATGGTCTTAAATTTCTAACAAGACCTTTTTTAGTTGATGCACAAAAAGAGCAATTCATTCTGCATCCCACTTGGGTTGAAATACATTGAGCATATCCGTATTTGTATTTCATAAGGACTCCCTCTATAAGGTTGCCATCATCTAAGCTAAATAAAAATTTCTTCGTTTCATCAAGTTCAGAATTAAAAATTTTATGAATTTTTATTTTACTCACATCTAAATCTCTTAAAGATTTGGGAAGATTTGAAGATTCATTTAAATTTAATTTTTTTTCTAGAATTAAAAAACCTAAATAATTGTTCAGCTCTGAAAGGTTTTTCTCCAATTTTTTTTATATATTCTTTCATTTCCTCAAAAGTTAAGTCATTTATATAAATCATCTTATTTTCCTTAATTTAGTCATTGAAAAACCATCGCTTCCCATTGTTACATCAGTTCTAAAAGTATCTTTATCAAAGGTTTTTACAATCTCAAAATTTTTATTTTCTTGCAAAAATTTTGAGATTATATCCTCATTTTCAACTTTCAAAATAGAGCAAGTTGAGTATAATATCTCACCCTTTAGTTTTACATATTGTGAAGCATTTTCCAATAGTTTATATTGAATATTTGACAATTCTTTTATATTCGAAAAGTCCTTATATTTTATTTCAGGTTTTCTTCTTATAAGTCCTAGAGCTGAACAGGGTGCATCTAACATAACATAATCAAATTCATTTTTATTTTCTTCTTTGTAGATAGTTGAATCATTTATTTGAGTTTTTACTATTTTTATTCCAAGTCTTTTTGTGTTTTCATCAATAAGCTTTATTTTTTTATCCCTATCCCAAGCAAGGATGCTACCCTCATTTTTCATAAGGGCTGCCATATGGGCGGTCTTTCCTCCGGGAGCTGCACACATATCCAAAACTTTTGAGCCAGGTCTTGGATTTAAAACCTGAGAAATTAAAATTGAACCTGAATCCTGAACATAAAAAAATCCTTTTTTAAATTCATCTGAATCTAAAATTCCTCTTGGATTTTCTATTTTTAAACCTGAATCTGTAAGCTTATCAATTTGAACAATATAATTTTCTTTAAGCTTTTTTAAAAGTTCTTCTCTTGAAATTTTTAAGGTATTTGTTCTAATTGTAAATGGAGCTTCACTATTATTAAGTTTTAAAATTTTTTCTCCTTTTTCTTCTCCATATAAACTTATTATATATTTTACATAGGAAAGACTGTGAGAATAAAATGTTGAAAGATATTCAATACCCTTTAAGTCAACTGAAAAATCTTTTTCTCTTATAATATTTCTAAGCATTCCATTTACATAGCCTATGGAACCTCTATTTCCCACTTCTTTTGCAAGTTTTACAGCTTCATCAACAATGGTGTAACTTGGTATATTGTCCATAAAAATTATTTGATAAAGACTTAATTCAAGTATAGTAAGAATTTTTTCGTGAATTTTTTTAAATTTTATTTTTGAACTTTTTTCAATTAAATAATCTAAATAAGTTTTGTTTCTAATGACTCCGCTTGTAATTTCTCTTAAAAGGGGCATCTCGTCATAATTTCTATATTTATCTAAGGACTTCCATAAAAAAGCACCCTTGTTTACTTCAAGGATGATTTTCATTGCATTTTTTCTAACTGTCATATTATCTTCTGCTCCTATTTCTAAGGGCTAAAAGTCTAAGAAGGTTTCCTATTGATACAAGGGTTGAAGCAACATAAGTTAAAGCTGCTGCAGAGAGGACTTTTTCAGTTCCTTCCATAACCCTATCAGACATAAAAAGTTTTAGTTCTTCTTTTGCCCTTGCCGATGCATTAAATTCAACAGGAAGAGTTATTATAGAAAAAGCCACTGCCAATAGGAAAAGACCTATTCCTAAATTTAATAAAAAATCTGAAAATATAAGTCCCATAATGACAAGATATATACCTAAGTTTGATCCTATAGCAACTCCTGGTGCAAGGTAAGTCCTAAGAGCAAGAGGTCCATATTTTTCCTTATCTTGCAAAGCATGGCCAACTTCGTGAGCTGCAACAGCAGCTGATGCCACACTGGAATTTTCATAAACTTCCGGTGATAGTGAAAGGCTCTTATCTCTTGGATCATAATGATCTGTCAACCTTCCATTTACTTCTTTTATAGTTACATTATTTAATCCGTTTGCATCCAAAATTTTTCTTGCAACTTGAGCTCCCGTTAAACCGCTTTCATTAAAAACTTTTCTATATTTTTCATAATTTGAAGAGATTTTACTTTGAGCATACAAGGAAAGTAAAAAACCTGGAATTAAATATATTAAACCTGAATAGTATCCGTATCCTAAAAGCATATTAACCCCCTATTATTTTTTCTTCTTCAATATTTCTTCCACGAAGAAAATCTTCAGTATTCATCATCTTTTTACCCGGCCACTGAATTTTATTAATCTTTATAGCCTTATCTTTTGTCATAATAATTAATTGACCCTCATTTGAAATAACCTGTCCTGCTTTTCCTTCCATGTTTAAAACTTCAAGATCTGAAATTTTAATTCTATTGCCGTCATAATTAAAAGATATTCCAGGTTTATCAAACAAGGCTCTGGAAAGTCTTTCAATTTCATCAGCAGTCATCTTTTTAAAGTCAATAAAACCTTCTTCTTTTTCAATTTTTGGAGCATAGGTTGCCTTAGAATCCTCTTGCTTTATCCACTTAATATTATTTTTTTCATAATCTTCTAAAAATTTAACAATTAAGTCTGCTCCCATTTGTCCCAACTCTTCTGTAAGTTCATCTATATTTTTGTTTTTTATTGGAGTTTTATCTTGAAAGCAATAATCTCCCGTATCAAGGCCCTCTTCAATTTTCATAATTGAAACTCCAGCAAATTCATCTCCATTTATTATAGCCCTGTTAATAGGGGCCGCTCCTCTTAACTTAGGAAGAAGAGATGCGTGAATGTTAACCGGATTATCTCCTGTTAATTTTAAAATTTCATCTTTTAAAATTTTTCCATAAGCTGCCACAACTATTAAGTCTGCATTCATGGACTTTAATTTTTCTATAGATTCTTTCGAATTAATTTTTTCAGGTTGATAAACTTCAAGGCCCAAAGCTTCTGCACAAATTTTTATTTCAGGTTTAGCAAGTTTTTTGCCCCTTCCTTGTCTTTTATCTTCCCTTGTTACTACCAGGACAACTTGATGTTTTTCTGAAATCTTTTTTAAAGCTGGAACAGCAAAACTTGGAGTTCCCATAAAAATAATTTTCAAATTATTCTTCACTCCCATCTTCTTTTTTCTCAGGTAAATCCACAATGTCCTCCGCCATATCAATGTACAAAATTCCATTTAAATGGTCAGTTTCATGTTGCAAAATTCTTGCAAGAAATCCTTCCGCTTCAATTTGGCATTCCTCTTGATTTTCAGATAGATATTTTACTTTTACCTTATTAAATCTTTTAACGGTTCCTTGTTTTCCCGGTACTGAAAGGCATCCCTCAGGCCCTATTTGTTCTCCGCTTTCTTCAATAAATTCAGGATTTATAAGAGCAAGCCTATTTTCTTCTCCGTCATCAATTACAATTATTCTTTTTAGAATTCCCACTTGAGGTGCAGCAAGACCAACTCCATCTGCATCATCCATGGTTTCAAACATATCTTCAATTAAAATTTTTACTCTATCATCTATTTTTGTAACTTCTCTTGATCTTTTTCTTAAAATCGGATCTCCATCAGTTCTAATATTTCTCTTAGCCATACTTACTCCATTTCTATATCAATTTTTATATTATTTATCTCTTTCTTATTAATTACCCCTTTTAGGGCATTTAATAACGTCTGTTCATCTCTTGGATCTACTTTTATAAGAACTTTTTGCCTGTAAATATTTTTTATTTTTGGAATGTTTATAAGTCTTGAGCGAACTGCACTTATATTTTTAAGTTCCCCTATTAAATCTTTTAAAAAATCTTCAGCATATTCTTTTATCGCTTTTTCTTCCCTTGATGAAAAAACAATTGTATAAAGCTTTGTAAAAGGTGGATATTCAGAAATTTTTCTAACTTGTAATTCGTCTTTATAAAAATTTTCATAATCACTTTTTGCAGCATGAACTATGGAATAATTGTCCGGATTATAAGTTTGAATAACAACATTGCCTTGCTTTTCTGATCTTCCAGCCCTGCCTGAAACTTGAGTGATAAGTTCAAAGGTTGTGGCTTGAGCCCTATAATCTGAAATATATAAGGACATATCTGCAGCAATAATTCCTACTAAAGTTACATTTTCAAAATCGAAACCCTTAGCCAACATTTGAGTCCCTATTAAAATATCAACTTCATGATTTTTTACAAGTTCATAAACTTCATCATAAGAATTTTTTTTGTTCATAGTATCCCTATCCATTCTAAAGACCTTTGCCTTTGGGAAAGCTTTTTTTACTTCCATTTCAACTCTTTGAGTTCCTATCCCAAATTGTTTTAAATATTTGCTTCCACAATTGGGACAAGTTTTAACCATTGGCTTAACGCTTCCGCAGTAATGGCATCTTAAATGGTTCATGTCTTTATGGTAGGTCATAGATATGTCGCAGTTGTCACATTTAATAACATAGCCACAAGATCTGCAACTGACAAAATTTGAAAAACCCCTTCTGTTTAAAAATAAAATAATTTGTTCATTTTTTGAAAGTTTTTCTTCCATAAGCTTATATAATTTATTGCTAAAAATAGAAAGATTGCCTGAAAATAATTCCTCTCTCATATCTGCAATGTCAACTTTAGGAAGTCTTGCTCCCTCTACTGCCCTATTCTTTAATTTAAAAAGTTGATATTTATTTTCTTGAGCATTTTTAAAACTTTCTATAGATGGCGTTGCTGAACCTAAGACTACTTTTCCCCTGCCTTCCATTCTTTTAAGGGCAACTTCTCTTGTATCATAAAAATTATTTTTTGAAAATCTATAAGATGAGTCATGTTCTTCATCAATTACAATTAACTTCAAGTTTTTAAGAGGAGAAAAAACTGCCGACCTTGCTCCAACAACTATATCCACTTGATCATTTTTAATTTTCATATATTGGTCAAATCTTTCTCCTGGTGAAAGTCTCGAATGTAAAATTGAAACTCTGCCCGGAAATCTTCCCATAAATCTTTCTATCATCTGGGGAGTTAATCCTATTTCAGGAACAAGAATTATAACTTGACCACCCTTATCTATAATCTCTTTTGAAAGTCTTAAATAAACTTCTGTCTTTCCACTTCCAGTTTTCCCATATAAAAGACTCGTTTCTTTTTTTGTTTCTAAAATCCCCTTATAAGCTTTAACTTGCTCCATGTTTAATGGAACTTGACGATATTCTTTCTGTTTCTCATAGGGATTTCTTTGGTCCTTTACTAAGGATTCTTCAATAATATTTTTCTTAATTAAAGTTTTTAGAGGAGAATCTGAAATTTGTAAATCTCTTAAAATTTCTTTTTTTGTTTTTTCTCCATTTGTCGCAAGATATTTTATTACATTTTTTGCAGGTTCACTTAACTTTTCAGAAAAAGTAAAATCAAGATAATTTTCACTTAACTTATAAAAACTTATAAATTTTTCTTTAACTTGAGTTTTTACTTTATAAAAAAATTTTATTTGACCCTTATCTTTTAAATCCTTTAAAAGTTTTCTTTCCTCTGCTTTTAAATCATAAATATTTCTATTTAAAAGATGGCCGTAAGGCTGTTTTTCATCACCTTGTGCGTAAACTTCAATAAATTTATAATCTCCCGGAGGCAGTATTGGCTGAAAAGATTTATAATAGCCCTTTAAATATTTATCCTTCATCCAAAAGCCAAGGTCTATTAAATCTTTATTAATTATAGGTTCATCATCAATTACATCTATAACTTTTTTTAACTTTTTTGATTCATTTTCAACATTTATGCGCACTACAAGACCTATAAGACTTCTATTTCCCTTTCCAAAAGGAACATGAACTCTCATTCCCGGTTCAACTAAAAAATCACATTCATATGTATAAAGCCTGTCAAAGTTTGAAAGACTTTTTTCAATAAAAACTTCAATAAACACTTAATCACTTCCAAAAAATAAAGTAGGTTTTTAGCCTACTTCAATAATACTCTTACTTTGTCTATAATTATTTTTGCAAGATCTTCTTTGCTCATAATGTCAAATTTTTCAAGATTTCCTGACTTATCAATAATACTTGCAATGTTTGTGTCCGATTTAAATCCTGCTCCTTGGCTTTTAATATTATTTATTACAATTAAATCCATATTTTTACTTGCCAGTTTGTTTTTTCCATATTCAAGTTCATTTGTTGATTCTGCAGCGAATCCAACTAGGACTCTGTTTTCTTTCACTTGCCCTACATATTTTGCAATGTCAGGATTTTTTTCAAGCTCTAATAAAGTCATATCTTTTTCTGAATTTTTCTTTATTTTTTCCTTTTGATAAAACTTAGGTCTGTAATCTGCCGGAGCTGCAGCTTTAATAATGACATCAGCATCTTTCATTTCTTCTTTAACTGCATTAAACATATCTTCAGTAGAAATAATATCAATAGTTTTGTCAACTTTAGGACCTTTATTTTCAACAGGTCCCTTAATAAGAACTACATGAGCTCCTCTATAAAAAGCTTCCTTTGCAAGAGCAAAACCCATTTTACCAGAAGAATGGTTGGATAAAAATCTTACAGGGTCAAGAGCTTCTTCAGTTCTTCCTGCAGTTATAACAAATTTTTTTCCAAAAAGATCTTTTTCTGTCAATTGATATTCAATAAGATCAATAATTTCTGAAGGCTCAAGCATTTTCCCCTGGCCCACATCTCCACAGGCAAGTAAATCATTTTGAGTTGAGCTTATTAAAAAACCCTTTTTCTTTAAATCTTCCAAATTTTTTTGAGTCTGTTCATTTTTAAGCATGTAAGTATTCATAGCAGGAACTATTAAAACAGGACACCTCTTTGCTAAAAGAACTGTTGTTAAAAGATTATCTCCAATGCCCCAATTTATCTTTGCAATTGTATTTGCAGTGGCAGGAGCAACAACTATTATGTCCGCCCATTTTGCAAGGGCTATATGTTCCACATCCATATTTTTCATTTGGTCAAATTGTTCAATATGGACTGGATTATTTGACAAAGTTTGAAAGGTAAGAGGACTTACAAAATGAGTTGCTCCTTCTGTCATTATTATTTTTACTTGAGCTTTCTGCTTTTTTAATCCGCTTACAAGACTTGCTGCCTTAAAGGCGGCAATCCCCCCTGTTACTCCTAAGAGAATTTTTTTATCCTTCAAGATCATCAGAAACTTCCTCGTCAGATAAAATCATATATTTTTCTCTTAAAACTCCAAGCCTCTTTTCTTTTTCTTCGTTAATTTTTTTATCGTATTGGCTGTTTGTCATAGGTGGACCGAATTTTATAACTCCATCTACAGCTTCTTGAAGAGCAATGGAAACAGGTTTTGTAAGTTCCGTATCTTCTAAGGGTCCGTTTCCGTCTACAATTTTTCTTGCTCTTTTTGAAACAAGCATTACAAGAGAATATCTTGAGTTTGTAATTTTTTTAATTTCTTCAAATGATGGTATTATCATCTAATTTTCCTTTCTGTTTTAAAACTTCATTTTTTATATCTGAATGTCTTTTTGTTCTTAGCTTTTCAGCGGCAATAATATGTTCAATATCTGATACGGCCTTTTCCACTGTTGAATTGACAACAAAGAAATCATACTCTCCTACAAAATCCAGTTCTTTAAAGGCATTTCTAAATCTTGTATTTATTTCTTCTTCTGTTTCCGTATCTCTTTTTATAAGTCTTTGTTTAAGCTCGTCCATAGTCGGCGGCAACAAAAATATAAATACTGCTTCTTTATATTTTTTCTTTATTTGCAGGGCTCCCTGAACGTCAATTTCAAGGAGAACTATTTCGCCTTTTTCAATTTCATTAAACACAAACTCTTTAGGTGTGCCGTAATAATTTGTATGGACAAAGGCATATTCTAAGAGCCCGTCGTTTTTTACCATATCTTCAAATTCATCAACACTTACAAAAAAATAATTTTCTCCGTTTACTTCTCCTGGTCTGGGAGTTCTTGTTGTTACTGAAGTTGAAAATACTATTTCTTTATTTTCTTTTAACAGTGCTTCACTTACAGTACCCTTTCCGCTTCCGGAAGGTCCACTTAGCACAAGTAAAAAACCTTTGGACAAAATTTCACCGCCTACTCAATATTTTGTATTTGTTCCCTTATTTTTTCAATTTCACTTTTGAGAACCACAATTGTGTTTATAATCTTTGTGTTTGTAGATTTAGAGCCTATGGTGTTTGACTCCCTATTAAGCTCTTGTAACAAAAAATCCAACTTTCTACCTATTGGATTTGTATCCTTTATTATATCATTAAACTGGTCAATATGTGAATAAATCCTTGTAATTTCTTCATCTATTGCAAGCTTATCGCACATAAGGGCAACTTCCGTTGAAAGCCTTGCCTTGTCAAGACTTTGGTCTTTAAGTTGACTTTCTATATTTTCTTTTAATTTTTTTATATTTTCTTCAAGACTTATAGGTGCAAGATCCTTGATTTCATCATTTAAAGTTTTTATATTTTTAATTTTTTCTTTTAAGTCCGCCTTTAAATTTTCCCCTTCAATTTTTCTAAATTCATCAAATTTTTTTACTGCACCTTCAAGAGTTTGAAAAATTAAATTATTAAGCTCATGATCTTCTTCGTCAGAAATGGAACTTGTTACAACTCCTTGAAAAGTATAAATATCCCTTAAGCTTATAGGGTCTTTAAGTTCAAGTTCTTCCTTTAAATCCAAAAGATTTTTCATATAGGCTTTTGCCAAAGGAATGTTTAGCTTAATGTCTTCATTGTTTTGGCTTAAATATTCAATGTTTATAAAAACATCTACTTTACCCCTCTTTACAGTATCTTTAATAAATTTTCTAATTTTATCTTCTATGGCAAAAAGATTTTTCGGCAATCTTATATTTATTTCAGCATAGCGATTATTTACACTTTTTATTTCTATTTTAACATTGTAATTTTCATCGGACTTTTGATAAAGTCCATAACCTGTCATGCTTTTCATCTATAACACCTCAGTCGTTTTTATGAATTTTCAAACAATCTTTTCTTATTCCTGCAAGAATTTTTAGGGCTTCAGGTATTACATCAATAATATAAGATAAATATGCTATGGCAGCTTCTTGTCCGCCTGGTAAATTTATAATTAAAGTTCCCTGTCTTATTCCACAGACTGCCCTTGATAAAAGAGCTTCTCTTGTAGACTGTGAAGCTTTTCTTCTCATTTCTTCAGCAAGACCAGGCACAATTCTTTCACAAACATTTATTGTTGCTTCAGGAGTGTTATCTCTTTTTGAACAACCTGTTCCTCCTGTTGTAACAACAAGGCTTATATTTTCATCTCTGTCCAGTTCCAAAAGTTTATCTTCAATTACTGACCTGTCATCTGAAACAATTCCTCTATTTACAACTTTAAAATTATTTTTTGTCAAATATTCTTCAAGAGCAGGTCCTGAAGATTTTTCAACTCCATCTTTATAAGATGAGTCACTTACCGTTAAAACATAAACGCCGAACATTTTTCCTCCAAATTTAATATTATTTTTTTAATTTCATGTCATTATTTTTCAAATATATATTATCACACAATGTAAAAAATATTTACCTTATATGAATTAATAAAAATTATATAAAAATTTTTTAAAAATAAAAAAAGGCAAGTTTAATTCTTGCCCTCTTTCTCAACCTGGTGGCCATTGTAAGCTTCTTCCTGCGAGCACATGAAAATGCAGGTGATCTACTGTTTGACCTCCGTCTTCTTTGCAATTATTTACGATTCTAAATCCATTTGTAACGCCTTTTTCTTTTAATATCTTTGCTGCAGTTAAAAACACATGACCTATTAAGTCCTTATCTTTTCCCGACAGCTCTTCTGCATTTTTTATATGTTTTTTTGGAACTATTAAAAAATGTACCGGCGCTTCCGGATTAATATCCTCAAAAGCATAAATAAGATCATCTTCGTAAACTTTTTTTGAGGGTATTTCTCCTGCTATTATTTTGCAAAATAAACAGTCCATTAGTCCTCCTTTTCTACTTCTGCTTCTTCTTTTTCTACACCTTTTATTTTAACATTTATTATCTTATTTTTTAATTCTTCTTGAGTTTTTAATTTACACCTAATGTAATTTGTAGTGTAGCCCTCATAGTAATCTCCCTTTCTCTCTTCAAAAAGCACTTTTAAACTTCTATTTTTATTTTTTTCTATAAACTCTTCCATGAGCCTATCGTTTGTTTCAAGAAGTTTTTCGCTCCTTTCAATTTTTATATTTCCATCAACTTGATTTTTCATACTTGCAGCAGGAGTGCCTTTTCTCTTGGAATACTTAAAAACATGAATTTTTGAAAATTTTACTTTTTCAACTAAATCTAAGCTATCATTAAAATCTTCATCTGTTTCTGTGGGAAAACCTACTATTATATCCGTTGTAAGACCTGCATAGGGCATATATTTTCTTATTATTTGACACTTTTCCATATATTCTTCCCTGGTATAGCGTCTGTTCATTGCTTTTAAAATTTTATTTGAGCCACTTTGCAAGGAAAGATGAAAGTGATCACAAAGTTTTTTTGTTTCAATGGCTCTTTCCATAAATTCATCGGTTATTATTACAGGCTCTACTGATGAAAGTCTTATTCTTTCTATTCCTTGGACTTTTCCTATGGCTTCAATTAAGTCTATAAGTCTTTTATCTCCCAGATCTTTTCCGTAACTACCTATGTGAATTCCTGTTAAAACTATTTCTTTATAACCTGCTTTTGCCAATACTTTTGCTTCTGCAAGAGAATCTTCTATGGTCCTTGAGCGAATTTCTCCTCTGGCATAGGGAATTATGCAGTAAGAACAAAATCTGTTGCAACCATCTTGAACTTTCATATAAGACCTTGTCATTATATGCTCTCTTGTTGTCTTTATTTTTTGAAATTCCCTATCTCCTTTTAAAGACCTTACTATATTTATTTTGCCTTGATCTTTTTTATAGTTTTCGCAAAGTTCAACTATTCTTTCTCTTTCACTGGTTCCTATTATTATGTCCACATCTTCAAGACTTTCTACTTCTTTTGGGGATACCTGAGAATAGCAGCCTACTACTGCAACAATTGCATCGGGATTTTCTCTTTTTGCCCTTCTTATATATTGTCTGGATTTTCTGTCGGATAAGTTTGTAACAGTGCAGGTGTTTACTATATAAACATCTGCAACATCCGTTTCCTTATCCACTTCCACATATTGATTTTTTTCAAACAACTCCTTCATTGCTTCAGATTCATATTGATTAACTTTGCAACCAAGAGTCAGTATTGAAAATGTCTTCATCTTATCTCCTCTATTACTGTAAATGAGCTTACTATTGCTGCTGTTTCAGCCCTTAATATTCCGGGCCCTAATGTAACAATTTTTGCTCCTTTATTTTTTAAATATTCTATTTCTTCTTCTTCAAAACCGCCTTCGGGCCCTATGACTAAAGATATTTTTTTTGTCTTTACATCTTCTAAGGCTTTTCTTATGGTATTTTCTTTAGCTTCTTCATAGGGAACTATTACAAGATTTTCAAAATCTATTTCTTCAATTGTTACGGTTTTATTTAGTTTAGGTATTATATCACGTCTTGATTGTTTTGCAGCTGATTCTATAATTTTATTCCAACGTATAAGTTTTTTTTCTTCTTTTGCTGATATGTCACTTATAGATCTTTTTAATTTTAGAGGGAAAAATTCACTTATGCCCACTTCCGTTGCCTGGCTTAAAATTTTTTCCATCTTGTCCCCTTTTACTAAGGCCATATAAAGAATTACAGGAATTTTTGTTTCGTGAGTTTTTTTAAGTTCTTTTAAAATTTCAAGCTCTTGATCAAATTTTGCAAGATAGAGTTTGTCTTTTATTACTATTTCAAATTCTTCATCTTTTCCTATTCTAAGAACCTTTATATGGTGAAGATTTTCTTTTGAAAGCTCCCTAGATTCATCAAAAAATCTATGCATACAATCTACCTACTACTAGTGCCCAACCGTTTTTTTCTCTTATTTCTAAAATTTCAAAACCATTTTCTTTTAAGGCTTTTTCTACCAAGTCTATTTTTTCTTTTATTATACCTGAAGAAATAAATATGCCCTTTTCATTTAAATGGACTCTTAAATCGCCCACAAGACCAGCTATTATTTCTGCTATTATATTTGAAACTATAAGGTCTGCACTTCCTTCAACTACATCAAGAAGATTGCCCTCGTAAACTTCAATTTTATCTTCTACTTTGTTTAGTTTTGCATTTTTAAGGGTTACTTCCACGCATTTTTTATCCAAGTCCACTGCAATAACTTTTTTTGCTCCCAATTTTACGCCTGCTATGGAAAGTATTCCTGAGCCACAGCCTACATCAAAAACCTTTTGGTCTTTTTTAAGATATTTTTCAAGGGCTTCAAGACACATATATGTGGTTTCATGACTTCCTGTTCCAAAGGCCATACCTGGATCTATTTCTATAATTTTTCTATTTGTATCTTCTACTTCTTCCCAGCTTGGTTTTATTAATAGCCTTTTACCTACTTCTATGGGATGATAATATTTTTTCCAATTGTTTGCCCAATCTTCATCGTCTTTTTCTATAAACTCGCAATAAATATTTTTTTCATTAAGTTCTTTTTTTATTTTTTTTGCCAGCTTTTCTTCATGGGGATAGGCTTTTATTATAAGCTCTTCATCTTTAAGTTTAAAAATTTCAGAATCTACATAGTCCCAGGAATCTTTTGCATTATTTAGTTCATTTAATATTTCTTTTGAATATTCTTCAAGGGTAAAAATATCATTCTTATAAAAAATATTTAAAATTTCTTCCCTAAGTTTATTTTCTGATTTTACAACAAGTTCTATATATTTCATATTTATTCCTTCTTTAAAATTTTTTCTTAATTTTATTATATTAAAGTAATTTTATTTTTTCAATTTTCCTTTTTTTCAAAAAAAAAGAGCAAGTTTTAAAACTCACTCTTTTTATTCAAATATCTCTTTTACCTTATCAAAAAAAGTTTTTCTTTCTTTTGTAATTTCTTTTCCTTCGTGTAATCTTAATTTTTCAAGAATTTCTCTTTCTTCATCGGAAATTTTTCGAGGAACGTGAATGTCTACTCTAAAGTATAAATCTCCCTTAGCTTCTCTTTTTATAAATGGAACTCCTTCTCCTTTTATTTTAAAAGTTGTCCCAGAGCTTGTTCCTGCAGGAATATCATAATCTACAATTGATGTTAGAGTCGGAACTTTTATTTTTCCTCCTAAAACTGCATCTGAATAGGTTATTGGAAGTTCTATATAAATATTATTTCCGCTTCTTTTAAAGATTTTATCTTCCTTAACATTTACATATACATAAAGGTCTCCCTTTTCTCCTCCATTGTCTCCTGCATTTCCTTCACCTTTTAAAGAAATGACCATTTTATCGTCAATGCCCTTAGGGATTTTAACATTAATTTTTTTGTTACAACTTTTTTGCCTATTCCCTTACATTCTTTACAGGGATCTTCAATTATTTCTCCTGTGCCCTTGCATTTGTCACAAGGCTCTACTTGCATGAATCTTCCGAAAGCTGATTGTCTTACGGTTTTCATTTTTCCGGTTCCCTTACATTTATCACAGGTTTTTTTCTCTGTGCCCGGTTCTGCTCCTTCTCCATGACAATGTTCACAGGTTTCGCTTCTTTTTATATTTATTTCTCGCTCTGTTCCGAAAACTGCTTCTTTAAATTCTATTGTTATATCAGCCCTTATATCAGATCCTCTAACAGGCCTCTTCCTGAAGTCCTCATAGGACGTATCATAGCCGGAAGAAAATCCGCCACCAAATATGTCAAATAAGTCTCCAAAGATGTCTGAGAAGCCTCCAAAGCCTCCCTGGCCCATGTTCCCTTTAAGACCTTCTTCGCCATAAGTATCATATATTTGTCTTTTGTTGTCATCTGACAAAACTTCATAGGCAAGATTTATTTCTTTAAAGTGTTCTTGAGCTTCTTTGTCATCTGGATTTAAGTCCGGATGATATTTTTTTGCAAGTTTTCTATAAGAGGATTTTATTTCTTCTTGAGAGGATGATCTTTCAATTTCCAAAATTTCATAAAAGTCTCTCAAATTTTCACCACCAATCAAAGGAATATTTTATACTAAATAAAAAATTTTTAAAAGTAAAAAAATAAAGTGGCTTTAAGCCAAAGCCACTTTTATTTATTTTATTTGTTTTCTTTGTTGTCATCTTCATCTACAACTTCGTAATCAGCATCTACAACATCATCTTCTGCTGTTGACTTGCCTTCTCCTGCACCGCCTTGTTGTGCTTGAGCTTCTTTATAAAGTTGTTCTGATATAGCATAGAAAGCTTTTGTTAAATTTTCGGTCTTGTTCTTTATTTCTTCAACATTTTCAGAATCTTTTACTTCTTTAAGTTCTGAAATTGCCTTTTCTATTTTTTCTTTATCTTCTGCCTTGATTTTACCTTCCACTTCTTTAAGAGTGTTTTCTGATTGATAAATCATTGAATCTGCATTGTTACGAGCTTCTATTAAGTCTTTTTTCTTCTTGTCTTCTTCTTCATACATTTCAGCTTCTTTTACTTTTTTATCAATTTCTTCTTCACTCATATTAGTTGAAGATGTGATTGTTATGTGTTGTTCTTTTCCTGTTCCCAAATCTTTAGCAGATACATTTACAATTCCATTGGCATCAATATCAAAAGTTACTTCTATTTGAGGGATTCCCCTTCTTGCCGGTGCAATTCCATCAAGTTGGAATCTTCCAAGAGTAATATTGTCTTGAGCCATTTGTCTTTCACCTTGAAGAACGTGAATATCTACTGATGTTTGATTGTCTGCTGCTGTTGTAAAGATTTGTGATTTCTTAGTTGGAATTGTAGTATTTCTTTCAATAAGTCTTGTTGTTACATTACCCATTGTTTCAATTCCAAGAGATAGAGGTGTTACATCAAGAAGTAGTAAATCTTTTACATCTCCTGATAATACTCCACCTTGAATTGCAGCACCTAAAGCTACACATTCATCTGGATTAATATCTTTTTGAGGTTCCTTGTTTATTAATTTTTTAATGCAAGCTTGAACTGCTGGTACTCTTGTTGAACCACCTACTAATAAAACTTTATCAATGTCACTTGCACTCATTCCTGCATCTTTTAATGCGTCAAGAACAGGTCCTTCAGTTTTCTTTACAAGATCTGCAATTAAATCTTCAAATTTTGCTCTTGTAATATCCATGTTCAAGTGAAGAGGTCCTGATGCATTAGCTGTAATAAAGGGTAGATTTACATTTGTTGACATTGTAGAAGAAAGTTCCTTCTTTGCTTTTTCAGCTGCTTCTTTTAATCTTTGAAGACTCATTTTATCATTCTTTAAGTCAACGCCGTTTTCTTTTTTAAATTCTTCTGCAAGATAATCTATAAGTCTGTTGTCAAAGTCATCTCCACCTAATCTGTTGTTACCACGAGTGGCATGAACTTCAAAAACTCCGTCTGAAAGTTCAAGGATGGAAACATCAAAAGTACCTCCACCTAAGTCGTATACCATAACAGTTTCAGAGTCTTTATTTTTATCTTCTCCATAAGCAAGTGCTGCTGCTGTAGGTTCGTTAACAATTCTCTTAACGTTTAAACCTGCAATTTTTCCTGCATCCTTAGTTGCTTGTCTTTGAGCATCTGTGAAATATGCAGGAACTGTAATTACTGCATCTGTAATTTTTTCTCCCAAGTAAGATTCTGCATCTGATTTTAATTTTTG
This sequence comes from Peptoniphilus sp. BV3C26, assembly GCF_000478985.1. Classification (GTDB taxonomy): domain Bacteria; phylum Bacillota; class Clostridia; order Tissierellales; family Peptoniphilaceae; genus Peptoniphilus_B; species Peptoniphilus_B koenoeneniae. The sequence goes on from NZ_AWXB01000039.1 coordinate 36,967, forward strand.
AAGAATCATTGCTGAAATTTCTTGGGGTGTATATTTTTTGCCATCAATATTCACTGAATAATCGTGGCCCATTTCTCTTTTTATTGATTGAACAGTTCTTTCTGGATTTGTAATAGCTTGACGTTTTGCAGTTTCACCTACAAGTCTTTCTCCGTCTTTTGTAAAAGCTACTACAGATGGTGTAGTTCTGTTTCCTTCAATATTTGGAATAATAATAGCGTCCCCGCCTTCCATAACTGCAACTGCAGAGTTTGTTGTTCCTAAGTCAATACCAATAATTTTAGACATATTAATTTACCTCCTATTTTGAAACCTTAACCATTGAAGGTCTCAATACTTTATTTCCAATCATATAACCTTTTTGAAGAACCTCAGTTACTATACCTGGTTCACAATCTTCTCTCTCATCCATGATTACAGCATGGTGAAAGTTGGGATCAAAAGGTTTGTTTAATGCTTCTATTTCAACTATATCGTGCTTTTTAAGAGTATCTATAAGTTGTCCTTCAATAAGAACAATCCCTTCATAAAAAGCATCTTTATCATCACAAGCTTCAATAGCTCTTTCAAAAGTGTCAAGAACCGGCAAAAGATCATTTGCAAGTTTTTGAACACCTAAATTTAGATACTCGGCTTTTTCATTATTAGCCCTTCTTTTAAAATTTTGAAAATCCGCTTGAAGTCTTATGTGCCTGTCTTTTAATTCATCCAACTGTTTTTGAAGAGGATCTTCTGCTTTTTCTTCCTCTTTTTCTAAATAGTTGGAATCTCTTTCCGGCTCAAGTATTTCTACTTCCGGCTTATTTTCTTCTAAGTCCGATATTTCATCATTTTTTATATCTTGACTTTTATCTTTAACTTCTTCTTCAAATTCACTTTCATTTTTTTCATAAATATCACGATTCAAAATATCACCTCACTTATAAAACTCTCATAATAATATCACTTAGAATATTTCTAAATAACGCAACTGAATCCAACAAATTTTGATAATCCATTCGCATAGGACCTAAAATTCCTATTTGTCCATACTTTGACGGAACGTTAAGACCTGCTCTCACAATGGACATGTCTTTTAAAAGATCACTGTCATTTTCATCTCCTATGGATACATCTATGTTGGAATCTTCCATTGAGGAAAGTGCTTCAATAAATAAACTTCTATTTTCAAGTAAAGTCATAAAATTTTTTGCACCGGTAATGTCTTTAAAATCCAAAAAGTTTAAGACATTTCCCAATCCGTCATAATAGATATCCACTGATTTTATGTGAGAATTAAAAGTGCTTGCACGTTTTATCACATCATAGATAAAATCTTTGTGTTTTAAAAGTTCTCCTGTCACAGTAACTTTCATCTCTTCAATTTCATTAAATTCAATTTGTGTAAGCTCAGAGTTTAGATAAGCCTTTATCATATTAAGTTCGCTATTTTTTATTGGAAATTTTAAACTTATAATATCTTTTTCCACAACTCCCCTATTTCCTATAAGAAGAATGAGGACTAAAGTTTCATCCAACTTCAAAAGCTCAATGTGATTAATTTTTGTATCTCTTTTTTTTGGAGTGATTATAAAGGAAACGCAATTTGTATAATTGGCAAGTTCCTTTACAGTATTTTTATAAATATCCTCAATGCCCGTGGCATCTGACAAAATTCTGTCTTTAAGTCTATTGTTTAAAAAATCATTTCCATTAAAAATTTGAAGAATTTCATCAACATAAAATCTATAAGCCTTAGTAGACGGTACCCTACCTGCTGAAGTGTGTGGTTTGTTTAAATAACCTAAGTCTTCAAGGTCTGCCATTTCATTTCTAATTGTTGCAGAACTTATACCAAGTCCTGACTCTTTTGAAATGGTTCTGGATCCTACAGGCACAGCGGACTTAATATAGGATTTTATAATTGTATTTAAAATTTCAATTTTTCTTTCATCCATATAAATCCTCCACCTATTCTTAGCACTTATTCAGTGCGAGTGCTAAAGCTTATCTATATAATATACAAAGTGTTAGCACTTGTCAAGATTAAGTGCTAATTTTTTAAAAATTTTTAAGTTTTTACATCTATATGTTAAAATTAAAGTTACTAAAATTAGTCTTTAAGGAGAATTTTAATGTCAAAAGAAAATTTATCTATAATTAAAACTATAATAATTGCAATAGTAATTGGTCTTTTAATAAGAAATTTTGTTTTTACTATTGCATCTGTAAATGGAAAATCCATGTATCCCACTTTGAGTCATGGAGACAAATTATTTTGTTTGTCCTATAAAAAATACGGGCAAGTAAAAAGAGGAGATATAGTTGTAGTAAGCCCACCTATAAAGGGAGAAAGAAGAAAGTTTATAAAAAGAGTTGTAGGCCTTCCTGGAGAAACTATAAAATTTGAAGGAGGTCAAGTTTATATAGATGGAAAGCTAATAGAAGAATCTTATATAGGAGATGCTATAACCGATCCTCTTACAAGCTACCCTTCTTTGGTGGAAGGTTTTGTAAAATCTGATGAGTATAAGTTAAAGGATGACCAATATTTTATAATGGGTGACAATAGAGAAAATTCAGAGGATTCAAGAGAATTCGGCCCAATTACAAAAAAGAACATAAAAAGTATTGTTGCTTTTAGAATACTTCCCTTTAAACAAAGAGGGAAAATAAACTCTGAATATAAATTAGGAGATTAAATGGACAGACAAAAAAGAATTAGAAATTTTTCAATAATTGCACATATTGACCACGGTAAAAGCACTCTTGCAGACAGATTAATAGAAAAAACTGGAATGCTTACAAAAAGAGAGATGAACAATCAGGTTTTAGATTCCATGGATCTGGAAAAAGAAAGAGGAATCACAATAAAACTTAAGGCTGTTCGTCTTGTTTACACTGATAAAAATGGTGAAGAGTATCTTTTTAATTTAATAGATACTCCCGGTCATGTTGACTTTAATTATGAAGTCTCAAGGTCTCTTGCAGCTTGTGAAGGGGCTCTTGTTGTGGTGGATGCTACCCAAGGTGTGGAAGCTCAAACTCTTGCCAATGTCTATCTTGCCATTGATCAGGACCTGGAACTTGTTCCTATAATAAATAAAATAGATCTGCCCAGTGCAAGACCAGATGAAGTAAAAAAAAAAAAAATTGAAGATATAATTGGAATTGATACGGAAAATGCTCCTTTAATATCTGCCAAAACAGGACTTAATATTCAGGATGTAATTGACAGTATTATTTCGCATATACCTGCACCATCAGGAGATGAAAATGCACCCCTTAAAGCCCTTATATTTGATTCCTATTACGATTCTTACAGGGGGGTTATATGCTATGTAAGAGTGAAAGACGGAATTGTAAAACCCGGAGACACCATTGAGATGATGTCTACAAAAAATACCTTTGAAGTTGTTGAGGTAGGTATAACGGCAAATGGGCTTATAAGTCTTGATAAATTAAGTGCCGGTGATGTAGGTTATATAACTGCATCAATAAAAAATGTAAAGGATGCAAGAGTGGGGGATACTATAACAAATCCTATAAATCCTACAAAGGAACCCTTCCCCGGTTATAAAAAGGTCGTTCCTATGGTCTTTTGCGGAATTTATCCTGGCGAGGGAGAAAATTATCAGGAATTAAGAGAAGCTCTTGAGAAATTACAGGTAAACGATGCTGCCCTTTCTTTTGAAGCTGAAACTTCCGTTGCCTTAGGTTTTGGATTTAGATGCGGATTTTTAGGTCTACTTCATATGGAAATAATTCAAGAAAGACTTGAAAGAGAATTTAATTTAAATTTAGTTACAACAGCTCCTTCAGTAATTTATAAAATTATGAAAACTGACGGAAATTTAATAGAAATTCAAAATCCTACAAATCTTCCAGATTTAAGTGAAATTTCTTTTATGGAAGAACCTATTGTAAGGGCTGAAATTATGACTCCCACTGATTATGTCGGTGCCATAATGGATTTATGTCAAAATAGGCGTGGAACTTTTATAGATATGGAATATCTTGAAGAAACAAGAGCTTTAATAAGCTATGACCTTCCTTTAAACGAAGTAATCTATGATTTTTTTGATGCTTTAAAATCAAAAACCAGAGGTTATGCAAGTTACGACTATGAATTAAACGGCTACAAGGAATCTGAACTGGTGAAACTGGATATTTTAATTAACGGAGAGTTAATTGATGCCTTTTCCATGATAGTTCACAAGGACAGTGCCTATGCAAGGGGCAGAAAAATTTGCGAAAAATTAAAAGATGTAATACCCAGAAAACAATTTGCAATACCTATTCAAGCGGCTATAGGTTCAAAGATTATAGCAAGAGAAACTATAAGAGCCCTTAGAAAAGATGTAACGGCAAAATGTTACGGTGGAGATATTTCAAGAAAAAGAAAGCTTTTAGAAAAACAAAAGGAAGGAAAGAAAAAAATGAGAATGATAGGCTCAGTAGAACTTCCTCAAGAAGCTTTTTTAACAGTTTTAAAATACGACGAAGAATGAGAGAAGGCATTTATATCCATATTCCCTATTGCCAAAGAAAATGTAAATACTGTGATTTTTTATCTTTTACAAACTTTGATAATGTGGAAAAATATATAACTTATCTTATAAGGGAAATAGAAATTTTTCCTCCCCATGAAATTTCATCAATATTTATAGGCGGTGGCACTCCTTCTGCAATAGATGGAGTTTACATTGAAAAAATAATGGCTGCTTTAAAAAAATATATAAAAGATGAAATTGAAATAACAATTGAAGCAAATCCCAATTCATTAACTGAAAAAAAAGTCCTTTCTTATAAAAGGGCAGGGATAAATAGAATTTCCATGGGTGCTCAAAGTTCCAATGATACAATTTTAAAAACAATAGGAAGACTTCACAAGCGAGAAGATGTTTTTAAAGCTGTAAAATTAATAAAAAAATACGGTTTTACTAATTTTAATTTGGATTTTATGCTGGATCTTCCTGGACAAACTTTAGAAGATATTAAAAATACCCTTGAAGATATAAAAATTTTAAATCCTGAACACATTTCTTATTATTCTTTAATTTTAGAAGATGGAACTCCTTTAAAAAAAGAATATTTAGAGGGAAAAATTAAAATTCCTCCCGTAAAAAAAGATAGGCAAATGTACAGGTATCTTGTAAAAAATTTAGAAAAAATCGGCTACAAACAGTATGAAACTTCAAACTTTGCAAAAAATTTTCCTTCCTCTCACAATTTATCTTATTGGAAGCTTAAAGACTATATAGGCTATGGTCTTAATGCTCATTCAAACCTTGGTTTAAAAAGATTTTACAACACGGGAAATTTTGAAGAATATTTTTCCCTAATAGATCAAAATAAAAAACCCACCCTGGAAGTTGAAAATTTAACAAAAAAAGATAGAATTAACGAATATTTTATAATGGGCCTTAGGCTTACAGAGGGCATAGACCTTTTAGAAGCTTCAAAAAAATTTGAAATGGATCTTTTTTCCTACTATAAGGAAGCAATAGAAAATAATATAAAATATAAAACTTTAATAAAAAAAGAAAATAAAATCTTTCTTACCACCTACGGCAAAGATGTTGCAAACCAAGTAGAACTTGATTTTATGAAATAAATCTTGCAATGGTAATGTCCGGGTGGTAAAATATTAAGAGCTTTAAAGAATAATTGGAGGTGAATTTGAGTGGCAAATATTAAGTCTGCTATTAAGAGAATACAAGTTGGTAAGAGAAATACTCTTAAAAATAAAATAAAAAGAACTGAAATAAAAACAGCAATTAAAAAATTTGAATCAACCCTTTCTTTAGGAAAAGCTGACGATGCAAAGGAATTGCTTAAAGATGTGGACAAGAAACTTAAAAAAGCTTCCGCTAAAAATATTATTCATAAAAACGCAGCTGCAAGAAAAGTTTCAAGACTTACAAAAAAATTAAACAAATTAGTAAAATAAAATTTTAAATTTTAAAATAGCTTGGACCTGTTCCAAGCTATTTTTTTAATTAATTTTAATTAATTTCAATTGTATTAAGACTGAAAGTATTAAAAGAATTTATTGAATGACTAAATCTCGTGTAATCTAAAAATCTTTTTTGACTTGACCAGTTATCCACGACTTCAAGAATTTTTATTTTCATTCCCCTATAATTTAAAATTATATACCCGCTTATAGTTATAGAATGGTTTTTATAAGCCCCAAAAACTATATTCATAATAAGAGGCCTTCGCTTATCCAACTCACTTTTTATAGGCCTATAAAAATTTCCTAAATAATGTCCCCTTACCTTTCCCTTAACCTTATATTCTTTAAAGACATCCTTCACAATGTTTGAAATCATAATTGGCATGGTACCAAAGGTTTCATTAAAAAAATATTTTTTCCCGCTCTTATAAATATCTTCATAAAGCACTTCTTTACTTTCTGGCAAAACTTGAAACTTATCTATGTTGTACATAAGAACCCTTAAAATCGAAGTTAAAGTACAATTGTTTCTTTGATTTTTAAAATCCGTCTGAGTGAAATTATCAAGTTTTAAACTTACGCTAGTTAAAACTTCCGCCCCTTTATAATTTTTTTCAATGTATTCTGGCAAATTTTTTATTACTTCATAATCATTTACCTTATTTTTTAAATCTCTTATAATTTTCATTTCATCACCTTTTTTAATTATAACAAATATTTTTTATAAATTTTCTTGACAAGTATATATAGTGAGTATACACTGTATATACACGATATATACGGAGGCCTTTATGTATATAATAATTTCAAACTCAAAAGACAAACCTATCTATGAGCAAATTAAAGATGAAATAAAAAATCAAATCATAGATGGAACTTTAAAAGCTCATGATCCTCTTCCTTCCATGAGATCTCTTGCAAAAGATTTAAGAGTTTCAGTTATAACCACAAAACGTGCTTATAATGATTTGGAAAATGAAGGATTTATTGTAAGCCTTGCAGGAAAGGGAACCTATGTTGCTGGAAAAAGTTCTGAGTTTGCAAGAGAAGAAAGATTAAAAGCAATTGAAGAAAATTTAGATTTGGCAGTTAAATCTGCAAAAGATTTAAATTTATCTTTAGAAGAACTTATTGAAAGTTTAAAAATTATCTATAACGGAGATTAAAATGAATGCAATAGAAGTAAAAAATTTAGAAAAATCCTATGGTGATTTTACTTTATCAGTGGAAAATTTTCTTTTGCCCAGGGGAACTATTATGGGCCTTATAGGAGAAAATGGAGCTGGTAAAACAACTTTTATAAAATGTATTTTAAAAATGTTAAATTATAAGGGTCAAATCACAGTTTTAGGAAAAAGTTTAGATAAAAATGTAAAAGAAAAGATGGCGGTTATCCTTGATGACTCCTATTTTCCCGATCAAATGACTCCCAATGAAATTGGAAAAGTTTTAAATAAAATCTATAAAAATTATGACCTTAATTATTACTATGAACTTTTAGAAAAATTTAAAATTCCAAAAAATAAAAAATTACGTGAATTTTCAAAGGGAATGTTTGTAAAAACAAAAATTGCATCAAGTCTTTCCTCAAGGCCTGAGCTTTTAATTTTAGATGAACCTACAACGGGACTTGATCCTGTTATTCGCTCTGAAATTTTGGATATTTTTTATAACTTTATTGAAGATGAAAGACATTCAATTTTAATTTCAAGCCACATAACAAGTGACCTTGAAAAAATTGCAGACTATATTACCCTTATTGATAATGGAAAAATAGTATTTAAATCCTCAATAATAGACTTAAAAGATAACTATGGTCTTGCCATAATAAAGCCTGATGAATTTGACAAAATAGACAAAAAATACCTGCTTAAATATATTAAAAATAAATATAACTACAAGGCCTTAATAAAAAATAAGGTGGAGTTTAAAAATTCCTACCCCAATACAGACGTTGAAAGTTTAAATATAGAAGAATTAATGGTCTTCTTTATAAAGGGTGAATAAAATGAAAGCCTATCTCTTAAAAGATTTTTATATTTTTAAAAATTCTTTAAAAGCCTCAATTATGGCAATCCTTATAGGTTGTTTAATAATTTATGTATCCTTAAACCAAATGCCAAATGTTTTTTCCTTGGGGCTTAACTTTTTATTTATCTTTATTGTAATGCAATGTTTAAATAACTGGGAAATTGATAGAAATTCAAACTTTAAAAATTTGGTTAAAACCTTTCCAGCCCAGTATAAAGCCTATGTAGATGGAAAATTTATTTTTACTTTTATTTTAATACTTATATCAGCCATAAGCATATTTGTTTTATTTTTAATATTTAAATTTGAAAACTTTGATTTGTTAATTGTAAATATTTGTTTAGAGATGGTTTTTTTAAGTTTAATAAATACTTTTCAAATCCTCGATCTAAATCAAAATGTGATTGTAATATTTCCCATGATTTATTTGGCTCTTATATTTTTCCCCTATATTTTGAAAAAATTATCAAATTTTTCCATATACTTAGATCCCTTTAAATTATGCTTAATATTTTTAATTTCATGTTTAATCAGTTTATTACTAATGTTTTTTGCAAGGAGAATAAAAAAATGACAGGATTATTTTTAAAAGATATATATTTAAGTAACAAAAAAATCAATTTATTTTTGCTATTTCCACTAATCTTTATTTTGTCTTTAGGCATAACCTATGTAAGCGGTGATTTTATACCTGCCTTTATTGCTTTTATTATCGTTTGTGCCTTTGTAGTAAATATGGCAAGTGAAGCTGAGGTAAAAGATAAGACCCTATCTTATGTAAAGACTTTACCTGTAAGCAGTATAAACATAGTCTTTTCAAAATTTTTAGTAAGTGCCTTTTTATTTATAATTTTAAGTTTATTAAATTTTTTAGCAGTATTAATCTGCAAAAAAATAGGAAGAATTGATGAAAATACAATTTCATTTTTACTTATAATTAACGGCTTTATTTTTTTAATACTTATGCTCTACTCCATTTTAAGAATTACCCTTGATTATAATAAAAGTAAATTTCTTTTGATTTTTTTATCTTTTTTCCCAAATTTATTTTTAAAAGCTACAGACAAATTATTTCCTCATGCCTTAAAAAATATTAAAATGTTTTTTATTAATAAATCTATGATTTTTAACATAAGTATCGGGATTTTTACAACATTTATAATACTTTCTCTTGCCATTTTATATGAAAGTAAAAAAGTAAGTCTTAACAAATTTTTACACTAATTAAAAAAATACTTGATTAAATTTATTTAAAAAGCTATAATATACAAGTGACGTCGGGGTGTAGCGCAGTTTGGTAGCGCACATGGTTTGGGACCATGGGGTCGAAGGTTCGAATCCTTTCACCCCGACCACTTTTATATGCTTTATTGCGGGGTGTAGCGCAGCTTGGTAGCGCGCATGGTTCGGGACCATGAGGCCGGAGGTTCAAATCCTCTCACTCCGACCACCAAACTTGCACAGTCAAGTTTTTTTTTGTATGTGAGGTGATTTTTTATTAAAGCTGTAATTTTTGATTTAGACGGCACTCTTGCAGATTCTATGAAAATGTGGAGAGCCTTGGGTTATGATTATTTAAAAAGTAATAATATAATTTTACAAGAAAAAGATGCTCAAGAAATGACTACTATGAGTTTAAAAATGAGCAGCACTTTTATTAAAGAAAGATTCAAATTAGAAAAAAGTTCTGAGACTATTTATGATGAGATGAAAGATATAGCAAGAAATTTTTATAAAAATGATTGCCTTTTAAAAATTGGTGCAAGAGAGATCCTTCAAGATTTTAAAAACATGAATTATAAAATGCTTTTAGGTACTGGAACTCCTCATGAATTTCTTGAACCCTTTTTAGAAAGAGAAGATTTATATAAATATTTTTCAGATATAATTACCTGTGATGGAATTGGAATTAAAAAAGACAATCCCAACTTTTTTCTTTTTTGTTCAGAAAAGCTTAATTCCAATCCAAAAGATGTTACTTTAATAGATGATGCCTTTTTTGCTCTTAAAGCTGCTAAGACTTTGGGCATGAAAACAATAGGTGTGTATGATGAAGTCAATAAAAATGTCCTTGATATTTTAAAAAGTGTAAGCGATCAATTTGTTTACAATTTAAGTGATATAAAACTATGAAACTTATTTTATTTTTTGCCATAAGAGGTGTCATTGCCTTTGTAATAGGCTTTTTACTTGCCAGTATCATGAGGACTTATTTCTTTAATGATTTGAAAAAAAAATCTTCAAAAAAAAGAGAAATTTTAATTTCCTGTCTCGTTGGATATATCCTTATGCTTTGTATTTTTATGTTTATGCCCAACTATTTAATAAGTAGGGGCGGAATAGATTTAAGTGCACAAAATTTTGATTTTGTTGGAAATTTTAAGGATAGGGCAGGCTCAGGTTATTGGGGAGTAAATATTTTTCCCTTTAGAACTATAAGATCCTATTTAAAATATTCAGGGTTTTTCCATTCTTTTTTAAACATTGTGGGAAATATTTTAATATTTGTTCCCTTTGGATTTTTTATTTCCACCCTATACAAAAGATTTCAAAACTTTTTAAAAGCCACTAGTGTTTTTGTTTTAATAAGTCTTTTTATAGAATTCATACAATTTTTTGTTGGACGCAGTGTTGACATAGATGATATGATATTAAACACCCTTGGAGGAATAATTGGGTATATAATATATAGATTAAATGAAAAAAATTTAAAAAAATTATCTCGTTAGGGGGCGAAATTGGCTTCGACAGGGATAGTGAACTTTTAGTAGCGAGCAGTTGTGAGGAACAACTTTAAAAGTCTCAAAACAAATAAACGACAATAATAATAGTTTAGCTTACGCAGCTTAATAGCGTCATCTGAACCTTGAGGCCCACGTCAAGGGGAAGGTGTCAAAACCTGTGGGAAACAAAGCTTGGCAAGACTTCATAGCCAAGGGGGTAATTATGAGGTTATAGTTTAAATTGTTTGTCTTTAGAAAATTTAAACAGAATATTAAATAAAGACTGCGCTCGGAGAAATTATTAGGAATCTATTTTTGGACGCGGGTTCAACTCCCGCCGCTTCCACCATACATAAAATGCTTATTTTTTGATTTTTAATAAAAAAAGGTTGGTTAGAATTTTATTTCTAATCAACCTTTTTTAATGCTCCTATTATTTTATTTTTGATTTTTTTGTTTTATTAAATATTCTGCAGCTATTCCCGGTCTTGTCATTGCAGAAGGATCCAAAATTTCATTTATTTCTTCTTCTGTTAAAAGTTTATCCCTAAGTATTAAAGTTCTTAAAGGCACTCCTGTCTTAAGTGATTCTTTAGCTATATCGGCACTTTTTTGATATCCAATGTGAGGAACAAAAGCAGTAACTGTTCCAACACTTGTTTCAATATCATGTTTAAGTTGAGCTTCATTTGGAAGTATTCCTACTATACAATTATCTACAAGAGTTGCAACTGCATGAGTCATATATTCTATAGATTCATAAAGAGAATAGAAAAGTACAGGTTCAAATGCATTAAGCTCAAGTTGTCCACCTTCTGCACACATGGAAATTGTTAAATCATTTCCTATAACTTTAAAGGCAACTTGATTTACTACTTCTGGAATTACAGGATTTACTTTTCCTGGCATAATTGATGATCCATTTTGCTTTGCAGGTAAAATTATATCTGCAATCATAGTCTTAGGACCTGAACCCATAAGTCTTAAGTCGTTACAAATTTTTGATAAATTTACAGCACAAGTTTTAAAGGCTGAAGATACTTCAACTAAACCATCAAGGTTGTTTGTGCCATCTATTAAATCTTCTGCTTGAACAAGATCATAACCTGTTAATTTTGAAATTTCAGGAACTATCATATCAAAATAATTCTTATCTACATTTATTCCTGTTCCTATGGCAGTTCCGCCCATATTTAAAACTTTTATGGCTTTTGATGCATTTCTTATTCTTCTGCAATCCCTACTTATTACAGATGCATAAGCCTTAAATTCTTGACCTAGGGTCATGGGAACAGCATCTTGTAATTGTGTTCTTCCCATTTTTAAAATGCTTTGAAATTCTTCAGCCTTATCTTCAAGGGCTTCAAAAAGTCTGTCAAGTTCTTTTAAACTTTCTTCGATTAAATCCAAAGCTCCAAGTTTTCCTGCAGAAGGATAAACATCATTTGTAGATTGACCCATATTTACATGGTCGTTAGGATGGACAAATTCATATGTACCTCTTTTTCCGCCCATATATTCATTTGCTATATTTGCAATAACTTCATTTGCATTCATATTTGCAGATGTTCCTGCTCCCCCTTGTATGGGATCTGTTAAAAATTCTTTTAAATATTTTCCTGAAAGTATTTCATCACAAGCAAACTTTATAGCATCAGCTTTTTCTTTTGGTAAGATGCCAACTTTTTCATTAGTTATGGCGCAAGCTTTTTTTATTATTGCCAAATTTTTTACCATCTTAGGATGAAGATGTCTTCCTGTAATTGAAAAGTTTTCAAAAGCTCTTAAGGATTGTACACCGTAATAAGCTTCTGAGGGTACTTGTTTTTCTCCAACTGAATCTCTTTCAATTCTATATTTCATAATATTCACCTCTTTTTTATTATACATCAATTTTTAAAATCTTTATTAAAAGCTTTAGAAATTATGATTGTTAAGAAATTATTAAAGTTTGTCTCTTTAAGTTTACTAATATTTTTTATGTATTAAAATGAAGGTGGAGGTAAAAATGAAAATTTTAATTACTACAGATTTATATTCTCCAACTATAAATGGAGTTGTAACTTCTGTTTTAAACCTTAAAGAAGAACTTGAAAAGATGGGAAATGAAGTGAGAGTTTTAACTCTTTCAAATAAACCCTATTCCTATTATAAAAATGGGGTTTATTATATAAAAAGTTTTCCCCTAAAAATATATCCTGGCGTAAGAGCAACTGTTTCTTTTAGAGATCCGGTTATAAAATCTGCAATAAATTTTAAGCCTGATCTTATTCATACTCAATGTGAATTTTCAACTCTTATAATTGCAAAAATAATTGCAAAAAAAATTACGCTGTCCTATTGTTCACACTTATCACACCATGTATGAATACTATGTAAAATATCTTACTAAATATGACAGACCTTTAAAAAAAGCTTTAAAATCAATTATGCACAGACTCTTAGAAAAATGCGATGTTTTAATTGCCCCTACTGATAAAGTTAAAAATTCTTTAAGATCTTACGGTCTTAAAAATAAAATAGCCGTCATCCCCACAGGTATAGATTTGTCTGTTCATAAAAAATCTTTTGATGAGGATGATATAAAAAAATCTTAAAAAAAGTTTGGGAATTGACCTTCATAAAAAAGTTTTATTATTTTTAGGTAGAATTGCCCAGGAAAAAAATCTTCTTGAAATTGTTTATAATTTTAAATATTTAATAAAAGAAGATGACTCCTATATCCTTTTAATTGCAGGAGATGGTCCCTACAAAAAAGAACTAGAAAATATAGTTTCCGAATTTAATTTAGAAAATAGAGTATTTTTTACAGGCATGATAAAACCAAGTGATACTTATAAATATTATAGGCTTTCGGATGTTTTTATTTCAGCATCAAATTCCGAAACTCAAGGTCTTACTTATATTGAAGCTATGGTTAATGGTCTTCCTGAAGTTGTTAAATATGATGATTGTCTTAAGGGACTTCTTGAAGAAGGAAAAAACGGATTTTATTTTTCCAATGCGGAAGAATTTAAAAAGGGCATAAAAAAAATTTTTGCAAATAGGGAAACTTATATGAATATGAAAAAAAATGCTTTAACAAGTGGCAATAAATATTCAAAGGAAGAGTTTGCAAAATCTGTTTTTGAAGTTTATAAGTCTGCTATAAAAAATTATAAATTTCCTAAAAAATATTCAACCACTATGCTTAGAAAAATAAAAATCGGCGGTAAAAGACAATTTAGAAAATTAAAAAAAATTCCCCTCCCCCTTTTAGAAAAGTTGAAGCTTGATTAGATTGACAAAGTTTTAAAAGTAATCTATAGTTAATAATTAACAGATATAAAAATTAATAGAAGTCCATGAAGATGTCCAGTAGAGAAATCGAATTACACCATCTGAGACTTCAAGAGCTGTACTTATACAGAATAAAGCCCAAGTGAATGGTGGTACCACGAATGCGTCCATTTCGCCAGGGCTTTTTTTATTATTTTGGAGGTAATATGAAAAACGTAATTGATATTTTGGAAGAAAGAGGTTTTATAGACCAAATAACTTATGAAGATGAACTTAGAGAACTTTTAGAAAAGGAAAAAATTCCTTTTTATATAGGTTTTGATGCAACTGCCGATTCTTTAACTTTAGGACACTTTTTACAAATAAGAGTTATGCAACATATGCAAAGGGCTGGCCATATTCCTATAGCTCTTTTAGGTGGAGGTACTACTTTTATAGGAGACCCCTCCGGCAAAAATGATATGAGAAAGTTAATGTCAAAGGATTTTATTGAACACAATGTATCTTGTTTTAAAAATCAAATTTCTAAATTTTTAAATTTTTCAGATGGCAAGGGTCATTTTGAAAACAACGGCGATTGGCTTTTAAATTTAAACTTTTTACAATTTATGAGAGAAATCGGAGTTCATTTTAGTGTAAACAGGATGCTTACCTTTGATTGCTATAAGAACAGAATGGAAAAGGGACTTACTTTTTTTGAGTTCGGCTATATGCTTATGCAATCCTATGACTATTTAGTTCTTTATAGAAAATACGGCTGCAAACTTGAGCTTGGAGGATCAGATCAATGGTCTAATATGCTTGGTGGTTATGAACTTGTAAGAAAAATTGAAAAAGATAATGTTTACTGCATGACTTTTAAACTTCTTACAACTGCTTCTGGACAAAAAATGGGAAAAAGTGAAAAAGGTGCTATTTGGCTTGATGAAAATAAAACTTCTGCCTACGAACTTTTCCAATATTTAAGAAATTGTGATGATAGAGATGTTATAAAATTTATGAAATTATTGACTATGCTTTCTATGGAAGAAATTGCAGAGTATGAAAAACTTGAAGGAGCTGACTTAAATAAGGCTAAAGAAGTCCTTGCTTATGAAATAGTTAAAGATATTCATGGAGAGAAAAAAGCAAAAGAAGCTCTTGATGCATCTCATGCTCTTTTTAAAGACGGTCTGGATTCCGATGATATCCCTTCAAGTGAAATGAATAAAAAAGATTTTGAAGAAGGCTACCCTTTAGTTGACCTTATGAAAAATTTAAACCTTGTTAAATCTAATAGTGAAGCCAGAAGATTAATTGAACAAGGTGGAGTTTCCATTGAGGGAGAAAAGGTTGAAGATAGGGATAAGGTTGTTACTTTAGAAGATTTTGTAGAAGATAAAATTTTAATTAAAAAGGGTAAAAAAGTTTACCATAAGGTAACTTTAAAATAGGTTTTAAAAATGATATTAAAAAATGTTCGCCTAATTGATCCGGCAAATAATTTAGATGAAATAAGGGATATTACAATTGAAAATGGCAAAATTAAAAGTCTTTCAAAAACAAATGAAGATGGAATTGATTTAAAGGGTTTAATTGCCTGCCCTGGTTTTGTAGATGTTCATGTGCATTTTAGGGACCCGGGCTTTACCTATAAGGAAGACTTGTTTACAGGAACACAAGCAGGTATAAGAGGAGGCTATACATCTCTTATTTGTATGGCAAATACAAATCCTAAAATGGATAGTCCAAATTTAATTAGAGATTTTTATAAAAAAGCTAAAGAACTTCCCATAGATGTTTTTACAGTTTCTGCCCTTACTAAAAATTTTGACGGAGAAAATCTTGTAGATATGGAAGGTAATTTAGCTGCTGGTGCTTTAGGTTTTACTGATGACGGAATCCCCAATACTAATTCCAATTTAGTTTTAATGGCACTGAAAAAAGCTAAAAATTTAAATGTTCCTGTAAGTTTTCACGAAGAAGATCCAAAATTAATAAAAGAAAATGGTATTAATCATGGAAAAATTTCTGAAAGTCTTGGCCTTTATGGTTCACCTGATATCTCTGAAAGTCTTCTAGTTCTTCGTGATGGTTTTCTATCCTTAAAAACGGGAGCAAAGGTTGAAATTCAACATATTTCTGCAGGGGATTCTGTAGAAATCGTAAGAGAATTTAAAAAACGTGGAGCAAATTTATATGCAGAAGTTACTCCCCACCACTTTTCTCTTACAGAAGATGCTCTTTTAAAATACAAAACTTTGGCAAAGATGAATCCTCCCCTTAGAAGTGAAAAAGATAGGCTTAAAATAATTGAGGGTATGAAAGATGGAACCATAGAAATAATTGCAACGGACCATGCTCCCCATTCAAAGGAAGAAAAAGAAAGGGAACTTACAAAAGCTCCCAGTGGTATTTTAGGACTGGAAACAGCTCTTTCTTTAGGCATAGAAAATCTTGTTGATAAGGGTCATTTAACTTTAAATAAATTAATAGAAATGATGACTATAAATCCTGCCCGCCTCTATAATTTAGATGCAGGTCATCTTTCTTTAGGAAGTCGTGGAAATATTACAATCTTTGATCCTAATGAAAAATGGGTCTACAAAAAATCTTATTCAAAATCTGAAAATTCACCTTTCCTAGGTCAAACCCTAAAGGGAAAAGTAAAAATGACAATTTTTGAAGGAAAAGTGATTTTTGATGATTCAAGAGAAAAATAAAATTGTTTTAGTTGAAGATGACAAGATTATTGCAAGAGAACTTAAAAATAAAATTGAGGATTACGGATATAGGGTAAAACTTATAGAAAATTTTGAAAATACCCTTGAGGAGATTAAAGATTTTTCTCCTCAACTTTTAATCCTGGATATAAATCTTCCCTACACTAATGGTTTTACCCTTTGTAAGGAAGTAAGGTCATTTTCAAAAATTCCCATACTTTTTATAAGCTCAAGAGAGGATACTTTTTCCTTTATAAATGCCATAAGTTACGGTGGAGATGATCTTTTAGTAAAACCTTTTGAAAGCCAAGTTTTAATTATGAAAATTCAAGCTCTTTTAAGAAGAAGCTATGACTACACAAAAGAGAAAAAAACTTTTAAAGATTATACTTTAAGTGAAAATATGACTTTAAAATATAAAGACTCGGAAATTGAACTTAGCAAAAATGAATATAAAATACTTTCAATTTTATTTTCCAACCCAAATAGGGTTGTTACTAGAAGAGAAATTATTGAAGACCTCTGGGATTCTCAAGAATTTATTGACGATAACACTTTAACTGTAAATATTAATAGGCTTAGAAAAAAATTAAAGGCTAATGGAATTAATGACTTTATTGAAACTAAAGTTGGTTTAGGTTATAAAATATGATTTTTTTTAAATTAAATAAATCCCACTTTTTATTTTTTATTTTAAATGCTTTTCTTCTCTACATTTTCTTCGTTGCTTTTAAATATAACTTGTGGGACCTATTTTACATCTTACTTGTTGAATTTATATTTTTACTTATTTTTTCTATTTTTAAGTATAAAAAATATAAAAATTATTTAGAGAAAATTAAAAAATATAATGATAGTCTTATAAGTTTTGAAGATTTTTACCAAAGTCCCAGTGATTTATACGTCTATGATTATTTAAAAAGGATTTATAGGCAAGTTGCAGAAACTAAAAGAGAAAATGAAGTTTTTAAGAAAAATTTTAAGGACTATATTAATTTGTGGACTCATGAAATTAAAACGCCCATCTTTGCCCTTAAACTTTTAAATGAAAATAATTTTGAAAGTAAAAAAGAAATTGATAAGTTGGAAAATTTAGTTGACCAGGTCTTAACTTATGCAAGACTTGAGAAAAGTGATTTTGATTATAAATTTAACTTTTTAAATCTTAAAGATCTTGTCCTCCAAGTAATAAAGGCTAAGAAAAATCTTTTTATAGAAAAAAATCTTTCTCTTGAAATTAATATTCCTGAATCCTTAGAAGTTTTAAGTGATTTTAGATTTTTAAAGTTTGTCCTTGAACAGATTATTTTAAATTCCATTAAATATACTAATCTTGGTGGAATAAAAATTAATTTCAAGGAAAATTTTATTGAAATAAAAGATACAGGAATTGGAATAAAAAAGCAGGATCTAGATAGAATTACAGATTTTGGTTACAGGGGAGAAAATAATCCCCTTGCCTCTTCTACGGGCCTTGGTTTATATTTAGTTAAAAATATTTTAGACAATTTAGGACATAAGTTTAAGATTCTTTCCAATGAAGATGGAACAAATTTTATAATTTATTTTGAAACTTACAAAAATGTAAGATAAATGTAAGTTTAAATTAGGGAGTTTTCTCCCTTTTTTTATTACAATAATCATAGGTGATAAAAATGCTTAAACTTATTAATGTTAAAAAAACTTATACTTCTCTTTTAAGCTCCAACAATGTTGAGGCTTTAAGGGGAATAAATTTTACTATGAACGATGGAGAATTTATTTCCATCATGGGAGAGTCTGGCAGTGGAAAATCAACTCTTTTAAATATTATTTCCACTATTGACGATCCAAGTGAGGGACAGGTAATTTTAAATGATTTAAATCTTGAAACTTTATCTAAAAGTCAAAAAGCTATTTTTAGAAGAGAAAATTTAGGTTTTGTTTTTCAAAACTTTAATCTCCTTGATACTATGACTGTTAGGGAAAATATTGCCCTGCCCCTTGTCTTATCTCAAGAAAAAAAGGCAGAAATTGACAGAAAAGTTTTAAATGCTGCAGGTTCTTTAAATATAATAGATCTCTTAGACAAGTATCCTTTTGAACTTTCTGGTGGACAAAATCAAAGAGTTGCTGCTGCAAGAGCTATTGTAAATGAACCGGATCTTCTTCTTTGTGATGAACCAACAGGTCAACTTGATTCAAAAAATTCTTTGGAATTTCTTGAACTTTTAAAAAAACTAAATAGATTTATTTCAATTATTATGGTTACCCACTCTGCCTTTGCAGCTTCAAAATCAAATCGTGTTTTATTTATTAAAGACGGAATAATTATCCATGATATTTATAGGGGCGATTTAAGTGAAGAGGAATTTTACAAGAGAATTGTAAGATCTCAATCCATGATATTAGGTGGACAAAATGATTTTTAAAACTTATTTCAATCTTTCAAAAAATATATTAAAGAGAAATAAAAATCTCTATATTCCCTATATTATTACAGGAATTTTTATTGTGGTGATTGCATTTTTTATGGATTATTTTGCAAGCTCATCTTTTATTACTAAGCTTAGGGGTGGAAGGACCATATCCTCTACTTTTGCTTTTGGTTTTTTTATTATTTGTATTTTTTCTTTAATTTTTTTATCTTACACAAATAATTTTATTATTAAAAATAGATTTAAAGAACTGGGAGTCTTTTCGATTTTAGGCTTTATGCCTAAGGATTTAATTTTTTTAGAGCTTATTCTAACCCTTATAAACTATTTTATAATTGTTTTTTTAGGGATAATTTTTGGGACTTTGCTTTCAAAATTATTTTTTATGTTTGTAAATACAAGCCTTGATATGGGAGGAACCTATTCTTTTGAACTTACTCCCCTTCTTTTAACGGCTTTTGCCTTTTCTTTAATATTTTTAATAATTTTACTTTTAAATTTATTTAAAATTATAAGATTTAACCCTAAAAAAATTATTGAGCAAAAATCCATAGGTGAACTTACTGCAAAAAATTCAAAATTTTTAACTTTCTTAGGAATATTTTTAATGCTTGGAGGATATATAATTGCAAATTTAAATTTAAATCCTCTGGATTCCTTACCTTATTTTTTTCTTGCAGTTATTATGGTAATTTTCGGAACCTTTCTTCTTTTTTCTCAGGGTCTTATATTTTTCTTTAAAAACTTAAAGAAAAGGGAAGATTTTTTCTATAAAAAGAAAAATTTTATCTATATTTCTCAAATGATTTACAGAATAAAATCAAATTCCAAGGGTCTTGCTTCCATTTGCATTTTACTTACCATGGCAATTATTACCATTGCTTTTTCTTTAGGCCTTTTGAATTTTAAAAATCAAGTTATGAATAGGATTGACAAGGATGTAACTTTTACCTTTGTTCCAAATAAAAATTTCAATAAAGAAAAAACTATAAAAGATCTTAAAAATTTCCTTAAAGAAAATAATATAGAAATTCTCCAGGAAAAAATTTCTATAAAAAAAGTTAATTATTCTAAAGATGGTAAAAAAGAAATTGATGGAATTTTTTATGAATTTAATTTAAAAAATAAGGAAGATTATAAAATTTTAAGAAATTTATCCAGTGACTTTTCAAAAAATATTTTAAAGGGTGTTGAATTATTTTCTTATTCTTCAAAATATGAAATGAACAGGGCGTTTTTCTACCAAAGCGGCGGCCTTTTATATATAGGTTTTTTATTATCCATAATTTTCTTTGCTGCAAGCATTATGGTTATGTATTACAAGCAAGTTTCTGAAGGTCTTGAGGATAAGAAAAATTATGACATTTTAAGAAAAGTGGGCATGACTAAGGAAGAAATTAAATCCGGTATCAATTCTCAGGTTAAAAGCATCTTTATGCTTCCTTTAATAGTTGCCATTTGCCATTCCTTTGGTTCTCTTAAAATTGTTAATGGAATTTTTAATACAATTTTTGATTATTCCCATTTAGAAAGCGGTATTTACCTAAAAAGTCTTTTAATAATTTTATTTTTATCCATCCTCGTTTATATTTTCTCTTATAGATTAACTTCAAATGTTTACTACAAAAATATTAGAGAAAAAATTTAATAATAATAAATTTTTATTTTTTACTTTAATATTTTAATTAAAAATCCTATACTTAAAACTCTCTTTTGCTTATAAAAAGAGAGTTTTTTTTAATTTTTTTTGCATTTCACAATAAATTCACCAATTGTAAAGAAAATTTACATTGAAACTAAATTTATATTACATTTATTTGACAATTGTTTTTTATAATCTACTTACATCAAATAAGAAAGGTGATAAAAAAATGAAATTAAAAAAATTAGCTGCAATTACTTTGTCTTTGTTAATGATAGGCTCAATTGCCACAGGTTGTGGTAAAAAAGAAAATAAACCTGCAAATACAAATTCAAAGCCAGCCAACACAGAACAAAAAAATGACAAAAAAGATAGCGAAAAGAAAACCTCTGATATCTCAGGTTCTTTAACTGCTTCAGGTTCATCAGCTCTTCTTCCTTTATGCCAAGATGCTGCTGACAAATTTAAAGAATCTTATCCTAACATTTCAGTTACTTTAAATGCCGGCGGTTCAGGTACAGGACTTAAACAAGTTGCTGATGGATCTGTAGACATTGGAAACTCAGATGTTTTTGCTGAAGAAAAACTTGATGCTGCAGTTGCTAAAGATCTTGTTGACCACAAGGTATGTACTATTACTATGGCTCCTATTGTTAACAACGACATAGCAAGTCAAGTAAAAGACTTAACTAAACAACAACTTATTGACGTCTTCACAGGAAAGATTGCAAATTGGAAAGAACTTGGAGGACCTGATGAAAAGATTCTTCTTGTAACAAGACCTGACTCTTCAGGTACAAGAGCTTTATTTACAAAATACGCTTTAGATGGAAATCAAGAAAGCTCAACAGCTTCTTATCTTGAAACTGATAACTCTGGAGAACTTCTTGAAACTGTAAAGACAAACAAGGGTGCTATAGGATATGTTGCTCTTTCATATCTTGTAAATAACAAAGATGTTGCTCCAATTTCTATTGACGGTGTTGCACCAACTCTTGAAAACACTTACTCAGGTGAATATCCAGTTTGGGGATATGAACACATGTATACAAAAGGTGAACCAAGTGAAGCTGCTAAAGCTTTCATAGACTTCATGATGAGTGATGATTATGCTCAAAACATGGAAGCTCAAGGCTACGGCGTTGCTTCAAAAATGAAAGTTGATCGTTAATTATTTTAACAAATAAAGGGCAGTTTAGGCTGCCCTTATTTTTTAGGAGATTTTATGAATAAAAAAGAAAACACAAAAACTTTGGATATTAACAAATATGAAGAAAATTTCAAAGCTAAAAAAGAATCTCTGTACTATGATAGGAAAATGAAAAATAAAAAGGAAATATCTTGGCAATTTATAATATTTCTCTCAGGAATATTTGTAATAAGTCTTACAATAGCCATAGGTGCTTTTTTAATTTATAAGGGCTCTTATACTTTTTTAGGCCTAGGCCACAGCCTTTCTGAATTTTTATTTTCTTCTGAATTTAAACCTGCTGATTCTGCTAACGCACCTAAGGGTTTAATAGGTTCTTGGGCTTTTATTTCAGGCTCTCTTTTAACTTGCGGTCTTGCCCTTTTGATTTCAACTCCCTTTAGTCTTGCTGCTGCAATTTTTATGACTGAAATAGCTCCTAAGTTTGGAAAAAAAGTATTTCAACCAGCAGTTGAAATTTTTGTAGGTATACCTTCTATTGTTTACGGCTGGACAGGTCTTACAATTCTTGTTCCCTTTATAAGAGATACTTTTAATCTTGGCTACGGAAACACTATTTTTACTGCCGCTCTTGTACTTTCAATAATGATTTTTCCATCTATTACAAGCGTCGCTTCCGATGCAATAAAAAGTGTTCCTAAATTTTATAGAGAGGGCTCTTTTGCTCTTGGAGCTACAAGATGGCAAACAATTTATAAGGTTGTAGTTCCTGCTGCTATGAGCGGAATTATAACTGGAGTTATTTTAGGCCTTGCAAGAGCTTTTGGAGAAGCCTTGGCAGTTGCAATGGTAATAGGAAAAACAAGAACAGTGCCTAAATCTCTTTTTGATTCAGGTTCAACTCTTACTTCCATTATTGCATCAAACATGGGAAATACTTTTGATGGGACTGAATATAACTCAGTTCTTTGGTCTATGGCCCTACTCCTATTTTTAATATCACTCTTATTTATATTTTTAATTCACTTAGTTGGTAAGAAAGGAAATCAATATGAATAGATACAAAAGATCAAAAGCTGTAGACAATTTTATGACAGGAGTATTTTATTTAGTTGCAGGATTTTTTCTCCTTTTACTTTTAGTATTTGCTCTTTATGTAATTATAAAAGGCTTTTCAGGTGCAAGTAAAGAAATGTTTACCTTTTCAAGAAAGGGAATAATGAATCAATTTTTTAATACTATTTATTTAGTATTCCTAGCTCTTTTATTTTCCTGTCCTATTGGAATAGGTGCTGGCATATATTTAAGTCAATATGCAAAGCCTGGCAAATTAACTTCCGCAATACAAATGAGTATAGAAACTCTTTCTTCTCTACCTTCAATTATTGTAGGTCTTTTCGGATATTTGGTATTTATACTAATGACTGGTATGAAATGGAATCTTTTTGCAGGAGCTCTTGCTTGTAGTATTTTATGTCTTCCTCTTATAACTTCAACTGTCTTTGACGCACTAAAAGCCCTGCCTGAGCATTATGCTTTAGGTTCTTATGGCCTTGGTGCAACAAAAAGACAAACCATAGTAAGAGTATTAATTCCCGCTTGTACTTCAAGAATTATGACAGGAGTAATCCTTGCTGCAGGAAGATGTTTCGGTGAAGCTGCAGCTTTATTGTATACGGCAGGAATGAGTACTGATATAAATTGGTACAATTGGAATATAACTTCTCCAACTTGTCCACTAAATCCTTTTAGACCAGGAGAAACTCTTTCTCTTCACATTTGGGCTTCTTTCTCGGAGTCAACTGCTTTAAATGCTAAAGATATTGCAAACTTATCATCAGCTATTCTTATGCTTTTGGTCCTAACTTTTAACTTAGGAGTTAGGGTAATGGCAAGCAACATAGATAAAAAAGCCTTAGGAAAAACAAAGTAATTGCAAATTTTATAAAGAAGTCGCTTATGCTGACTTCTTTTTTTGTTATAATTTATTGGGAGGTAATATTATGTATATAAGAAAAGCTTTAGGAAAAGATTTAGAGAGAATTGAAGAAATTTATGATGCTATTTTAAAAGATACGGAAGACGGTCTTATACATACAAATTGGCAAAGAGGTGTTTATCCCACAAGAAAAACAGCAGAAGAAGGAATTGAAAAAAAAGAACTCTTTGTTTTAATTGACAGAGAAAAAATCCTTGGAGCTGCAAAAATAAATCAAGAACAAGTGCCGGAATATAAAAATGCCTCTTGGGAATATGACGTTGCTGATAATTTAATTATGGTCATTCACACTCTTACAATAGACCCTAAATTTAAAAATAGGGGTTGTGGAAAGTATTTAATGAATTTTTATGAAGACTATGCTTTAATTCACGGTGCCCCCTATCTTAGAATGGACACTGTTGAAACAAATATTGATGCTTTAAGTTTTTATAAAAAATTGGGCTTTAAAAATGTGGGAACAGTATCTTGTACCTTTAACGGAATTCCCAACACAAACCTTGTCTGCCTTGAAAAATCTTTAGTAAAAACAAACAAGGAAGCTGAATAAGCTTCCTTTTATATTTTATTCTTACTTTTTAAAAATTTTTCATTGGCTATCAAAATTTTTTCATAAAATTCATTATATGATTTACTCAATTTTCTCATTGCTGGAATAAAAATTTCATAATAACCTGATTTTTTATTAAATTCTTTAAAAGTATCCATAAGTTTTTTTTCCTTTGAATTTTTATACTCTAAAGAATTTTTATAATCCTCGTAAATTTTTAAAACTTCTTTATTTTCATTAAGAAATTCTTCCGAATTTTCTATTGCCGACTTATAATTTTCCAAACTTTTTTTAATTTGATCCTTTGAAATGTCCTTTGAAATAAAATTCATATACTCTTTAAGGTCTTCAGGGATTTTTATTTCTTCCATGGAATCTAAAAAATCTATAAGAGTATAAAAGGCTTCTTTTTCTTCTTCACTTTCTATTTTTTCATTTAAAAATTGGCCAAAATATAATTTTAAATAATCTCCATAGTAGCCTGGAAAAAGTTTCGTCAACTTATCTATTATTTTTTCTCTTGCGGAAATTCCTTCAATTTCTTTTTTAAAATCTAAGATTGAATCCTGACTTTCTAATTTTGAAATAATTTCCTTTTTTCTCAAATCATTTTTTATTTCAAGTTCTCTTTCAACGGCAATTTTTCGTAAAATATTTTTGTCCCCTTGTAAAATTTTTTGAATTTCAGTTACAGAAAAATCTAAATCCCTAAAATATTTTATCTTTACTAACTTTTCCTGGTCTTCTTTTGAAAAATTCCTATATCCGTTGTCTAAAATTTCAGGTTTTATTAAATTTTTTTCAATGTAATATTCAATGGCCTTTCTTGTTAATTCTGTCTTCTTTGCAATTTCATTTATTAACATCTTATCCCTCCTTATTTTTATATTAATCTCACACCTTAGGTAGAGGTCAAGAGTTTTTTAATTAAAAAACAGTTGGTTTTTCCCAACTGTTCTAATTTTTTATTTCTATTAAAATTTGTTCTTGCTATTTGTAATTATTAAAAAGATAAGACTTATTCCTAAAAAGATTAAAAATTTAAGCCAAAAAATCTTGGGATCAAGACTCCATTCTGGGTGATTTTTAAATTGTATTAAATCTTTAGTAAGAAAAATTAAGCCTAATATTAAAAAAGTTATTGAAAATTTATACTTCAAAAAAAATTTTTTCATACTTTTCCCCCATTTTTTATTTCTAAAAGGCTATTACAATTCCTCCATCATCTGCATAGGTTGTTGAAAGACCCTTTGCTTCTAAAATTATTATGTCTTTAAAATTATAAAGTTCTTTTACCTTTTCTTTAAAGAGCTCTGCTTTTTTCACGTCATTTGATTCCGTTATAAATAAAATTTTATCTTGAAAGTCATGAGAGATATTTCCAAAGCTCTTAGCAAGATTTATAAGACTTTTTTTAAAGCCCCTATTTATTTGAAAAACTTCTATTTCTCCTTTTACTCCCTGCATTATTGGTCTTATATTTAAAGCTCCTGCAAGAATTCCTGTAACTTTTTTCATTCTTCCGTTTTTTACAAGATTATCAAATCTTTCTAAAATAAAAAATGTTTTTAATTCTTTTACTCTTTCTTCTAATTTTTCAACTAAAGTTTCAAAATCAAATTTGTCCTTCCATTGAAGAAAAGAATATAAAAGGCTCACTTCTCCTGCTGCCGCTGAAAGAGAGTCCAGTATGTGAATTTTTTTATTTGGATTTTCTTTTTGTGCCTCTTCCATACCAACTTTTGCTGCATTGTAAGTTCCGGAAAGTTGTTTTGATATGGTTATAATTATTAATTCGTCTTCTTCCATTTCCAATATTTTTTCTTTAAATTCAAAGGGGGATGGGCAAGATGTTCTTATGGGATTTTTACTTGCTTTCATTTTTTCCAAGAAATTATTTTTATCCAACTTGTCATTGTCTACATACTCAACCCCGTCAATATAGATTTTAAAGGGCACTATTCCTATTTTGTTTTTTTCTGCAAATTCTTTACTTATATCACAGCATGAGTCTACAATAATTCCTGTCATGAGTCCTCCTATCTATCTAACCAAGTCTTTTTTCTATAAAACTTGCAAGCTCTTGGGCTTCTTTTTTTATTTCCTCTTCGTCTTCTCCTTCTATCATAACACGAACAAGACTTTCTGTTCCTGAGGTCCTTATTACTATTCTACCCTTGCCTTCAAATTTACTTTCCATATTTTTGATTTTTTCTTTTATTTTTTCGTCTTCAAGATATTTAAATTTTAAATCTGGTCTTACTTTTGCATTCACAAGAACTTGAGGATAAGAAATCATAAGCTCGTTAAGTTCTGAAAGTTTCATCTTTGTGTTTTGCATAACTTCCAAAATGTGAATGCCTGTTGCAAGTCCATCTCCTGTTGTATTGTAATCAAGAAAAATTATGTGGCCTGATTGTTCTCCGCCTAAGGAATAATCTCCCCCAATCATTTGTTCTAAAACATATCTGTCCCCAACTTTTGCATGAATTAAACCTATTCCTTCTTCTTGCAAATATCTTTCAAGACCTATGTTGGACATAATTGTTCCTACAACTTTATTGTTTTTAAGTTTGTTTTGTCTTTTTAAATACATGGCACAAATGGCAAGTATATGATCACCATCAACTATTTGGCCCTTTTCATCTACTGCAATTATCCTGTCTGCATCTCCGTCAAAGGAAAAACCGCAATCAGCCTTTTCTTTTATTACCAGTTCTCTTATTAAATCTGGATTTGTGCTGCCACAATTTTTATTTATATTTGTTCCATCAGGTTTGTCATTAATTACAACAAGATTCGCTCCCAAATCTTCTAAAACTTCTTTTGCAATTTTATATAGGGCTCCATTTCCTGTATCTATGGCGATTTTTTTGCCTTTTAAATTTAAATTTGAAAGTCCCTTTAAATAATTTGCATATTTTTCTCTTCCGTCATCTATATTTCTAAGGTTTCCCACTTCTTCAAAAGTTGCATTTTTATAAATTTTAACATCTGAGTAAATAAGTTCTTCTATTTGATCTTCAACTTTATCTGGAAGTTTAAAACCTTGATCAGAGAAAAATTTTATACCGTTATACTCAAAAGGATTGTGACTTGCACTTATTACAACTCCAAAAAGATAAGACTCTTTTCTTGTTAAATATGCAATTCCCGGTGTAGGTATAACTCCGGCTAAATCTACATCAAGACCTATACTCATTACTCCTGCAGCAAGGGCACTTTCTAAAAGATGCCCTGAAAGTCTTGTGTCCCTTCCTATTATTACACGTCCTTTACTTGCTTTTGAAAGTACATATCCTGCAGCCCTTCCTAAATTAAAAGCGAGTTCCGGCGTAAGTTCTTGGTTTGCTACTCCTCTTACTCCGTCCGTTCCGAAAAGTCTTCCCATTTTTTATTCCTTTCTACAATTTCAATCAAATTTTCTTTTGTATTTATCTTTGGATCATCGAGAACTTTTTCTTCAAGAGCTTTTAAAATTTCTCCAATTATGGGACCTTCTTTAAAACCTAATTTTTTTAAATCAAATCCATCAATTTTTAAAAATTTTTCCTTTGCCGTATCTTGGTTTAAAAGTCCCCTTACCCTTTCTTTTCTATCTATTAAAAAATCTGCCCTTCTATCTTTTCTTGTGGAAATTCTATCTGCTATCATTAAATCGTAAAGTTTTAAAGAATTTTCAGTGCCCAGATTTCTTATTTGCCTTCTTAATGCCCTATCAGTCATAACTTCATGAGCCGTCATGTGATATTGAATTAAAAGGCTCACATTTTTTATAAAATCCTTTGAAAAATTAAGTCTTCTTAAAATCTTTTCAGCACTTTTTGCCGAAAGGTCTTCATGGCCATAAAAATGCCCCTGGCCACCTTCATCAATAGAAAAAACTTGTGGCTTTTCTATGTCGTGTAAAAGAGCTGCCATTCGTATTTCTAAATCTTTGGGACAATTATTTACAACTTCTAAAAGATGATCAAAAAGAGTTTTTGAATGATATCTTGTCCTTTGATCATAATCAATTGTCTTCATAATCTCCGGCAAAAAAATCTCATAAATATTTAATTCTTTTAAAAGATTTAAACCCACCTTAGGATAGTCGCTCATTAAAATTTTAGAAAATTCATCTCTTATTCTTTCAGAAGAAATATTTTTTAAAAGATTTGCATTTTCTTTAATAGCCTCTTTTAAATCTTGGCTTAAAGAAAAATTTAAGGTGGAGGCAAATCTTATGGCTCTTAAAATTCTTAAAGCGTCTTCACAAATCCTATCTTTAGGATCAAGGACCGTTCTTATAACTTTATTTTTAATGTCATCAAGACCACCATACAAATCAATAATTTCATCATAAAAAGCCATGGCATTCATGGTGAAGTCTCTTCTTTTTAAATCTTCTTCCAAATTTTTTGTGAAAAATACCTTGGAAGGCTTTCTATTTTTTATATATTTGCCCTCAAGTCTAAATGGGGTTACATCAAGAGTAAAATTTCCATTTACAACAAGAATTGTCCCAAGACTTACTCCAATATCTTTTAATTTAAAATCTTTAAGACATTCTTTTATTTCATCTGGATCTGCTGAAGTTGCAAGATCATAGTCTTTTGGTATTTTTCCCATAAGCATATCCCTAAGGCAACCGCCTACAAGATAGGCCTTATGTTTTTTATTTAAAATTTCAAGAATTTCTTTAACTTCTTCAGGCAATTTATTCATATAAAAATTATAACATAGTAAAAAGTTTCTTTAAACAATTTGTAAGCCTTAGGATATGTTATAATAGTTCCAACGGAGGTATTTATGAAAAGAAAATTTATAGCTTTAATATTAATTTCCCTTATGCTTTTAACAGCTTGCGGAAAAAATAAAAAAACTCAAACTGTACAACCTGATGAAAGTTCAAAAATTCCCACCAGTGGAGAAGTTTCCACTCAAAATGTAAATGGGGAAGAAAATACGGAAGGCACATTACAAAATGAACCTACAGCAAAAACTTTTGACAGAGATTTGGTTAAAAAGTTATGTGAAGACTCAAGTTACATTTCTCGTGTGAAAATCGGAGAAGCAACGGAAGGTGCCAATGAAATTTCCTTTGTAGTAGATTATAAGGGAGATCTTTCAAATATAAAGATGACAGCTCCTAAAAGCCTCACCCCTGGAAAAGAGTATCTGATTTTTTATAAGGATGACGAAAATGGAAAAGTTGTGCCTACAAAAGCAGAAGACTCTTATGTAGAAATTGCAAGCACAAATGATTCCACTTTAAGCTATGTAGAAAACAGGTATAAAAGACAGGAAAGAAAAAATTTGCCTGAGGAAAAAACTCAAAACTCTGAAAAAAATAATGGCAAGTTAAATAAGGATGATAAAACTTCCAATAAGTCAGGTGGAGATAATTAAAATGAAAAAAACAATAAAAAAATTAAGTATTCTACTTTTAGCCCTTTTAATTTTTGTTCCTTCAAACTTATTTGCAGCAAAGGATATATCTATTTATCTTGACGGCTATAAGATAGAAACAGACGTTAAACCCTTTATAAGTTCTTCAAGGACTTTTGTTCCCATAAGATTTATTTCTGAAAAAATCGGCTGCAAAGTTGATTGGAATCAAGAAAAACAAATGGTTACAATTTCAAAAGATAATAACAATATAAAGTTAACTATAGGAAAAAAAGATGTTCTTATAAATGATAAGGAAAATGTTAAAAATGACGTTGCTCCTTTAATTAAAAATTCAAGGACCTTTGTTCCTTTAAGATTTATTACAGAATATTTTGATCTTGAAACTAAATGGAACTCAAAGGAATATAGGATTGATTTAGTTTCAAAAGATGAAAACAAAAATCTTTCTGAAAATGAAAAAGTCTATGTTTCAAGTGTTAAAGATTTGGAAAATAAATTAAAAACATCCTATGATGATTTAAAAAGCTACTTCTTTGAAAATGCCGATAAATATTCAAACGAAGAACTTAAAAAAATTTATGATGGTAAGATTCAAGAGATAAACGGAATTATTGAAAAAATAAAAGCTTTAGCTCCGCCAGAAAAATTTAAATCTTCCCATGATTTTTTAGTAAAAAGTCTTGATTATTTAAAGAGCGTTCTTGCAAGTCTTAAGGATGGATTTTTAAATTCTAATTCAGATTCAACTAAAGAAAGTTTAAAAAATTTAACGGATTTTTCCATTAAAATAAATGAACACTTAAAAGCTCTTCAAGCAAACATTGATGGCCTAGAGTACATTCCTGACAAGGCAATAGAGCTTTACAACAAGGTTAAAGAAAATAATCCTATTAATGACAAAACTTTAAATAACCTTTGGAATCAAATAGGAAAATAAAAAAAGGACAAGGATTTTAATTCCTTGTCTTTTTTATTTCTCTTTTATGAAAAAAAAATAACTTTAATTTTTAATCATTAAGAGTTTTATTTATAACATCTATTATGTGTTTACATTTTATTAATTTTTTATCTTCTTTTTCAAGTTTTATATCAGGAATATAAATTTTATCAAAGCCCATTCTAAGGGCTTCATTTATTCTTATATCTATGGAGGGGCAGGCTTTTAATTCTCCTGTTAAACCTAAGTCTCCTATAAAGATTGATCCTGCCTTTATGGGAATATCTTTTAAGCTCGAGTATATGCTCATTAGAATTGCAAGATTACTTGCTCCTTCTCTTAGATTTATGCCCCCTCTTGTTTTTACAACTACATTTTTATCAAACATGGATAGGCCTGCTCTTTGTTCCAGAATGGATATTATTGTAAAAAGTTGTTCTTTTCTTAAAGATTCACTTATTCTTGTGGGATAGGGCATAAAGGATTTACTTACTAAAGCTTCTATTTCAAGGATGATAGGTCTTGTCCCTTCTCTTACTACACAAAGGGCTGAGCCTGCCTGCTCTTCTCCTTTTTTTCTTTCAGTCATAAAATATTTTGAAGGATTGTCTATGGACTGAAGACCCTTGGAAGTCATTTTGAAAAATCCCATTTCCCCCGTTGAGCCATATCTATTTTTTGTTGTGGATAGAATTCTTAATTCTTCATAAGAATCTCCCGTTAAGTATAAAACTGTATCCACTGCATGTTCAAGACTTCTTACTCCCGCTAGTTCGTCTTCTTTTGTCATTTGACCTACTATAAATATCGCTCTTGGTCTTTTATAGTTTTTACTTAAAGACATAAGCTCATAAGTACATTCCATTATTTGAGTGGGAGAACCTGGTCTATTTGTAAGTCTTCCTAAAGTAAAAGTTTGTATTGAATCTATAATAAGTATATCTATATCTAATTCTTCTGCTTCTTCTATAACCTTATCAAGGGAATTTGTGGAAATTACCCAGAGCCTATCTGATACTCTTCCGTCAATTCTAAGAGCCCTTGCTTTTATTTGAGTGGAAGATTCTTCTCCCGATGCATATAAAATCTTTTTTCCTTTTTCCGCCAAAATATTTGAAATTTGTAAAAGAAGGGTGGATTTTCCACTTCCCGGTTTTGCAGTTAAAATGGTGAGGGAATCTTTTAAGATTCCTCCACCCATTACTCTGTCAAATTCACTTAAACCTGTTAAGATTCTTCTGTCATCTTTTAATTCAACATCTTTTAAAAGCTTAGCTGGACTTTGACCGCCTAGGCTTTTTTTTAGATTTTTATGCTCTTTTTCTTCAATGCTTTCTTCTAAACTTCCCCAAGCTCCGCATTCAGGGCATTTACCTAAAAATCCTGGAGAAGTGTAACCGCACTTATTACACTTGTACATTTTCTTTTTCCTTATTTTTTGTTGAAATTTTTCTTAAAACAAGTTTTTCATTTTGAATATAAGCTGTTATACCTGAGCCCTTTTGAACTTCTCCACTTAATATTTTATCTGCCAGGGCATCTTCAATGTTAGTTCTTATAGCTCTTGCAAGAGGTCTTGCCCCATATTCTTTATCAAAGCCCTTTTTGCTTATATATTTTACAACATCATCTGAAAATTTAATGTCTATATCCATTTCCCTTATTCTTAAAGCAAGGTCTTTTAACATATTTTCAACTATTTGTTCAACTTCTTTTTCTCCTAATTCCTTAAAGACTATTATATCGTCAACCCTGTTTAAAAATTCAGGTCTGAAATTATTTTTAAGTTCAGTAAAAATAATTTCTTTCATATTTTCATATTCAGTCTTTTTTTGGTCTTCCAAATCAATAGAAAAACCCATTTGAGATTTTTTCTTTAATAAATTTGCTCCAGCATTAGAAGTCATAACAATTACAGTGTCTTTAAAATTTACAGTCCTTCCTTGAGAATCAGTTAATCTTCCTTCATCAAGTATTTGAAGTAAAATGTTAAAAACATCAGGATGGGCCTTTTCTATTTCGTCAAACAAAATTACACTATAGGGTTTTGTCCTTACAGTTTCAGTAAGTTGTCCTCCTTCATCGTAACCTACATATCCTGGAGGTGAACCTATAAGTTTTGATACGGTATGTTTTTCCATATACTCACTCATATCTATTCTTATCATATTTTCAGCCTTGCCAAATAAACTTTCTGCAAGGGTCTTAGCCAAATAGGTTTTACCCACTCCTGTAGGCCCTACGAAAATAAATGACCCTATAGGTCTATTTGGATCTTTTAAACCGATTCTCGCTCTTTTAACGGCCTTAGAGAGGCTATCTACAGCTTGGTCCTGTCCCTTAACTTTTTCTTTTAATTCTTCATTTAAATTTTTAAGTTTTGTTTTTTCTTCTGAATTAAGTTTTGTTATGGGAACTCCCGACCAATCAGAAACAATTTTTGCTATATCTTCAAAGCCTACAAGAGGTTTTTCATTACTCTCTTCAAATTCCTCTTTTTTTATTCTAAGGTCATCTTGTAATTTTCTCTGTTTATCCCTTAAACTTGCTGCAAGTTCAAAATCTTGATTGGAAATAGCCTTTTCTTTTTCCTCTTCAACATCTCTTAATTTTTTTTCATATTCAACTTGAAAATCTGGAACTTTAAAAGAACCTATTCTAAGTTTTGAAGCAGCTTCATCAATAATATCTATTGCCTTGTCTGGTAAGAATCTATCATTTAAATATCTCTGAGAAAGTTTAACAGCAGCTTCTATGGCCTCTTTAGAAATTATAAGTCCATGATGCTTTTCGTAATTTTCCTTTAAACCATCTATTATTTTTATTGAATCTTCTATTGTTGGCTCACTTACATTTATAGGCATAAGCCTTCTTTCAAAAGCTGTGTCTTTTTCAATATGTTTTCTATATTCACTTGTTGTAGTTGCCCCTATTATTTGAAGATCTCCCCTGGTTAGGGCAGGTTTTAAAATATTTGAAGCATCCATAGCGCCTTCTGCAGCTCCTGCTCCTATAAGAACATGGATTTCATCAATAAATAAAATTACATCTTCATCGGCACTTGCTTGGTCTATTACACTTTTTAATCTCTCTTCAAAATCTCCCCTATATTTTGCTCCAGCTATAAGGGCGGAAACATCGAGGGTTAAGATTTTTTTACTTTTAATAAATTCAGGCACTTGTCCTAAAATAATTCTTTGTGCAAGACCTTCAACTATGGCTGTCTTTCCAACACCAGGTTCTCCAATAAGAACAGGATTATTTTTTTTACGCCTTAAAAGAACTTGAATAATTCTTTCTATTTCTTCATTTCTTCCAATAACAGGATCTATCTTTCCCTTTTGAGCTCTTTCATTTAAATTTATTGTCCACTGGGAAAGACCCTTTTCGCCGTCCTCTTCAAGATCGGAATTTCTCTTTTCTGCCATAGCTTTAAAAATGGATCTTTCCAAATTTTCAGAGCTTATTCCCAAACTTCTTAAAACAAGTATGGCAATTCCCTGACCCTCTCTTAAAATTCCAAGAAGAAGATGTTCCGTTGAAACTTCTTTACTCTTAGTTTGTTTTGCCGCCTCAAAGGCAAGCTCTATTATTCTCTTAGTTCGGGGTGTATATCCTAAATTATCCATGCCTTGGTTGTTGCCCCTGGAAATAAGGCTGTCAATTTTTTCTTTTACTTTCTCATAATTTATGCCAATGCCCTTTAAAATTTTAGAACCTAAACCATTTTCTTCTTTAATAATTCCAAGAAGAATATGTTCACTACCTATATAGGCATGGCCGCTTAACCTTGCTTCATTTTGTGCAATTATAAGTGCTTTCTGTCCAGACTCCGACCATTTTATATACATGTCCATCAAAAAACCTCCTTCATAATACGTCTGATTTTGTTGGCACGTAAAATATCCCTGGACTTCTTTTCAATAATTGCTCCTCTTTCTATTTGCAAAGCTCCGTCAGTTAAAGTCTTGGCTAATTCATAAATATCTATTTGATCCTTTGCCTTTATGATACTTAAATCTATACCTAAGGCTATATTTGAAAAATTATTTATCATTTCTTCCTCAGAAATAATCCTTGCATTTCTCAAAATACCATAAGACCTGTTTACCAAATCCTCAAGATTAATTATTTCGTCCATATAAAATTTTTTACGTTTTTCTCTTTCCATATCTTCTATTTCAAGAGCCAGAGAAGAAATTTTGTCAATTAAATAATCTTCTCCAATTCCTATAGTTTTTTCATTAGTTAAAACAAAAATATCCTTACTTTCTTTTCCACTTTTCTCCATTCTGTCAAGGCTAAAACCCATTCTTAAAAGAGAACGACTTAAAGAATCCATGCCATAATAATTAAGAGCAGGAATACTCATTAAAACTCCAAGTTCAAGACCTGTGCCTAAAAGTTGGGGTTGACTTGTTAAATAGCCGAACTCTCCATCAAAAGCATATTTTAAATTTTCACTTATAAAATCATCTATACCATTTATCTTTTCCCACATCTCTTTTAAATGTAATCCTCTTAGAGAGTCTGTGATAACAAGATGATCTTCCTCCATTAAAAAAATATCAGGAGAATTTTTCCTTGACTCCAGAGAAGAAATCTCTCTATTTTCCATAAGCATAGGACTTGTTGAAATACTGTCCAAAAATTTTAATCTCTCAAGAGAAGTCATGCGAGAAATTTCTTGTCTTTCATAGCCCTTTAAATTTAAAAGGTCATGAATTTTTAAAGAAAGCTCTTCAGCTTCTGTAGATGAAATTCTGGGAACAAAAGGAAAACCGCTTATATTCCTGTGCAATCTTATCCCGGAAACAATAATCATTTTTTCCCCCTCAAAGCCTTAATCTCATCTCTAATTTTTGCAGCCTCCTCATAGTTTTCAAGAGAAACTGCCATATTTAATTTGTCATTTAAATCCATTTCATGACGTCTTAACTTTAAATCTTCGGAAATATTAATAGGCATCTTGCCCTTATGAGTCCAGGAATTTTGAAGATTCTTAAGAAATCTTTCCACATCAGGTCTAAATTCATCATAGCAAGATTCACAACCAACACAAGTTTCCTCCATAACTTGACCTAAAGTTGAACCGCAGTTTCTGCACTCTTTTATTTCCATTTGGTCCTCACTGCCGCCTCTAAACTTAAATATATCTTGTAAAAATCCCTTTACCCTATCATTCATAAAAACATTGAAAAAGCCCTCGCCTTTTAATTTTTTTTCAGCACATTGAGAACAGAGATGAATTTCACTTATATCTTCTCCCACAATCTTTGTAAAAGAAATTACAGCTTCATTTTTTTTACAATTATCGCAAATCATAATTTGCCTCCTAAAATAAACAAAACAATATTTTTTAAAATATCAGCTCTTATAGTATTTCTGTCTTCCACATGAGAACCTAAAGCCCTATCACTTATAGCCGCCATAATAATATGAGCCTCCCTTTGTGTAAGCTTTCCGGCATTTAAAAGAGAATTAATAAGTTCTTCAGCCTTGTCCCTTGTAATTGAATCTCCAATTTCATCTATAAATACATTTCTTGCAAGCTCAGCATTTGGAAACCTTACCTTAGTAATCCTAATAAAGCCTCCGCCTCCACGCCTCGACTCAACATAATATCCCTTGTATGGAGTAAAACGAGTAGTTAAAACATAATTTATTTGGCTTGGAGCGCAGTCAAACCTCTCTGCTAAAAGAGATCTTTGAATTTCAAGACTTCCCTCCGCTTCCTTTAACATTGCAAGTAAAAAATCTTCTATTGAATTTGAAATTTTTGCCATAATATCACCTTTGACCATCTTTGCCTTTTCAGACAAAAAAAATATTTCTTTAGATTATGATAACATGAACCAATTCTTCTGTAAAGAATTTTTTGACCTTCTTTGATGTTTTATTAAAAATTAAAGTAAAAATAATTTTTTTATGCTTTACGTATAGCATTTTGTTTTTATTAAAAAAGTTGTAAGTTTTTCTACTTACAACTTTTATTTTTATATGTTTAATATTTTTTGTGCGTTTTTATAAAAAATTTTATTATATATTTCTTTTGTTATTTCTTTTTCTTCTAAGAGTTTATTTAAATAATCCATTAGGGGAAAATATTGGTCTTTTTGGTATATGTCTGTTCCAAACATGAGTCTATCTTGAAATTCTTTTATAAATTTTATTCCAAATTCTTTATCTCGCATAAGGGCATTGCCGCCACTGTTTGCTGATAAGTCAAAGTAGAGATTTTTATATTTTCTTAATTTTCTCTCATTATTCTTAGTGTTTCTTTAAATTCTTTTGTCTTTGTTGCTTCTTCTAGTAGGATTTTTATTTCTTCATCTGTTAGTTCTTCTGAATTTTCTATAAGGCTTTCTAAGATTGCTCCTCTTGTTATTAGTCTATGAGTTCTTTCTTTTCTTCTTTTTATTATGTCTTGTTTTAATATCTTTTTTTCTTGATTTTTTAGTTGCCTTAATCTCTGTTCTGTATCGTCTATTTTATCTTTTATTTCTTTTGACTCTTGTCTTATTTGATCTAATTTTTTCATATTTATCTCCTTTCTTGTAATAAAAAAGACGATGAAGATATCTTCTCCCCGTCTTTAAGTTTCTCTCTCGACTTAAATGTTAACTTTAAAATGTTTGTATTCTCCTTTAAAACACATACTAAAACCTCTGCTATGCTATTATTTAAAAAACAAAAACGAATAATCTATCAGAATGAAATCATTTATCATCTAATAAACAGTTAAAATATTAAATAAAGCCACCCAACACTCTTGTTATGCTATTAAATCCAAAACAAAATGGATGCCACCTGCAAAATATAGGCTAACATCCATGTAATAATAATTATTTAAATATTGTGTCCAGTCTTATGGGTGCACATCAATCTTAGGCACTAACCTTTTAATCTTTCTATTTATCTTTTATCTATATAGTCTGCCCTTTCTTTTTCAAAAATTCCGCTTTCATATAAATCGTCGATGAGGTCTGCTTGAGGAAATCTAATTGTTGTAACTTCTTGATTTTCATAAAGGCTTATTTCTTTTTTCTCATTAAAAAGAACTCTTCCTTCAATTTTTCCTCTTTTTATAAAATCCAACCAATCTTTTTGAATTAAATCTCTGGCCTTTTTATTTTCCTCGCTGATTTCTATATTCATCTTGTCCAAATTTCCAAAGAAAAAGGCAAGCTCAGCCCCATGATAAGCCCCTCTTAAACCATCATAAAGATTTGGCACTTCATTTAATCTGTAGCCATAGACAGGGCATTTCTTTGAAAAATTTTCCATCAAATACAAGGCGCTGGAGTGAAAGATATTAAGTTCCATTATTTGTATTTGCAGATCTATATGGTCCTTAGATAGGGGCTTAAAGCTTTCTTCCAACCTTTCAGCATATTTTCCATATTTTTTCTTTATAGTATTTTTCAAATCTTTTTCTTTTTTTGCAATTCCTAAAAATTTGTAATAAATAGGAATTTCAATCATGGAAAATTCATCCTGGTTGCTGCCAATCAAAATAGGTTTTCTGGAAAATCAAGGCCCTGTATGACTTGTAAGGGATCTTTTGTAAAAAATTTCCCGTCCAAGACATCATTTTGTCCCTTTCTTATCTTCATAAACTTTTCTTTGGGCATCTTTTTTAATTCTTCTCGAGAGTTTATTTTATTAT
This sequence comes from Peptoniphilus sp. BV3C26, assembly GCF_000478985.1. Lineage (GTDB taxonomy): Bacteria > Bacillota > Clostridia > Tissierellales > Peptoniphilaceae > Peptoniphilus_B > Peptoniphilus_B koenoeneniae. The sequence goes on from NZ_AWXB01000039.1 coordinate 75,401, forward strand.
CCTTTAACATTTGATAGTAGGTCTTTTTTGCCTGATCAAGGCTTTTTAGCATGGGAAGATTGCCGCAGCAAATTATAAGCTTATCGAATAATTTATTGGATATAGGATTCAAATAATGATAAAGGGCTGCAAGTCCTCCACCGCAGTGGCCCATCAGAGTAATATTTTCTTCATCCCCACCAAAATAACCTATATTTTTTCTTATCCACTCAAGGGCCTTTTGCTGATCAAAATAAGTGAGATTTGCAGAAAAATCTTCACCCTCCCAAGTTGGCATATAGCCAAAGTTTCCTATCCTATATGTTATAGAAACTGCAACAAGGCCTTTTTTTGCAAGATTTTTCATAGTGTACATAGGAACAGTTCCTGAACCCTCTCCGCCACCGTGGATAAAAACCAAAACCGGCTTCTTTTCTTCAAAACCACCAGTCCAAATATTTACTACAAAGGCATCTTCAGTCTTTTGGTCCTTGATTGGCAAAAATTCAGGTCGTAACATAAAATGTTTTAAAAATACATTCATAAAAAGGGGGTAAGATTTTTGAGGAAAGGCAAAGGTTCCTTCCCTATTTATAAATTTTTCCTTATAGTCATAGTCTTGAATTAATGTCGGATATTCAAATCTTTCTGCCCTAGCATAGTTTATGCTTAAAATTGAATATACACCTGAATCCTCATCCTTTTGTCCATAAAGCTTTCCAATTTTTGTATCTATTATCACTTGTCTTTCTCCTCCTTTAGTTTATTAAATTGAAGTTTCTTTCGCTTATATTTCCCTCTAACCTATCTCCATATAACTGTTCATGGCTTCTATCTATTTCTGATAATTGGTTCTTTTTAAGCTACAGCCCCTTTAAACAAATAGCCAGTAAGTTGAATTGAATATTACAAGTTATGAATTTTTAGTTAAACCAAAACGGTCAATAAATATGCCAAAATTAAGCTCACGAAAAAGAAGATTATAACTTTTGTGATCTGACTTTTCCCATTAAAACCAAAATTATCATAACCCTTAGCACCAACCGTCTCTGGGTAAACTTTAGTCGGCAATTTTAACTTGGTAAGCATGAGATAATCAAAAAAGATAATATCAAAAAGCTTATATCCTTCAAATAGTATTAAAAATCTAACAAAGGCTTGCTGAAAAGTTAAACTAAATTTTACTGTATCAACAATTGCCCAGACTAGGACGGCTGCAATGGTTAGCAATCCAAGTACCATGATAAGTCCGCCGAATATATTGACCCAAATCGGTTTATCTGGCAACTTACTCATCATAACTTTGATATCATCAGGTGCGCCGAAATGCTTCGAGCCAAATTTCGGTATAATAAGTATAAAATTCACCATCATAATTGATGCTGTTAAGCAAATGATTGTTAACATACCAAGTGTTTTCATCAATTTAGTTTGTCTCCTCTCTTAAGATATAAATCATTGTGCAATTAAAATCTTATGTCTTTTGAAATATCTTCTATATTTCTATAATGATTTTCTATTTCTTCTTGCTTCTTTCTTTTTAATTGTTCTTCTCTTCTTCTATATTTTTTTTCTTCTTCATTTGTTTTCTCTACACACAAGATTAGGGTATCTCTATGATATTTTTGTACCTCTTCGATTGTTGTTCCATCTAAAATAATTCTATCTGAATCAACTCTGGCTATTCCAGGTCTATGCATTGATGTAAAGCTTGGTGGGTAATCCCAGTTTCTTAAAAATAATTCAGACCATGTGTCAGTTGGTTTGCTAGATAATCTAAAAGGGACACTATACAAAGCAGAGCCTCTTGTTCCATCATTTTTTGGCAAGGTAACTTCATTTGTTATAATGCCTACGATTTTTATATCCTCTCCCTCAATTGTTATCGGTTCATATTCATCAACATAATATGGTCTTATACCTACTTTAGGTTTCTTTTTAACTTTAAATATCGATGCAATAAGATCCTTATATGATTCTTCATTAAATGGATTACCTCTTAAATCTATTGCAAGTTTTCCGTTTAGGTAAGTAGGTAAAGCTGTATTGAAATCTCCTTGTCTGATGATTGGAATAAACTTCCTATCATTGTGATTATTGTAGAGTTCCGCAGATATTATATGACTTTCATAACCTACACCTTTTTCTCTATTATTAGCTTTCCTTTTATACTCTTCAGTGCATATTATAATTACATAATCACTATCTCTTATCGAGCTTTCCATAAATTTTGGAAGTCTATCCCCTGGACTTACATCATAACTATCTATTATAGCTTCAATACCATCTGATAATAATTTATCTGCTAAAGATTTAACCCAATCTGAGTGTTCTTTACTTTCCCATGAATATGATATAAATACTTTTGGAACGTTACTTTCTGTCATTCAACACCTCATTAAAATATATCTTCTAGTCTTTTCCAATTTTCATTATTCATTTCTTCTGTGTAGTTTGTATTGTTAATATAAAGTCTTGTATCTTTATCTCTAACAAACCCCCAATTTATTTTACGTCTATCTGCATAATCCTTAAAAGCATAGAATTTATTTTCGATTTGCTTATCAATATTTTTACTTTTTCCTTTTGACTCTCCACCTTTAGTTTCAATTATCCATACTTCTCCATTTTTCTTTTTGATTACATAGTCTGGATAAAAAAGATATTCTTTGCTTAGATTATTACCGTAAATAACTGATAGATATTGTTGCCCTGTATCTCCATTTTTATAGTACCAATCTACATCATCTCTACTTTCAAGATAGTTTTCTAAGAGTTGTTCTGAAGTCGATCTAAATTGAGATGTTGTCATAGATGTGTTGTATTCTTTATAAGCATTTTTCTCATACTCGACTACTTCTGTTTCATACGGAAGATACTTATAAAAATCTTCTAATGGCAATTTCCATTTTTCAGTTTTCTTATCCAAGATTTGCATTTGTCTTTCATTAGAAATTGCAGCTAAATCTAAAAAGTCATCTCTGAGTTTATAAGCGTTATTTATCATAAAAGCGTACCACTCACGATTCGAAAGATTTAACAACTTCTTGCTTGATGGTATATTTTTATGGAAAAGATGTTGAAGAATTGCTCTCATTTTGTTAGATGGCACACCAGTGACTTTTTTAATCATATCAACTGCGTGCAAACAATCAATTCCATGATCGTGAGTTGATACTTCATAGGCTATTTCTCTATTTTCGCCTTGCTTTTCATCAACTATATCTTTGAGTTTTATAAACTTACCAGTTCTAAAGGTAGATATAACTTTTGTTCCCATTATAAAACCATAAGACTCTAATAATTTTTCATTGTCCTTTTTAATGTTGGTTAGTTTATATTTTTCTTTGAAATAGTCATAAGCTCTATCTCTAACCAATACTTCATCTACAAACTGATAGTCTTTATTTCTATATTCTTTTACAAGTTCAAAATCTTTACACTTGTCTTTTAAAAATAACCTCTTAACTTCATAGGCATTTCCACCTTGTATAACAGATTCTTTGTACTTTTCATCGAATGTATAGAGGAAGCAAAAATCTAATAAGTCATTGTCATAGTGCCTTGCTCTTGGCATTCTCCTTATGCGTCCTATTGTTTGCGTTTCAAAGGTTTCCGTCATGTTTTCACGAAGTTTTACAAGTATCTTTGCTCTCGGACAATCCCAACCAGTTGATATGGCTTGTTTCATAATCAAGAAGTTTGATTTTGAGTCTTCATCTGTAACATCAAGTGTATTTATTTTCTCATCACTTAACCATTTAGCAAGCATTTTATTTTTATAGGTGTAACCCATATTTGTTAGGTGTTCTTCTACAAAAGTAACTAAGGACTCACTCATATCTGGAAATTGTATAATGACTAAAGGATTTATCTTTTCTCCTATTTTCTCATACTCAGCTTTAATTTCTTTTCTCTTTTCATCGGCTTTTTGTATTAGATAAATAGTTTCACTTTCAAGGTCGTCCATCTCGTCTGCTTCAATACCAGGATTGATGTAAAGTGCCTTTGTTATAAGACCAGAATTTATTACCTCTTCTTCTGGTATTTCATAAAATTCTGCCATTGGGTTTTTGACAGTTGTTGCCGATACTCTTATTTCTCTATCAGAATTAAGGGCATATAGTATATCATCTGCTTTTGAGGTGTTGTTCAAATGCTCCTCGTCAATAATTGTTATAAAAGAAAGTTGTTCCCTATGTGCTTCTGCAATTCTTTCAAAAAGATTTTTCTTTTCACTATCTTTAAGTGCATTATTCTTTTTATTAGTTATCATTTCCCAGTTTATAAAATAGGTATAGCCACCCTTGAAACCTTGCAGAAGAGCATCGTGTATATTAGCAGATTTTGCATGAGGAATAAACTCGTCCATTTTATCTTTTGATTGTTCCTCTAAATCTCCCTTGCCTGGAGTAAGCCAGATAAATACCTTATTAGGGTCCTGCCATAGAAGATAGTCATAGATATAAGAGAGTAGAATTATTGTTTTTCCAGACCCAGTCGGACTTTTTACAATAATTTTTCTTTTTGCATTTGGATCTGTCGTTTTATCCAAAAGATAATTTTTGGCATCCGTTTGAAAATCAAATAAATCTAACATCATAATTCCTTCACCTCTCTTAATTCTTCTGTAAAATAATAATCCGGGATAGTAACAACTTCAAGTTTTCTTTCCTCGATACTATCCTTGATTTCATTAGTAAGCAATATGAATGATGGGATATACAAAACACCACTTTTTTTCATTTCATAAAGTGCTATATTTAAATCTTCATCAGATAAAATGATTCTTCTACTATTCCCATCAATCTCACACATATTTTCAAGCTCGACCATTTCTTTGATATAATCAAGAAGTTTAGAAGATAAAATTTCTTCATCTTCTGAAAGTTTTGGTATAAATTCTGTTTTATAGTATTTAAGGTTATGAGGAAGTTCTTTTTGTATATTCTTCATTCGTTTATAAGTTATTTTTTCGCAAATATTGTTTTCATTGTTAGTACAAAGAATATATTTTCTATTTCCACCATCTTCTTTATTAAGCTGCATAACTGCTTGCCCAGTTGTTCCACTCCCAGCAAAATAGTCTATTATATTAGCATTTTTCTTATTGAACGTACCAAGATTAATTAAATATTTTACTAAAGATAAAGGCTTTGTAGTATCAAATACTTTTTTGTTGTCAAACAACTCTTTTATTTCTTTAGTTCCATTTGCTGAAGTACCTAATGTTTCAGGCAAAATTGAACTTACAGCCGTTTTTGTAATATTTCCTCCAGGTATTATTCGCTTTACTTTTTCTACGTCACTTATTATAAGTTCTTCATCTATAAGCTCTTGTATCCCGTCATATCCTCTACGCCATCTTCCATACCTAGAATCGATAATCGGCAAAAATGATTCCCAATTTTCTTTTTTATATTTTTCAATTAAAGAATTTAAATATAAGTCATTAAACTCTTTATTTTCATTATCGTATAAGTTTTGCAACTCCTCTTTAGTTGGTAAACACCATTTGTTGTCTAGATTATTAAAAAATATTGGGAAAAACATTGTTGGTCTATCTTCCCTATATATAGCTTGTCCCCACTGCCTTAATTGTTCTGTCTTCTCAGTATCACTAACCCTAATTTCCATATAAAAATTTGCTTCGGGTTTATTTTTTGCATAACAAAGAATAGACTCATGCTCAATAGAAATTAAGGCTGTAGTTCCACCTTTTCCAGAACGTGCTTTCCAGATAAATTCTCCCAAGAAATTATCTTCACCAAAAATTTCGTCACCAAGAATTTTTAATTGATGGACTTCATTTTCATCAATATTAATAAATATTATCCCATCATCAGATAATAAATTCTTAGCATAATCTAGCCTTTTTCCCATAAAAGATAGCCATTTAGAATGTCTAAACCCATCATCAAGACCTACCCTATTATCATCATATACAAATTCCTTATTCTTTGTATTGTAAGGTGGATCAATATAGATAACATCAATATTACCCTTGTGAGTCTTATCTAGTAATTTTAGAGAATGTAGATTATCCCCCTCTAAGAGAAAATTGAAATCGGTGGTATTATCTCTAACTATCTTTTTATCTTCTATCTCTTTAAAAACTGGTATGTTATGAACAAGTTGTTTGTCTACTTCTTCTTCGTGTTCTTCCCAAACTAATCCATATTTTTTCTCAGTTAAGGCTGTTTCAATCTTGCTAAGTGCAATCCTACTTTCATCATCTGTGTGAATTTCTTTTAGATGATTTAGGTATTCAAGCATTTCAGCTCTTCTGATTTGTGATAGGTTGCCCAATTTTATTCCACCTCATTTCTATGAATTTCTATAACATCTTCAATTCTGCAATCCAATGCCAAGCAAATCTTTTCTAATGACTCTAAGTTCACATAAGAATTTTTGCTCATTCTTGAAACTATGTTGCTTGTTATGTTTGCAGCTCTTTTTAAGTCTTCTTTGTTCATTTCTCTTTCTACCAATAAGTGCCATAATGGTTTATAAGAAATTGCCATATTAATACCCCATATCCGTTTTATTGTTAAGATATATTATATCGTAAATAGGCTGATAAGTCACTTTAGCCTATTTTATACTTGTGCTTGCGTTAGTATTTATTGAGATAGTCCTTGTTTTTTCCTTGTCCCACTTGGAACTGCTCCAAATCCTTACCCTTCGATAGGCTTTTTTAGGGTGGAAAAGCTTACGCTTTTCTTTCCTATTGTTTTCATTGAGGTTAAATCTGTATTTATTCTTTTTTATTTTGTTTTAATAATTTCGCCTGACGGCGATCGGACCAATAGCAGATATTTGCTGCCAAATCAAAGATTTGGGCAAATAGTTGCATGAGACCTACCACGATTTTTTTCAAAAATCGGGTTAGGTCTTCAAAGTTGGTCCCTACATTCGATTGCGGAGTTCTATTCTTTTGAAACCTCTTCGCATAAAATTGCCCCACATGACCTGTGGGCTTTTGTGGGGCCTAGGGACTGGTTTACCGGTCCGTGTATACAATGTGGGAGAAAAAAACTTAACATTTTTTATTAAATCTTTTTATTAAAAAAGTTGTAAGTTTTTCTACTTACAACTTTTATTTTTATATGTTTAATATTTCTTGTGCGTTTTTATAAAAAATTTTATTATATATTTCTTTTGTTATTTCTTTTTCTTCTAAGAGTTTATTTAAATAATCCATGAGGGGAAAATATTGGTCTTTTTGGTATATGTCTGTTCCAAACATGAGTCTATCTTGAAATTCTTTTATAAATTTTATTCCAAATTCTTTATCTCGCATAAGGGCATTGCCGCCACTGTTTGCTGATAAGTCAAAGTAGAGATTTTTGTATTTTCTTAAAAGGTAGCTAAGTCTTCCTTCTTCTACTTTTCCTTTTGGATATTCGTTTCTTTCTTCTATGGTGAGATTTTCTTTGTTTTTTGAAATTTCAAACCAAAAGGGCTGTGAGTGTCCTATAAATATTAGTTGAGGAAATTTTTTTAGGGCTTTTTCCAGTCTTGGAAGGCCTTGTTCGTCATACACTCCGTAATATTTTCCTATTTGCGGGCTTATGTGAAATAGGACTGGCATTTTATTTTTCTGACAGGCATCGAATAAAAGGAAAAGTTTTTCTGAGTCTATTTCTTTGTTATAGGTTAGTTCTCCTATTCCTAGTGCTCCTAATGCTTTTTCTTCTTTTATTCTTTCTTCTATTTTGTCTTCCTTATCCAAGTCTATGTTACACATATAACCATATCTTTCTGGATATTTTTCTACTATTTTTCTCAGTTCATAGTTACTCATTAAGTCTTCTTCTTTTTCTGAACTGGACATTAATATGGATTTGTATATTCCCCTTTTATTCATGGATTTTATCATTTCTTGGGGATTTATTATTTCTTCTCCGTTTAATTTTTGTCCTTCTTTTTCTGTTACGTGAACGTGTATGTCAATCTTCACCTTTTTCACTCCTTAGAGCAAGTTCTGCTGCTATTTGATCACTTTTTTCTTTGTTTAGATTAAATATAAATACTATTCCTATTAATTCTATAATACATGCTGCTAGGGGTATTCCCGTTCCAAGATATCTTATGGCACTTATTACGTGTGGGCTTTGGTTTGCTGCTCCTGTTACAAATCCTACAATACTTAATAGGGCTGTTGCTCCAAAGGATGCTAGTGTTGAGCCTATTTTTCTTGAGAATGTATAGATTGAATATAGGGTTCCGTCATTTCTTTCGTGGTAGATATATTCATGATAGTCTATTGCGTCTGCTACAAATGCCCAAACAAGCATTACAAAGGTACATTGTCCTATGTTTGCAAGGGTCATTAGTATTATATAAATTTTTACTTCTTCTATTGGTTTTACAAATAGGAGGATGGCTATTACAAGGTTCCATAGTAGGGCTCCTATTAATAGTTTTTTCTTTCCTATTTTTGTGGAGAGTCTTGGTACTATTACAAAGAGTATAACTGTAAGGGGTATTTGCAAATACATATACATTGATTGCATTTTTGGTGCTTTGTAAAATTCTTTAAATATAAATCCGCCAAATTGTGAATTTCCTGTTATAAATATAAGAGATCCTATTGATGCGAACATTATTCCAAGCATGGCTTTATTTTTTAATGCTTGTCCTACTACTTTAAAGAAGGAGTATTCTTTATTTTTTGTGTTTTCTTCAGATTTTTTGCTTGCATATGAATGTCTTTCTATGGTGAAAAGCATAAGGATGGTGTAACAAATTAGGCATCCAAGGGCTGCTATTATCCCTACTTTTAGATAGCCTGAAGGATTTGGGTTGTTATTTGAATCCCAAATAAACATTGGTATTACTGACATAAATCCATATCCTACAAGGGTTCCCCCTATTGCTCTACATGCGGATAATTTACTTCTTTCTGAGGGTACAAGGGTTACTACTGATGCCATTGCTCCAAAGGGCATTGAGGTTCCTGTGTAACTTACTCCGTATAAAATATATACAAAGGCTACCCAAATATGTTTTGTGATTTCTCCAAAGCCAAGGCTTGTTACGTCAAAGAAGCCAAGTAATATTGATATGGCTAAGGGCCACATGAATATTTTTATCCAGGGTTTAAATTTGTCTGTTTTTTTACTTATTTTAAATCTGTCTGGTAGTGATCCTATTAGTGGGTCGTTTACTGCGTCAAATAGTCTTGCAAATAAAAATAGTCCTGACATAAATTTAGGGTCTACTTTTAAAACGTAAGTTGTAAATACGAGGAAGAAGGCGTCGAATGTAAGATTTACAAAGGATCCTGCCATATCTCCTGCTATATATCCTATTTGGTCTTTAATTCCAAAGGGTCTGAATTTCATAATACACCTCTTTATTTTTTAATATTTTTTGCCCAATCAATTGCTCTTTCTGCGTCATTTTTTGTGAGCATTTTTTCTTTTACTTGATTAAGGGCATATTTTTCAAATTGCTCAATATAGTTTTCAAAACTTCCATAAATTTCTTTAATTTTTTCTTCTGGGAAGAATTCCATAATTCCGTTTGTCAGATTATCCTCTGCGTTGGCAAGATATTTTGCTTTTGGAACTTCTAAAAATGGGCTTCTTATTCCTCCTAATGTGTTTCCATATTTGTCTTTTACAAATTTTCCCTTTTCTCTTTTTAAGGGTTCTATTATAGGTGGTTCATTGCCATTTTTTTGCCCAATCATGAAGAAAATCTAAAATAGAATTTATATAAAAATCAAAGGGTAAATCATTTAGTCTGTAGTCATAATCGCTGTCTAAAAGTCTTGCCGGACATTTAGTTTTAACTATTTCTTCGTTTTTTGGAACAAGAGGTGATGCTGCATTAGTATGGGGAGCTCCTGCCATTTCATAATATCTTCTTTTATTTTTATCCGTATTTTCATTTCTTGTCTTTTTAAACTCTGAACCCATGGATTCAAATAATTTATAATCTCCCTCTGCGTTAAATGTTATCACAGGACGGTCTATTTCCTCTTCTCTGCATTCTTTTATGCTCATTGGTACCTTAGAGTCTTTTATTTGTCTTAAGGCCCTTCCAAGACCTCCTGAGGCTAATGAAAGGTATCCATCAAAGGGAATTTCTAAATTATTTTTTTTGTAATAATTATGCATATAATTTACAAATGTATTTAAATAGATTCCTGATTGTGATTGACCTGTTAGATAAATATAATCAGCTTTTATTTGAGGAAGGTCTCCTCTTTTTAAGGCAAGACCTGTTTTTAACAAAATATCCCAAACAAGTCCTTCTTCTGTTCCTTCAATTGATGCTGTTAAAGGGTCTATTGTTGCAGGGGCATTTACAATTTCTCCATTTGACCAATTTAAGCTTTTATATCTTTCATAGTCAAAATTTTTAAGTGCCAAAACATTTATAGGCTTTGTTGTTATTCCAACATAAGCATGGTTGTTTTCCATAATATGAAGATAACTTCTTCTCCAAAGGTCTTCTATATCATAACCGTTACTTGCATTCATAATGTCAACATACAAAATTCCTGTGAAGTCCTTTGAATTTTTTGGTCTTCTAACTAAAATTCTTGTAGTAAAAGGCAAATCTTCTTTAAAAATTTCTACTTGATTATTTTTTAAATCATATACATTTGCCCTATCCTCTATAAAATATTCTTCTTCAATAAAATTATAATCTTCTAGATGTATTATTTCCCTTGAAAATTTCATTGATGAAAATGGATGAGAGTTTTCTGTAACTTCTATGGGACCTATTATTTTCATTATTACCTCCTACTTTTATTATTTATAATGATTACGTTTTCTAAGAATATTTTACATAAAAAAAGGTCAACATTCTTATAAAATATTGACCTTTTTGTGTAATTTAATGACTTTTATTTTGCATTTTTTTAAATTCATTGGGACTTAAACCTGTGAAAGTTTTAAAAACTTTTGAAAAATATTGACTGGAATTATATCCAACGCTAAAAGCTATATCTATAACTTTTAAATCTGTGTGTTTTAAAAATTTTTTTCCTTCTTCAATTCTTATTTCTTGCAAATCTTGCAAAATTGTTTTTTTATATTTTTCTTTATATTTTCTCATCATGTGTTCTTTACTTACGTTCAGCTCATTTGCCAAATCATCTATTGTAATTGGATACATGAAATTCACATTTAAAAGTTTATTGACTCTTTGAGCAAGGGATTTTTCAGAAAGTCCTTGTCTATTTTTAGGATCCGTATATTTGTAGACCATTTCATCGTGTATTTCCCAAATATTTTCTTCCTTTGATGCTCCCTCTATTATAATTGCATAATTTTCAGCCAAGTAATGACTTGTCAAAGAATCCATGCCGCCTTTTTGTGCAAATAAAAAATAAAGAGAATTATAAGAAAGCATAATGTTTTTAAGACTTCTCAGGGAATCTTTGTAAACTCTTTTTAAAAGTCCCATTTCGCCGCTTTTAAGAACTTTTTTTACATAGGGAAGCATTGACTTAACTTTGTCTAAATCCCCATTTTCTATTGCTTTAAAAAAGCAATCTCTTTTTTTATAAGCATCTTCTAATTTCTCTTTATCTATCATATTTTTATTCTATATTTTGTTTTTCAATTTTTTTATTGTCAAAAGGATATTTATACTGGCTTTCATTTATAAACTTATCCAAATTTTTCTTTACTCTTGTTGTAGAAGCAATAGTTCCAACTCCTGCTATACAACCTCCTGGACAAGCCATACCTTCAAGAAGATATCCGTTCTTTCTGCCTGCTTTGGCAAGCTTCATCATTTTAACGCACTCAGAAAGAGTATTTGCTCCTTCAACTTTAATTTCCCTTGTAGGATCAAGTTTTTGTGCAACTTCTTTAACTGCATTAGCTACTCCTCCTGCCACTGGATATCCACGACCTAGGGCAGATGCGTCTTCAACTGTTGAATCTATTTCAATTTCTGAAGGTTCTATATTTTTTGCTACAAACATTCCCATTAGTTCTTCGAAGGTTATTACAAAATCTACGCTGGATTTAATGTTTGTATCTAAAGATTCAAGTTTTTTAGATGTGCATGGTCCTATAAAAACTACAACTGCATCCTTGTCTATGCTCTTAATATATTCTGCCGTATATCTCATGGGAGATCCGGAGTCTGAAATTTGTTCTGCATATTCAGGGAACATATTTTTTATCATAAGAGCCCAGGAATAGCAGCAACTTGTTCCCATAAAGGGAATGTCCTCAGGAACTCTTTCAAGATATTCCTTAGCTTCATGAAGAGTTGTAAGGTCTGCTCCCAAGCCAACTTCTATAACATCTGTAAATCCTAAGTGTTTTATAGCCTCAAACACTTGCATTGGAGATGTTCTTTGACCGAATTGACCTATAAAAGACGGGGCTATTGCACCGTAAAGTTTTTTTCCTGCTTTGATTGCCTTTATAACTTGATAAATTTGTGTTTTATCTGCTATGGCACCAAATGGGCATTCACTTATACATCTTCCGCAAGCTACGCACTTATCATGATCTATCTCAGCACGGCCATATTGATCGCTTCCTATTGCATTTACTCCACAAGCTGCAGCACAAGGTCTGTCATAATCAACTATGGCATTATAGGGACAGGTGTTTTCACATCTTCCGCACTTTACACATTTTTCAGGATCTATGTGAGCACGAGTTTTGCCTATTGATACTGCATTGACAGGACAAACGTTAGTGCAGGGATGAGCCATACATCTTCTACAATTATCCGTTACATAAATAGCTCTTGTAGGACAAGCTTCACAGGCAAATTTTATTACATTTACCAGGGGTTTTTCATAGGCATTTGTATCAATGTCAACTTTATCAAAACCATCTGTTACTCTTTTATAAACATCTATTCTTCTTATGGGCATGCCCATTGCAAGTCTTATACGTTCATCTGCAATTGCACGCTCTCTAAACATATTTTCTCTATACTGAGGCATTTCTCCCGGAAATAATCTATAGCTTGCATCTTCAAGACTTTCCACGTCTAAATCTTCATATGCAATCCTTGCTACTTCCGCAAATACTCTACGCCTAAGTTCAACTATACGTGAATAACTTTCTTTCATTAATCTTTCTTAAGCCCTTTCATAACTTTCTCTCCAACTAATTGAGGCGTTGCATTATAGATAATTTCATCATCTATTATTACAATGGGAGCTACATTTGTATCTGACCTCTTGCATAAATCAAGACATTTTGAGCAATTGACTTCTATACCTTCGGAATCACAAATTTCAGAATCTGGTCCACAAAGATCGTCAATTATGTATTCAAGTTGATCATAAATAGCATTGGCACCCATAAGGGTACAACGCGAACCCATACATACTGTTACTTTCATAAATAAACCTCCTTATTTTTATTATAACAGACAAGTTAACTTTAATATGAATAATTTTAAAATAAGTTAAGAAACTTAAGTATATTTAAAAAATCCCCGGCTTATTTGCCGAGGACTTAAAATTATTTTAAATTTATTTTATTATAAAATCTTTAGAATTTTTAAAACTTATATCTTTAACCATTTGTCCTAAAAATTCTTCATCCCATGGATATTCTCCCAGTTCTACATACTCTCCAACTAAATTACACATAATTCTTCTAAAGTATTCGTGTCTTGGATAAGATAAGAAAGATCTTGAATCAGTTAGCATTCCTACAAATTTTGAAAATACACTTGTTGATGCAAGAGTTCTCATTTGATTTATCATTCCATCTTTATGATCTAAAAACCACCAGGCAGTACCGATTTGTACTTTCATTTCTCCTTCTTTTTCTCCTTGGAAGGATCCTCCGATGGTTGAAAGAGAATATAAATCCTTGGGGTTTAAGCTGAAAAGTAAAGTTTTTGGCAGCCCCCTATCATTCATGGCACTTAAAAGTTTTGAAATTTTTTCTGCTATTTTTTCATCGTGAACTGCATCGTAACCTGTGTCAGGTCCTAACTTTTCAAACATTTTTTCGTTGTTGTTTCTTATTGCTTGAATGTGAAGCTCCATAGTCCAGTTGCGTTTACAGTATTCCTCTGACAAAAATAACATTAGTTCTGTCATATAAGCTTCGATTTCCATATCTGTAAGCTTTTGACCTTGCAAAGCTTTTTGGAAAACTTTATTTAATTCTTCTTTATTTAACCTTGCAAAGGGAACTCTGGACAAACCATGATCTGATGCACAGGCTCCATTTTGGTCAAAGTATTGGATCCTAAAAAGAAGAGCACTTTTTAAAGAATCTATATCTTTAATTTCTAAACCTGATACTTTTGAAAGCTCATCTATATAATTTTTAAAAGAAGCATCTTCAATTTTTAAAGCCTTATCTGGTCTAAAGGCAGGAATAACTTTTGTTTCAAAATCACTTTCTTTTAAAAGCTTATGGTATTTCAAATCATCAAGAGGATCATTTGTTGTACAAACTCCCCACACATTACTTTTTGAAATCAATGCCCTTGGTGAAAAATCATCCCTTTGTAAAAGTTCATTACATCTTTCCCAAATCTCTTTGCAAGTTTTAGGGCTTAATGTTTCTTCTATGCCAAAAAAGTTTTTAAGCTCAAGATGGGTCCAATGGTAAAGAGGGTTGCCTATTAAATTTGGAACAACTTTTGCCCAAGCTTCAAACTTTTCATAATCTGATGCATTTCCAGTAATTCTTTTTTCCTCTATACCGTAAGCACGCATAACTCTCCACTTGTAGTGGTCTCCACCAAGCCAAGCTTGAGTTATATTTTTAAATTTTTTATTTTCATAAATTTCTTTTGCTTCAAGGTGACAGTGAAAATCAAATATAGGTTGATCCTTTGCGTAATCAAAATATAATTTCTTTCCATATTCATTCCTAAGCATAAAATTATCGTCTAAAAATTTCATATTACCTCCATTTATTACTAGTTGATTTTATCACAGGCTTTTAAAAATGTCAGTTTATATTATTTGAACTTTGCCTTCTTCATCAATAATAAGTTTTGAGTCTGGTTTTAATTTTCCTTCAAGGCTTAACAGGGAAATTTGTGTTACTATCTCATTTTCTATAAATCTTTTTACTATTCTTGCCCCAAAATCCTCACTCATAAGTTCTTTTGCAAGTTTTTTAGTGTTTAAATCATCCCAAGTAAGTTCAACGCCTCTTTCAATTAAGTCTTTTTTTAATTCACGAAGATTTAAAGTTAAAATTTTTTCCGTTTCTTCCAAAGTGAAAGATTTAAAATTATAAACTTCATCAACATGATTTAAAATTTCCTTATTTTCTATCTCACTTGAACTTGTTAAAAGAACAAGGGTGTTTTTAAAGTCAATTAATTTTCCTTTATTGTCAGTAATTTTTCCATCTTCCATAATTTGAATGATGATGCCTAAAACTTCTCTGTCTGCAACTTCTATATCTTCAAATAGTAAGACAGAATAGGGTTTTGTCCTTACTGCTTCTGTTAAAATTCCTCCGGCTTCATGGCCTACATATCCTGGAGGAGCTCCTATTAATTTTGTAACTGAAGATTTATCTGTAAATTCACTCATTTCAAATGTTAAAAGTGATTTTTCATCAAACAATTGATCGGCTAAAACTTTTCCTATATAAGATTTTCCCGTTCCGGATGGGCCTTTTAGTAAAAAAGCTCCTATGGGGTCTTCTTTATTTAACAAACCACTTTTTGATCTTATGATGGCCTTAATTATTCCATATACTGCTTCTTCTTGACCTACAAAGTGAGATTTAACATTTTCTTTTAATTTTTTTATTCTGTCAATTTCTTTTTCATTTAAAGTTGAAAGAGCGATTCCTGTGAGTCTTGAAAGAACTCCCTTTATTTCTTCTTCTCCAACTTCAAAATTTATAGGATAGTAGGGCTTTTCAATTTCATATTTTTTTAATTTTTCTTTTCTATCTTCAATTTCTTTTTCATATTTTCCGACTTTTTCAAAATCTCTGTTTCCTATGGCGGATTCCAAATTTTCATTTAAAATATCAAGACCCATTTTAAGATCTGAAATGTCATTTAGCCTATCCACTTCTTTTTGCCAAAGATCTTTTTTATTATTGTATTCTTCATTTAAGATTTTTAAGTTTTCTTCAATGATTTTAAGACGATTTTTTGTAAGTTTATCTTCTTCCCTTGAAAGAGATGCTTTTTCCAGCTCTAGTCTTGTGATTTTTCTATTCATTTCATCAAGTTCTGAAGGCATGGAATCTATACTCATTCTTAAAAGTGCTGAAGCTTCATCTATTAAATCTATGGCCTTATCTGGTAAAAATCTTTCAGTTAAATATCTCTTTGAAAGTTTTACTGCAGAAACTATTGCTGAATCTGTAATTTTAACTTTATGATGAGATTCGTATTTATTTTTTACTCCTCTTAAAATAGAAATTGATGCTTCTTCAGAAGGTTCTTCTATTAAAACTTTTTGAAATCTTCTTTCTAAAGCTCTATCTTTTTCTATGAATTTTCTATATTCATCTATGGTTGTTGCCCCGATTGTAAGGATTTCTCCCCTTGCGAGCATTGGTTTTAAAATATTTGATGTGTCAAGAGATCCTGAAGTTGATCCTGAGCCTATAATGTTATGAATTTCATCTATAAATAAAATTATTTTCCCTTGAGATTCTTTTATTATTTCTAAAAGTTTTTTAAATCTCTCTTCAAAATCTCCCCTAAATTTTGCTCCTGCTATTAATGATGCCATATCAAGAGAAAATACAATTTTATCTCTTAATAAAGTTGGAACGTCATTTTTTGCAATTCTTTGAACAAGGCCTTCAACTATTGCTGTTTTTCCAACTCCGGCTTCTCCTATTAAAACAGGATTATTTTTTATTCTTCTTGAAAGAATTCTTATTAAGCTTAAAGTTTCTTCATCTCTTCCTATTATGGGATCAAGTTTTCCTTCTTTTGCTTCTAAAGTTAAATTCCTTCCATATTTTGAAAGAACCTTTATTTGTTCTTCTGACAGACCATCAGCATCAACATCGGTAAATTTTTTCATAAGCTCATTTCTTAAACTTATATAATCTATACCGAAATCTTTAGCAATTGCCTGGGAACTTGTTTTATCTTCTCTTAATATGGCAAGAAAAAGTTGAGGAAGTCTTACATAAGATTCATACATATTTCTTGCTATTTCTTCAGAATTAATAATAATTCTTTGATAGGGTCTTGAATAATATAAATTTGTAAGTCCCTTTGATGATCTTAATTTTTCTATTGCTTCACTTATCTTATTTTCAAATTCAAGTAAATTTACACCCATTTTGGAGAGGGTTTTTAATAAATCCGTTCCCTTATTTCTTAAAATTGCAAGAGTCAAATGTAAATCAGTAACTTCTGCATTTTCATATCTGATTGCAATGTTTTGAGCATCTTTAAAAACTTGAACTACAAGTTGTGAAAATTTTTCTGCGTTCATAAATCCCCCTTTCCTTTAAAATAATTTTAAAAAAAGGACCCTAGGGCCCCCTTTAAATAGTTATAAAAACATCATAATAATGTGTGCTGCAATACCTGCGCAAAAACCGCCTATAGTGTGAGATATTATTGCATTACCTGTCATTTCTTTTGTTCCAAGAGCATCCATCATGGCGATGTGAGTTGATAAATATCCGCTCCAGCACATACAAATTGCAGTAAATACAGCTATATCATTTGCAGTTATTGCACCTTTACCTGCCATTTCAGCAACTATTCCAATTGCTGCACCACTTGAGCCTAAAGCTGTAATAGGCACTGCTATTGCTTGTGGATTTGTAAATCCAAATAGGGGTTCCAAAATAATATTAAGTTTTTCTCCAAGTAGAGGGAGAACAGCTATACCTTGATTTGCGGAACCGTTATAGACTCCTGCATCTCCTGTTCCATTTGTAAGCATAATAACTATTGTACAAATAATAACTACACCTGGAATTATTGAAAGACCCATGTCTATGCCGACTTTACCTCCGTCGAGAAGGGCTTGAATAAAACGAGAACCGGCTGATCCTTCTCTTACTCTTCTCATTCCGTGCGGAATGGGGTCAGCTAAAGATGAAGAAACATATTCTTCAGTTCCGTAATATTTTTTAGTTTTTCTAAGCATAAGTCTTACTGAAATAATACTTCCTACGATAGCTCCTATGTTTCCAACTAAAGCACCCTTAATAGCTCCATCAATTTTAAATCCCATCATAGTTGTTGTAACTATTAAACCCATTCCAAATGCCGTACCTAAATTTGTAAGAGCAGGCATCTGATATTTTTTAAAATATTGTCTGAAGTTATCATCATGGGCTAGGGTAAGAATAGCAGGGTTATCTGACATGTAGCAATTTAACATTCCAAGAGAACTTGCCCCTGGTAAGTCATATATAGGCTTCATTATTTTACTTAATAAGGTATTTATAAGTGCGATTACTCCAAATTCAGAAAATATTCCTGACACTCCACCGGCAAGAACTGCAACTGCCATTAAATACCAACAAGTGTTCATGAGCAAATCATAACCTGTAAGCATCATTGTCTTTATCATATTTGTTCCGCCCATTTGTCGTCCCATATAGATAAAGAAAGCAAAGAACAGCACTAAAAATATAACTGCTTCCAAGCCAACTTCTTTTTTTAAGCCCGGAGTTTTGTTTTCTTTTTTGTCCATCTTTTCTCCTATTTCAAATAAATTTTTTTAAATGTTTTTAATTTAAAACACCCGGCCTTAACCGGATGTTTTAATTAAAACTTTTTCTTTTTTATTTTTAACTATTTTTTTGCTCCTGGATAGAATTTAGGATTATTAAAGAAGTCAGCTGCGATTTCCTTAACTTCTCCACTGAGCATTACCATACCGCACATGTTGACAAATACTACAAGACCAAGTGTAAAGTCTAAGAATACACCTGCGTTTTCAAATGATACGAATCCACCAAGTAGAACCATACCACAAGCAATAAGTCTCATAATCTTTCCAACAGCTGTACCGAATAGGTATTCACCTTGTTTTTCACAATAGAATACAATTACTATAATTGTTGAAAGAACAAATAGGAATAGTGAAATAGCTATAACAGCAGTTCCTATGTTACCGAAAGCTGTGTTGAATGCTCTTTCTACTGCAATTCCTCTATTTGCTTCATCATGCCAGTTGTCAGTTACAAGAACTACTAAAACTGATATTGAACATACGATAATAGTGTCGGCAATAACTTCAAATATACCCCACATACCTTGACGAGCTGGGTGGTCTGTTATTGCAGTTGCGTGTGCATAAGGAGCAGAACCCATACCTGCTTCGTTTGAGTAACATCCTCTTGCCATACCTGCTTTAATAGCAGCTGCAAGGGTTGCTCCACCAATTCCTCCTGCTACTGATTGAGGATTGAAAGCTCCCTCAAAGATTACAGCAATTGCATGAGGAAGTTGTCCTATGTGCATAATTATAATTATTATACCGAAAATTATATATAGGCCTGCCATTAGAGGTACCATTTTTTCAGTTACTTGTCCGATTCTCTTAATTCCACCGTAAGCTACAAGAACTACTAATATTAAAATTATAACTGCAGCGATTCTTCTGTCAAGACCTAATTTTTCAAGAGGACCTGCTGCTGAAATAGTTTGTAGAGTAATTGATGGAAGGATTTCAATCATAAAGAAGAATGAAACTAAGAATCCCATTATTTTACCAAGTGTTCCGCCTATACCTTTTTTAAATGTATATGCAGGTCCACCAACGAATTCTCCGTCAGCGTTCTTTTCTCTGTATTTAATACCAAGTACGATTTCACCAAATTTAGTTGCTTGGCCTAAAATACCTGCAACCCACATCCAGAAAACAGCTCCAGGACCTGCGGTAAATATAATTGCTGGTGCTACTACTATGTTAGCGGCTCCGATTGATGATGCAAGTGCTGCAGATGCTGCTTGGAAAGGTGATACTGTACCTTCTCCACCTACTCCTGAGTTAAACATCTTACCAAAAGTTTGTTTTAAAATGAATGGTAAATATCTAAATTGTAAAAATCCAGTTCTTAATGTTATTAGGATTCCTCCACCCATAAGAACTATAAGTATTGGCCAACCCCAGAAAAAGTTAGTTATCGCAATAATAGGTTTTGTTATAGCGTCCATAATAATTCCTTTCTTTTTTAAAGGGCTCCCTTCTTAATTAAGAAGGGAGTCAAAATATTTAATTAGCAAAGTGTTGCGTAAACAACAGCCTTGATTGTGTGCATTCTGTTTTCAGCTTGATCAAAAACAAGTGATTGTCTTGATTCAAATACTTCGTCAGTTACTTCCATTTCCTTTAGGCCGAATTTTTCTTCGATGTCTTTTCCAACTTTAGTTTCAGTGTTGTGGAAAGATGGTAGGCAGTGTAGGAATATTGCCTTTTCATTTGCATTTTCCATAACTTTCTTGTTAACTTGGTAAGCACCTAAGTGTTTAATTCTTTCTTCCCAAATTTCTTTAGGTTCGCCCATTGATACCCAAATGTCTGTGTAAAGAACATCAGCATTCTTAGTTCCTTTTTTAACATCATCAGTAACTTCTACTGTGCAGAAGTTTTCTTTTGCAATTTCAGTAGCCATTTCAATTAAGTGTTTTTCAGGCCAGTTTTCTTTTGGTCCGCAAGCTACGAAATTAACGCCCATTTTAGCACAAGCAATCATTAGAGAATTTGCAACGTTGTTTCTTGCATCTCCCATGAATACAAATTTAAGTCCTTTTAAATGGCCAAAGTGTTCTTCGATTGTTAAAAGGTCAGCTAACATTTGAGTTGGATGCCATTCATCAGTTAAACCATTCCATACAGGTACTCCTGAATATTCAGCAAGTTCTTCAACTGCAGTTTGCTTAAATCCTCTGTATTCAATACCGTCAAACATTCTTCCAAGAACTCTTGCAGTATCTTTGATACTTTCTTTATGTCCCATTTGAGAACCTGTTGGATCTAAGTAAGTAACTCCCATTCCTAAATCATATCCTGCAACTTCAAATGAACAACGAGTTCTTGTTGAAGTTTTTTCGAATATAATGGCAATATTTTTTCCTTCTAAATATTTGTGAGGTATTCCTGCTCTTTTCATTGATTTAAATTGTTTTGAAAGATCTAAAAGATATCTCATATCTTCTGATGTAAAATCAATTAACTTTAAAAAGCTCTTACCTCTAAAATTTTTCGGCATATTACGCATCTCCTTTTTCTTTTTTATAAAATCGTATTCCTACAATTTCATTTTACTATATGGCATGTTTTTTAAAAGGACAAAAACAATTTAAAATTTTGTTTTTAATTGAATGATTTAGCTCTTTATCTTAAAAAAAGTTTTACAAATTTTTCCTAACTTGGAAATAGAGTGTCTTTTTATATAAACATCTCTTTTTTTTATTATAAAATTCTTATTTTCCTCAATTTGATATATAATATAAAAAAGGAGGTTAATATGAACAGCTCAAATTATATTGAAATCCAAGGCACTTATTCAACAACTTTAAGAGAAGGTCAAATTGCAAGCTTCGATTTGGAAACTGATTTGAACTCTACAAGGCCTCTCTTACATAAACAATCAAGGTTTCTATACATAATTGACGGCAAGGGAAAAATTTTAATACAAAATCAAGTTCATATAATGGAACCCGGCGTTGTGATTACCCTTTTGCCTTGGCAGATAAGTGAAATAATTGAAGTAAGCGAACCTATAAGCTACTATCTTTTAATTTATTCTTTTGATCTTATTAATAATGTTATAAAAAGGATTTTTAACATAGATAACGAAGAGTTTAACATGGTTGATCTTTTATACAAAAACAATTCCATTTTTTTAAATGAATCGGATAGTCGTAAATTTAAGAGAATTTTTGAAGATATCCGTGATGAAGTAGGCATGAGAAGTGTTGACATAAATACTAATAAAATGGATTTTTCAGGTATTTATGTGGTAAGTAAACTTACAGAACTTATTGTTGAATATTTAAGACATACTAAAAAAGAATATAAAAATGAAAACACTCCTCTTCCTTCAGAAGAAATTTTTCAATATATGTACTTAAATTCTCAAAAGAAGATAAGTTTAAAAGAAATGTCAAGAATTTTCTTAATGAGTGAATCTTCAATTTCTCGTTATATATATTCCATGACAGGTCTTGGCTTTTATGATCTGTTAAATGAAATGAAATATGCCAAGGCAATTTTCTTTCTTCTTTATACAGACATGACCCTGGAAGAAATAGCTGAAATCTTAAATTACACCGATGCCGCTCACTTTTCAAAGACCTTCAACAATCGTAATGGAATGGGTTCAAAAAAATTCAGAGAAACTTATCAAAATATAAATAAAATTACTCATATAAAGCACGATAAAAATACTGGCCAAATGATTGATTACATTTACAAAAATTACTACAAAAATTTAAATATAAATTTAATATCAAAAAAATTTGATATGACTATAACTTCTATAAATGATTCCCTAAGATACCTGGTGGAATTAAATTTCTCAAACTTTTTAAATAGAATTCGTATAAATAAGGCAGCAAGTCTTTTATTAAATACTGATAAAACTATAACTGATATTGCTCTTGAAGTTGGTTACAATTCTACTAAAACTTTTAACAGAAACTTTTTAAAATTTATGAAAATTAATCCTGGAGAGTTTAGAGCCCTTGTAACTGAACAAAATGACAAGGAAAAAAACTTTTAGGAAAAAGTTGCCACATTTTTTTGTATTTAATTGAATAATATTTATGTAAACCTTGAATCTTCAAGGTTTATTTCTTTTTCTAACCTTTGTTAAAACACAAAATCATATTCCTATGATACAATTTAAGTAAATAAAATATAAGGAGGAGACTCATGAAATTTGAATTGCCACTTTTTACATGTCCTGATTTCTCTCAAGATAAATACAAAGATATGGGACAGGTAAATTTTGCAAAAGTTGAAAAAGACGGTGTAGCTCCTGATGGATTCTATCTGACTACACACATGCCCACTTTTTATCATGTAAATGGTAAATGGCATTTACCCGAACACAACTCACTAAACTGTGTTGCAGTTCTTGAAAACGAAAAGATAATTATTAAAGAACTTAGAGACTTAAAAGTTGGTGAAGAAGTTGCCCTTGGAAGAAGTCGTGACGGAAGTGAAGGTATTTTAGAATATAAAGAAGGCTTCCCACAATCTGTTTATAACACTCCAGGAAAAGCTGTAGAAACTTCTTTTTCAAGAGATTATGACACTTTATTCTCTCAAATGGAATATGAAAGAGATAACGGCGGATATATAGTTTGGGTTCTTGGACCTTCAGTTGTATTTGACCATGACACAAGAATTGCCTTAAACCACCTTGCAGAAAATGGATATATTAATTGTCTTCTTGCAGGAAATGCAATGGCTACTCACGACCTTGAAGGAGGTTTCTTAGGTACAGCTCTTGGACAAAACATCTACACTCAAGAAAATGTTCCTATGGGACACTATAACCACCTTGACTTGCTAAATGAAGTAAGAACAATTGGTTCAATCAAAAAATTTATTGATGCTGGAAATGTAAAAGACGGTATTATTAAAACTTTAACTCAAATGGATATACCTTATGTTCTTGCAGGTTCAATTCGTGATGACGGACCTCTTCCTGAAGTTCACGGTGATGTTGATGATGCTTTAACAGCTGTTAAAAAAGAACTTGATAAGGCTACTTTAATAATAGGTCTTGCAACTATGCTTCATAATGTAAGTACTGCAAACCTTGCTTCAAGTTACAGAATACGTAAAGACGGAAAAATTTCACCTGTTTATATGTATGTAATAGATGTAACTGAAAATATTGCAAACAAAGTTTGTGCAGCAAGAGAAAATGTTGCTTGTATCCCTATGATTACAAATGTTCAAGACTTTGTAGTTAACTGTGAAAAAGCACTTGTAACTCCGGCAGATAAAACTTTCGCAAGAGAAATGGAACTTCCGGAAGAAGAATATGTAGAACTTGATAAAAAACAAAAGGAAGGGGAAAGAAACAATGAAATTTGAAATGCCAAAATATCATCATCCCGACTTTGAACAAGATTTTTTAAAGAATGCACCTAATGTTACTCTTGAAGAAGTAAAAGTTGATGGAATAAGCCCAAGACACTATCATGCCCTTTCAGTTTACCCTGAATATTTCAAGATTAACGGAAAATGGGTTTTAGCTACTCAAAGTAGAATGGACACTGTTTGTGTTGCAGATGATACACCGGGAAAAGAAAGTGTAAATATAGTTGAATTCAGAAACTTAAAAAAAGGCGACAAGGTTGTAATTGGTCGTACTGAAGACGGTTCTGAAGGAATTTATATGTGGACACAAGGCTTCCTTGAAGATGCACAAGAACTTGATACTTTTGCTTTTAGAGCGGGACGTTCAAGAGAAACTGCTTTCAGTGTTGACTACGATACTCTTTATGAAGTATTAAGACACGAAAAAGCAAACAATGGATATGTAACTTTAATTGTAGGTTCAGCTCTTGCCCTTGATAGAGATTCAAGGTTAGCTCTTGAAAGACTTATAAGAAACGGTTATGTTCAAGCAATTTTCTGCGGTACTGAAACAGCAGCTTTTGACCTTGAAAAAGGAATCTTCGGAACATCTTGGGGACAAGA
Organism: Peptoniphilus sp. BV3C26; assembly: GCF_000478985.1. Lineage (GTDB taxonomy): Bacteria > Bacillota > Clostridia > Tissierellales > Peptoniphilaceae > Peptoniphilus_B > Peptoniphilus_B koenoeneniae. Next base: position 99,975 of record NZ_AWXB01000039.1, read on the forward strand.
AACTTTTGAAAGAGAACAAAATACAACACAAAACTTATTTGATACAATAAATCTTGCAAGAAAATACGGTTCAACAAAGGCTCTTTGTGAATCAGGAAAAGTAAAAGACGGCTTTATGAAAGCCTGCGTTGAAATGAATGTACCTGTTGTAATGGCAGGAACAATTCGTGATAGACTTGGTCTTCCTGAAACAATAAACAATGTTTACGCTGCACAAAATGAAATGAGAAAGCACGCTCGTAAAACTTCAACAATTATAATGATGGGTGCTATTCTATATACAATAGCAACAGGAAACATGACTCCTTCTTACAATGAGTTTGACGGACTTATAAGACCTGTTTACATGTATACAATAGATATACAAGAATTTGCCGTAAACAAACTTTCAGATAGAGGAACTTTAACAGCTGTATCAATGGTTACAAACGTACAAGACTTTATCAGAAATGTAGATAGAGCTCTTAACGGCTGATAATTGACAAAAAAAGCGGTTTTTTATAAAATATAATTAACCCTTGGGACAATATTTTATATTGTCGGGACGGCTTAAGGCCGTCCTTTTTATTTTATTAGGAGGTAATATGAAAAAATATCTTACAGAAGAAGAATGTTACGAAATATTGGATAAGGCTGATTACGGAACTCTCGCCCTAAGTCAAGGAGAAAGGCCCTACTTAATTCCCATGAACTATACTGTAATAGATGGAGAAATTTATCTTCACACTGCAATGAAGGGAAGAAAAGTCGACATACTTAAAGAAAATAAACGTGCAGCTTTTTCTATTGTCATCTCCCACAAATTAGTGGAAGAAAAATTTACATTCAATTTCACTTCCATCCTCTATGAAGGCCTTGCTCAAATAGTTGAAAATAAAAATGAAAAAGTAAAAGTTCTTGAATCCTTAGTAAAAAAACACTCCAAAAACTTTTTACAAGAAGCAAAAAAAGTAATCGAAAGATCCTGTGACCATACACTCATAATAAGACTTAAAAAGGAAAAACTTACAGGCCGATTAAGTAAAATGGATTAAAAATTTAATAAAAGAAATTAAATTTTTAAGTTTTTTAAGGAAATAAAAATGAAATTTGCTTACTATAAAACGGACTTTGATCCTGATAAAACTTTTATAGAAATAGGTTATGAAAAGGATTTTATAAAATCTATAAAACTTTTGGACGGGATTTCTCATAAAGATGAAAAATCAAAAATAAGCGACAAATGTTTCAAAGAGTTGGAAGAATATTTTAAGGGCAAAAGAAAAAAATTCACTGTAAAATTTAAGGCTCATGGAACAGAATTTCAAGAAAAATGTTGGAAAGAACTTTTAAAAATCCCCTATGGTCAAACAAAAACCTATGGTCAAATTGCTGAAGAAATAAAAAATCCCAAAGCTGCAAGAGCTGTGGGAAATGCAAACAATAAAAATCCCCTATGGATAATAATCCCTTGCCACAGGGTTTTAGGAAAAAATGGAAGTTTAACAGGTTACGCCGGTGGACTTAAAATAAAAGAAAAGCTTTTAAAACTTGAAAAAGAAAATTTATAGGAGGTATAAATACCTCCTATTTTTTATTTCTATTCTCCATCTTTTTTCTCTTGACTTTGAACTTCTTTTAAATGTTTCAATTCCTTAAGGTCTCCCTTTCTTATAGTTTCAGCCTTTATATCAAAAATTGAAAGGGCATTTACCCAAGAAACAGCTTCCCAATTTTCTTTTCTATCCTTTTCAGGAACAAGTATTATGGAAAATTCTTCAGTTTCAAGAGGACTTGAGTCCATAATCTTTTGAAGTTCTTTAAGAATTTTTAAAGCTTCTTCAAAACTTGGATTTTCACAGAAACCATAGGCATTTGCCTTAACTTGATAGGGAAAATTATTAAAATCAATTTTTTCATCTATGGTTAAAATATTTTTATAGCTATCCTTGTCTATTGGCTCAAGGGTTATTTTATATGGAAATTTATTTTCCTCTTCAATTTTTCTTCCATATTGGTAAAGCCCCTCCATAAATCTTGAATAGGTGTTAAATATCCTATCTCCATAAGTGTCATAGATAAGTCCTCCCAACTTATTAAAGCTGAGGACAAAATTACTGTCAATACTATTTTCATCTCTTAAATGAATATCATAAGTTCCAGATTTAAAATTGTAGATGGTCTTATCTCTTATTAATTTAAGGTCTTTATAATTGTTTTCTATGTATTTATCCGCCGTCCTATCCACTAAAATTTTTGAAATCGGATTGCCGAAAAAGGAATTTGCTATAAATAAAAATATAAGTAAAAGGACTATTAAAAAAATCTTCCCTATTTTATATAAAGTTTTATTTTTTTCTTTCATAAGTTTGCTCCCTTCCTATGAATTAACAAATATCTTATCTTAAAAATATTATACATGAAATTGAAAAAAAAAAAAAAAATAGTCGGCAAAAAGAATTTTATCTTTATATTGCCGATTATTTTTAATATATTTTTAATTTATAAAAAGATCAATCTTCTATTTCCTTATAGGGATTTTCTCTGTGAAATTTTGAAAATCTTATTACTTTTTGAATTTCACCAAGGATAAGAGGAATGAAGCCTCCTATTAAAACAACTATCCATTCACGAAGACCTATATTTTCCAATTGGAAAAGTTCTCTTACGTGGGGCACATACATTACAATTACCATTAGTAAAAATGAAAAAGCTGTTGCTAAAACTAATTTACTATTGGAAAAAGGTCCTATGTGCCAAATTGTATATCTTATAGATCTTGAAGAATAAGATCTTAAAAGTTCTGCAAGAATTAAGGTTCCAAATGCCATTGTCCTTGCATATTCAAGACCTATCCCTTCTTTTCCGAACCAATTTAAACCTATTAGATAAGCACCTATTGTTGCAATTGTTATTGCTATTGATTGAACTATTACTGTAATTCTTATTTCATCATCAAGTATTGGTTCTTTAGGACTTCTTGGAGCTTCGTCCATTATTCCTTCATCACCCTTTTCTACTCCCAGAGCAAGGGCTGGAAAAGAATCTGTTACTAAATTTAACCACAAAAGTTGAATTGGAATAAGGGGTACAGGAAGATTTAATAAAATTGAAATTAAAACTATTAAAACTTCTCCTATATTACAGGACAGTAAATAGGAAACGAATTTTTTAATGTTTGAATAAATTATACGGCCTTCTTCAACGGCATTTACTATAGTTGCAAAGTTATCGTCTGTTAAAATAACTTCTGCAGTTGATTTGGCAACATCCGTTCCTGTTATACCCATGGCAATACCAATGTCCGCTTTTTTTATTGCTGGAGCATCATTTACTCCGTCTCCGGTCATGGCAGCTATGTGTCCATTTTGTTTTAAAGCTCTTACAATTTGTACTTTATTTTCAGGGCTTACTCTTGTGAAAACTCTCTTTTTCTTAACAACTTCTCTTATTTCTTCTTCAGTCATGTTGTTAAGTTCTGCCCCTACTATAGCTTCTGAAGCATCTTTTGCAATGCCCAGTTCCTTTGCTATGGCAAGTCCTGTTTCAAAATAATCTCCCGTTATCATAATTGGAATTATTCCTGCTCTTTTACATTCTTTTATTGCTTCTTTTGCTTCTGGTCTTGCAGGATCTATCATGCCTGTAAGTCCTACAAATACCATTTGATTTTCAATAGTATCTGAATTTATATTGTTGGGAAGCTCTTCAAAACTTCTGTAGGAATATGCTAAAACTCTCAAAGCTTGTCTTGCAAATTCTATATTTTTATTTAGGATTTTTTCTCTTTTTTCTTCTGTTAATTCCTTAATTTCTCCATCTTCAAGGATGTGACTGCATCTTTGTAAAATTATATCCGGTGCACCCTTTGTAAAGGAAACAACTTTTTCTTTATAGTTATGAAAAGTTGTCATCATCTTTCTTTCAGAATCAAAGGGGATTTCTTCAATTCTTTGGTGATTTTTATTTAAGTGAGCTATTTTTGTTCCCTGCTTTTCAGTAAAGGTTAAAAGAGCAATTTCAGTAGGATCTCCTCCTATTTGAACTTTTTCACCATCGAAACCAAGTCTTGCATCATTTGTAAGACCGGCTATATCTGAAAGAATTTTTAAATCTTCTATATCTTCAATTTTTTTATCCTTTGAAGAAAGTTGTCCCAGGGGAACATAACCTGTTCCGGAAACGTCTATTTCCGCATTATCTACAAAGGCTTTTACAACTGTCATTTCGTTTTGAGTAAGGGTTCCTGTTTTATCTGAGCATATTACAGTTGTTGTGCCTAGGGTTTCTACTGCAAGAAGTTTTTTAACAATTGCATTTTTATCTGCCATCTTGCCCATGCCTAAAGACAATACTATTGTTACAATAGCAGGCAGTCCTTCAGGAACTGCTGCAACTGCAAGGGCAATTGCCGTCATAAACATTTCTAAAGTGTCATTTTTATATAATTTTCCTACAATAAAAACTATTATACAAATACCAATTACAAGAAGACCCAGGGTCTTTGAAAGGCCTGCAAGTTTTTTTTGCAGGGGAGTTTCTTCATTATCTACAAGGGCTATAGAGGTCGCTATCTTTCCTATTTCACTTTGGTGACCTGTTGCTACTATAAGGCCTTTTCCACGTCCATATGAGACCACTGTGGAGCTGTAGGCTATGTTTTTTCTATCTCCTATTCCCTCATCTTTGGTATAAACTTTTTTTGCATCTTTTTCTACGGGAACTGATTCTCCAGTTAAAGAAGATTCATCAATTTTTAAGTTTTGAGATTCTATAAGTCTTAAATCTCCAGGAACTATATCGCCCGTTTCTAAAACAACCAAGTCCCCTGGAACTAAAAGACCACTTTCAATTTCCATTTCTCTTCCGTCTCTTATTATTTTTGCCTTGGGAGAACTCATTTTTTGTAATGCTGCTATAGCTTTTTCCGCTCTTCCTTCTTGATAGAGGGATAAAATTGCATTTACAACAACTATGGCTATAATTATTACCGCTTCTACCTTGTCTCCTGTAAAGGCTGATAATATTGAAGCTATTATAAGAATTATAATCATAGGGTCTAAAAATTGGTCCTTTAATTTTTCAATTAATGGCTTTTTTTCTTCCTGTTTTAATTCATTTCTTCCATATTTTTCCAGGGCCTTATTTGCCTTTTCACTACTTAGCCCTTTTTTAATGTCCGATGAAAATAATTCTGCTGTTTCATCAATTTTCTTTTTATACCAGTCCATCTTACCTCCTATAAAAAAAAGACTTTTGCTTAAAAAAACAAAAGTCTTGCATACCTTTTAGGTTTTATCAACCGGGTTTAACCGTAATGACGATTGATAAATTTTTGCTACTCCCTAATGTATTATTATTTTATCAAAAATTCTTTAATTTTTAAACTTAAATTTTATTTATTTTTATTAGGAACTAATTTTTCCATACCGCCCATATAAGGTCTTAAAGGCTCTGGAATTTTTACGCTTCCGTCTTCTTGAAGAAGATTTTCAAGAAAGGCTATTAACATTCTTGGCGGTGCAACAACTGTATTGTTTAAAGTGTGTACTAAATAATTTCCGTCTTTACCCTTTAATCTTATATTAAGTCTTCTTGCTTGAGCATCTCCCAAGTTTGAACAAGAACCTACTTCAAAATATTTCTTTTGACGAGGTGACCAAGCTTCTACATCAAGAGATTTAACTTTTAAATCAGCAAGGTCTCCTGAACAGCATTCAAGGGTTCTTACAGGGATTTCAAGACTTCTGAAAAATTCTACAGTGTTGTTCCAAAGTTGATCGTACCAATAGGGAGAATCTTCTGGTTTGCAAATTACAACCATTTCTTGTTTTTCAAATTGGTGAATTCTGTAAACTCCTCTTTCTTCTATTCCGTGAGCCCCAACTTCTTTTCTAAAACAAGGTGAATAAGAGGTTAAAGTAAGAGGCATATCTTCTTCTGGACTTATAGTATCTATAAATTTTCCTATCATTGAGTGCTCGCTTGTGCCTATTAGATATAAGTCTTCTCCTTCGATTTTATACATCATATTTTCCATTTCTGAAAAAGACATAACTCCAGTTACAACATCACTTCTAATCATAAAGGGTGGTACATAATAGGTAAAGCCCTTGTTAATCATAAAGTCTCTTGCATAAGATAAAATTGCAGAGTGAAGTCTTGCTATATCTCCTCTTAAATAATAAAAGCCGTTTCCTGATGTTTTTCTTGCAGCATCAAGATCTATTCCGTCAAAAGTTTCCATAATATCTATGTGGTAAGGAACTTCATAAGAGGGAACTTTAGGTTCTCCAAATCTTTGAAGCTCAACATTTTCACTATCGTCTTTTCCTATAGGAACTGTATCGGCAATCATTTGAGGAATTACCATCATTATTTCTTTTACTTTTGCTTCCAGATTTTTTTCTTTTTCTTCAAGGGAGTTTAGTTCTTCATTTATTTTATTGACCTCATTTTTAACTTCTTCTGCCAATTCTTTTTCTTTCTTTTGCATATGCATTCCGATTTGTTTAGAAAGGGAATTTCTTTTTGCACGAAGTTCATCTCCCTTAGTTTTTGAATCTCTAAAATCCTTATCAAGTTCAATAACTTTGTCTACAAGTTTGATTTTTTCATCTTGGAATTTTTTCTTAATATTTTCCTTTACTAAATCAGGATTTTCTCTTAAAAATTTAATATCAAGCATTTTTTTCTCCTCTCAAATTTTATTTATTATTGCATAAAAAAACCGCCCCTATAAAGGGACGGTTTAACCGCGTTGCCACCCAATTTGATTCTTTCGAATCCTCTTTAAATGTATGACTCCGAGACGGATTCAAGTTTTACGACACTTTCTTGCACCAAACGAAAGCTCTCTTAAGTCGATACGACTTTACTATTTCTCTTCACAGCCCTATTAAATTAGCTTAAATTATACATTTAAATATTTTTAAAGTCAAGATACAAAGAATCTATCTATTTCTTTTCTTCTGTATTTGCAGGAATGATTTTTACAAGTCCTGTCTTAAGCATTATTTTTGCACAAATTACTGACATTATAATGGAAATTACAATCCAAATACCTTCTTTTCCTACAACTTTACCACCTGTCAAATGCCAAATAATCATGATTACTGCAGGAACACATAGGGGTAAAAGTTTATTCTTAACAGTATTTTTACCTGATTTATTTCCTGAAAGCATTGTATAGAATAAGGAACCAAATAGGGCAGGTAAAATATATTTAGATGCTACTTGAACTGGTTCTGATTGTAAAAATGGTTGAAGAGGAATTAAAAGAACAACTCCTAAGGCTATTATTAACATTGTAATAAGTGATGATGAAGCTATTGCAATCAAACTTATTACATCAGATTCTTCAGTGCCTTGTTCCAAGTTCATAAGAGCTTGAGCGTTTAAAGCACAGGGGATTTTTAAGTTTGTAACATTTCCGGTTATATATGCAAGATAAGTTCCAGATCCTAAAATAGGTCCATAACTTATAAATTCTGCAAGAACTGTTGGAATGAAAACTGCAAGAAGAGTACTTGCTATGGCTAAAACTTCTTTTAAATCAAATCTTAAGCTGTAAGATACTGCAATTAAATATGGAACTAAAAGCATGGCACCTATACTTAATATGGATCCTATTCTTCCTACTCTGTGAATTGTATTAAAATATTTTGTTTTTTGTAAATCTTTATTATCCATGATTTCCTCCTATAAAAGCATGCTTTCAAAAATAATTGAAAGTCCCATTCCTACAATAAGTGCAAAGGCTAAAACAAATTCTTTCATCCAAGATATCTTCATCTTTTCTGCAAGTTTTAAAAGAATAAGGGAAACTAAAAAACTTGCTGCAAAAACAAGAATGGAAACTTTTCCTTTAAGTAGTTGAGATACTGAAAGTACTGTAATCATTGCAAGAGTGAAGTAACCTATTATTAAAGTACCTTCTGCTCCACTCTTAGTTTTAAATTTTGTTACTCCCTTGTGGTAAGACTTACCTAAGAATATATTTAAAACTGCTGCAAAAATTATACTTATACTCATTACCATAAAAATTGCAGGAACTAAGTTTACATCCGTTCCATTTATAAATTCCGACATGTTTTCATAACCTGCAGCACTTGTTACCATACTTGCAGCAGTAAGCTCATACATAAGAGCTCCTATAACTGATAGTCTAAACCATGCCCAGGGTGTACCTACAACTGTAGATAAACTTGCAAGTCCTATGTCTATTGATACTGATGGCACTATAGAAAAAAGTACCGATGATTTTATAACCTTATTAATATCTTTATTAGTAAATCCCAGTTCTTTTGCTCTTTTTATTGCAAGTCTTAAAGATACTAAGATAAACACAACTACTATAATTAGGGAACAAATTACCATAATATATAGTGATTTCCCATTGACTATATCTCTAACGTTCATAATAACCTCCTGTTAAAATTATGCTTGAATTTTTGGATCTCTTATTTTTAATTCTTTAGGTATTGGAGAAATATATTTTTCTCCTCTTTCTTCAATTAATTCTTCTTTTGCTTTTTTTATAATTTCAGGATTATTTAAAGCTCTTATTGCAGTTAGGGCTAAAGTGCCAACTGCTCTATCCATACCTTTTTTTGCAATTTCAGTTTTTCCTTGAGAAACTCTTTGCCAAGAGTGAAGAGGAGTTGCAAAGGCTGCTGTTGAAATTAAACATTGGGCTGTGGGAACGCATTTACTAAAATCTCCAACATCTGTTGAGCCGTTTGCCATATCTGAATTTTTTCCCATTATTATAATATCACTTACAAGGCCTTTTTCTGCATATTCCTTAGCCTTGGCCATGCCTACAAATCTTGACAGACTTTTTACGGTTCCGTCTATAATTTCAGGACTTAAAGTGGTCATAAATTTTTTTGCTTCCTTGTAATCTTCTTGACTATAATCTTGACCTCCTATATCTTTTAAAGCTTCTTCCATTAATTTTGTCAAAGTTGGGTTTGGAAGATAATCTGAAATCGCCAAATCAAATTCAACATCTAACTTAGTTCCTGTCATAAGAGCTGCACCTTTTGCACAATCTACAACTCTTTCATAGGCTGACATGGCATCTTCCATCCTTGGAGCTCTTATAAAATAATAAACTGCCCCACTTGCTTGAACTACATTTGGAGCCTTTCCTCCAACATCCAAGTACGAATAGTGCATTCTAATATCACTTTTAACATGTTCTCTTAAATAATTAACTCCCACATTCATAAGTTCGCAGGCATCAAGAGCAGATCTACCTAACTCAGGAGATGCAGCTGCGTGAGAGCTTATTCCCTTAAATTTAAAAGTTGCAATTACATTTGCAAGAGATCCACATTCCCAAACAGAATTTACTGAAGCGGGATGCCAAGTAAAACCTATGTCCAAACCGTCAAAAATTCCATCTCTTGCCATAAATGTTTTTCCGGCATCTCTTTCTTCAGAAGGAGTCCCGAAAATTTTAATTGTTCCCTTTTTATTTTCTTTTTCCATGTAGGCCTTTAAAACAAAAGCTGCAGCTATTGCACCTACTCCCAAAAGATTGTGGCCACAACCATGACCGGCTCCTTTTTCTGTCAAAGCTTCCTGTTTCAAAGAACATTCCTTTTGGCTAAGTCCGGGTAGAGCATCATACTCTGCTGTAAAAGCGATTGCAGGCTTACCTTCTCCCCAAGTTGCCACAAAACTTGTAGGCATATCCGCAAGACCTTCTTTAACTTCAAAGCCTTCTTTTCTAATTGCATCGCAAAGAATTTTTTGGCTTTTAAATTCTTCTAGACCCAGCTCTGGATTGTCCCAAATGGCATCACTTAGCTTTCTGTAGCCTTCTTTCTTGCTGTCAATAATTTCTTTTACAATTTTTACGTCTTCCATTAAATCTCTCCCTTCTTTAAGTTTAAAAAAACTTTTATTTTAAGTATCATATCACCCTGCTAATAAACAATCAAATTAGCAAAATATAATATGATATACGTTTTCAAGTCATTTTACAAATAAAAAAGAGCAAAATTAATTGCTCTTTTAAAATCTATTCTTCTGCTTTTAAAATCTTTCTTGCTTCTTCCAGTTGACTTTCCTCTTCTTTACTCAATTTTGGAAATTCCGGATTCATTTTTTCAAGTTTTTGTCTTAAAATCTCGGAAATTAAAAACCTTGAAAACCATTTTTGGTCAGCCGGTAAAATATACCAGGGGGCATATTCCGTTGAAGTATTTTTTAAAACGCTTTCATAAGTTTTCATATATTTTTCAAAGTATTTTCTCTCTTCAATGTCTGAATAGGAAAATTTCCAATGTTTATCAGGTCTTTCAACCCTATCAAGAAGTCTTAAACGTTGTTCTTCCTTCGAAACATGTAAAAAGAATTTTAAAACTTCAAAGCCATTTTCATAAAGATATTTTTCAAAATCATTTATCTGTCTGTATCTTTTTTTCCAAACATCATCTTCAATTAATTCTTCAGGAAGATTTGAATTTTCTAAAAGATTATGAACTCTTGTAACTATAACATCTTCATAGTGACTTCTGTTAAAAATACCTATTTCTCCTCTTGCCGGAAGAGCCTTATTTATTCTCCACAAATAATCATGGTCCAGTTCTTCATTAGAAGGCTGTTTAAAAGCTCTCACAGGCGTTCCCTGAGGGTTTAAAGCGGTCAGGACATGTTTTATTATACCGTCTTTTCCAGCAGCGTCCATGGCCTGTAAAACTATTACAATACCTCTTTGGTTTTCAGCATATAATTTTTCTTGTAAAACTTTTAAAACTTCAAGATTTTCCGGTGTAAGTTCTTTTTTTGTAATATCTTTTTCAAAATCTTTTGGAGCTCTTGTTGAAAATTTTCCCAAGTTAATAGGTTTGTCATGTATAACCCTATATTTTTCAGTATTCATTTTTTAACTCCTTTCGTATTAAATATTTAAACATAATTAATTTATTTGATCAATTAAATTTACCATTTCTATAGCTGAAACTGCTGCTTCAAATCCTTTATTTCCAGCTTTTGTCCCTGCACGTTCTATGGCCTGTTCAATAGAATCTGTTGTAAGGACTCCAAATATTACTGGAATTCCTGTTTTTAAAGATGTTTGTGCAATTCCCTTTGAAACTTCACTTGAAACATATTCAAAATGAGAAGTTGCTCCTCTTATTACTGCTCCAAGACAAATTACAGCATGAAATTTTTTTGATTCTGCACACTTTTGAGCTATAAGGGGAATTTCAAAAGCACCAGGAACCCAAAAAATCTCAATTTCATCTTCTTTTACTCCATGACGACTTAAGCCGTCTATAGCTCCGTCCAATAATTTTGATCCTATAAATTCATTAAATCTTCCTACTATTATTGCAAACTTTTTACCTTTTGCAGTAAGGTCTCCACCGTGAATTCTCATTTTTCCTCCTCAAATTCTTTTAAAATATGTTTCATTTTTTTTGCTTTGGTCTTTAAATAAAATCTGTCCACTTCATTTGACTTAATTTCTATGGGGACTCTTTCCTTTATTTCCATTCCATATTCTTCCAAAGAATATACCTTGTCTGGATTGTTTGTTAAAAGCCTTAATTCATGAACTCCCAAGTCTTGTAAAATTTGTGCCCCCTTGGAATAATCTCTCATATCTTCAGGAAAACCCAAAGCAAGATTTGCTTCAACTGTATCCATACCTTGGTCTTGAAGGGCATAGGCACGAATTTTATTTAAAAGTCCTATTCCTCTTCCTTCCTGTCTCATGTACAAAAGGATGCCTCTACCCTCTTCATTAATTCTTTTCATGGCAAGTTGTAGCTGATTTCCACAGTCGCACCTTAAAGAACCGAAAGCATCTCCTGTTAAACATTCAGAGTGAACTCTGCAAAGAAGATTTTTTCCATCTCCTATATTTCCCTTAACAAGGGCAACATGATGTTCTCCAGTAATAGTGTCTAAATAGGCGTGAGCTGTAAACTCTCCATATTTTGTAGGAAGTTTTGCCACAGCTATTTTTCTCACCATTTTTTCATGTTTCTTTCTATATTTTGCAATGGCATCAATAGTTGTGATTTTCATATTAAACTTTTCAGCAAGGGCAAAAATATCCTTTCCCCTTAACATGTGGCCGTCTTCAGCCATAATTTCACAACAAAGACCAATTTCTTTAAGACCTGCTATTTTTAAAAGATCTACAGTTCCTTCTGTATGACCCCTTCTTACTAAAACTCCCCCTGTCCTTGCAATTAAAGGAAACATATGACCCGGTCTTCTAAAATCTTCAGGACTTGCAGAATCTTCTGTTGTTTTTATTGCAGTTAAACTTCTTTCATAGGCAGAAATTCCCGTACTTGTATCCTTATGATCAATTGAAACTGTAAATGCCGTTGAATGATTATCTGTGTTTTCATTTACCATTTGAGGTAAACCAAGTTTTTCTCCATAAAACTTACTCATGGGCATACAGATTAAGCCCCTGGCATATTTTGCCATCATATTAATATTTTCAGGACTGGCAAATTCCGCCGCACAAATAAAATCTCCTTCATTTTCCCTGTCTGGATCATCAGTAACAATGATTATTTCTCCATTTTTAAGTGCTTTTACAACTTCTTCAATAGTATTAATTTTCATATCTACTCCTTAAAAATCTTTAAGCAAGTCCATTGAAATTTCACTTTCCCTATAGGGAGTAAAAAGTCTTTCAATGTACCTACCTATAATATCAGTTTCAATATTTATTAAATCTCCTGTCCTAAGTTTGGTAAGGGTGGTTTCCTTTAAAGTTGTGGGAATAATGGAAACTACAAAAGAATCTGCATTTACTTTTGATACTGTAAGAGAGATTCCGTTAAGGGTAACTGAACCTTTCTTTACTATATACTTTAAAATTTCTTTAGAGGCGCTCATGTGATATTCCACAAGATTATTTAAATTTACAATTTTTATTATCCTGCCCAGTCCATCAACGTGGCCTTGAACAATATGACCATTTAATCTCCCATTAGAAGGAAGAGCTCTTTCAAGATTTACAAAAGAACCCTTTTTTATTTCTTTTAAAGTCGTCCCATCAATAGTTGCCTTCATAATATCAGCCTCAAAAAAATCTTTGCCTAAATTTGTAACTGTAAGGCAAACTCCATTTGTTGCAATGGACTCTCCAAGACCTATGTCAGTAACTTTTTTTGCCCTAATTTTAATTTTATAAAGGTCATTTTTCTTTTGTATACTTTCAACTAGTCCCACTTCTTCAATTATTCCGGTAAACATATTTCACCTCTTATGCACAAATCTTCATCAAACCTGTCAATTTTTATATTTTTTAAACTTATGGAATCTTCTAAATTTTTAAAACCTTGACCTTCAACACTTGTAAGAGCATCTCTTCCTCCTATTATTTTAGGAGCTAAGAAAAAATATCCGTAATTTACGAGACCCTCACTTAACATGGAAAAATTTAAATTCCCCCCTCCTTCAAGAAGGATACTTGAAATATTTTTTGAACCTAAATCCTTAAGCATTTCCCTTAAATCCACTTGCTTATCTGAATTTGTTACAACAATTTCAAGGTTTTCAACCTTACAAAGTTTTTTATAAACTTCCCTGTCATAACTTTTGCTTGTATAGATATAAGTTTTACTTCCTATATCTTTTTTTAAGAGCTTTGAATCCAAAGGAATCCTAAGCTTAGAATCCACAATAATTCTATTGGGCTGAGATGGATTTAAAATATCTCTTACATTAAGACTTGGATCATCTTTAATAATTGTATTTATGCCAACTAAAATTCCGTCTAAATCATTTCTTAAACTATGGGCAAATCTTCTTGAAGCTTCAGAACTTATCCACTTGGAATTTCCTGTAAAAGTTGCAATTTTTCCATCAAGACTTGTTGCAGTTTTCAAAACTACATAAGGTCTTTTATTTTTAATAAAATAAAAAACTTTTTGTTTAAGTCCCGACATTGGTCTTCTAAAACTCCTAGCCTTACTTCAATTCCATTGTCCCTTAATTTTTGAATCCCCTTGCCTGCAACTTTTTCATTTGAATCAAGGCAGCCCACCACAACTCTTTTAATTTTTGATTTAATAATTAAATCTGTACATGGTGGAGTCTTGCCAAAATGAGAGCAGGGCTCCAGGTTTACATAAAGATCTGATCCTTCAAGAGAAACCTTTGAATTTAAAATTGCATTTCTTTCAGCATGGTTTTCTCCAAATTTTTCATGATAACCCTGAGAAATAATCTTCCCATCTTTTACAATAACGCACCCTACAAGAGGGTTTGACCTTGTGTGTCCTCTTCCAAGTTTTGCAAGTTCAATTGTTTTTTTAATAAATAATTCGTCTAATTCCATAAAAAAAAGCCCCTTTCAAGGCTTACAAAAATATTACTTCTTTCATCCGGACTATAACCGTCGGTATCGGAATTTCACCGATTCATGCAAATGCTCGCGGACTTTACCGCCGGTGAGGAATTACACCTCGCCCTGAAGATTTAAAAATATCTACTTAATTAATATAATAGCATTATGGTAAATTATGTCAAGTTAATGTTTTCATAGTCCTTCGTTAAAAATTCCCTAGCAAATTTTACTTGAGCAAGACTTCCATATTTTAAAGCCCTCTCATCCATGTCAAAATGCTCATTGTGATGCTCTGAATAAATTCCTTTTTCCCTATTTCTAATTCCTACAAAGGCAAATAAACTAGGGGCTAGGCTCCTATAAAAACTGAAAGATTCTGAAGCAAACCAAATTTCCTTTTGATGAAGATCAAAAATTTCAAGATCCCTTATGGCGAAATTTGCCAGATTGGAAAGTTTTTCATCATTTATAACAGGACCTTCCTTAAAGCCGGACTCCTTGGTAAATTCAAGGCTACACCTACTAGCGGCACTTATATTTTCCGCAACATTTTTTAAAACTTCATAAGCTTTTTTCCCTTCATCCACATCATAAAATCTCATTGTTCCCGTGACCCTTACAGTGTCTGGAATAATATTTCTCTGTTGACCTCCATTTATTGAACCCAGACCTAAAGTAACAGTTTTAGTAACATCAATTTGATTTACCCAAGCAGAAGCTATGCCATTAATAATATTTGCAGCTGCAAAAATTGGATTAATAGAAAGATCTGGTCTGGAACCATGTCCACCCTTTCCATGAACGGTAAAATCAATTATGGCAGATCCTGCCATAACAGGGCCTGGAGTAAAACTTATAGATCCCACATCCATAAAAGAAACTAAATGATTTCCATAAATTCCATCAATCTTAAATTTTTTAAGCTCCTCTATCATAGGTTGGATACCCGTTCCCAATTCTTCTCCCTCTTCAAAAATAAAAATGATTTTTCCCCTTAGATCCTCCTTATATTTTGTCAAAATTTTTGCAGAATTAAGAAGCATTGCCATATGGCCGTCATGACCACAGGCATGCATAATGCCCTTATTTTCAGAAACCGAAACTTTTTCACAAGTCATATTGCACTTATTTTCCTCAATGGGAAGGCCGTCAATATCAGATCTTATACCCAATGTTTTCCCCGGCTTTTTTGTATCAAGGACAGCATAAAAGCCCGTCCCCTTCACCTCTTTAATTTCTAAACCCAAACTTTTCATCTGATCTTTTAAAAATTCAGAAGTTTTTATTTCTTTTCCCGAAAGCTCCGGATGAGTATGAAAAAATCTTCTAGTTTTTACCAAAAAATCAAAACTATTTTCTATTTCATCAATAATTTTTCTGTCAAAATCATCCATCTTTATCTCCTTAAATAATTTCACTAATAGTTTATCAATAAATAACTTGTATGTTAAATAAAAAAATAACCCGACTTATAAAGCGAGTTATTTTTCTCTCTTATTTTACAAAAACATATTTTTTCATTCTGTCAAAAGCTTCTTTAACTCTTGATAGAGGTAGAGCTAAGTTCAATCTTATGTGGTGAGGTCCATGGAACATTCTACCATCTTGCCATGCTACTCCAACATCCCAGCCTGCTTTTTCTATTTCTTCTATACTTACATTATTTTTCTTGCAATATTCAGTGCAATCTATAAAAAGCATATAAGTTCCTTGAGGCTTGCTGTATTTTACTCCTTCAAAGTTTTCGTCAATGAATTTTGTTGCATACTCAAGATTTCCCTTTATTACTTCAAGCATTTCTTGAGCCCATTGATCTCCTGTTTCGGAGTAAGCTCCTATTAGTCCGTACATTGATAACACGTTCATATCATTATAATGGCTTAAAGATGATTCTTTTAAGACCCTATCTCTTAGCCAGTCATTATAAATTATATGATAGCTTCCTATTAAGCCTGCAAGGTTAAAAGTTTTTGATGGAGCATATAGGGCTATGGTCCTTTGTTTTGCGTCTTCTGATACTGATTGTGTAGCTACATGACGATTTTCTCCCACTATTATGTCTGACCAAATTTCATCTGATATTACATATACATTATGTTTTTTGTAGATTTCCATTGCCTTTTCTACTTCTTCTTTTTCCCATACTCTTCCTGTAGGATTGTGAGGTGAGCAGAATATTGCAGCGTGGATATTGTTTTCTACAATCTTCTTTTCCATGTCTTCATAGTCCATTCTATAGATGTTGTTTTCATCTAAAACCAGTGGAGAATGAATTATATTGTAGCCGTTATTTTCCAAAGATCCTGTAAAACCTATATAAGTTGGTGAATGTAAAAGGACATTGTCGCCCTTTGAACAGATTACGTTCATAGCACTTATAAGTCCACCCAAAACTCCATTTTCATATCCTATATATTCTTCTTTAATGTCATCTACATGTTTGTATTTTTTGTGCCAGTTAATAATGGCTTCAAAATATTCTTTTCTTGGTGCAAAATATCCATATAGAGGGTGTTTTGTCCTTTCTATAATAGCTTCAGGAATACTTGGTGCAGTTTCAAAGTTCATGTCTGCAACCCACATGGGGATTATGTCAAACCCTGCCTTAGGTTTATCTGGTGCAAAACCCGGTCTCTGACCTAAAACTTCTACTGCTATGGCATCTTTTCCCATTCTGTCTATTATTTTTTCAAAATTGTATTTCATTTTTCCTCCTTACTTAAAATATAAAAACTCATAATAATATTATATCCCATCTTTTTTATTATTAAAAAGATACAAAAAAATTAAGACAAAATAAAAATTTACTTTGTCTTAATGAATAATTATTTTTCAATCTTTTATTGCTTTTTCTTCTTCCGTTCTCATAAGACCGAAGTGTATAGTAATTAGAGCTGCGATTATTAATGCAAAGAAGTAGAAAGAATATTTCAACACCTCTATAGGTGATGCGTTGGAAAGTCCTGTTACTATTAGCATTCCTCCGTCATGAGGCATTAGGGCAATAAAGGCACAGGCAAAGATATCTAAAAGCGATGCTAACCTCTTTGGAGCTATATTATATTTCGAGCCAATTTCTTTTGCCATTGGTGCCGCTATAATTATTGCTATTGTATTGTTAATCAAAGCAGCTGATAAGATTCCTGACAAAAATGATATCCCATATTCTGCTCCACGACGGGTTTTGATTCTCGAAGTTATTGCATTTACCAGCCACTCAACTCCACCATAATATCTTACAAGACCAATAATTCCAGATACTAAAATAGCCACAATAGTTATACTAAACATATCGGACATTCCTTCCCCTGTTGCTTGTGCCCAAGTAATAATAGTTAAATTACCTTGAACGAGACCTATTAGCCCGGATAATAAAATTCCCGAAAATAATACAACGGCAACATTAACGCCCATAAGAGCTGTAATTAATACTGAAATATAGGGAAGTATCTGTATTAAGTCATAGTCAGGCTTTTCAACTATAGCCCCTGAACCTCCTAAAATTCCATAAAGAATTGCAGCAACTATGGCAGCAGGTAAAGCAATTAAAAAGTTCATTTTAAATTTATCCTTCATTTCAGCGCCAACCCCTTGAGTAGCTGAAATTGTAGTATCTGATATCATAGAAAGGTTATCGCCGAAATATGAACCTCCTATAACAGCTGCACATGTAAGAGGTACATTTAAACCTGCCCCTTGAGCAACGCTTAAAGCAACTGGTGCAAGGGCTGCAACTGTACCCATAGATGTTCCTATAGATGTAGAAATAAAAGCACCCATTAAAAATATACCAGGAACTAAAAATTGTGATGGTATATGATTTAAGCAGAAATTAACAACAGAGTCCTTTCCGCCCATAGCCGCTGCAGTTCCTTGAAAACCACCAGCTAAAAGGTAAATAAGACCTATCATCATAACTCCTGAATTTCCCATATTTTCACATAAAATATCAATTTTTTTACCTATAGGAGTTGTTCTTTCCATAATTAAAGCTATAGCTATACCTACAAAAAGGGCAACATGTCTTGGAAATTTACTAAATGGTGATTCAACACCTTGAACTGTAAAAAACAGTCCTATTCCCACATAAAGTACTAAAAACACAATTAGTGGTAAAAAGGCTAAAAAGCCAAACTTTTTTTCATTTTTCATATGTATCTCCTTAATTTTAACCCTATAAGGCTTGTTTCCAAGCCTTATTTTTATAAACTTTTTGCATTTTTGACTATATTATCAACAGATTCTTTTACCATTTCTGGTGTTGTTGCAAGATTTAGTCTTATATAGCCTTGATATTCTTCTCCAAACCATGCTCCATAGTCCACTGCAAGCCTACATTTATCTTGCACAAATTCTTTTAATTTTTTTGAAACGGGCATGTTATTAACTATTACTTTTTCATCATCTTTTACATCAATAAAACTTGATAAATCTATCATAGGCAGATAGGTTCCCTGCATATCTGCAACTTCTACTTGAGGAAGTTCTCTATTTAATGTTTCTTTAAGATAAATATAATTTTCCCAAATTATATCCCTAAGAGCATTTAGCCATTCAGCCCCACCTTCATAGGCAGCTCTTGTGGCAATGCAACCCATTATGTTTACTTCCATTGGCACGTTGTTGTTTTGATATTGATCAAATTTTTCTCTAAGTTCTTTGTTTTCAATAACTATGTTTGAATGTACAAGGCCTGCAAGGTTAAAGCTTTTTGATGCTGCATTTACAAGTATTATATTGTCTTTGTACTTGCCCTTACCTACTCTTGGTGCTGGTGTGTGTTTATTGCCGTTAAAGGTAAAGTCTTGGTGAATTTCATCACTTATTATTAAAACTCCATATTTCTTACAAATGCCAAATAATTTGTCCAGCTCTTCTTCTTTCCATACTCTTGATGCAGGATTGTGAGGAGAACAGAAAATCATCATTTTTACATTTTCTTTTTTTATTGCTTCTTCTGCTTTTTCATAATCAATATAATATTGATTGTCCCTGTGTATTAAATCTACCGTTACTTTTTTTCTTTTTGTATCTGTAATACAGTTATGGAAGGGATAATATACAGGAGGCATAATTAGTATTGAATCATTTTCTTTTGTAAAACAATTTATAAACCAATATAAAGCCGGTACAACTCCCACTGAAGTGCGAACCCATTCTCTTTTTACAGGATAATCAAAATTTTTTTCCATCCAATTTGAATAAGCTTCATAATATTTTTCAGGTTTAAAGCTGTAGCCGAAAACTCCATGTTCAACTCTCTCTTTTAAAGCCTCTCTTATACATTCTGGACTTTTAAAATCCATATCTGCTACCCACATGGGAACCAGATTGTCATCTTTGTATCTTACCTTTAAAAAATCCCATTTTAAGCAATTGGTATTTTGTCTGTTTACAGAATATTTTTCTAAAAATTCTTTTTTATTCATTTTACCTCCTATTAAATATATTTAAGTAGCTTAACCGTTAAGTATATTATATAAAATTTGATAGCCTTGTCAACTTTATTTAGAGCATTTATTATTAACTTGTTAAAGTTTTTTTATGCTATAATTGTAAAAAGAGGTGCCTATGAAAGATTATAAAAGTGATAAAAGTATTTATGAAAATGATATTATAGATTCCTGGATTGAAAAAGATGAAGATGAGGAAATTGTTTCTCAAAGATATAGAGAACTTTCCAAGATAATGAATCCTATGTATGATTTTATTTTGGCTTATTCCAATTATTTTTCCATTAGAAGGGACTATGGTTACGGACCTGAGCTTACTATGGTAGAAATTCATATTCTTACAGATATTCATGATCACCCTGATACTACCGTTACTGAAATTGCTAGTCAATGGAAAAGGACTACTTCTGCTATTTCTCAAATTGTTAGAAAGCTTATTAATTTCGGTTTAATTGACAGAGTTAATTCTAAAGAAAATGGAAAGATTTACCATCTGACTACTACTCCCAGCGGTGAGAAACTTGCTCTTGCCCACAAGAGATATGACAATATTGATATTGTAAAGACCAGAAAGGTTCTTTTAAAAAAATTTACTGTTGATGAGCTAATTGCTTTTGATAATATTTGTAAGGAATATACAAATATTCTCAGAGAGAGTACAAAAAAAGAGGACGATTGATTATCGTCTTTTTTTATGCTTCACGCCAAGCATTTTTAAAATTATATTCTAATTTTGAATTAACATTAATTTTAAATTATTTAAGAAATCCTTCCATTTTAAACAAACTTCTTTCTTAACATAATCTTTAAAAATCCTCTAGGGACCAATTTATTGGTCCGTGTGTATATTGTGGGAAAACAAACCATGCATTTGATTTAAAATTTATTTTAAAATTTTTTACAAATATTTTTTACGCTCTACATAGAGCATTTTGTTTTAAATTTTTCCAATAAATCTTTTTTCTATATTTTTTCTTTCTCATTTTTTATTTTATTTTCAATCATTCGCCTGACGGCGACCGGACCAATAAATTGGTCCCTACATTCGCTTGTAAGGTTTTAATCTCTTGGAACCTTTTCTCACAAAATTATCCCACATTCACGTGTGGGATTTTGTGGGCTGTAGGGACCGGTTTACCGGTCCGCGTGTATAATGTGGGAGAACAAAATAAATATTTGATTTAAAATTTATTTTAAATTATTTTTTATGCTCTACGTGAAGCATTTTTATTTTTAAAAATTTTCAATTGAAATTTTTTCTGAATTTTTTCTTTTTCATTTTTTATTTTACATATGTAACGCGAGGGGGACTAATGGACTTGCGATTGTCCCTATCCGTCCCCCTCACACTCCCCCTCCTTACCCCTCGAAACGCTTTTAAGATGTGGAAAAGCTTACGCTTTTCTTTCCTATTGTTTCTGTGGAGGTTGAATCTACATTTATTCTTTTTCGTTTTTTTATTTTATTTCCAAGCTACTATTGAAGAGCCCTTGCTTTCTTTTTTGATTACTTCTTCTGTATCGTCAGATTGATATGCTGCTACTATTTTTTTGAATACTTCATTGTCTTTGTCTTCTGGTCTTGCTGCAATTATATTTATATATGGTTTTGAGTTTTCGTCTACTGGTTCTAAGAATATTGAATCTGTTGTTGGACTATATCCAGCGTCTGTTGCTACTCCATTGTTTATACATGCTGCGGTCACATCGTCTAATGCTCTTGCTGTTTGTGATGCGTCCATTGGAATTATTTCTAGGTTCTTTGGATTTTCTATAATGTTTTTAGGTGTCAATGGATCTCCTGGTTTTCCGTCAACTTTTATAAGTCCTGCAGTTTGAAGAAGAGCTATGGCTCTTGCTTGGTTTGAAACGTCGTCAGGGATTGCAATTTTATCTCCATCTTTTATTTCATTTACGTCTTTTATCTTATTTGAGTAGATGCCAAGGGGTGCAAGCACTGTTTTACCAATAGAAACTATATTTGATTTTTTGTCTTCGTTAAAGTGATCTAAGAAGTTTTGATGTTGAAATGAATTTAAATCTATATCTCCTGATAAAAGTGCTGCATTTGGTTGATTGTAATCTGTAAATTCAACAAGTTCTGCTTTTATTCCTTCTTTTTCAAGTTTTTTTATTACAAAATTCCAAGTGTCTGACTTGGTGCCTACAACTCCTATCCTAACTGGACGATCTTTTCCTATATTTTCGTCTACTTTGTTTGCCTTATTTTTTGAACCACATGCTGTTAATGCTAATGCTAATCCTAATATTCCTAAAATTTTAATTGTTTTTTTCATTTTATTTTCCTCATCTTTCTAATTTTTTTATTGCTAAATTTGATATTCCTTGTACAAAATACACAAGTATTAGTATAAGGACCATTGATACTATTACTACGTCGTCTTGAAATCTATTATAACCGGTGGCTATTGCAAGTTTACCTAAGTCTTGAGCTCCTATGGCTCCTGCCATGGCGCTAAGTCCTATTAAAGAGATCATTGTAAGGGCTGAAACCCTTATTAAATTTTGAAGTCCTTCTCTTAAATAAACTCTTGTGATTACATAAAAGGGACTATCCCCCATGGAAATTGCAGCTTCTATAAGCCCTTCATCTATTGAAGATAAGGCTGATTCTACTTGCTTTGCATAAAAGGGGAAAGCTCCAAAGAAAAGTGGAACTATTGCTGCTGTCGCTCCTATTCTTGTGCCGACAATTGCCTTTGTTAGTGGAGCTACCACTGCCAAAAGAATTATAAATGGTACAGCACGAAGAAAGTTTATAATCTTATCCAATATGGAGTTTAAAACTTTATTTTCCAGTATTCCCCCTTGTTTTGTGGTGACAAGTACTATTCCAAGTATTAGTCCAGCTATACCTGCAAAGATTGAAGTAAAAAATACCATATAAATTGTTTCTAAAGTTGCAGGTAAAAAGTCGCCTTTAATAGCTATTACATTTTTAAAAAATTCACTCATTTTCTTCCTCCAGTCTAAGTTCTCTTACCCTTACATTTTTTTCTTTCATGTAGTCAAAGGCTTCTAAGATGTTTTTACAATCTCCCTTTAAGGAAACTATAAGCACACCAAGAGGTGTATTTTGTATAAACTCTACATTGCCCCATAGTATTGATGTCACTACATCAAACTTTTTATAAAGCTCAAGGATTATTGGCTCCAAGGTTGAATCTCCTATATAGTCAAGCCTTACAAGTTTTGAATTGTCCGATGTAACTAAATCCTTATTATTTTTTAAAGTTTCTAATACTTCTTCTGATTGGATTGTGCTTTCAATAAACTCTTTTGTAAGTTTATGCTCTGGATTAGAAAAGATTTCTAAAACAGATTTGCTCTCAACAATGTTTCCATTTTCCATTACAGCACACTTTGTGCAAATGGATTTAACCACCTGCATTTCGTGAGTTATGATGACTATTGTAAGTCCCAGATCTTCATTTAACTTCTTCAAAAGTTTTAATATTTGAGAAGTGTTTTGTGGATCCAGGGCTGAAGTAGATTCATCGCAAAGAAGTATGTCAGGATCATTTGCAAGTGCTCTTGCTATGGCGACTCTCTGTCTTTGACCTCCTGAGAGTTTACTCGGGTAATCATCTCTTTTTTCATAGATGTCCACCAGTTTCAAAAGTGATTCTACTTTTTTAATTTTCTCACTTTCTTTTAATTTTGAATGCTTCAAGGGATAGTAGACATTTTCAAATATAGTCCTCGTTGAAAAGAGATTAAAATGTTGAAAAATCATCCCTATCTTCATTCTTTTTTTTCTAAGTTCCTTTTCAGTTAATTTTGTTATATCCTCTCCCTTTATATATACTTCTCCAGAATCCGGCCTTGTAAGTAAATTTATACATCTTACCAAGGTTGATTTTCCGGCTCCAGAGTAACCAACAATTCCAAATATTTCTTTTTCTTTTATTTTAAGAGATACATCCCTTAGTGCGTGTACCACCTTATTTTTATTTTCAAATGCTACACTTACATTCTTTAGTTCTATCATTTTTCCTCCATCAAATTTAAATAAAAAAAACGTCCTTTCTATCCATATAGGATAAAAAGGACGAAATTATTCCGCGTTACCACCTTAATTGCATTTAAAATAAAAAATGCCTCTTCATGTACCATCATACACTAACTCTGTAACGGGAGTTCCCGTGTGATTCTAAATATCGAACCACCCTATCAAGAATCATGTTCAAAAGATCTCATCTTGCTACTCTCACCACAATATAGCTTCTCTGTAAAGACTAAAATTCTTTTTACTCTTTCTTTCAAATAGTTTTTAATTTTTAAGTTTCTTTTTTAAACTTGTTTTTGATTGTACGAGCTGTGGAAAAATTTGTCAACACTATTTTTAAAATTTTTAAAAAAAATTTTTTTAAGTTTTTTTGCAAAAATCGCCTCAGGTATTCAAAATTGGCCCTTGCATTCCTTTGCAGAGATTTTCTTTTGTGAGCATGTAAACTGGTCCACATGTGTTGAGTGGGAGAAAAAAATAAATATTTTTTATAAATTATTTTTTTACGCTCTACGTGAAGCATTTTTAAAATTATATTTTAATTTTGAATTAACATTAATTTTAAATTATTTAAGAAATCCTTTCATTTTAAACAAACTTCTTATTGCCACAACCCTTGAAAATCCTGTAGGGACCGGTTTACCGGTCCGCGTGTATAACGTGGGAAAACAAAACCTGCATTTGATTTAAAATTTATTTTAAATTTACATTTTTATTTTATTTTATGTTTTTTCAATTTATATTTTTTCTACATTTTTTCTTTCTCTTTTTTTATTTTAAATATGTATCGCGAGGGGGACTAATGGACTTGCGATTGTCCCTAACGTCCCCCTCGCACTCCCCATCCTTACCCCTCGAAACGCTTTTTAAAGGTGGAAAAGCTTACGCTTTTCTTTCCTATTGTTTCTGTGGAGGTTGAATCTGCATTTACTTTTTTTCATTTTTTTATTTTGTTTTAATAAATTCGCCTTACGGCGATCGGACCAATTGCAGATATTTGCAGCCAAATCAAAGATTTGGGCAAATAGTTGCATGAGACCTACCACGATTTTTTTACAAAAATCGGGTTAGGGCTTCAAATTGGTCCCTACATTCTGTTGAATGGGTTTTCTTTTGTGAAACCTGTTCGCATAAATTTACCCCACGTTTCTGCATGGATTCCATGTTTGGATAAAATTACAATAAATTTATTCGTTGGTTTTTGTGGGGCCTAGGGACCGGTTTACCGGTCCGCGTGTATTGTGTGAGAGAACAAAATAAATATTTGATTTAAAATTTATTTTAAAATTTTTTATAAATTATTTTTTTACGCTCTACGTGAAGCATTTTTATTTTTTAATTTTCAAGCAGGGCTTTTATTACTATTAAGGAGAATATAAGGGTCAAGCCTTCTGATAAAACACTGCTGAACCAAATGTATTGGGGATTTATTTTTGAGAGTAAAAATAGGGCAAGGCCTATCATGACAAAGGATCTCAGGATATTTATTATTATGGAGTTGTTTGGTTTTAACATGGATGCTGAAAAACCAGATATTATTATGTTGTACCCTATTAATAAATATGAAAAGCTGTATTTTGCCATTGCTCCTTTGGAGTATATTATTTGTTCTAAGTCTCCTTTTAAGAATACTGAAAATATATTTTGGCTGAAGTAGTTTATGAGTCCGAAACTTATAAGGCTTACGCTTATGGTTGAAATGAGTGCATATTTAAAGATTGTTCTTGCTTCTTTCAGTTTATTTTTTCCGTAATAGTAGCTTACCAGAGGACTCATTCCTTGGGATATTCCTGCATAAAAAACTGCTACCATTTGTGTTACATAGGATATTACTGTAAAGGTTGATAGGGCTCTTTCGCCTAAATAGTTTATTATGAAGTGATTGTATAAAAATATTATTGCTCCTCCGCCTATTTCTGCTATACAGCTTCCTATGCCTAAGTGGACTATTCTTTTTAAGATATTTCCATGAAATTTAAAGGTTCTAAATTTTAAATTTGATTTTTTTCCTAAAAAATGCACTAAGAATATTAATGTTGCTAATAGTTGTGATATGCCTGTTGCTATTGCAGCTCCTTTTATTCCGTAATTATAGACTGCTACAAATAAATAATCTAAAAAAATGTTTGTCAGAGCTGATATTGCTACTACTATTATTGAAAGATAGGGATATCCGTCTATTTTTACAAGGACTTCAAGGTTGTAGGAAATTATAAAGAAGGGGCTAAAAATCATTATTATTCCAAGGTAGTTTTCTACAAGTCCTATTAGATCCTCTCTTGCTCCTAGTAGTATTGCTATTTTGTCCATGTTTAGAAAGGATGTTATGCCTAATATTAAAGAAAATATTGTAAGGCTTAGGACTGATTGGGTAAATACTCTTGATGCTTCTTCTTTGTTCCCTCTTCCTAATAAAACTCCGCACATTGTTTGGGTACCTATGGCAAAAACTACTGATATGCCAAATAAAATACTTATAAAGGGCAGGGATATGTTTACTGCTCCCAGTGCTGTTTCAGATACGTAGTTTGCAACAAAAAATCCGTCCACCATGGTGTATATTGCAAATATCGTTTGTGCTAATACTGATGGTATTACATATTTAAAAAATTTTTTTCCTTGTTCACTAATAATAAAACCTCCTAAAAAATAAGGCTCTAATTTTAAAAATTAGAGCTTATTTTACTTTAATATTTTTATTTTTCTTCTTCTTTTTCTAAATAGTCAGAGTTAAAAATTTCAAGTTTTACTTTTTCAATTCTCTTGTCTTTTGCGCTAAGTTCAGTAAGTTTTAATTGATCTTTATATAAAACGGAGTGGTTTATTTTATCTCCTTGGCTTGGAATAAAGCCTAAAAGCTCTACCATAAGACCTGATAT
Organism: Peptoniphilus sp. BV3C26; assembly: GCF_000478985.1. Lineage (GTDB taxonomy): Bacteria > Bacillota > Clostridia > Tissierellales > Peptoniphilaceae > Peptoniphilus_B > Peptoniphilus_B koenoeneniae. The sequence continues at coordinate 126,653 of NZ_AWXB01000039.1, forward strand.
GGTCTCGTGATTTTCACTATATAATTTTGTATTTAATTCGTCGTTAATGTCATCAAGATTCATACGGCCGTCTATTATAAAGGTGTCTTTTGAAATCTTTTCAATCTTCGGCTCGTTTTTATCATACTCGTCTTCTATCTCTCCAACTATTTCTTCGACTATATCTTCTACTGTTACCATTCCAGAAAAACCACCGTACTCATCTATTAATATGGCAACATAATTTTTGCTTGCCTGCAATTCTTTTAAAAGTTGGTCGATTTTTTTTGTTTCCGGAACAAAGTAGGGTTCTTTTAAAATATTATCTAAGGATATATCTTTATAGTTTCTCTTTGTATATTCTGCAAATAAATCTTTAATGTACAAAGTTCCTACTATGTTATCAGTATTTTCTTTATATACCGGCATTCTGGAAAAGCCTTTTTCCAGGATTTCCTTTATCATTTCTTTATTAAATTCATCATAGTCAATCATATAGATGTTTGTTCTTGGAGTCATGATTTCATAGGCTAATCTGTCGTCAAATTCCATTATGTTGACTATCATTTCTTCTCCGGCACTGTTTATTACACCCTGCTCTTGAGAAACTTTTATATAACTTTTAAGTTCTTCTTCGGATATTTTTTCTTCCACATCTTCAGAATATTTGCCAAGAAGTTTTAAAACCAAACTTGTGGCAAGAGATGTGAGTTTTACAAAAGGAAAAGTCAATTTTGTAAAGATTTCTATTGTTCCTGCTGAAAAAAGTGCTACTTTTTCCGAATTTTGAAGAGCTATTCTCTTTGGAACAAGCTCACCAAACACAAGGGTTATAAAGGATAGGATAAAGGTTACTAAAATAAGTGCTATAGTATGGCCATACATTATCCCAAAAGCTAAAAATCTTTGTCCCAAAGCACGAGAAACTGTTGTCGCTGCACTTGCTGATGAGAAAAATCCCGCAAGTGTGATTCCCACTTGTATTGTTGATAAAAATCTGGTTTGATCTTTCGTAATGTTTAAAAGTTTTTTTGCTTTTTCATTGCCTTCTTCAGCCAAAGTTTGTATTTTTGTTTTATTGCAAGATACTATTGCAAGCTCTGCTGAGGCAAAAAAAGCGTTTATAAGTGTTAAAACTATTATTATTAAAAACTGCGGTATTAACCCAGCACCGCCGTCGTCCATATAATTCCCCCTAACATTTAAATATTATATCAAGAATTTAAGCATATTGCCATAATGCTGTAAGTTTATCCTGTTAATTTTTTATGATAAAATAAATGTGTATTTATATTAAATAGAATAAAATTTTAAAATAAGGAGTTCTTATGAAAACAAAGAAAAAATTTATTATAGTAATTGTTATTCTTTTGCTTATAGGAGTTTTTTTCGGTGGTTATAAACTTGGCTCTGAAAAAAAAGAACCTAAGATAAGTGAAAGTCTACTTAAAAACAGACTGGAAAGGGCAAGCCAACTTATAAGCCTTGATTATATTTACACAAATATGAGTGAATACAGCGATGTAAATTATTTTTACGGTTGGGAAGTTCCATTTACTGAAAAAAAGTTTATTATTTCCTACAACGGCTCAATTAAATCGGGAGTTGATTTAAAACAAATGAACATTTCTATTTCCGGCGACACTATTGATATAAAACTCCCTCCGGCTAAAATTCTTGCCCATGAAATAGATGAAAATTCTATAAAAATATTCAATGAAAAAAATTCGATTTTTAATCCTCTAAAGGTTGATGATATGAAAGATTTTACTATTGATCAAAAGGAAAAAGTTGAAAAAGATGCGATAAAAAAAGGCCTTCTTGACCAAGCTTTTACCAAAGCTCAAGAATCAATTATGGAAATTTTAAGTATTGACAAGATCAACGAAAAATATAAAATTAATATTAATAAATTAAATTAGTCTTTATGGGAGGAAGAAAATGATTATAGGAATACCCAAGGAAAATAAGGACACTGAAGCAAGAGTTGCTGCTACTGTTTCTTGTGTTAGAAATTTTACTGAACAAGGACATACTGTTCTTGTTGAAAAAAATGCAGGTTTACAATCGGGTTTTACCGATGAGGAATATAAAAATGCCGGCGCCCAAATAGTTTCTCACGAAGAAGTTTGGACAAAATCTCAAATGATTTATAAGGTTAAGGAACCTCAAGAATGTGATTATAAATATTTAAGAGAAGGCCTTATAATTTTTGCCTACTTGCATTTAGCTGCAAATGAAAAATTATTTAGAGAACTTGTTGAAAAAAAATGTATAGGCATTGCTTTTGAAACTGTAGAAAAAGATGGAAAACTTCCTCTTTTAAAACCTATGAGTGAAATTGCAGGACGACTTGCCCTAGTTGTTGGTGGCTATTATCTTGCAAATTTAAAAGACGGTAAAGGAATGTTAATAGACGGAGTGCCTGGAGTAAAACCTGCAAATGTTGTAATAATAGGAACAGGAACTGTAGGAACTGCAGCAGCTAAAGTTGCCGTAGGTATGGGTGCAAGAGTTACTGTAATCGGCAGAAATACAGAAAGACTTGGACAACTTATTGATATTTTTGGAAACTCAATTGAAACCCTATATTCAAACGAATACAACATTGCAGAAGCTGTAAAAAGTGCAGACCTGGTAATTTCAACAGTTTTAATTACAGGAGCCCTTGCTCCAAAACTTGTAACTGAAGAAATGGTAAAATCCATGGGAAAAGGTTCCGTTATAGTTGACGTTTCCATAGACCAAGGCGGTTCCATAGAAACAACTGCAAATCATCCAACAACTCATTCAAATCCTGTTTTTGAAAAATATGGAGTTATCCACTATGCAGTTGCAAATATACCAGGCTCAGTTCCTAAGACCTCCACACAGGCCCTTTCTAATGCAACCTCATATTATGCCCTTAAAATTGCAAATGAAGGCTGGAGAGAGGCTATAAAAGGCTGTGAAGAATTAAAAAAAGGAGTTAACATGGCGGAAGGTTATGTAACTTTCAAAGCTCTTGCAGATGAATATAAACTTCCCTATACAGATGCTTTAAATATTTAATTTTAAACATTAAAAAAGCTCTAATTTAAATTTAAGTAGTACTTTTTTAA
>NZ_AWXB01000040.1 GCF_000478985.1 Peptoniphilus sp. BV3C26
GGGACCGGTTTACCCGGTCCGCGTTTGTTTTTGGTGGGAAGAAAAAAATAAATATTTGATTTAAAATTTATTTTAAATTTACATTTTTATTTTTATTTTTTTTAATTTTTTCAACATACATTTTTTCTTTATTTTTTCTTTTTCGTTTTTTTATTTTGTTTCAATAAATTCGCCTGACGGCGGCGGACCAATAGCAGATATTTGCAGCCAAAGCAAAGATTTGGGCAAATAGTTGCATGAGACCTACCACGATTTTTTTCAAAAATCGGGTTAGGTCTTCAAATTGGTCCCTACACGGGGTTTTATTTTCAATTGAAATTTTCTTTTATTTATACTTTTATTTGCATTAAAAAAATCCATTGAAATTTCTTCCAATGGATTTTATTTTGTATAATTATTCTATTTCTGCTTTTAATTTCTTTTCTCTGTCAATTGCTTCTGTTAATTTCGGAACTATTGCGTTTAAATCTCCTACTATTCCCAAATCTGCAACTTCAAAGATTGGTGCTGTTTCGTTTTTGTTTATTGCGATTATTAAATCAGATTCTTCCATTCCTGCCAAGTGTTGGATTGCTCCTGAGATTCCAAGGGCAAAATAAACTTCAGGTCTTACTGTTTTACCTGTTTGTCCTACTTGACGGTCTTTTGTAATCCATCCTGCGTCTACAACTGCTCTTGATGAAGAAATTTCTGCGTCAAGGACATTTGCAAGGCCTTCAAGATTTTCAAATCCTTCTGGTCCGCCGATTCCACGTCCTGCTGATACAAGGATGCTTGCCTCTGTAATATCTTTTTTCTTTGATTCTGCTTTTTCAATGCTAACTATTTTAACATTCATATCGCTTGGTTCAAAGTCTATTTTTTCTTCTATTACTTGACCCTTTCTGTTTGGATCATTTTCAAGAGCTTGCATAACTCCCGGTCTTACTGTTGCCATTTGAGGTCTAAATTCTTCACATAGAATTGTTGCCATAAGGTTTCCGCCGAAAGCAGGTCTTGTCATCATTAATAATTTTGTTTCTGGATCTATTTCAAGTTTTGTACAGTCTGCTGTAAGTCCTGTATGGATTCTTGATGCAAGTCTTGGTGCTAGGTCACGTCCAATTGAACTTGCTCCGTAAATTACAATTTCAGGATCGTATTTTTTAATGATATTGTAAATTGCCTTTGTGTATGGTTCTGTTACATATTCTTTTAAAATAGGATCTTCTACAATTATTACTTTATCTGCACCGTGGTGAATTAAAAGTTCTGCGTGTTGTTTTACATTTTCACCAATAAGCATTGCTACTACTTGTTGACCTAAGTCATCTGCAAGTTCTCTTGCTTTTCCAAGTAATTCTATACCTACTTTTTGTAGTTGGTTATCTCTTTGTTCTATAAATACAAATACGTCTTTGCTCATCAAATTCACCCCTTATATTATATATTTTTCTTGTAACTTAGCTACAATTGCTTGGGCTGCTTCATCTGCGTTTAGGTCTGTAAGAAGAACGCCCTTACCTTTTCCTTGTTTAGGGAATGATTTTTTAACCTTTGTCGGTGATCCCTTAAGTCCTATGTCTGCAAGGTTAAGTTTATCTTTAATGTCTTCAAGTCCCCAAGTTGTGATTTCTTTTTGGTAAGCGTCAAAAACGCCGCCTACTGACATATATCTTGGTGGAGCAAGTTCTGTTAGAGCTGTAATTAAGCAAGGAAGCTTAACTTCCAAATTGTGGTATCTGTCTTCAAATTGTCTTTTAACTTTTATGCATCCGTCTCCAAGTTCAAGTTCTTCAACGTAGGAAACTTGAGGTAAGTGCAAGTGTTCTGCAATTTGAGGTCCTACTTGAGCTGTATCACCGTCTATTGCTTGACGGCCTGTAATGATTAAATCATAATCTAAATGTTCAAGAGCTCCTGCTATTGTGCTTGATGTTGCCCATGTGTCCGCTCCTCCGAAAGCTCTGTCTGTTACAAGAATTGCCTTGTCAGCTCCCATTGCAAGAGCTTCTCTTAAAGCAAGTTCTGCTTGTGGCGGTCCCATTGATACAACTGTTACTTCAATGTTTTCAGGATCTTTATCTTTTATTCTAAGTGCTGCTTCAAGACCTGATTTATCATCAGGGTTAATGATACTCGGAACTCCTTCTCTAATAAGTGTATTAGTTACAGGATCAAGTCTAACCTCATTTGTATCAGGTACTTGTTTTATACAAACTACTATTTTCATATTCTCCTCCTATTTAACTCCCATCCAGCCTGAAACTACCATTCTCATTACTTCTGAAGTACCTTCGTAGATTTCAGTTATCTTTGCATCTCTCATCATTCTTTCAATTGGATAATCTCTTGTGAAACCATATCCGCCGAATAATTGAAGACATCTTCTTGTTACATCTGATGCATTTTCAGCTGCAAATAATTTTGCCATTGCTGCAAAATGTCCATAAGCTTGTCCTACACCCTTTGTATGAGCTGCTCTATAAACTAAAAGTTTTGCAGCTTCAGTTTTGGTTTTCATATCAGCAAGTTGGAATTGAGTATTTTGGAATTGAGAAATACGTCTTCCGAATTGTTTTCTTTCTTTTGTATATTGAACTGTTTCGTCAATTGCTCCTTCTGCAATACCTAATGCTTGAGCAGCAATACCTATACGTCCTCCGTCAAGAGTCTTCATTGCAAGACCGAATCCCTTGCCTTCACGGCCAAGTAAGTTTTCTTTAGGAATTCTGCAATTTTCAAAAATAAGTTCGCAAGTAGAAGATGCTCTTATTCCCATTTTGTCTTCAGGTTCTCCGACTCTGAATCCAGGAGTTCCTCTTTCAACTATGAAAGCTGAGATTCCTTTTGTTCCCTTTGATTTGTCAGTCATGGCGATAATTATAAATACATCTGCAAATCCTGCATTTGTAATAAATATCTTTGTTCCGTTTAAAACATATTCGTCCCCGTCAAGAACTGCTGTTGTTTGTTGTCCTGCAGCATCTGTACCTGCACCGGGTTCAGTTAAACCGAAAGCTCCTATCTTACGTCCTGATAGTAGGTCTGGTAAATATTTACGTTTTTGTTCTTCTGTTCCGTTTTCATAAATAGGAGCAGCGCAAAGTGAAGTATGTGCTGATACAATTACACCTGTAGTTGCACATTTTTTTGATAACTCTTCAACTGCCATTACATATGCAAGGTAATCTGCGCCTTGTCCACCGTATTCCTTTGGAAATGGTATGCCGAAAAATCCATATTTAGCCATTTTTCTAACATTTTCCATTGGCGGCTCATCTGTTTTGTCGATGTCTGCAGCAATAGGTTTAACTTCATTTACAGCAAATGCTTCATACATTTGTTGTAAAAGAGCATGCTCCTTATCCATTCTAAAATCCATTTAAAGTCCCCCTTAAAATTTTTATATACTATGTTAATTAAATAACATTCTTTAATAATTATATCACTCCAATATAAACTTGCAAGTAATTTCAATTTTTTTCAAGGACTTTATAATGCTTAAAAAGCCTTATATTTTTTAACCTATTATTTTATTTTTCATAAAGTTTTTTTCTTAATATTGCTTTATATTCTTCCACTCCCGGTTGGTTAAAAGGATCAACCCCCAAAATTTTTGCAGAAACTTGGCAGGCATATTCAAAGAAATAAAAAATACAACCTAAGTTAAATTCATCAATTTTTTCAATTTCCAATAAAAGTTGATTGCTACTATGAGATTTCATAACAGATTTTCTTGTAAGGTCGTTAAGCTCATTTAAAGTCATATTTAAATTGAGACCGTAATCTTCTAAAGATACTTCCAGATTTGAATTTGAATTTAAAGGGGAAATTGTAGTTTCAAAAAACATCTGCCTTCCCGATTGAATATATTGACCTAAACTGTGGAGGTCTCTTGAATTAATGACATAAGTTGGTAAGATTCCCTTGCCCTCTTTTCCTTCACTTTCGGCAAAAAGTTGTAAAATCCATTTTAATAAATATTCCAAATCCGGTTCATATACTGTAAAGATTTCAACAAAAAGATCTTTTTCGTAAAATTTGTTTCTGTAAGTTGCATAGGAAATTGCATGATCCACATTGACACTTAAAGCACCATCTATAACTTTATCAACATCAATTCCTGCAAAGGCCATAGGAACAAGGCCAACACAAGTTAAAACTGAATATCTGCCCCCAACTTCTGAGGAGATTTCTATAAAATTATGACCATTTTTTTGGCATGCCCTTCCAAGCTTTGAATCTAAGGACTGGCTCATAATAAAAATTCTTTTATTATAGTCGGAAAATTTATTTTTCATAAATTCTCTCATGTATGTGTAAGCAATAATAGTTTCAAGGGTATTTCCCGATTTGGAAATAACAAGAAGGGCAAAATCTTCATCTAAGTCCGATAATTTTTGTAAAGCGGCTCTTGTAGAAAGACTGTTACCTATAAAATGTATTTTATTTCCCTTTGGATTTAAAGCATTAATTGCAGCTTCAGCTCCTAAAAAAGATCCTCCTATTCCTGCAACTACAAGGGTTTTTCCTGCCCTTTCAATTTCTTTTGCAATCCCCTTTGCTCTGTGGACTTCCCCTCTTAAAAAATTAAAGTCCGTCCACAAATAATCTGCATTTCTATATTTTTCTTTATTTTCTTCAATTTTATCTTCTATAGACCTATCAAAATTATATTTATAAGCTTTAAAATTCATTACAACACCTTAAATAACACGCAAGTAATGTCATCTTGCTGGTCCCTATATTTATAAAGTTCAAGTTCTTCTTTTATTACATTTATTTCATCAATACTATTTTCATTTAAAATATCGGCGATCCTTTCAAGACCGAAGGGCTCTCTGTTTTTATTTACAGTTTCCACAATTCCGTCAGTCATAAAAAGGAGTTTGTCGCCGCAAAATAAATCCACTGAATTTTCCTCATAATTTATATAATCAAAGATTCCGGAAATGGGAAAGCCTCTGGAAATAAGTTCATAAGAATTTCTATCACGAGTTAAAATGGGACAGGGATTGTGTCCTGCATTGGAAAAAAGAAAGTTGTCTTTTTTTCTGTTATAAACCCCATAAAAGCAGGTGAAATAAATTCCCGGATCAATATTTAAAGAAGAAAATCTGCTTTTTATCTCTTCGAGAGTCCTGGATGGACTAAGAAGAGTTTTTGTAGAAATATTTTTAAACAAAAGACTTATAAACATAGTTATAAGGGAAGACTTAAAGCCATGTCCCATAACGTCTGCTATATAAATTCCCATATTGTCTTCGTTAATTTCAAATACATTAAATAAATCTCCGCTTAAAATATTTGAAGGACTGTAAAAATAATCTAACTTTAAATTTTTAAAAAATCCCTTTTCCGGAATAAGAGACTTTTGAATTTTTTGAGCATCAAGCATTTCAAGAGTGAGTTCCTTATTTTTATTTATTATTTGTCCCTGAAGTTTCTTCTCCATAGTTACATTTCTAAAAACTTCAACCACTCCAACTATTTCCCCTGTCTCAGAATGCACAGGAGAGCATTTAACGGAGTAATAATTTCCCTTGATGTATTCCTCTCTTTGAATGATTTCCCCTGTCCTGAAGGACCTCTGAGCCACAGAGACGTTACAAAAAAATCCATCCCCCGGCTCGCAGGTCATAGTTGTTTCATCTGCCCCAAAAAAATTCTTTCATTGCTGAGTTGACAAAAATAACATTATTATCCTTATCTATGACTCTGACAAGGTCTGCAATTCCGTTTAAAACTATATGATTAATATTAAAATCAAATTTTTGTCCACTCATTTTTTCACTCCTATTTTTTAGGTTTCGGTCCGTAATATTGATAGTAATAAGTTCTTATGCCTCCGTTGTAAAGTTTTCTATTTCTGTCGGCTTTCTTATTAAAATCTTTTTCAAAATTTTCATCTGATGTAATTATATAAAAAGACCAGGTTTTTAAACTTTTGTAAAGTTTTCCAAGTTCTTTTTGTAGATCGCTTACTTGGTCTTTAATTCTCACTCCGTAGGGAGGATTTGTAATTAATACTCCATAATCATCAGGAAGATCCAAATCAAATATATCTTTTTTAAAAAAAGTTATATCTTGGCTTAAATCCATTAGTTCTGCATTGTTTTTTGCAATTTCTATGGCCTTATAGGAAATGTCGCTGGCAACAATATCTAATTTTTTATTTAAGAGTATCTCCGAATAACACTTAGACTTTTGATCTCTAAAGTCTTTTTTGTCCGTAAAGGAAAAATTTTCAAAATCAAAATTTCTCATAAGACCTGGTGCAATATTTCTTCCTATCATGGCAGCTTCAATGGCAATAGTTCCCGATCCGCAAAAGGGGTCGCATAAAAGTCTTTTGGAATTCCAATAACTTAAACTTACAAGACCTGCCGCCAGGGTTTCACTAATAGGTGCCTTATAATTTATTTCCCTATAGCCTCTTTTGTGAAGGCCCTCGCCTGAAGTATCTAAGGTTATTGATGCAATATCATCTAAAAGGGAAACTTCAAGTTTATATCTTGGTCCATCCTTTTCAAAATAAGATTTTTTATAAATTTTTGAAAGTCTATTAATAATGGCTTTTTCAGTTATCCTTTGACAATCGGAAATTGAAAAAAGTTTGGATTTTCTGCTTCTTCCTTCAACAATAAAATTTGCATTTTCAGGAATAAAATTCTCCCAGGGAAATCCTGAAACTCCATCAAAAAGTTCTTCAAAACTTAAAGCCTTAAAGTTTAAAAATTCTATTAAAACCCTATCTGCTGTTCTAAGTCTTAAATTTAACTTATATATGTCTTTTAAATCTCCCTCAAGAGCCAATCTTCCGTTTTCAACTTCAGCCTTATAACCTAAGTTTTCCAGTTCTCTTTTAAGGACGCTTTCCAGTCCAAAAGTGGTTGTGGCTATAATTTTCATGAATCTTTATACTCCTTTGCCCATTTAAAAATATATAGGGCATAAAGACCTATAACTATAAGTCCAAATAAAATATCTTCCCATCTGAAAACTTCCCTGCCCTTATAGGCCCTAAGTCCGCATCTTACAATTATGTATAAAATAATTGCTAAAGAAAAAAATATAAGCTTTTTTATTCTTCCCTTTTTACTTAAATTTTTATTTTCAATTTTTAATTCTTTTTTTACCTGTGCCTGCCTTTTTTGAGCTTCTCTTCTCTTAATTTTTTCTTTTTTCCAGGCATTTTCTATGTAAGAAAAAAATCTTTCTTTTAAATCTTTTTTCATAAAGCACCTCTAAACTATTCTAACCTTTAATTACTTTATTTAAAAGAGTGAAGAAAAATTAATTTAAAGGACACATATATAGTATAATAATTATTGAGAAAGAGGAGGTAGAGAATGAATATTTTAGTTTGTATAAAAATTGTTCCTAAAGTTTCAGATGTAAAAGTTGACAGAGAAACGGGAAATTTAATAAGAGACGGTGTAAAGAGCATAATCAATCCCCCTGATGTCCATGCTCTTAAAATGGCAATAGATTTAAAAAATAAAACTAAGGGAAAAGTTACTGTAATCACTATGGGACCGGAATTTGCAAAAGAATTTTTAAGATATGCCATTGCAATGGGAGCAGATAAGGCTTATATAATAAGTTCTCCTGATTTTAGAGGATCCGATACCCTTGCAACAAGTTATGTTCTATCAAGAGCTGCAAAGACAATTGATAATTTCGATTTGGTTTTAACAGGCTCTCAAACTATTGATGGAGATACTGGTCAAGTAGGGCCAGAACTGGCAGAACACTTATCCTTTAATCAGGCAACTTATGTTTCAGACCTTGAATATATAGACAGTAAATTAATAGCTAAAAGAAATATTTTTAACGGAATCGAAAAAATTCAAGTGGAACTTCCTGCTTTAATTACAGTTTTAAAGGGAAATGTAAATATTAATGACTATAAGGATAAGGTTGATGACAGTCTGGAATTTAAAATTTTAAGTCCTGAAGATATAGGCGCTGATCCTGAAAGAATTGGTCAAAAGGGTTCTACAACTCTTGTGGCTGAAGTTTTCCCTCCAGAGGAAATTTCAAAAGGTAAAATCTTAGAAGGACAAACTGAGGAAAAAATTGAAAAAGTTCTTAAAATCCTTAAAGATAAAAATTTTATAAGGTAGGTGAATAAATTGGAAAATAATAAAAATATATGGATTGTCCTTGAACAATATAAGGGTTCTTTAACAAGTCTTTCTAAAGAAGTTCTATCAAAGGGAAGACAAGTTGCAGACTCTTTAAACTCAAATCTTATAGGTCTTGCAATTTCTAACAAGGCAGATGATCTTGCAAAGGAAGCTATTTCTTATGGAGCTGATAAGGTAATAAAAGTTGAAGATCCTCTTTTAAAAAATTATTCTACAAATGCTTGGACAAAAATCCTTGAAACTTTAATAAAAAAATATAAGCCCTATACAATTTTTATAAGTGCTTCTGAAAACGGAAGAGATTTAGGGGGAAGAATTTGCTCCAGAATGGGTCTTGGCCTTGTAGCTGAATGTTCCCAAATAGAACTTACAGAAAATAAAGATGATATAAAATGGATAAGGCCTTCTTTCAGCGGAAAATTATTATCTGATATAAGAATAACTACAAAACCTATGATAGGAACTATAGGACAGGGAGCTTTTAAAGCAGGTAAAAAAGATTTAAGTAGAATCGGAGAAATTATAGAAGAAAAAATTTCTATAGATGAAGACGAAATAGGTTGTAAATTTATTTCCTTTGAAGAAATTCCCTTTGATACAAATTCAGTAAGACTTGATGAAGCTGATGTTATAGTAGCAGGAGGAATGGGACTTAAAGATAAAAAAAATTGGCACTTAATTGAAGAACTTGCTCAGGCCCTTCATGGAACAAGCGGCGCAACAAAACCTCTTATAGACAATGGTTGGCTTGATAAAAGTAAACAAATAGGAATTTCCGGCACAAAGGTAAAGGCAAAACTTTATATAGCTGTTGGAATAAGCGGTGCCCTTCAACATAGAAAGGGTATGGAAGATTCAGACCTTATTATTGCAATTAACAATGATGAAAATGCAGATATATTTAAGGTTGCCCACTACGGAATAGTTGGAGATTTGTTTGAAATCCTTCCAAAAATGACTGAAGAGATAAATAAAAATAATAATAAATTAAATTAAATTTTAAGGCGTAAATAAGTTTTTGCGCCTTTTTATTTTGTAAATTTAGAAATTTTTTAGTTTTTGTTAAACTTTTTGTAACTTAATATTCTTTATCCTTGTGTTATACTTAATTCTGAGGGGTGATATTATTAAAAAACTCATTGAAATAAAAGATTTATATAAAATTTATAAGATGGGTGATGAAAAAGTTCGTGCCCTTGATGGGATAAATCTTGATATTTATGAAGGAGAAATTTTATGCCTTTTAGGAACATCAGGAAGCGGAAAGTCAACTTTATTAAATATGGTGGCAGGTCTTGACAGACCAACTTCCGGTCAAATTATTATTGGCGGAATACATATAGAAAAACTTTCCGAAGATCAGGTTACAACTTTTAGACGACTCAACGTCGGTTTTATCTTTCAATCTTATAATCTTATTAAAACTTTAAACGCTCTTGATAATGTTGCTCTTGGTCTTATTTTTAAAGGCCTTGCAAAGAAAAAGCGTGATGAACTTTCTAAGGACATCCTCGAAAAAGTTGGCCTTGGGGACAGAATTTACCATAAGCCCAACGAAATGAGTGGTGGTCAACAACAAAGAGTTTCCATTGCAAGAGCTTTTGTAGATAAGCCGAAAATTATGTTTGCCGATGAACCTACGGGAAATTTGGATACAAATACTTCCTTTGAAATTATGGATTTAATGTGTTCTATGGCAAGAAATTATAATCAAACTTTAATTATTGTTACCCACGATACAGAAACAAGTATATATGCCGACAGAATTGTGGATATGAGAGACGGCAAGGTAATAAGCATAGAAGAAAACAATGCAAAAATTCCAAAGGGAGGACAAAAGGAAGAATGAAAAAATTTTTAACTATATTTTTAGCATTAATACTGACATTTACAAGTTTTCCAAGTCTTGTAAGTGCAGGTTCAATTACAGAAAATGTGGGCAAATTAGATGTTGTTGCTGACCAAACAACTAATTTAAGCGAAGGCGGAGATGCAAAGGTTGATGTTACAATAAAAAATAATATTTTTTATACACAAAAGCCTATTCCTGAAAATGTAAGTAAAGAAGAAAAAAATAAAATTGAACAAGAAAATGCATATGAAAAAGATAAAGCTGTAGCAAAAAATCTTACAGTGCAAGCTGTTATAGTAAATCCAGAAAAAGTTTTTATAAAAAATGACGGATACGTATTTAAAAATGGTGTGAACATAGACCCTAATTCAGAAAGACCCGGTCATTTTAGTATAGTAGCGGAAAAAGATTTTACTACAAAAACTGTAGCTGTAAATATTATTCTTAAATACTATTTGAATGGACAATTTCAAACTCAAACTGAAACTATTTATGTAAGGGTTAATGCTCCGGAAAAGCCTATTAATCCTGCTATTGAAATAAGAAAAGTTGATTCTCTTTGGATTGACACTCAAGAAGCTGGAAGAGATTTTCAAGTTCCCTTTGAAATTGTAAACACAGGGGACACTATTGCAAAAAATATTAAAATAAGCCTTGAAGGTTTAAAAGATAACACAATCACTCTTACAAATGGACTTTCAACTCAGGATATTACAAGTTTAAATCCCGGCCAAAGTCAATTTATTACTTATAATTTAAAAAGTAATAAGGCCCTTGCTGCCGGTTCTTATATGCTGACTTTAAAGTATTCTTTAACTTCTGAGGGTGGTAAGGCTCCTATTAGCGGAGATTATTCTTTTTCTTTTAATATTAAAAAACCCAGCCAAGAGCCTTCAACTATTGAATTTAAAAATGTAACCTTCCCTAAGGGTGCAATTTCAAGAAATCAAACTGCAAATATAGGTTTTGATTTAGTAAATACAGGAAGGCTTCAAGCTAAAAATTTAAAAGTTTCAGCTCTTAGTGAAAATCAAGCAAGTCTTGCTTCAAAATCAGTTTCTCAAGTTTTATTAAAAAGTCTTGCTCCAGGAGAAAGTAAACATTTTAATTTTTCCTTTATTGCAAGCCCTTCTGCTGCAACAGGAAATTATCCCGTAACTTTAAAGGCGGACTTCTATGACGAAAGTTCCAACGACCTTCAATCTTCTTCACAAATTGCAGGTGTATTTATTAAAGCTCCCAAGGAAAAACAACCGGGAGAAAAAGACAACTCACCTACTCCAAAATTAATTATTGAAGATTATTATTTTGAACCTAATGTTATTGAAGCTGGCAAGCCTTTTAAAATGTATCTAAAGTTTTATAATACAAATACAAAAAAAGCTGTAAAAAATATAAAAATATTTTTAACAAGTGACACTCAAGAATCAGTTCCTCAAGGAGATTCTGGTTCCAGTGGAAGATCAATGTCAGGAGGATCTGCTCCTACTGCTTCAGTTTTCACTCCTACTGAATCTTCAAATACTTTTTATATTGCAAATATAAATCCTGGAAAAAAAGTTGATAAGGAAATAACTCTTACAACTGTTCCCGATACTGCTGCAAAAACTTATACAGTTGTTGCAAACTTTGAATATGAGGATGCTGAGGCCAATAAATATACGGACACTGCCCAAATTGGAGTGCCTGTTATTCAACAAGCAAAACTTGATGTGGGAGAAATTTTACCTCAAAGTGAATTTATGCTTGGTATGGACACAAATTTAAGCGTTGATTATTACAATACAGGTAAAGCCGTTCTTAACAACGTCATGGTAAAAATTTCAGGAGAGGGTTTAAAATTTGATACTCCAACTTATTACAAGGGTTCTTTTAACCCTGGCTCCAGTGATAATTTTTCAGTAAACATAACTCCAGAATCTCCTGGTCACAAAAAATTTGTTATTACCTGGACTTTTGAAGACTCCATGGGAGAAAAACAAGAAGTTACTCGTGACTTTGAATTTGATGTAGCAGATATGCCTAAAGAAGATGAAGGAGCTCAAGAACTAGCTCCTAAAAAAAGTGGAGGCATATTAGGAAAAATAATCGGAGGTCTTGTTCTTATAGCTGCGGCTGTTGGTACAGGAATTTTAATTAAAAAAAGAAAAAATAAAAAAGATGACGAGGATATGAGTCTATAATGAAAATTCGTGACTTAGTTAGCATGGCCCTTAGAAATCTTGCTGCAAGAAAGCTCAGAACTTTTTTAACTGTTCTTGGGGTCTTTATCGGTGCAACTTCTATTATTATCATGCTCTCCATAGGTTTCGGTTTTAAAAAAATTAACGCCGACATGATTGCCCGCATGGGAGATATGAAAACTTTAGATCTTCATACTGACTTTTCTTGGAGCGAAGAATCAGAAGCAAATGCTAAAAATGCAAAGAAGAAAAAATTAAATGATGCCGCCATAAAAGAGGTCAAAAAAATTGAAAATGTAAAGGCTGTAATTCCTATTTATTCTGGCTATATGCAAATAAGAAGTGGCCGTTATGAAGGTTTTTCAAGTTTTACGGCTATTCCCAATGAAGAATTTGAAAATTACGGTTTAAAAATTGTTGAAGGTAATCTGCCAAGAAAAAATGCAAATGAATTTATTTTTGGAGGCGGTGTTACCCAATCAATGAGCGACCCAAAAAGATCCGGTTTTTCAGGAGAAAAATTAAAACCTTTAAAATCAAAATTTTCTATTTTTCGATTTAATCCTGAATTTCCAACTGATAACAATAATATGGATGGCGGAGGAGCTTATATGGAGGAAGATCCTTCAGAAAATTCACCTCAAAAGGAACCGCCACAAGTTCCAATTAAGGTTGTGGGCCTTCTTGAAAACAATCCTAACAACTGGATGCAAAACAGCAGCATTTTTATGTCCATAGATACTTTTAAAGATTTATCCAAATCCTTTGGCTATGGCAATCAAGTTTCAAAACTTAAACAATATAACAACATAAAGGTTGTCGTTGATGATATTAAAAATGTTGAAAGTGTTCAGTCTCAAATTAAAAGTTTAGGTTATAATCCCAGTAACATGGCTGCAGACTTTTTAAAACAGTCAAACCAGCAAATAGAAATTATTCAAGTTGTATTTGGTGGAATAGGTGCCATATCTTTTATTGTTGCTGCCATAGGAATTACAAATACAATGATTATGAGTATTTATGAAAGGACAAAAGAAATCGGTGTAATGAAAGTAATAGGAGCTTCAATTCGTGATATTCAAAAATTATTTTTAGTTGAAGCTGGTATAATAGGTGCAATAGGAGGAATAGTCTCAGTAATTTTCAGTCTTATTGCCTCTAAAATAATAAATTACTTTTTCGGTGGATTCTTTATGTCCATGGCAGGAGAAGAAGGAGCAATGATTGATCCAAAGCTTTCATTGATAACTCCCTTTCTTATAATAAGTTCAATTTTATTTTCAACTTTTATAGGAGTTTTATCAGGATATCTTCCTGCAAGACGAGCAATGAAACTTTCTGCCCTTGATGCCATAAGAACAGAATAAAAAAATAAACCGGTCGTAATTGAAATTTTATTTTCAAATTACTTCCGGTTTTTTATTTTTTTATATATTTTTTGCAGGAGACAAAGTGGTCTTTTTTTACTTCTATCATTTCATAGGGGTTTTCGCAACTGTCTTTTTTCCCACCGCATCTGTCTCTATATTTGCATCCTTCTTTTAATTCTTCATTAAGTTCATTTTCTCTTCTATATTTTATTTCGTTTGATTTATCCCAGGGATTTTGCTTGGGTATGGCTGATAAGAGGACTCTTGTGTAGGGATGCATGGGATTTTCAAAAAGTTCTTTTGTCGGTGCCATTTCTACTATCTGACCAAGATACATTACTGCTATTCTGTCTGCTATGTGTTCTACTACTGCCAGGTCGTGAGATATAAATATTATGGATAGGGACATTTTCTCTTTTAATTGGTTTAAGAGATTTATTATGTGAGCTTGTATTGATACGTCCAGGGCTGATGTAGGTTCGTCTGCTACTATTAATTTTGGATTTACTGCAAGGGCTCTTGCTATTCCTATTCTCTGCCTTTGTCCTCCTGAAAATTCATGGGGATATCTTTCATAAGTGTATTTTGGAAGTCCACAAATTTCCATAGTTTCCAATACTTTTTCTTTTAATTCTTTTCCCTTTAGCTTTTCTATATTTATAAGACCTTCTCCTACTATTTGTCCGGTTTTTCTTCTTGGATTTAAGGAAGAATAGGGGTCTTGAAATATCATTTGAACTTGACCTCTGTATTTTTTTAGTTCCTCATTTTTTAAATTTTTTATGTCTTTTCCTTGAAATTCAATTTTTCCTTCCACATCATCATAGAGGTTTAATATACATCTTGCTAAGGTGGATTTGCCACTTCCTGATTCTCCTACTATGCCCAGGGTCTCTCCTTCAAATAAATCAAGGCTTACATTATCAAGGGCTTTAGTTAAAATCTTTTTTTTATGAAAGTATTTTTTTAAGTTTCTTATTTTTAGAATTTCATTCATTTTTATCACCGTATAAATAACAGGAGACTTCATGGCCATCTTTTTCTATTGGCCTCGGTTCTTTTACCTTACATTTTTCCATTACAAAGGGACACCTGTCGCTAAATCTACAATTTTCTTTAAAATCAACGGGGCTTGGAACAGATCCTTCTATGTTAAAAAGTTCCTTTTGCTCCTGTCCTATTAAGGGTCTTGATTTTAAAAGACCTTTCGTGTAAGGATGAAGGGGATTTCTAAAAAGTTCTTCTACTTTTGCTTTTTCTATTATTTTTCCTGCATACATTACTAAAACTCTATCAGCTATTTCCGCTACTACTCCTAAATCGTGGGTTATAAAGAGGATTGAAGTTTCCATGGATTTTTTTAAATTCATCATAAGTTTTAATACTTCTGCTTGTATTGTTACGTCTAAGGCTGTTGTAGGTTCATCTGCTATTAGAATTTTGGGGTCTGATGCAAGAGCCATGGCTATCATTATTCTTTGTCTCATTCCTCCAGAAAGTTCATGGGGATAGGCCTTGTAAATGTTTTTTGCCGATGGTATTTCTACTTTTGCTATCATTTCTATGCTTTTTTCTCTTGCCTCTTTTTTGCTTAAGTTAAAGTGCCTTCTATAAATTTCATCAATTTGATAGCCTACTTTTAGGGCTGGATTTAAACTTGTCATAGGTTCTTGAAAGATCATGGAAATTTCTTTTCCTCTGATTTTTCTCAATTCCCTATCTTTTAATTTTAAAAGGTTTTGCCCTTCAAAATTTATTTCTCCGCTTATTTCTGCATTTTTACTATTTAAAATTCCAATTATCGCCTTTGCTGTTAAACTTTTTCCGCAGCCACTTTCTCCTACAAGGGCCACTGTTTCGGATTTTTCTATTTCAAAATTTACTCCATCCACTGCTTTTGCAAGTCCATCTTCAGTTTTAAAATGAATTTTTAAATCTTTAAGCTGTAAAATCATCTTGACCTCCTAAGCTTGGGATCCAAAGCATCTCTTAAAGAATCTCCCACTATATTTAAAAGAAGTATTGTTATTGCTATGGAAAGTCCTGGAAAAAGAGACATGTAGGGGTAATCTCTAATGTAGGATCTGGCTTCAGACAACATTTGTCCCCATTCGGGTCTTGGTGCTTCTATTCCCATTCCTATAAAGGAAAGGGAGGCTGCTGAAAGTATGCTTGTTCCCACTCCTATTGTAGCTTGAACTATTATAGGGCCTAGACAATTGGGAAGTATATGAACAAATAAAATCCTATTTTTATTTGCTCCTGATACTAAAGCAGATTCAATGTATTCTTTCTCTTTAATGCTAATTACACCAGACCTTACCACTTTTGCATAGGAGGGCACTGATGACAGAGAAACTGCAAGGATTAAATTAAACATACCATTCCCTAAAGCTGCCGCTAAAGCTATGGCAAGGACAAGAGATGGGATGGATAAAATAATATCCATAATCCTCATAATAATTTCATCGAATTTGCCGCCGTAGAAGCCTGCGTAAGCCCCGATTAAAGTTCCAAGGACTGATGCTATTAATACTGAAGAAAAACCGATCTCAATGGATATACGAGCTCCGTAGACCACTCTTGAGAAGATATCTCTACCCAATTGATCTGTCCCCATTAAATTTTTTATATTTGGACCTAAAAATTTATTTTCAGGATGTTGCTCAAAATATGTGTATGGAGCTATAAAATCTGCAAAAATTGCAATTCCTATTATGATTATTAAAATTATAAGGGCAAACATAGCCACTTTAGATTTTTTAAAATATTTATAGGTGTTCATAATTATTTGTACTCCGCTTTTATTTTGGGATCAATGAAGCCATATATAATATCAACTAAGATACTTATTATGGAGTAGGATATGGCTATAAAAATTACTCCTCCTAAAACAAGAGGATAATCTCTGGTTTTCACTGAATCTACCATAAGTCTTCCAAGGCCTGGTATGGAAAAAACTGTTTCAGTTAAAACTGAACCTCCTAAAAGTCCTCCCATTTGAAGACCTATTACGGTTATTACAGGAAGCATTGCATTTTTTAGGGCATGAACAAAAATTATGGTACTTTCTTTAAGTCCCTTTGCCAGGGCTGTGTTCATGTAATCCTGGTTTAAAACTTCAAGCATGGATGATCTTGTCATTCTCATAATAATTGCACTGGATTGAAAACCTAAAGCTGCTGCAGGCATAATCATCTGCTTAAAGGAGTTAAACCCTGAGGGTGGCAAAACTTTTAATCTTACGGAAAAGATAATTATTAAAATAAGACCTGTCCAAAATATAGGCATTGCAAGTCCTATCATACCAAAAACTGTAAGAATTTTATCTATTATTCCCTCTCTATTTATTGCTCCTATAACTCCAAATAAAATCCCCACAAAGGTGCAAATTAAAAGAGCAAGTCCCGTAAGTTTTAAGGTATTTGGAAAGACGCTTAAAATCATTTTTGAAACAGGCTGGCCTGTTATATAGGAAGTCCCCAAATTAAATTCAGTAATAAGTCCCTTTAAAAATCTGAAATATTGAACAAAAAAAGGATCTTTAAGCCCCATAGACTGGCGAAGAGCCTCTACAACTTCTTCCGGTGCATTTGCTCCGGCTCTTGCATAAGCTGCATCTCCCGGGCTTAGATATAAAAGTAGAAATACAATAAAACTCACTCCGACAATGGTCGGAATGAGTATTAGAATACGTTTTAAAATATATTTAGCCATAATTATTTACTTTCTTTAAAGCTTAGGTTCCAAAGATTTTGTGCGTAAGTTGGTAAAAGTTCGAAACCTTCTATTGTATTTTTTATTCCAACAACAGTTTCTCCGTAGTGGATATACTTGTAAGGTTTATCTTTTATAGCAAGTTCTTGTGCCGCCTTATAGATTTCAGCTCTCTTATTTTCATCTGTGGTGTGAAGACCTTCTATAATAAGTTTATCCATTTCAGGATTTGTATAGGCACTGTAGTTTGGTCCTTGACCTGCTTTATTTGAATGGTAGGGTGAGAAAAATTCATAGTGAGTATCATGAGCTGAAGGACTCCAAGACATAATAAACATATCGTCTTCTTTTGCCTTTAAGGCTTCAACCATTGCACCCCATTCAAGTTTTACTATTTGAAGGTCAATTCCATATTCTTTCAGTTGTTCCTGCATCATTGCAGCAACATCATTTCTCTGTTGATTTTCATTTACATATATCTTTAAAAGTGTTCCCGGCTTTACTCCTGCCTCAGCAAAAAGCTCTTTTGCTTTTTCCTTATCTTGTTTTATAGGTTGAATTTGATCTGCAATGGAATATGAAAAGTTTGGATTTACAGGACTTGTAGCAAGTTTACCTACTCCCATAAAAACAGTGTTAAAAATTGTTTCCATATCTAAGGCATAATCCATAGCCTCTCTTGCTTTTATATTGTCAAAAGGTGGTTTTGAAACGTTTAAAGAGATAAAATGCACTGAATTGTCAAGCCTTCTCATTAAACTTAAGTCCTTATTTTCTTCAACTTTTTTAATGTCATTAGGAGCAATTTGATATGCTATATCCACATTTCCACTCTCAAGCTCTATAAGTCTTTGAGAAGCTTCTGGAACAACTCTTAAAACAATTTTGTCAATCTTAGGTGCTTCTTGCCAATAATTTTCATTTTTTGAAAGACTTATAGTGTCAAGTTTTGTCCAAGAATCAATTTTAAAGAGACCTGTTCCCATAGGTTCCTGAGCAAACTTTTCTCCCTTTGCTTCCACATCTTTTTGTTGAACTATTGCCCCAGATGGTCCTGCAAGAGCTTCCATAATAGTTGCATCAGCTTCCTTTAATTTAAATTTAAAGGTTTTATCGTCAATTTTTTCAAAAGAATTCCTATCTATACTTTGAAATACATAGCCATATTGATCGCTTCCTGCAACTCTATCTAAAGAAAAAATAACATCGTCAACAGTTAAATCATCACCGTTTGAAAATTTTACCCCATCTTTTATCTTTATAATAAAGGTTAAATCATCAGGTTTTTCTATGCTTTGAGCAAGGCAATTTACAATTTTATTATCTGCAGTTTTTGCAAGAAGACCCTGAAAAATTTGCTTCATTACATTTTCAGAAAAATCATCATTATAACTAATAGGGTCAAGACTTGTTGCATCTGCAGCAACAGCTACATTTAAGGTCTTTTCATCTGTTTTTGATGAACCTGATGAACAGGCGCTTAAAATCATAGCCAAAGATAAAATAACTATAAATAATTTTTTTCTCATATTTCCCCCTAAACTCTCTCTATTTGAGCTCCAAGAGCCCTGAACTTTTCTTCTATATTTTCGTAGCCCCTATCTATATGGAATATATCACAAATAGAAGTTTGCCCTTGACTTACAAGGCCAGCTAAAATAAGGGCTGCTCCTCCTCTTAAATCAGTAGCTCTAACTTCTGCGCCTATTAATTCTTTTCCACCTTTTACAATGGCTTCTCTTCCTGTTAAGGAAATATCGGCGCCTAATTTTTTAAGCTCTTCAGCGTGCATAAATCTATTTTCAAAAACAGTTTCCCTTGTAACGGAAATTCCATCAGCACAAGTCATAAGACTCATAAATTGTGCCTGCATATCTGTAGGAAATCCCGGATAGGGTAAAGTTTTTATATTAAAGGGTTTTATATCTTTTCCTATAACCCTAATGGACTCATCATACTCAATTACTTGACTTCCTGATTCAATAAGTTTTGCAATAATGGGCTTCATATGACTGGGAATACAATTTTCCACCAAAACATCTCCGCCGGTAATAGCTGCTGCCACCATAAAGGTTCCCGCTTCAATTCTATCGGGAATTATTTGGTGACTAGTTCCCTTTAAAGATTCAACCCCGACTATTCTTATAGAAGATGTGCCTGCCCCGTAAACTTTTGCTCCCATTTTTTTAAGAAAGCTTGCCAAGTCGACAATTTCCGGCTCCATTGCCGCATTTTCTATAATAGTTTCTCCTTCTGCAAGAACTGCCGCCATCATAATATTTTCAGTAGCTCCTACAGAGGGAAAGTCCAAATATAGGGTGTCTCCCTTTAATTTTTCCGCACTGGCAGTTATATTTCCCGGTTCCTCCGTAATTTCAGCTCCTAAAGCCCTAAAACCCTTTAAGTGCAAGTCAATTGGTCTTGCTCCTATGGCACAACCTCCAGGAAGGGAATTTACAGTTTTTTTCATTCTGGCAAGAAGAGGACCCATTACTAAAAATGAAGCTCTCATCTTATTCATAAGTTGGTATTTAGTTTCATAGGAATTTATATTTTTTGCATTTATTTTAATTTTATTTAAGCCAATTTTTTCAACTTCTGCTCCCAATGAGGACAAGACTTCCATCATTATTTCTACATCTTTTAAGTTTGGAACATCTTCAAGAACAATATCTTCAGTGCCTAAAAGACAAGCTGCAAGTATGGGAAGAGCTGCGTTTTTCGCACCGCTTATGCGGACTTTTCCCCTTAGGGGTCCGCTTTTTTTAACAAGTATCTTTTCCATTAATCTCTCCTAAATTAGTTATACTTATTATATCATAGGCAATATAAAATTAGAAACTTAGGAATTTTCTTTAAAATAAAAGAGACGAAATCTCGTCTCTTTTTAAATTTTTTCTCTTGGTACATATGTTGTATGAAGAAGTTCATGAGCTCTTTCCCCATAGGGCTTGCCTAAATATGTTTCGTATATTTCTTTTATCATAGGATTTTCATGAGCTTTTCTTATTTTTTTATTCCTATCTATTTCATAGAGAGCTTCCTGTCTTTTTAAGAGAATCTCACTATGTCCATGATGATAAGGTTGACCGCCTCCACCTATACAGCCTCCAGGACAAGCCATTATTTCTATTGCGTCAAATTTATACTTTTTGCTTTTTATTCCTTCCAATAATTTTCTTGCATTTCCAAGACCATGGGCAATTCCAATTTTTAAATTCAAGTCTCCTATGTTAATTTCAGCTTCTCTTATTCCCTTTAAGCCTCTTAATTCTTGAAATTCAATCTTTCCTAAACTTTGTCCGCTTAACCATTCGCCGGCTGTTCTCACTGCTGCTTCTATTACTCCTCCTGTTGTGCCGAAAATTGTTCCAGCTCCTGATGATTGGCCCATTAAATTATCAAAATTTCCTTCTTCCAAATTGTTAAAATCTATGCCGAATAATTTTATCATCCTTCCCAGTTCTCTTGTGGAAAGAACATAATCTACATCTCTTAATTCTTTTGTGCCTAACTCATCCCTTGCCGCTTCAGCTTTTTTTGCAGTGCAGGGCATAATTGAAACCATAACTATATCTTTAGCAGGTATCCCAGTCTTGTTTGAATAATAAGTTTTTACCATAGTTCCCATCATAATTTGAGGAGATTTGCAAGTTGAAGGAATATCCAACATTTCAGGAAAATTCATTTCTATAAATCTGACCCAAGCAGGACAGCATGAAGTTAGCATTGGAAGAGTCTTGTTATTTTTTATTCTATCTACCAATTCACTTGCTTCTTCTATTACTGTTAAATCTGCGGAAAAATCCGTATCAAATATTACATCAAAACCTAATTTTCTAAGGGCTGTAACAAGTTTTCCAGTTGTTACCTTTCCCGGCTCCATATTAAACAGCTCTCCTAAAGCAACTCTTATTGCCGGTGCCACTTGAACTACCACATGTTTTTTAGGATTTCTTATAGCATCAAAAACTTTTTGCGTAGCATCTATTTCTACTAAGGCTCCTGTGGGACAAACTGCCACACATTGACCACAAAAAGTACATGAACTTTCTCCCAAGGGAATGTTAAACGCCGGTGCCACTATGGCGTTAAATCCCCTGTTAAGACCGCTTAAAGTTCCTACCGTTTGAACTTCATTACACATAGTTTCACAGCGTCTGCACATTACACATTTGTTGGGATTTCTAAAAATAGAGTTTGATGAAGAATCTATGTGATGTTGCATTCTTTCACCCTTATAAGCAATTTCTCTTATGCCCATTTTTTCCGCAAGAGCTTGAAGCTCGCAGTTTAAATTTTTAGGACAAACCAAACAATCTTTAGGGTGATTGGAAAGTAGCAATTCCAAATTTATTTTTCTTGCCTGAACCGCCCTTGGTGTGTCTGTTCTTATTACCATACCTTCAGTTATTTCTTCTGAACAAGCTGTACATAACTTGGGCCTTCCCTCAACTTCAACCATACATATTCTGCAGCTTGAAGGTTTATTTTCATAATTGAAATTGTCAAGTTTCATATGGCAAAGAGTTGGAATATCAACCCCTATTTGTCGTGCAGCCTCAAGGATTGTAGTCCCCTCACTTACTTTTAATTTTTTATCATTAATTACACAATTTACCATATTCCACCTCTATTTCGGTTCAACAACTGCATTAACGGGACAAACTTTAAAACAAGTTCCGCAAGATATACATTTTTCTTCGTCAATTTCGTGCTTTTCTTTTACTTGTCCCTTTATACAACTAATAGGACATTCCTTAGCACACCTGTGACAACCTATACATTTGGCCTTATTTATGGTGTAAGTTTTTTTAACTTCATGCCTTGCATATTTCAAATACTCGTCCGGGAAATATTTAATAGTTGATAAAATTGGATTTGGTGCTGTCTGTCCAAGACCGCAAGCAGCAGTATCGATGATATTATGGCAAAGGTCCTTTATCTTTATAAGATCTTCCTCGCAAGATTTTTGCTCTAAAAGTTTTTTAAGCATTTCCAAAAGCCTTTTAGTTCCCAAACGACATGGAGTACATTTACCGCAGGATTCATCTTGAGTAAATTCAAGATAAAACTTTGCAATTTCCACCATATCATTGTCTTCATCCATGACAATTAAGCCTCCGGACCCCATCATTGCACCGATTGCCTTTAAATTTTCATAATCTATAGGTGTGTCTAAATTTTCTTTTGTAATCATTCCCCCTGAAGGTCCGCCGATTTGTACCGCCTTAAATTTTTTGCCATTGGGAATTCCTCCACCTATGTCATAAACTATTTCACGAATTGTAATTCCCATAGGGACTTCTACAAGACCTACATTATTAACTTTGCCTGCCAGGGCAAAAACTTTCGTTCCCTTGGAATTTTCCGTACCCATGGAAGCGTACCATTCCCAGCCATTTAAAATAATCTTAGGTATGTTTGCATAAGTTTCAACGTTATTAACCGTTGTAGGCTTGGACATATAGCCCTTTACACTGGGAAAAGGAGGTTTTCTTGTAGGTTCCCCTCTTTTACCCTCAACAGAATGAATAAGAGCAGTTTCTTCTCCACAAACAAAAGCTCCTGCACCATAACGGATTTCTATATCAAAATTAAACTTACTGTTAAAAATATTTTTTCCTAAAAATCCAAATTCCCTTGCCTGATTTATTGCAGTTTTAAGTCTATGTATAGCAAGGGGATACTCAGCTCTTATATATACAACTCCATAATTTGCCCCTGTGGCATAACCACCTATGGTCATAGCTTCAATAATAGAATTGGGGTCCCCTTCCAAGATGCTTCTGTCCATAAAAGCTCCCGGATCTCCTTCATCAGCATTACAGAAAATATATTTTTCCTTGCTCGGAGTATTATATGTATTTTGCCATTTAATGCCCGTTGGGAATCCTCCGCCCCCTCTACCTCTAAGACCTGATTTTTTTATTACATCTATAACCTCTTGAGGAGTCATCTCAGTTAAAACTTTATACAAAGCTTGATAGCCGTCATAAGAAATATAATCTTCTATATTTTCAGGATCAATCTTTCCACAATTTTTAAGAGCTACACGAGTTTGCTTTTCATAGAAACTCATATTATGTTGGTTGGAAATAGCCTCTCCATTTTTAGGATTTTTGTAGAGAAGTCTTTCAATAGGTCTCCCGTGAATTATATGTTCAACTACAATTTCATTTACATCTTCCGGCTTTACATGAGTATAAAAAACATTGTCCGGCTCAACTTTTACAATGGGACCTTCGCCGCAAAAGCCGAAACAACCTGTTATAATAGCTTCCACATCACGAATCTTATAGTGGTCCAAAGCCTTATCAAAATTTTCTTTTATTAAATCACTTCTTGCAGAAACGCAACCCGTTCCCTTGCAAATAAGTATCTGCAACCTTAAATTATTCATGAGCCACCTCGTCTGCATATTCAAGAGTTTGGTTTTTCATTGAAGCAACCTTTAAAATAAAATTCTTAATAGAATCAGTTTTTAAAGAATTGCACTTTACATTGGCACAAACATTAAAATTAATTTCTACATTGAATTTTTCCTTTTGATTGGGGTCATCTTTAAATAAAAATCTGCAATTTCTCAAGCCATGGCTGCTAACAAAAGTCTTTAATTCATTAAAAAGCTTTTGAATTTCAGCATACTTTTCACTTTCATTTCCTGTTATAAAAATCTCTATAACATCATCCCTATGTAAATCTCCTAAATCTCTTAATATAGTTTTGTCATGCCTTGATTCTTTTATTGCAATAAGTTTTTCCAATGAATCTATTTTAGCCATATAAACCTCCCATTTTGCGAAATCAACTTTCTTCTTCCTTAGCTTCTTGTCTGTGAGTTTTTATAATCTCCTTTACATCTTCCGCCTTAACATGGCCGTATATCTTGTTATTTACACGAACAACAGGTCCTATGCCACAAGCACCCACGCATCTTATAGAATTTACATTAAAAAGACCATCCTCACTTAAACCATCAAGATCAACCTTTAGCTCTTGTCTAAAAGCATCCATAATTTCCTGACTTCCCTTTACAAAACAAGCAGTGCCCAAGCAAACATCAACTTTAAATTTCCCCATCTTTCTCTCATTGAAAAAGGAATAAAAAGTCACTATGCCGTTTATTCTGCTGGCAGGTAAATTTGTAAGCCTTGCAATATAAACTTGAAGCTCCGGAGGTAAATATCCAAAAATGTCCTGAGCATAATGAAGAATGCTTATAATATTGTTCTCCTTGTTTTCAAAAGTGTCTATGTAGTCTTTCAAACTCTTTAAAAGAGCATTGTCAAGACCGATAGTTTTTAACTTCATAACTATCACCTCTTCTTTATTGTACCTCAATGAAAATGTTTTATCAAAAAAAATATTCAATTAATAAAAATATGCGTTTTTATAATTATTAATTATATTTTTTGTTATTTTATAATTTATTTGTAAATTTCCTTATTTTTTTAAATTTGTAATTGTAATTGATAGTTGTTTTTAGTTATGACTTTTTATTTTTCTATTTGCTTTGAATTTTATTGAAAATGTTTTCTTTCATTTTTGATAATCAAAACTTTTTATCATAGTCCTTACATACTCTATGGTAGAAGAACAAATTCAATATTTTTTATAATTTATTTTTTACGCTTCACGTAGAGCATTTTATTTTAAATTTTTTCAATTTATATTTTCTTTATAATTTTTCTTTTTCATTTTTTATTTTGTTTATTTCGCCTTCGTCGCCGGACCAATAGCAGATATTTGCAGCCAAATCAAAGATTTGGGTAAATAGTTGCATGAGACCTACCACGATTTTTTTCAAAAATCGGGTTAGGGCTTCAAAGTTGGTCCCTACAAAGATTGTAAGCCTTTTGTGAGCATGTAGGGACCGGTTTACCGGTCCGTGTGCCTATGGTGGGAGAAAAAACATTGCATTTTTTATCAACTACTTTCTAAACAAAAATACCCTCCTTACTTTTACCAAGTAAAGAGGGTATTTTTAATCTTAAAAAGTTTTAATTAGTTTTTGTTTTATTTATAGGTTGAATTTATTTAACAAGGATGCTTCTATAGATGGTAACTGTTTTAGTATTCTTATTCCAAATGATGTCTTTCCCATCTTGAAGTCCTAATGCTCTTGCTATGTTTCCTATTGATAGCATTGCCCTTCCGTTTTTGATTTCTGGTTTTACATCTCCTCTATATACTGTACCGTTTACTATAATCTTGTCAGTGTCTATAGGTATTTCTACTTTAGTGCTGCCGGCTAAAAGTACGACAGTTCTTGTCCTTTGTATCCATTCAACATCAATTCCTAAGCCTTGTGCCACATATCTTACAGGGAGCATGGTTCTTCCGTCTTTAATATATGGTGCTAAATCCATCATAATGTTTGTAGATGATCCGTTTATTTCTCTATTCATTACTTTTGTTCCGATGGTTAGTTGTATCTTCCAATTCATTTCCAAGGATTTTTCTTCTTTTGGTTTTGGTGCTTCGTAAGCATAGTTCCATCTTGGATATATTATCCATGGTCTTGTTGCTACTTACATTATTGGCGGTGAAGTCTTCGCCACTATGGATTCCCTTTTTATATAGGATATGTCTAGGTCGTCATCTAACATTAGCCAGTCGCCTTGTTGTATTCCAACTACGGTAAATTCAAGGGGACCATCGTCAACATATACTTCCTAGGAGTACCTCATTTTGTCGACCTGATCATGCCACTTGTTTCCTTTATAATCTGTGAGCTGGTCCGGTATATATTCATCCTCGCTTAGATAAGTTGTGTCGTCGTTTTTACTCTTGTGTATATAAAGCTCGTAGTCGCCTAAGTCGTCTTCTGTTATGTCTTTCCACTTGTCTATGGTTTCGATCTCTTTAAATATGCGTGGATCTATGTTATATTCGCCAATCTTTATTGGTGCTATAAGCTTACTCGAAGAGAGCTCTTCTGTGTTCACGCCTTTATTCTCTTTCAAGGGATCCCAGGCCAACTCGTACCAAGTGTACTCAAAGTCAGTATCTACAATATGACTAAAGATTTCTGTCTTTCTATATGCGGCAAAATATGGAATGGTTACGTCTGTTGCTGGATCTTTAAATGGTAGTTCCGGTTCGAGCCTGCCTGCAAGGATTACAACCTTGCCTTCATTTTCACTTTTTATTTTTCCATCGTCTATGTATACGGCTTTGCCAAGTGTTCCTTTTATTTCTGGAAGTTCTACCAGGATTAATATTCCTAGTCCAAGTAATAATACTCCTGCGATGATTAATATTATTACCTTTTTCATATTTTCCCTACTTACTTTTTATTTCTATGGAAATACAGTTCCTTTATATATATTTTAATTTTTCTTTTACTTTAGCACATCACCCGAAAGAATGAGATGAGTAAATTTTTTTAAAAAAGCTCTCCTATTTTTAAGGAGTGCCTCTATTTTTTATTCAGACGTTTAATATGATATTATTCTGCTTTTACGTGTAACTCCCGTGGTATGTCTAAGTTGTCTGTTTTTATAAATGTTCCTGTTAAAGAAGATAAAATAAAAAGACTGGAAATTAATCCAGTCTTTCTTTATTCGTTTAAATTTTATTGTATTTTAAAGATTTTTCAATTAAGACTAAGTCTACACCCTCAAACCCATTAAAAAATATAGGGAATTATTTTCTTGACAGCAATACCAAATTCTCAACATGGCTTGAGTGGTCAGTATTGATAAATTTTTGTATTTTCCAAACGCCTCGTATGTGGAAATAGGTCAATTAATTTTTTAATCTATATCATCCTAACTACTTTAATTGGCAAAAATATTTTATATAAATGAAGAGGACGTCCTGTTACGGTTTCAGCTAAAACTCTTACACGGGAATAAACGGCTGTCATTTGCATAGCAGTAAATTCGTTGACATTCCTCCCTGCCGTTGTCCTCCCAAACAAAAAAGACGATGAAGAAATCCTCTCCCCGTCTTTAGGTTTATCTTTCTACTTAATTATTAAATTTAAAATGTTTATAGCGCCATCTCCTAAAAGTAGTTATGAAAAAAGCACCTACTAATGTAGATGCTAATTAATTATTCCCATGTCTTATCTTTTAAAATTTCTGCAATTTGATCAACTTCTGGTAAGTTATCACTTTTTAATATTTCTGTTAAATCAAATATTTTTGCCCCCATTGAACCTCCTTTAGATACCTTTCTAAAGTCTGTTTCATAAAATTTATCAACAAAAAAATATTTATGATTATAATTTTTCAAATCATAACCATAGGAAAGGGCATCTTCCATTGCTTTAACAATTGTATTCTTACGTTCGTTTGTTATTTCACCTAATTCAGCTTCATATTCAATTTCTCCATCTTTTTCTATAGCAGTAATTATTGCACATACCTTACCTATTAACCTTACGCTCTTTTGCTTGTACAGGCCTAAATAAGCATATGGGCTATAACCTCTGTCTGCATCATGGTAATAAACATTGTTTTCTTTATTAAAATCAAAAGTTGTACTTGCAAGTTGCATTCTTAAATATTTCCATGAATCTGATGTAGGAATAAGGCCATCTTTATAACAATAATCTCTATAGTCATCCAAAATATCTTTAATTTCGTAATCTCGATCGTCAATAACATCTTCAATTGCATTTGCCATAAGCTCAAAAGTTGTGTTTATATGCATAACAGGATATTTTTGAGTTTTGTTATAATCTTTTAATTGTTCGTTAAAATCGTCTAACTTTGTTTTTTCCATCAGTTCAGAAGAAAGTGTTATTAATAATTTCTTTTTTTCATCTTTAAATGATTTTAAATGATTCATTAATTGACTGGAGTAAAACCAATCTGTCATCTTTGTCTCAACAACAATTTTAAAACCTTCTTGAGTAATAGTTGCATCCGGAATACTATCTACGCTTTTTTCTTGTAAATTAAAAACTATCTCCGGCTCAAAAGAATCCATAAAAAATTCGCTTTTTAGAAATCTAAAAAATTTATTGGGCGAATAAGAATATAGTCTTGAAAGTAATAACATTGTATTAGCAGTAGCTACATTTTCTTTTTGATGATATCTTTGAAAATAATGTATTCTCATTATATTCTCCTTTAAAATAAATACTAAAATATCTAATATTCGTCATTCAATATTTCTCTAATTGGTAAAACTATATTTTCAAATAAATCTTTTTTCCTCTTTCTGCAGGCAGGATGGTATGTCTTAACTATAATCGTATCATTATAGGTTAAATAGCTTAAATAGTCAGAAATATAAGTCCATGAACTAGTATCTAAATTAAGAATGTTTTTAATAAATGTATCTCCTGTTCCTCCACAAATTATAAGGTCAGGTCTACATATTTCGACTTGCTTTTTTATATATTCTCTGTCTTCTTTCGCAAATTTATCTATCTCAGAATCGATTGAGGTTGCCCTCCCAGGAGTCTTTTTTAAGTTTATAACAGAAATAGGAGCAAGATATTTTTTCCTATCGTTTTTATCTATATCTTTAACAGTTTCAAAATCTATTTTATTTATAATGCCTGCACTAAATCTAGAAACATTGTTCCAGATACATCCGCCAACAGCACCATCTCTTAAAAATTCTGTTAGGTCATATCCGCCATCATCTTCTTTTTCATTTGTTTCTTTTAAAATAAAAGTGATTTTCGGATAAGCATTTTTATAAGCATAAAAATCTACTATCCCATCAGAAGAAAAATATTTATATTTCTTTTTCCATTCATTAAACAGTTCAGCTTGCTTTTTTTCAATATTTAACAATGATATAAATCCCCT
This sequence comes from Peptoniphilus sp. BV3C26, assembly GCF_000478985.1. Taxonomy (GTDB): domain Bacteria; phylum Bacillota; class Clostridia; order Tissierellales; family Peptoniphilaceae; genus Peptoniphilus_B; species Peptoniphilus_B koenoeneniae. The sequence continues at coordinate 29,035 of NZ_AWXB01000040.1, forward strand.
CTGAAGTAATCTCTAAGAAAAATTGATACAACTGTCGCCTTTGGCCAAGCATATGCAACCGCATCTAAATAAGCTTTGATTTCTTGATCCTTTATCTCAAACTCAGGTTTTTTTCCCATAGCTATGGCATATGCTAATTTCGCAGCGTCTCCAAGACCATATCCCTCATCTCTCAAGAGCATGAAAATATCTTCTCTCGTCTTAGGATATTTAGAATCAATAAATTTTGTAAATATATCCGATTTATCTCTCAAGGTTGCTTTTGATAAAGCTAAAAATTCTACCATTTCTTTAAAACTTACTACTTCTTTTGGTTGCACTTCTATTTCTAACAAATTCTTCATAGCATCGTCAAAAAGATATTTTCTGAAGTTATCTACATTAATATCACTTTGCAAATTTTTCCCAAAAAATTTATCAAAAGAATAATCATTGAAAATTATAGTTGTTTCTTTATAAGAAACTTTTTCTTTATGTCCGTTCTTGTCAGATTCCTCTAACTCGAAAGTTGGATCAAAACTACCTTCAAGTAAAGTCTTCACTTTATCTAAATATTTCATTTTTAAATAAACTTCAAAGTGTATATCTTTATTTAAGTTTAATGTATAATCTTCTGAAATATTAAATCCACCCCTATTAAGACCATCCTTTTTAGGTAAATCTACGCCATACGATGCTGCATCATCAAAGGTAATCTCTTTTATATGTGGGTTATAATAATGAGCTGGAATCGGATTTATAAAGTCTAAATCTAATAGATAAAGAGATAGCATAGCTGTTGGAAATACATAAATATTTTCATCCTTAAGCATTTCTTTAATACTCAGTAAAGCTTGAATTTCTCCAAATCTCTCATGATTTTCAAAGTAATCAAGTTCTTTTCTAATTCTTTCTTTTACATAATCATTGTTGGGATACATTTCCTCTGCCTTATTATTAACTAATTCTCTGATATTCATAAATAAACACCTCCACAATTTGTTTTAATATACCCAAATTAAAATACAACCAAACAGATATCATCATAAACAGACTCACTTGTATAATTTCCAAATCTTATCGCCCTATCAACATCCACTATTGTTTCAATAACTCCATTTATTTTACCATAGATTTCCCTTATTTGCCTTTATATTTCCAGCGGGATAGTTTACAAATCCCATTAAATTCTTTTGAAAGTTAACTAGCTCTTTATTATAAAAGGCACAATATTTTAAACAGACCTCCAAAAGTTAGACTTAAAACCAACCAAATAGGTGCAATAACATTTCTTCTATTTTTTCTTAATATATTATATATGTCTACAATGTCTACACACCCCTACGATTTTACTATTAATATGTTCCCTCATAGTATTTTACAAATAGAAAAATGGCTTTTAAGATTTATCCTAAAATCCTAAAATCCATTGATTTCAACAGTCTTATAGCCTCTTATCTTATTTTCTTGACATCAATACTACAGTCTCCACATGGCTTGAGTGGTCAGTATTGATAAAATTTAAATTTTTAGGAAAGCCTAAGGTTATCGTTAAAAGGTATTACCTCGACAAACTGGGAGTTGTCAGCTTACAAGCTTACTCGCTAATTTGTATACTTGATTTATTTCTTTGCTTTCTAACTTCCAGTTGCAGAGTTCAGCTTTAATTAACTCTGGAAATTTTTTACTAATATCTCTTAAAGCATTCCCTACCGATTTTCTAACATATTCACTCGTATCTTCTTTTAATGCAGCAATTCGTCTGATAGCTTCATTCGGATTATCTTTGAAATATGGTCTACTTGTCCATATTCTAAGTCCCTCTGTAACTGCTCTCCTTGTATTAGGATTATTGTTTTTTAACCATTCATCAATTATTGGAAGTGCTTTTTCATATCCTATTTTCTTGCAAAATTCATCAAATGCCTTCGCCAATACTTCCTGAACTCTCCAATTATCATCTTTGGAAACTTCATCTCTCATAAATGCTAAAATATCATCTTGCTCTGATAAGTATCCAAAAAGAAATACACCATACATTCTAACTTGATAGGCATCAGATTTATATGCTAAAAATGCTAATTTTCTTATATACTCATTATCATTAGATTTGTAATCTGCAAAGGCTCTTTTTTCCTCCTCTTTGAAGCCATTTTCTATCAACGAAAATTCTTTTTCTAAACTCACGATATATTCTTTCATGCAGCTTCATTTCCTCCTAACTTCCAATTTCTCACTTTGCCACCTTTTCAAATCTTATTAATCAGCTTTCTTTTGAATACACTGCAGCCATCACTTTCTCCAATAAATTCAAAATCATTTTTCATCGCAATTCGTTTGGAATTTTCCTGGTTCGAGGCACACTCAATAATCAAGTTTTTCCCTATATTTGAACTACGATTTATAAAGGCTTTTGTTAATTCATTGGCATATCCTTTCCCCCAGTATCTCTTATTTAGTATCCAACCAAGTTCGAAGGAGTCTTTGTCATACTCATAAAATATTACATATCCGATAAACTTCTGACTAAAATCTTCCACCGCATAAATCAAAGGAGGATCAATCAGTGCGACACTATTTAGAAAATTCGCTATTTTTTCCCATGAAAAAGGCGGTTCTATAAATTCCATGACATCGTCATCTGAAAGTAGAAAATAGAGTTCCGTTAGATCATTAACTGTTTTCAAAATAATATTCTATTGTATTATTTAATTTATATTTTCAGTTAGAAAAACTGGGATTTGTTTTCTCACAGCATTCAAATTTTCTCATAAAAAACAATATCCTTTCAGTCTATTTATTCTGCACTTGTCCAAAAATCCTCTACAGTTTCATTAAACTCTTGTGGCACATCCATATTGACACAGTGTCCTGCATTTTCAAAAATGGCTACCCTACAATTTGGCTCACTTATTTTCCATTGTTTTACTGCCTCTAATTCCATTGGAATATCAAAGCTTCCACATCCAATCAACAAAGGGTAATTTCGTTTTCCAGTTTTATACTTATTTATCATACAATTGAGCCTTGCCATAAATATAAATGATTTTTTAGGAAAAAGTATGTTCATATCAAAAAACTCATCTTGTGCCTGTAAAGTATATGCAGAAATTTTCTTGTTCTCTTTTGCAAACCACTTAATCGAAAAGAGAGCTTTCAACATCATCACCTTCTGTTTCGCACCATTTTGCTTTTGCATTTTAATATCAACATTATTGATATCATATCCTCCAAAGCAAGCCATTGAACTTACTAAGTTTGGATAATGATTCGCAAAATCTTGTGCCAATACTGCTCCTAATGAAACACCGACAATATGTACTTTTTCAATATTTTCCACCTTTAAGATTTCGAATATCCATTCTGACATTTTATCTATGCCATCCCCTTTTTGGGTATCCGTTGACTGCCCATGACCAATAATGTCAACAGCCAAAATATTGTATTTATTGTGAAAGTATTCAAACTGTGATTTGAACATATTATGATTGACAAAAGCAGCGTGAATAAAAAGTATCCATTCAGTATAATCTCTTCCACTGATAAAATATGTGATTGGTGAATTAACTAACTTTATTGATTTCATATCTTGCTTCCTATCATTTCATCAAGAAGTTTTTGTCACCACTCGATATTGAATTTCATAAGATCTTTTCCATATCGAGTTGCAGTAAACTGATAATGAAGAATATCCTTGTTTTCATCAAAACTTTGAATTTTTCTGCTTCCTTACAAAGTGCATTCAACATATCATAGTGTTTTTTTAACTTTAAAATATACTCTTGTAATCCCAACTCACGTTTCTCTTTTGTTGAAAAGCACATAAAGTATAATTTAGCCAATTCAGGATTTTTGATGTTCTGTATTTCCATTGGAGCGGATACCCACTCAATGAAATTTTGTTTTCCACTATCCGTTATTGAATAATTTTTTTATATCGCCCATTTTCAATAGCTTCTTCATACTTAATATATCCACAATTAAGCAATTTTTTTATAGCAGCTTGTATACTTCCCATACTGGTGCTATACATCAAATTAAATGGAGCTTCATACCAGATATATCCTATAAGGGCTGTATAGTAGAGCTTTTCAACTTTGCTTATTCCTCGCTTCCTAAATCGTTCTTTGTATCTCCACACACCATATCAATACAAACATAAACATCAATATAATTTTTCAGGACTTTTTTTCGTCCTCCATCGCCATCTTCATTAAAGACATAATGCTTGTAAAACTGCTTAAAATGCAAGATTTCTAAGTTTACATCTTTTGTATTAACGCTATGGTCTCAACGTGCTCATCATTGTCCAAACCTATGTTGAGATTTTCTTCTATAATCGGAAGCTTGAAAGTAATTGATTTTAGCCATTGTCCGTTAGGCTGTTTTTCTTCATAAACTTGAATTTCAGAAATCAAAGCTGTAATTAACTGTCTACGCTCTACATCATTCATGACTTTATAGAGCTTATCAAAATAGATCAGAACCTTATATATGTTATCTCCTGTAAGCTTTTCAGCTTCAATAGTCTGTTTCTTTGCTTTCGCATCAATTAGTGATGATTCTAATTCATCTATTTTGTCATACATGCGATAAAGTCTGTCGTCTAAATCCTGTTTCCTTCTCTTATAGTGCTTATCTTCAACATCTAAATTATCTATTTCCTCAATTAGCTTAAACTTTGTAGAATGACACTTCCTCAATTCCTTTTGGTAATTATCTATTTCTGTTTCTATTTCAGAGGTATCCACCTTCATGTTGATTTTCTCTTGCATCATAGAAGCAAATTTCGGATTACTTACAATCTTGACAATTACCTCTGCAACAGCATCATCTAACAATTCTTCTCTAATTTGCTTACGGAAAGTACACTTATGACCTCTTATCATCTGCCTATGTTTACAACCATAGTAATAAAAATCTTTATACTTTGTGCCATCTTTCTTTTTCTTGATACACTTGTTTCCAAACATTCCCACTCCACATATCGGGCATTTTACAATTCCAGAAAGCAAGTGTGTGCGTGTATCTTTTCCTTTATTCACATGCTCATATTTCTTTGCTTGAGATTTTAGCTTAACCTGAGCAGCTTGCCAAACTTCATCGGAAACTATAGCTTCATGTATCCCTTCAGATATTAGATACTCATCTTGTTCAACCTGCTTATATTCATTTCTTGTACCATGAACTTTTTCTAAAGTTCTTCTTCCAAATGCTATTTTCCCATTATATACAGGATTCTTTAATATCTTTCTTATAAGACCTGCATCAAACAAAGGATTCTTACCATTCTGTCTTGGGATTTTTCTAATTCCATGATTCTCTAAGTATTTAGATATCCCATTGGCTCCTATCGTAGTATTTACATACTGGTCGAAAATCGTTCTTATGGCAATTGCCTCTTCCTCATTTATAAATAGCTTGCCATCTTCAAGTTTATATCCATACGGAGCAAAGCCGCCATTCCACTTTCCTTCCCTTGCTTTTTGAATGCGACCTTCCATTGTTTGAATACGTATGTTTTCTCTTTCTATTTCAGCCACAGCTGATAAAACAGAAATCATTAGTTTCCCGGCATCTTTAGATGAATCAATGCCATCTTCAACGCAAATAAGATTAACTCCATAATCCTGCATTATCTGAAGTGTAGAAAGAACATCAGCGGCATTTCTTGCAAATCTTGATAACTTAAACACAAGAACAAAAGACACTCCATCTTTTCCAGATTTTATATCTTCCATCATTCGATTGAACTGAATTCTACCTTCAATAGACTTGCCAGACTTTCCGGCATCTTCATACTCTCCAACAATTTCATAATCGTTGTAAATAGCAAAAGCTTTCATTCTTGATTTTTGTGCCTCTAACGAATACCCCTCTATCTGTATTGACGTAGATACTCGTGTATAGAGGTATACTTTTATTTTTTCTTTTGACATAGCATTAACCTCAATATAATTTTTCTATATCATATATAAATTTTTGAATTTAAGTTTGGACTATCATTTCAAGTATATTATAACACCTTTATTAGTCCGCCTCAATTAGTGTTTTTGCCATGTCAAAACTATTTTTAATCTCTTGATTTTTTGCTGGCGTTGGATCGGGCAGATTATCTAAATCTAAAACACCAGCATATTTTGTAATCAGATTTGCTATTAAATCAGCCAATCCATTCCAGTCACTATCCACAGACACCCCTCCTTCCTTTACAAACTTTCTATAATCAAAATATGTTTTCTTCTATATTTTAAGTTTAACGACTTTGGTAGGGGCTTGGCAGCAACATAGGAATCTCACCTCCGCCTCTTATTCCAGACGAGCCGGCTTAAACTATTGAAGTATCATTATCACTACTTGCTTCATTGAACAGGTTGCCAAATCTGTTTTTATGTATTCTTATTTATCGCTCGCTTTCTTGTTTCCTTGACTCACTCAGTATTCATTAAACCGAAATTATTCTCAGCAGAAAGGTCATGGCGTAAGTCATAATCCTCCACAAGTAGATAAAGTCCTACCTTGGTCTATTCAGTTTTCAAGGAACAATAGCCTAACGGCTTTAAGAGAGATTCTCTTCAACTTTATGGTTTTCATCACTTCCTTAAATAAAATATAAGGACAGATCTCCCTTCAA
>NZ_AWXB01000041.1 GCF_000478985.1 Peptoniphilus sp. BV3C26
TATTTTTTAATCTTCATTTGCTTCTATTTTATCCAGTTTATTTATAATATATTTTTTATATTCTATAAATTTTTTATTTTCAAAATAATTCTGTCCGAAGCCCTCTTCAATTTTAAGCTCCTCAATAATTTTCCCGGGATTTTTTCCCAAGATATAAATTCTGTTTGAAAGTTTTATGGCTTCTTCTATATCGTGAGTTATAAAAATTGTAGAAAGTCCTATATCTTTTATAATATTTTTATACCATTTATGAATCGATGATTTTGTTATGGCATCTAAGGCACTGAAAGGCTCATCAAGAAGGGCAACCTCATTGCTGAAGACATAGGTCCTTAAAAGTGCTGCACGCTGTGCCATGCCCCCAGAAAGCTCTGAGGGATAAAAATTTTCTGTGCCTTCAAGTCCGAATTCCTTAAAAAATTTTTTTACTTCTTCTCTTGCTTCTTTTTTATTTTTTCCCCTAAGTACAAGAGGAAGTCCTACATTGTCAATTATTGACATGTAAGGCAAAAGAAGGTCTTTTTGTAGCATATAAGAAACTTTTCCTGAAATACCCGTTATATCTTGTCCCTTTAAAAAAACTTTTCCCTTATCTGGTTTTAAAAGACCTGCAATAATATTAAATAAAGTTGTTTTTCCGCTTCCGGAAACTCCTACAAGGGAGATAAGCTCTCCCTTGTTTAAATATATATCTATATCTTCAAGAACTTTTTTCTCATCAAAAGACTTATCTACATTTTCAACCTTTAAAATTATATTTTCTTCACTCATTTTAATTTTTCAGGATTTACAAAATCATTTGTATAACCGAAATCTTTAGGAATTTCTTTATCAATTAATTTATTTTCCCAAAGCCAAGCATAAAAATTATTCCATCTTTGTCCGTTAATTTGTCCAAAATATTCAGCGTCTGCTTGATACTTATCAGCTATATATTCCATACCTTTTTTTGTAAGTTCTTTATCAAGTTCCGGATTTTGTTTTACAAGAATTTCTGCTGCTTCATCAGGATTTTTAATTGCAAATTCATATCCTTTTATTAAGGCACGCATAAATCTTTTAGCCACATCTTCTTTATTCTTTAAAAAGTCGTTATTGGCAATTAGAATAGGTGTATAGTAGTCAAATACTGGATTTATATCTTTAAAGGCAAAATAATTTATAGGGATATTGTTAACTTCAGCTGCTACACCGTCAACGGGATAAAAAATCCAAACGGTATCAATGTCTTTTCCTTGAATTGCTGCAAGAGTATTTGTTACATCTCCTGGAACTAAGTTTACTTTTGAAAAATCTCCTCCGTCATCTTCCACAACTTGTTTTAAAATTGCTTGTTCCACAGGAAGTCCCCAAGTTGAATGATTGTGATTTTCCATATCTTTAGGTGATTTTATGTTTTTATCTTTTACAGAAACAATTCCTGAAGTATTATGATTAATTATTGCAGCAACTGCTGTAACAGGAAGAGGTTTATCGCTGGCAAATGCCGGTGCTATTGTATCTTGAAAAGATATACCGAAGTCAGCTTTTCCTGAAGCTATTAAAGCTTCTGCTCCATTTGCAGGAGGTTGGTTAACTTCAACTTCAATTCCTTCTTCTGCAAAAAATCCCTTATCTATTGCTGCATAAAGTCCTGCATGATTTACATTAGGTTGCCAATCAAGAAGAAAGCTTACCTTTTCAACTTTTTGTTCTTGATTTTTTTCTCCTTCTTTTTTATTTTCTTGGGGTTTTGTGTTTGAACACCCCATTAAAGTAATTCCTGCTAAAGCAATTATTAATGCTTTTTTTAAATTTTTCATTTTTCCTCCTTAATCCAGGGCATCATTTTCTTTTGAAGTATACTTACAAGTTTCATAAGTATTAAAGAGATGCCTGATATCAAAAAAATAACCGCAAACATTTTGTCAAAAGAATAGTTTTTTTGAACTCTTATCATATAAACGCCAAGGCCCTTAAAGCCTCCAAGCCATTCAGCGATTACAGCTCCAACTACAGAATAAGAAACTGCAATTTTAAAAGCACTGAAAAAGTTTCCCATGCTTTCAGGAAGCTTAATATACCTGTAAATTTTAAATTTATCCGCTCCCATAGCCTTTAAAAGTTTTATTTTATCCACGTCAACTTGCTTAAATCCTTCAAGCAAGCTTATAGCAACTGGAAAAAATGTTACTATTACAATTAAAACAATTTTAGGCAAAATACCGTATCCCATCCAAAGAACCAAAAGAGGTGCAATGGCAACCGTAGGAACAGTTTGAGTAAGAACCAATATAGGATAAAGAGCATGATAGATTCCATCTGAAAAATCCATCATTAAAGCAGCTATAAATCCTAACAAAACTCCCAAAAAAAGTCCTAAAAAAGCTTCTGATAGAGTTGTCAAAAGATGAGATGAAATTGTAGGCATATCATAAATAAATGCCTTAACCACATCCAAGGGTTTAGGAAGTAAAAATGGACCTACAAGACCTGTTTGGGTTACAATTTGCCAAATTATTAAAATTACTATTATCAGAGAAGCAGCAGATAAATTATCCTTGATATTTGCCGATTTTTTCATCAATTGTCAGGATTCCTTGTTCAGAATAAAATATTTTGCTATAACATGCCACTTGCTCCGATAAATCTCCTGCAAGTTTTACGCAATTTTTTAAAATTTCAAAAGCTTTATTAAAATCATCTAATTCTATTACCGTTTCAAAAGGTGTTACTATATGATTTACTTTTTGACTTTCAATGTATTCAATGACTTTATCTACAACTTCAACAACAGATTTTGAGCTTGCTTCTTTAGTTGTAGGCAAAACTTGTATCGCAATAGAAATTTTCATAAAATTACCTCCTTATAAAATTACATAAAAAAAACCTCTACAAATAGAGGCAGACTTTTCCCAAACAGCATTACCTGTTCAGGTCCAAAGGGTTTAAGGAAATCCTAATCTCAGCAAAAGCTCCCCTGACACATTAATTATAGAGGTAAAAAAAATAATATACAAGAAAATATTTTTAAAGAGTTTTTATATTTTTTTAATAAAAATTTACAATTTAATTTTTATGTTTTTAAATAAAAAAATACCGCAAAATCACGGTATTTTTTATAAGTTATATTACTTAACTTCTACAGTTGCTCCAACTTCTTCAAGTTTAGCTTTAATTTGATCAGCTTCATCAGAAGAAACGCCTTCTTTTACAGCCTTAGGTGCTCCGTCTACAAGAGCTTTTGCTTCTTTAAGTCCAAGTCCTGTAATATCTTTAACTACTTTAATAACTTTAACTTTTTCTTGTCCTGCTTCTGTAATAACTACATCAAAGCTTGATTTTTCTTCTGCTGCTGGTGCTGCTGCTCCGCCTGCTGGTGCTGCTGCTGCAACTGCTACAGGTGCTGCTGCTGATACACCAAATTCTTCTTCTAATGCTTTTACTAGTTCTGATAATTCAAGAACTGTAAGTCCTTTAACTTCTTCAATTAATTTTTCTACTTTTTCTGACATTTTATTTCCTCCAATTTAATTAATAATTATGCTGCTTCAGATTCTTTCTTATCTCTGATAGCACCAAGGACTACTGCAAGTCCCTTTAAGTTTGCGTTTAATACGTTAGCAAATCCTTGTAGTGGAGCATTTAATCCACCAAGTACTTGTGCAATTAATACTTCCTTAGCTGGAAGTTTTGCAAGGGATTCAACTTCTTTAACATCGATAATCTTACCGTCTACATAACCTGACTTAATTTCCAGTGCTTCATGGCTTTCTGCAAATTTTGATGCAATTTTTGCTCCCGGAACCGGATCTTCCATTGAAAAAGCAATTGATGATGGTCCTTTTAAAAATTCATCAAATCCTGTGATTCCAAGATCATTAAAAGCTCTTCTCATCATAGTGTTTTTGTAAACCTTGTAATCTACATTAGATTCTCTAAATTGAGCTCTAAGTTCAGTTACTTCTTCTACATTAAGTCCATGATAATTCATAAGTACAATACTTTGTGCACCTTGAATCTTTTCTTTAATTTCGTCAACTAGGGCTTGTTTACCTTGAAGTTTCTCTTCTTTCATTGTTTCACCCCCATAAAATAAAAAATCCCACTAAAGCCAGTGAGATAGAATTTTCGTTTCTTTAATTCTTACCTCGGTAGGATATTTAAACATAAGTCCCTACTGTCTTTGGCTTTAACATGGATATTATACATAAGCCCTTTTAATTAGTCAAGACTTTTTTTATAAAAAAAGCAGGCAAAGCCTGCTAATTTAATTTCTTTTATTTTTTGCCTATTTAATCTCTTTCTTTTAAGAATTTAATTATTTTCGGACTTACTTCTCTTTGACTTCTTCCTGAAACGAAAAGTCCTATATGCCCTGTATCTATTTCCACAAGTTCACAATCTTTAGAACCTATAAGTTTAGGTATAGGTCTTGTAGCATCAGGCGGTACTTGATTATCTTTTTTACCTAACATAACAAGAACTGGGCAAGTTACATTTTTAAGGTCAACTTTTTTGCCTTCAAGAACAAGTTCACCCTTAGCTAAAGAATTGTTATGATACATTTCATTTTGGAATTCTTTATAGGCTTGTCCAACTTGGTCAGGTGAATCAAATATCCATTGTTCCATTCTAAGGAAGTTTGCCATCTTTTCTTCATCATCTAAAATATCAATAAGGCTTACATATTTATCAACCATTAAATCAAAAGGCTTTAATAATACAAATCCTGCATTCATAAAATCTCCTGGAACATTTCCAAAGGCTTCAACAATTTTATCTGCATTTAAATATGGACCCCATTTAAACAAAAGTCCGTCGTCAGTTGAAAAATCTATTGGAGTTACTAAAGATACAAGGTTCTTTACCTTTTCTTGATGAAGTGAAGTGTATATAAAGCTAAAAGTTCCGCCTTGGCAAATTCCCATTATATTGACTTTTTGAATTTTATGTTTTCTTCTTACAAATTCTACAGCTTCATCAATATATCCGTTAATATAATCTCCTAAAGTAAGATATCTGTCATCAGCTGTTGGATAACCCCAGTCTATAATATAAACATCTATTCCACCGTCAAGAAGTTTTCTCATCATAGATTTATCAGGTTGCAAATCCATCATATATTCCTTGTTGACAAGGGCATACACTACAATTAAAGGTGTTTTTGTTATGTCTTTAACTCTTGGCTCATAATGATAAAGTTTCATCTTATCCATTTGAAATACAAGTTCTTTTGGAGTTTGATTAGCTCCTGAATAGTCTACATTCATTAAAGTTTCCAAACCCTTTGCCATCTTTTTTTGAGTCTCCATCATTTGGGATAAGTTTTGAGCATAATCCATTTTAAACATATTGTCCATTAATAGCCTCCTTATTTATCAGCTTTTGGCTCTTTGTCAAGTTCACTTTCGTCTTTATGCTCTCTAAATTCTCTTCTCATTTTTCTAATTTCGGTTTTAAGTTCATGCACCGTTTTATAAAGTGAGTCCATATCCTTATTTGTAGGTACTGGCATATATTTTAAAGAATCTTCAATTACTTTATCCATTTGAATTTTAAGAGTTAAAACTGAATCTACAAAGTTTCCTAAAAATTTTGAAAATTCCGTTGAATAAAATACTTTGTCAAAATTATTTGAAAGAGAAGTTTTCCAAAAATCATAAAATTCATCAAAAGTCTTTGGAGCTTGTCCTTCTTCAAGAAGCTTAAAAGAATCCTTAATTACATTTTGAGTTGTTTCGTTTACAATTGTTTGAAGTTTTACTGTAAGTTCAGCTGTATAAGTTATAAATCTTATATATTTATCTAAAGTTTGAAGCCTTTCTTCTTGAGTTTTTCTTGAAATACCTACCATGGGCATATTCAAAAGTTTTCCGAAAGTTTTGTTATAGTTTTCTTTCCATTCATCAAAATATTTTAAAAATCCTTCAGGATCCTTAAAAGTACCTTCAACATAAGAATCTGTCATTTTTTTAATAGTGTCAGCCCAAGGTCCGTAAAAACTTGTCATAGTTTTTTCATAAGCATCTTTTATTTCATAGGCATTGTCAAACATTTCTTGAACTTCTTTAGGAAGATAAGCAGAAACGTAAGTTCCCATATAGTTTCTTACATTTTTTTCATAATCATTCAAAATTTTTTTCATTCTTTCTTGGGTGGGCTTAAAATTTTTGTCATAAATTTCTTTGTAAAGGTCATATATCTTATAGTAAACTTCAGATCCTTGTTTTATTTTATTTAAAACTTCTGACGGATCTCCCCTATAAGAAAAAAACGGACTGTCTTTCATAGAGCCGATAAACTTTTCATAGGTTTCCATAGGATTTTTTACATTAAAAGGAACTCCATAACTTCCCCCAAAATCCTGTAAAGTTTTAGACCAGCTATCAATCATTTCTTTTTGAGAAGCATATAATTGATCAAAAAAATTATAATCTTTTTCCATTTTATCTTCCTCCTTTTTTTTCTAAAACTTCTTCCATTTACATTATACCCCTATAAATTACTAAATTAAACTTTTTAAATAAAATTTTTTAAATTATTGTACTAAATTAGTAAAAAATAAAAAAATTTTTAATTTCGTATATTTTCCTTAATTTAAAAAGACTTATTTTTGTGTTAACATAAAAAAAGAATAATTGGAGGTAAATATGAAATTTAAAGAAATGCCCTATGAAAGACCGAACATTGATGAATATAAAAAAGTCTTTCATGAAAATTTTGATGATTTTAATAATTTAGATGTAAAAGAACAGTATAAAAGAATTTTAAATTTTGAAAAATATAAAGATGATTTTTCTACTAATTGCACTCTTGTTTCCATAAGACATTCCATTGATACAAGGGATAAGTTTTATGATGCAGAAAAGGAATTTATAGATGATTTATATCCCTTAGTTGCAAATATAGATGTGGAAGTCGCAAAAATTATTTTAAGTTCAAAAAATCTTAATGAACTTAAAAAACTTACTGGTGAACAATTTTTAAATTTATTGGATTGTTCTTTGGTTATGAAGGAAGAAGCTATTCCCTTTATGCAAGAGGAAAATAAACTTATTACAAAATATGATAAGCTTATAGCTTCCGCACAAATTGAATTTGATGGTAAGGTATTAAATCTTGCGCAAATGAAACCCTATCTTGAAAGTAAAGACAGGGATATAAGAATAGATGCCTATAAAAAACAAAATGAATTTTTTAAAGACCATGAAGAAGAATTTGATAAAATTTATGATGATTTAGTAAAAGTTCGTAACAATATGGCTAAGGCTTTAGGCTTTAAAAATTATGTTGATTTACAATATAAATTTTTATACAGAACTGATTACAATTCAAAAGATGTAAAAAAATATCGTGACTATATTTTAAAAACTTTTACCCCCTTTGGAGTTGAACTTAGAAAAATTCAAAAAGAAAGAATCGGAATAAAAGATTTTAAATATTATGATTGGACTATTGATTTTAACGAAGGAAATGCAAATCCCATTGGTGATGAAGGGTTTATTGTTGAAAATGCTAAAAAAATGTACAATGAGCTTTCTAAAGAAACCGGCGAATTTTTTAATCTTATGACCTCTATGGAACTTATGGATCTTGTGGCAAAGCCTGGAAAAGAAGCTGGCGGATATTGTACTGGCCTTGATAAGTATAAAGTGCCTTTCATTTTTTCAAATTTTAATGGCACTCAAGGTGATATTGAAGTTATAACTCATGAAGCTGGACATGCTTTTCAAATGTATATGTCAAGGGATTATGAAATTTCTCAATATAGATTTCCAACTTATGAAGCTTGTGAAATTCATTCTATGAGCATGGAATTTTTCACTTGGCCCTGGATGGAATTATTTTTCGGTAAGGGAGTAAATAGATTTAAATACAGACATTTAAAGGGTGCCATAGAGTTCTTGCCCTATGGTGCTACTGTTGATGAGTTTCAACATTTTGTCTATGAAAACCCTGATGTAAGTCCTGAAGAAAGAAAGAAAAAATATCATGAAATAGAAATGAAATATAGACCTGATCTTGATTATGATGATGAGTTTTTAAACAAGGGAACTTTCTGGTTTAGACAAGGTCATATTTTCGCAGTTCCTTTTTATTATATTGATTATACTCTTGCCCAAGTTTGTGCTTTTCAATATTTAATTAAGAATTTAGAGGATCACAAAAAAGCTTTTTCTGAATATTTAACTTTATGTAAAGCGGGAGGATCTCAATCTTTCTTTAAACTTATGGAAATTGGAAAAATTAAAAATCCTATGATTGATCGAACTCTTGAGGAAATTATTCCAAAGTTAAAAGAAATTTTAAATTCAATAGAATTTTTAAAAAAAATAAACCTGCAAATTTTAGCAGGTTTATTTTTTATTTATTTTTTAATGTTTAAGTCAAAGTGCATAGAAGTAAGAGCTTTTTTTATAGGATTTATTATTAAGGTTACAATAATTGATGCAAATAAAATTTGAACAATATTTCCAGGTATATTTGCAAGGGGTGCAGCCATACTCTTATACATAATGCATTCTCCTATATAATATCCACAAACTTTAATTATAAGAGCAAATATAAAGGCAGCCATTAGTTTCTTAAAAGAAAGTTTTTTATGAGTAATCTTTCCCATTCCTAGACCCATTATAATTCCTGTTATTATTGTTATAGGCGCCCAAGCTCCCCATCCTGATGTAATGTCAAAAAGTCCCATACCAACAGCTCCTGCTATGGCACCAGGTGTAGGTCCAAGTAAGATGCTTGTTATAAAAAATGGAACATTCCCAAGATGTACAAGACCTCCTGTAACAGGTCCTGGAACTCTAACTACCCAAGTAAATAAATAAGTAAGTGCAATGGAAATTGCACAAGTTGTTATAAAACGTGTATTTTTAGTATTCATTTTGTAATCCTCTTTAGTATATTTTTTAATTCTTCTTCTGTAAAATCATACTCCTTGTTGCAAAAATAACATTCAACATGAGCATGACCATCTTCTTCAATAATTTCCCTTAATTCTTTTTCTCCCAAAGACTCTAAAGAATCTTCAACTTTTTCTCTGGAGCAGTTGCATCTGTAACTTACTTCTTTTTCTTCTAAAATGGAATATTCAATTTCCCCGTAAATTTTATCTAAAATTTCTTTATGAGTAAAATTTTCCAATAAATAAGTAATATTGCCAAGAGATATAATTGAACTTTCAATTTTTTCTATAATTTCTTCTGGACAATCTGGCATAAGCTCGAGAATAAATCCTCCTGCATTTTTAACAGACAAGTCTTTATCTACTAAAACGCCAAGTCCAACAGCGGAAGGAATTTGCTGAGAGGTTAAAAGATAATTTGCAAAATCCTCTGCAATCTCTCCACTAACTAAGGGAACTTGTCCCACATAAGGTTCTTTCATCCCAAGGTCCATTGTAACTTTTAAAAGGCCCTTTCCCACAAAACCAGCAACATCAATTTTATTATCACTTTGTCTTATAGGTAAGTCAAAGTCAGGATTTTCCACATAAC
Source organism: Peptoniphilus sp. BV3C26 (assembly GCF_000478985.1). Taxonomy (GTDB): domain Bacteria; phylum Bacillota; class Clostridia; order Tissierellales; family Peptoniphilaceae; genus Peptoniphilus_B; species Peptoniphilus_B koenoeneniae. The sequence goes on from NZ_AWXB01000041.1 coordinate 9,486, forward strand.
CTTTTACATAACCGTCATTTTGACAAGTTGCAACTATTCTTCCTCCCGGACCATCTCCTGCAATAATTACAGTAAGGGAATCTTCTTTGTTCTTTAAACCACTCACCATAATTGCTGCAGCAGTTAAAGTCCTACCAAGAGCTGCAGAAGCAGTTTTAGATAAATTATGAATTTTTCTTGCTTCTTCTACTAAATCTCCTGTATCTGCAAATTTTGCTTTTACAAGCCCATCTTTTGAAATTGTACTTATTATTTTTCCCATTTTTTACAAACAAAGGTCATCCTATGAGACCCTTTAACGTCACCCTCTCTATTGTAGTCATTATATTTTTTTATATCAAAGCCCGCTCTTTTTAAATAAGCTTCTATTTTTTTTAAATCGTGGGCTTTTTCAATATGTTCTTCAGTAACTCTCTTATACTTATCCTTATCCCTTATAAAAAAATTTACATAATAAGTATTGAGTCTTTTATCTTCATCATAGTAATCTTCCCAAACATAAAAAGCATTCTCCGATTCATCCACATAAATTTTTTCCATAGATAAAAACTTTTCATGGGTATTTAAATCAAAAATAAATTTGCCTTCATTGTTTAGGTGTTTATAAACATTTTTAAAAATATTTTCTAAGTCTTCTGTTTGTAAAATATAATTCAAACTGTCCGATAGACATAAAATTCCATCATAGGTCTTCATCATATTAAAATTCTTTATATCTAACTTATATAGGGGAGCTTTCACTTTATTTCTTGCAATAGCAAGCATATCTTCCGATAGATCAAAACCTTCCATCTCATACTTATCTTCAAGAAGCTCTATAATTGTTCCGGTTCCGCAAGCCATTTCAAGAATTGTCTTTCCCTCTATTTCTTCTTTAATAAAATTTGCAAGTTTTTTATAATCTAAGTCCCACATAAGTTCATCATAAACTTCAGCAAAAGAACCATAAATCATTTAAGAGCCTCTATAATTTTCTTTAAAGTTTTTCCCGCAGGTTCATGAATTACTACTTGTGCATAGGAATCAAAAGGCGTAGGATCATTGTTAATTATAATTAAATTTTTAACGTATCTGGGCAAATAATTTACAGGAGAAACTTGTAAGGACGATCCTATAACTATTAAAAGGTCTGCATCTTCCAAATCTTGTGCCGCCCTTGTAAAATCATCAGGCATCATGTCCCCAAACATTACAACATTTGGCCTTATTACTCCTCCACAATTACATTTAGGTGGAATTATATTTTTTTCCACTTGGTCTTTCATATAAGAAAAGGGATAAACTTTTCCACAAGACATGCATCTTACATCTCTTGTTTCACCATGAACTTCATAAATATTTGAGCTTCCTGCTTTTGTATGGAGATTATCTATGTTTTGTGTAATAATTCCCTGTAAATATCCAAGGTCTTCCAATTCTTTAAGAGCAATATGGCCTTGATTGGGAGATTTGTCATTTAAATCGGATAAAATAACATAGCCCTCAGAATAAAATCTTTTAGGATTTTTTAACAAAACATCCTTAGATAGAGCTGCCATAGGATCCATTTTTGAGTAATATCCTGTTTCAGATCTGAAATCAGGTATTCCAGATTCAGTGGATATTCCTGCTCCTGTCAAAGCAAAAATCTTTTTTGAATTTTTTATTAATTCAACTGCTTTTTCTATAGACATAACTACCTCCTAAAAATTTGAAAATTATAAACTAAATACAATATTATTTCAGCAAATATAGGAATAAAACTGAAAAGTTCAATGTTTCTAAGACTCCTGTATTTTTTACCTATTTCACTTACTTTTCTCTTTTTATTCATGTATTTAAAAATATATCTTATGGCAAAAAAACTTATAATACTTGCAAAAGTCAAAACAACTATTGTAAAAACTTCCACACTGCCTATTTCTCTTGAAAAATTAGTAGCAGATAAAAATTTAAAAAAGTAGTCATTCAAGTATTTTGCAAAGATAATTGCAATTATATTATTTGTAAAATGAGCAGTTATAGGAGCAAAAATTGAGCCTGTAAGCTCCATCATGTTTGAAAATAATATACCTAAAAGCAGGGGCGCAATAAAATTTTGTATGTCAAAATGGCTGATGGCAAAGACAAAAGAACTCATAAAAATAGCAAATTTTCTTCCGTAAATGTCATAAGAGCTTAAAACTGCCCCTCTGAAAAAAATTTCTTCACAAATAGAAGGTAAAAAACATACAAAAATAAAATATTTTTTAATTTCCGACTTGGTAAAAAGATCCATGGAAAAATTATTAAATTCCACAAACTTTGAAATTAAAGTCAAAAATATGCCGTTAAATAAAAGTATTATGGGGTAGGACAAAATAGTTACTAAGATAACTAAAAATAAATCTGTAAAGCTTATTTTGTTTATATTTAAAATACTTTTAGCCCTTCCACTTAAATTAACAACTATTAAAGAAGGGATAAGGAGGATAAAAACCTCAGTAATAAAAGTTCCCAGGAAAAAATTTTTGTCTTGTATAGAATTTCCTATGGTCAAAAAAAGTATGCCGAAGATAAGACAAAAGATATTAACGCTGAAAACATTAAGATATTTTCTATTTGTTCTCATAAGTAAAAATATAAGGAACGTTTCTCATATAGTCCCCGTAATTAAGACCATAGCCTACTATAAATACATCTTCAATGGTAAAAGCTACATAATCTGGTTCAACATCTACCTCTCTTCTTGAAGGTTTGTTTAAACAAACGCAAGATTTAAGACTTTTGGGACCCATCTTTTGAACTTTTTCTTTTACAGCCTTTAAAGTATTTCCTGAATCTACAATATCATCAACAATTAAAACATCTCTGTCTTTTACACTACTTCTAAGTCCACCTAGGAAATTTACAATACCGGAACTTTTTTCTTCATTTTCATAACTTGTAGTTGTTAAAAAATCAATTTCAAGTTTTAAATCAATATTTCTCACAAGATCAGCAGCAAAAATAAATGAACCTCTAAGAAGAGAAATAACTAAAAGATCCTTATCTTTATAGTCTTCAGTTAAAATCTTCCCAAGTTCAACTACTCTTTTATCTATGTCTTCCTTTGAAAAAAGAATAAGACGTTTTTTATTTTCCATGATTACCCCTTTTTATCTCCCTTATTTCTTTTTGTATGTCAATTAAACTCATTTGAATAGTAATTAAAATAATTATTATAATTATTAAGTAAATATCTCTCATAAATACCCCTTATAAAATTATAACATTAAAGACCACTTCTATAAATAAGCTATAAATAAGTTTAAAAAATACCGGCTCTTGCCGGCACTTAAATTTCTTGTCTATTGTTTAATGCAGTTGAAATAGTAACTTCATCATAATATTGAAGATCTCCTCCCACAGGAATGCCATATGCAATTCTTGTAGTTTTAATTCCAAGAGGACTTAAAAGTCTTTTTAAATACATAGCAGTAGTATCTCCGTCAGTTGTAGGATTAGTTGCAACAATAATTTCTTTAATTTCCGGATTAGATAATCTTTTTATAAGTTCACTTATAGTCAAATCATCTGGGGATACTCCCCTTAAAGGTTTTATGGTTCCGTGAAGAACATGATAAAGGCCATGATAAGCTCCGGTCCTTTCCATTGCTAAAACATCCTTTGGGTATTCTACAATACAAATAGTAGAAGAATCCCTATTTAAATCAGAGCATATGCTGCAAGGATCTCCATCAGTAAAATTACAACAAATTGAACATCTTTTTGTATTTAATTTTGCATTAATTATTGAATCCGATAATTTTTTTACATTTATTTCATCTAAATCCAAAATATAATAAGCAAGTCTTTGAGCTGTTTTTTCTCCAATACCTGGAAGACCTGAAAGCTCATTAATTAATTCTTCAATGGGTTTTTGACTCATAGGCCAAGACCCGGAATGTTTAAACCTCCGGTTAATTTTCCCATTTGTTTTGCAGCCTTTTCATCACTTTCCTTTAAAGCTCCATTTACAGCTGCAACAATTAAATCTTCAAGCATCTCTACATCATCTGGATCAACCACATCCTTATCAAGTTTAATACTTAAAAGTTCTTTTTGACCGTTAACTGTAGCTTCAACAGCTCCGCCACCTGATGTAAAACTTGTAGTTTCTTCTTTAAGGTTATCTTGCATTTCTTCCATTTGTTTTTGAAGCTTTTGCATTTGCTTCATCATGTTGTTCATGTTCCCACCACCGGGAAATCCTTGAAATTTTGCCATTTTTAATTCCTTTCTATATTTTCTTTTCCAAACAAATCATAAAGTTTGTCTATAGCTTTTTCCTTTTCAATATTTTTTTTAAGTTGAAATTTTATATTTATATCCCTATTAAATTCTTTTTTTAAAATTTTTTCAATAGCTTTAATATTATCTTCCCTATTAATAAGATCATACTGTAAGTTTTTTTCTTCCATAAAATCTATGGTAAGTCTATCCTTATCTAAATAGCAAGAAGAGGCTTCTTTTAAGTTTATGGACATTATAAGTAGATTGTTTTCTAATGCTAAACTTATGAGTTTATCTAAATCAAAATCTCCATCTTGTGTCAAAACTTCTTCCTGATTTTTTTCTTCCTTCAAATTCTCCTCGGATTCAATAAACATTCCCTCGGGAACTGAAATCTCGTCAAAATCTTCCTCTTGACCTTGAAAACTATCTTCTGCCATAGAATCAAGATAATCTTCATAAGATTTATCGTAAGATTTTTTTTGATTTTCAGTTTGAGCTTCAAAATTTGCACTTTGAACTTTTTTTAAATCTTTAGAAGACAAAAATTTTATCTTATTTTCCAAATTTTCAAGGCGACTTAAAAGAGAATCTCCACCGTTACAAAGCTCAATTAAAGAAAGCTCTAAAATAATTCTCTTATTAGTAGCAAATTTGCTTTTTTCCTTAGCTGTATTTAAAGAATTTATAATTTCAATAATAAAACCTAAAGAAAATTCTGAAGCTAAATTTAAATAACTTTCCAAATCGCTAACCCATAAAATTTCCTTGGGATCTTTAACTTCTTTTGCAATTAATATCCTTCTGAAAAAAGTGATAATTTCATCTAAAAGAACATTTAAATCCCTTCCCTCATCAGATAACTTTGCAACTTGCTTAATAATTTTATCAGAGTCCCTGTTTAAAATACCCCTTGCCAAAGCAAAAAGATTGTCCTCAGTTGTCATGCCTAAAATAGAAATGGCATCCTCATAGGAAATGTAATCTGGACTTGAAGCTACAAGTCTATCTAAAAGAGAAACCGCATCTCTCATGGAACCATCAGCAGCATTTGCAATAATCGTATAGACTCTTTCATCTATTTGTTTATTTTCCTTTTGTAAAATATCTTTTAAATTCTCAATTATTTTAGGAATAGAAATTCTAACAAAATTATATCTTTGAGTCCTTGATAAAATAGTTTGGGGAACTCTTTCCGGCTCCGTTGTAGCAAGAATAAAAATTAAATATTCCGGAGGTTCTTCCAAAACTTTTAAAAGAGCATTAAAAGCTCCCTTGCTCAGCATATGAACTTCATCAATAATATATACCTTATATTTTGATTGGGATGGGGGATAAACCACCTTTTCCTTTAATTCACGAATATCATCAACACCGTTATTACTTGCGGCATCCATTTCCACAACATCTAAGTTTGTTCCATTTAATATGGACTTGCAAACTTCACACTCATTACAAGGATTGCCATCAACAGGATGCAGACAATTTACAGCCCTTGATAAAATCTTTGCCATGGAAGTCTTTCCCGTTCCCCTTGTGCCTGAAAATAAATAAGCATGAGAAACTTCTTTATTTTTAACTTGATGCTTAATGGCATTTTTTATATGATCTTGACCTACAATTTCATCAAAATTTTTAGATCTGTATTTTCTATATAGTGCTTGATACATAATTCACCCTTTTTTAATTATAACATACGTATCTATGTATTAGGCACAAAGCTTCTCTCAAAAAATTTTTTAAAAAATTAAGATAATATTTTTTACGCTTCACGTGAAGCATTTTGTTTTTTGTTTTTTCTTATTTTTTCTTTATATTTTTCTTTTTCATTTTTTATCTTATTTAAGTCGCCTTACGGCGCCGGACCAATAAATTTGTTCCTACAAAACTTATGTAAGACTCTAGGGACCATTTTACCGGTCCGCGTGTATTGTGTGAGAAAACAAAATAAATTTTTTATAAAATATTTTTCAAATTAAAAAACCTTAACTTTTATTGTTAAGGTTTAATTTAAATATATAAAATTTTTAAATTACAAAATCGCCATTTTTAAAAATCTCTACTTCTTCTCCGTTTTCTTTTATACCTATAATTTCCGTTGATTCGTCTCCTACCATGAAGTCAACGTGAACTAAAGAGTCGTTTACTCCATTTTGTAAAAGTTCTTCTTCAGACATATTTTCACTTCCCTTTAAACAATTTGGATATGCTGCTCCAAGGGCAAAATGGCATGAAGCATTTTCATCATAAAGGGTGTTATAAAAAAGTACTCCCGTTTGAGAAATCGGTGAATGATATGGAACAAGGGCAACTTCTCCCAGCCTTTTTGCTCCTTCATCTGCTGTTAAAATATTTTCTAAGACTTCTTTTCCTTCTTTTGCTCCATATTCTACAACTTGACCATCTTTAAATTTAAACCAAAAATCTTTTACCAGGCTTCCGTTGTGATTTAAGGGTTTTGTTGCATATACTATTCCATCTACTCCTTGTCTATGAGGAAGGGAAAAAATTTCTTCTGTTGGAATATTTGCAACAAATTTTTGACCATCTTTATTTATTTCTTCTGCTCCTTCAAAAATATAATTTTCAGGAAGTTTTACTCTTAAATCTGTTCCAAGTTTTGATTTATAGTGAAGTTCTTTAAATTTACTTTGGGTCATATATTTTGCACGATTTTTTAAAGTTTTTATGTGTTCATTCCAATTTTCAATTGGATCTCCTTCTAAAACTCTTGCAGTTTTAAATATTAAATCCCAAAGTCTTTCTATTACCACATGATTTTCATATTCAGGAAATACAACTTTTCCCCATTTAAGAACTGGAGCTCCTATTACACACCAGGAAATATAGTCTGCCATCATTTTGTCATAATAATTTTTCATGGCTTTTGAAACTGCTATGTTTCTTATTTTTATTTTATTTTTATCTATATTTTCGAAGGCATAGGGGTCTTCTCCCGTTACTGAAAGTCTTTTCCATTTTTCTTTTATTTTAAGCTCAGATTTATCTATAAGATATTGAGGAACTTCAGCAAGACTTTCTTCATCTTGGTAAGTGTAGTCAAGCTTTGAAAGGTCTGTGTCCCTATAATCCACAAAAACTTTTTTTGCTCCCATTTCATAGGCTGTTTGACACAAAACTTTTGCAAAGTCTGCTCTTTCTACAGGAATATTTATTTCTAAAATATCACCTTTTTGAATATTCAAGCCCTTAACCATAACAAGTTTTGCATAAGCTTTTATTTTTTCTTTAAATTTCATTTAATCACCTCTAAAATATTATAGCATCTTGAAGATAAAGCTTCATTAATATAAAATACTCTTGAAAATAATATTAAAAGGAGTTTTTATGACTACACCACATATAAATGCAAAAGACAATGCTTTTGCAAAAACAGTTTTAATGCCGGGAGATCCTCTCAGGGCAAAATTTATTGCAGAAAACTTTTTGGAAAATGCTAAACTTGTTACTGATGTGAGAAATATGCTGGGCTTTACAGGTCTATATAAGGGCAAAAAAATTTCCGTTATGGGATCAGGCATGGGTATTCCTTCCATAGGTATTTATTCTTATGAGCTTATTAATTTTTATGGAGTTGAAAATATTATAAGAGTGGGATCTTGTGGAGCTATAAATGAAAATTTAAATTTATATGATATTGTCCTTGCACAGGGTGCCTGCACAAATTCAAATTTTGCAGATCAATATGATTTAAAGGGAACTTACAGTGCCATCTCTTCTTTTGATCTTTTGAAAAAAGCCTATGACCAATGTATTAATAAAAATTTACCTGTTCATGTGGGAAATGTTTTATCTGCGGATATTTTTTATAATGCCGATTCTCAAAATTGGAAAAAGTGGCAAGCCATGAATGTCCTTGCTATTGAAATGGAATCTTACGGCCTTTATTGCAACGCAAATAAAAATGGAGCAAAGGCTCTTTCTATCTTAACGGTTTCAGACAGCCTTGTGTCCGGAAAGGAAACTACAAGCGAAGAAAGAGAAAAGTCTTTTACAAATATGATGGAGATTGCACTTAATATAGGATGAAATTTTCAAAAGTTGAATTTATGATCTTGGGTCTGATAATTTTATTGACCCTTGGATTTTTTTATAAAAAATATGAAAATAAAAATTTAGAAATGTCACAGGATTCCGGAAAAGTTTTAAATTCCGGAACCTTTGACGAAAATAAAGATTCCTCAATTTATGTCCACATAAGCGGAAGAGTTAAAAATCCTGGTCTTTATGAAATTCAGGGAGATGAAAGACTAAAAGATTTGATTGAAAAAGCAGGAGGCCCTCTTGAAGATGCTGACCTTAATTCTTTAAATCTTGCTCAAAAACTTAAGGATGAAGAAAAAATTGTCGTCCCTTCTCTTATAAAAGAGGAAGGTGATGAAGGTGAAGAAAAGTTTATAGACATAAATAGGGCTGATGAGGAAGAGCTTCAAAACATTCCAGGCGTGGGGCCTAAGATGGCTAAAAAAATAATTAATTATAGAAAAAATAATTACTTCACAAAAATTGAAGACTTAAAAAATCTACCCGGTATAGGAGAAAAAAAGTTTGAAGAAATTAAGGCTTACATAATTGTAAAATAATCTTGAAAAAAACTTTTTCATTTGGTAAGATATAAAAGCATTCAAACTTTAGGGGTATAGTTCAGTTGGTAGAACATTGGTCTCCAAAACCAAGTGTCGTGGGTTCGAGTCCTGCTACCCCTGCCAATATAAAAACCGTTAGAAAAATCTAACGGTCTTTTTTTATTCTATTACTGTAATTCCTACAGGATCTAAAATTCTGAAATTTATTTTTCCTCCAAGTCCTCCATCTACATAAAGGAGGCTTTTATTTATTTTATATAGTCCCATGGAATATTTTGGAAAAAGTTTAAAGTTATTTCCTATTACTTGCCCTAATATGGGAAATCTCACCTGCCCTCCGTGGGTATGACCTGCTAATATTAAATTAAAATTTCTTCCGTCAATAGCCTTTTCTGGTGCGTGAGTTAATAAAATATTTTTCCCCTTTTCCAATTTTAAATTTTGGAAACTTTCAAAGTCTTCTCCATAAATTTTTACATTTTTATATTCTAAAGGATTTTTGTCTAATAGTATTATTTTATGTTTTCTTAAGATTTTTAAAAATTCTCCATATTTTCTATTGTCATATTCATGATTTCCCTTTACGAATAATATTTTTATATCTTCTCTTATTTTCAATGCTTTTATAAATTTTTCTGCCCTTTGAAAATTTTTTGTATCTCTTGAAATTATATCCCCTGTCAAAAATATTATTTGAGGATTTATTTTTTTTAATTTTTTATTTAAAAGCTTTAAATTTATAAAAGGGCTGTTGTGATAATCACTTATTTGCACAGCCCTAAATCCAAGTTTAATTTTTATTTTTTTTACTTTTATAAATGAAAGCTGATAAATTTCATAAATAAAAAATATAAGAATTAAAAAAAGAATTTTCATTCGAATCTTTTTCCCTCTACGAATACTCCCAGAAGAAGTCCTGTTAAAGCTCCTATTAAGGCTCCTAATTTTTTTTGTCCAAAAAGCCCGCCTATTAAGGTGCCTAATAGAATACAAATTAAAACACTTATTGTCAATTTATATTTGGGTTTTCTTGTAAAAATTTTCATATTCTTTTTCCTTTTGTTTTACTATTTTTTTTACTTTTTCTCTTAAATCTTCAAGGCTTCCTGAATTATCTATTATAAGGTCGCTAAGTTCTTTTTTCTTTTCTATGGACATTTGAGATCTTATTTTTTTAATGGCAAAATCCTTATCTATTTTATCTCTATTCATAAGTCTTTTTATTTGTATTTCTTCCGGTGTATAGGCAAGCCATATTTCATTAAATTTTAAACCGTAGCTTTTTCCTTCTTCATAAGTTTCAAATAAAAGAGGAATGTCCAAAAAATTTATGCCTGGAATTATGCTTTTTATTATTTCTTCATAAACTTTAGGGTGTATAATTCTATTTATTTTTTTAAATTTTCTTCGTTTCCGAAAACTTTCTTTCCTAAATATTCCCTGTTTATCTGTCCGTCTTTTATGGCTTCTTTTCCAAATTCTTTTTCAATTTGATCAAGTACTTCTTTTTTTTCCGATACCCTTCTTGCAATTTTATCTGAATCGATTATATAGTAGCCCAATTCTTTTAAGATTGATGTCAATGCTGATTTTCCCGTTGCTATTGACCCTGTAAGCCCTATTATTAAAGGTCCTTTATTATTTTGTGTCATACAAAGATTCTCCCACTTCCTGATCAACTGTTAAGGGAACTTTTAGTTCTTTCGCACTTTCCATAATTTCCACCATAAGTTTTTTTACTTGATCAAGTTCTTCTTTTTTTGCATCTACTACAAGTTCGTCATGGATTGTTAAAATTAATTTACTTTTCATTTTCTTGTCTTTTAAGGCTTTATAAACTTTTACCATGGCAATTTTTATTATGTCTGCTGCAGAGCCTTGTATAGGTGTATTTAGGGCTATTCTTTCTCCAAATTGTCTTATGTTGAAATTTTTTGCTTTTAGTTCTGGTATGTCACGTCTTCTGTTGAAAATTGTTTTTACAAAGCCCTTTTCTTTTCCATTTTTTATTTCTTCTTCCATATAGGCTTTTACTTTTGGAAACTTTTCCCAATAGCCGTCTATATATTCTTTAGCAAGATTTCTTGGAATATTTAATTGCCTTGAAAGTCCATAATCGGAAATTCCATAAACTATTCCGAAGTTTACAGCCTTTGCCCTTGAACGTTCTTCTCTTGTAACTTTTTCAATATCTACTCCAAAAACTTCAGAGGCGGTTTTACTGTGAATATCCATTCCATTTTTAAAAGCCTTTACCATGTTTTCATCTTCTGAAAGACTTGCAAGAATTCTAAGTTCTATTTGTGAATAGTCGCAGTCTACAAGAAGGCTATCCTTTGATGCTAAAAATGCCTTTCTTAAAAGTCTACCTTCTTCTGAACGTATTGGTATATTTTGTAAATTAGGTTCCGTTGATGAAAGTCTTCCTGTGGATGTTACTGTTTGATTAAAATGGGAATGAATTCTTCCAGTTTTTTTATTTATAAGCTCTATAAGGCCGTCGACATAAGTTGATTTTAATTTTGAAAGTTTTCTGTACTCTAAAACGTCTATTACAATATCCCCTTGGTCAACTAATTTTTCAAGAACTTCAGCTGATGTGGAATATCCTGTCTTGGTTTTTTTTATGACTGGAAATTTTAATTTATCAAACAAAATTTCTCCCAATTGTTTTGGAGAGTTTATATTAAATTCTTCTCCTGCTTCTTCATATATTTTTTCTTCAAGTTTTTTTAATTTTATCTCCAAATCTTTTCCGATTTCATTTAAAATGCTCTCTTCAGTTCTTATTCCTGTAAGCTCCATAGATGCAAGGACTTCTGTAAGGGGAAGCTCCATATTATAGTAAAGATCTGTCATTTTATAGTTTTCAATTTTTTCTATTTGAAGCTTATAGATTTTTTTTATGGTGTTTAAATAAAAGGCAAAATATTTTTCCAATTCTTCTAAGCTTAAATCTTCATATTTTTTTCTTAGTTTTCCCTTACCTAAAAGTTCTTCATCACTTTTATAGCCCTTTGAAAAATATTCCCCTGATATGGTGTTTATATCAAAATCTGTCTTGGTAGAATCTAAGATATATTCTGCTACAAGGCTGTCATGATAGATGTTTTTTATATCAATTTTGTTGTAAAGAAGGATTATTATGTCTTCTTTTATGTCGTAGCTTATTTTTTTAATTTTCCCATCTTCAAAAACTTTTTTTAAAAGATTTAAATTTTCTTTATTGTAGTCAATTATTATAGGCTTTAATTTTTCACTTCCTAAAACAAACTTAATTGGCTCTGTGCCTTCATATATTTTCCCGTCGGTGATTATCTTAAAGAATAAGATTTGCTCCTCTTGTGAAGCCTCTAGGAGCTTCTCAAGACCATAGTTTCCCCTTTCAAATATATCTTCATGAACAGTTTCAGTTTTTTCCTTTTGATATTCTTCCGGAAGTCTTTTTAAAAGAGTGTTAAAATCTAAATCCTTATAGAGTTTTAAAAGTTCTTCAAAATTGTAGTCTTTTTTTTCAAAATCTTCCAAATTTTTTTCAATAGGAACATTTCTTATAATTGTTCCCAATTTTTTGGACATAAAGGCTTGAGCTTTATTTTCTTCCAATTTTTCTTTTAATTTTTTTCCAGAAACTTGGTCTAAGTTTTCATATACTCCTTCAAGGTTTTCAAAGTCATATAAAAGTTTAAGGCCTGTTTTTTCTCCAACTCCTGGAACTCCAGGAATATTATCGGAACTGTCTCCCATAAGACCCTTTAAATCTATAAATTGATTTGCCCTTAAGTTATATTTTTCTTTTAAGTATTCTTCATCTACAATGTCAATATCACTTATGCCCTTTCTTGTTAAAAGGACTTTTGTATTTTTATCTACTAACTGAAAATAGTCCTTATCTCCTGTTAAAAGATAAACTTCAAAATTTTTTTCTGAAGCTTTTTGAGCAAGAGTGCCTGCAATATCATCAGCTTCATATACGGGAGAATCTATTGTAACTATGTTCATGTAATCTAAAATTTTTCTTACAAGGGGCCACTGTTGCTCTAGTTCTGAAGGAGTTTTTTGTCTTGTGCCCTTGTAATCTTTATAGATTTCATGGCGAAATGTCCTTCCTTTTTTATCAAAGCAAACTGCTATGTAAGCGGGATTTATTTTATCTATTGCATTTTCAACCATGGAAATAAATCCATAAATTGCATTTGTATACATTCCTTTTTTATTTTTTAAAAGGGGCAGAGCGTAAAAAGCTCTAAAAAATAAGGATGAACCATCTATTATTAATATTTTATTCAAACTAATCACCTCAAAACTTATTATATCATAGGAATATTTTTTAAATTATTTGCATTATTAAAAAAATATTGTTAAAATAAATCATAGTCTTGCCGGAGTGATGGAATTGGCAGACGTGCCAGACTCAAAATCTGGTGGTGGCAACACCGTGCGGGTTCGAGTCCCGCCTCCGGCACCATTTTTTTATAAGCAATTTAAAAGAGCCGAGATTTTATCTTGGCTCTTTCTTTGTATTTTTTTCTTTTTCTGCTTTTTCTTTTTTTTGGTCTATTACTTGTTTTTGCCCTTCTATTATTTTTTTAAGCCTTTTATCGTTTTTATAGTCCACTTTTTCTAATTCTTCTTTTGCTTTTTCAAATTCTTTTAAATTTAAAAGGGCTGTTGATAAATTAAAGTGATAGATATTTCTGCCATATTTTGTTTTAGGTTTGTTTTCTATGTTTAAAAGTTTATTATAAAAATCTTGAGGGTTTTTATTTTTTTTATATTTTCTTACATATTCATTTAATTCTTCAGTAATTTTTTTATCTTTTTGCATTTCTATAAGGGGCCTTATTATTAAAATAAATAATATTAAAAGTCCTATTATGCAAAGAAAAAATACTAAAGCGAAGGCTTCTTCATTTTTTTCTTTTAAAAATGATAAAAGTAAATATCCTATAAGACATAATAAAGCAAATAGAAATAGGGTAAAACCAACTGTTTTTTTATCTTTCATAATTTTTCACAAATAAAACCTGCTTAACTTATAAGCAGGTTTTTAATTTTAAATCTTTTATTTTTCTTCTTCCTTTAATTTTTTAGCTTCTTCAATTACCTTTTCAGCTATTTGTCCTGGAACTTCTTCATATCTTGCAAATTCCATTGAAAATGTTCCTCTTCCTTGAGTCATTGCACGAAGGTCTATTGAATATTCAAACATTTCTGCTTGAGGTGCTTCTGCGATTAAAAGTTGTGTTCCGTCTGCTTGTTGATCCATTCCAAGTATTCTTCCACGACGTTTGTTCATATCTCCCATTACATCTCCAAGATATGCATCTGGAATTGAAACTTCCACACTCATTATAGGTTCAAGAAGGGTTGGTTTTGCTTCTTGGATTCCCTTTTTGTATGCAAGGTTAGCTGCAAGTTTAAAACTCATTTCGTTTGAGTCTACATCGTGATAGGATCCATCGTATAAAGTTGCTTTGAAGTGGGTCATTGGATATCCTGCCAATACTCCATGTTCTTTTGATTCTATTATTCCTTTTTCAACTGCAGGGAAATAATTTTTAGGAACTGCTCCTCCAAATACTTCTTCTGCAAATACAAATTCTTCTTCTGAAGGTTCAAATCTAATCCAAACATCTCCATATTGTCCGGCGCCACCTGATTGTTTTTTATGTTTTCCTTGTACTGATGAAGTTCCTTTTATTGTTTCTCTGTAAGGGATAATAAATGGAACTATATTAACTTCAACTCCGAACATATTTTTAAGTTTTTGTAAAATTACATCTAATTGTACTTGGCCTTGTCCGCCAATGGTAAGTTGCTTTGTTTCTGTGTTTCTTTCAATAGTAAATGACGGATCTTCATCTCTAAGTCTTCTTAGGGAAGTTGAAAGTTTTTCTTCATCACCCTTTGTCTTTGGTTCTATTGCATAATATAAAACAGGATGTGGGTATTTCATTTCCTTGTATTTTACAGGATGATTTTTATCTATTAGAGCATCCCCTGTTTCAGTAAATTGTAATTTTGTTGTTGCTCCTATATCTCCTGCGTTAATTTCAGGAACTTCTATTTGAGTTTTTCCTCTCATAACAAAAAGTCCGCCTAATTTTTCATTTTCGCCTTTGTTTATGTTGAAAACAGGAGTGTCTTTTGTTATTTTTCCTGAAATTACTTTAAATATTGAAATTTTTCCAACAAATGGGTCTGTATTTGTTTTAAATACAACTGCTGAAAAAGGTTCTTTTGAGCTTACGCTACGTTTTTCCCCTTCTTCATATCTAAAGCCTATATGGGCTCTTTGATCGTTTGGAGCAGGCATATAATTAACTATGGTGTTTAATAAAATATCTATTCCTATTCCCTTTTCTGCACTTCCTACAAGTAAAGGAACGGCATCTCCTGAAAGTAAAGCTGATGTAACTCCCTTTAAAAGTTCTTCTCTTGTGAATTTTTCTCCACTGAAATATTTTTCCATTAAAACTTCATCAGATTCAGCAACTACTTCTGCAATTTCTTCATACATTCTTTCTGTTGCTTTTACTTGATCGTGAGTTAATTCTATTTCGGAAGGTCCTCCATTTGTGTATTTAAAACCCTTTTGGTAAATTACATCTGTAACTCCTATAAAATCTTCTCCGCTTCCAATAGGAACTGAGAATGGAATTACTTTTTTACCGAAATTTTCTTCCAGCTCTTCCATTAATTTTCTAAAGTTTACGTTTTCTCCATCAATTTTATTTATAAAAATAATTCTGGGCATTCCTATTTTTTCAGTGTATTTCCACATTCTTTCAGTGCCCACTTGGATTCCGCTTTGGCCATCAATAACCATAAGTACTGCCTCAGATGCTCTTAAGGCCCCTTGTGCTTCTCCTATAAAATCAAGATATCCGGGAGTGTCTATTATATTTACTTTATAATTTCTCCATTCAACGGGTATTATTGATGTACCAATAGAAGAACCTCTTTCTATTTCTTCTTTAGAAAAATCACTTACAGTATTTTTGTCAGAAACAGATCCCAATTTTTTAGTTGCTCCTGACTGAAACAGCATAGCTTCCGTAAGATTTGTCTTTCCACTTCCACTATGCCCAACCAGGGCTAAATTTCTCACCTGTTCAGTATTATAAACTTTCATATTAAATCCTCCTAAGTATTGAAATCGTTTGTAACAGTTTCATTATAACATTAAAATAAATTTTATACTATCTTGCCTTTACTCTTTAAATAATTAATTTTTGAACTTTTTTAAATTCAGGAGTTCCTGAAACTTCACAAAGATCAAATAAAATGCTTTCAATGTTTGTTACAACGCAGCCCAAGTCATTTAATTGCCTAAGGGCATTTTCTCTATTCTTTTTATTTCTTGAACCCACTGCATCTGATAGAATAAATACATTAAGGCCTGAATCAACCATATCTCTTGCCGTTTGGAAAACGCAAATGTGAGCTTCAATTCCGGCAATTACAACTTGTCTTTTCCCAAATTTTTTTATTTCTTCTAAAAATTTTTCATCTCTCATACAAGAAAAATATGCCTTGTCAATTTGAGGTGCATTTTTTATAAATTCATGGATTTCTTTATTTACTCCCCCAAGTCCCTTAGGATATTGAAGGGTTATTATTGAATCAATATTTAAAATTTCTGCAGTTTTTGCTAGGATTACTGAATTTTTTAAAATTTCATCCCTATTTTCAATAGCTTTTAAAAGAGAATCCTGTAAATCTAAAAATACAAAAAGGGTATCATCTCTGTTTATCTTATAATTTTTCATTTTAATCTCCTAATTTTTATGTCACTTGATAAGATTTTTATGTCGCTCATTTCAATTTCATAAATGGATTTTTTACTTAAAGAAATGGCAAGAGAAGTTGTGAGCATAAGTTGGTCTTTATAATTTCTGTTTAGAGAAAGAGCAAGCCCTCCCAAAAATCTATTCTTATCAATTTTTTTATCTTTAAAATCAAACTCTGCCTTGTAGGAATTTTCACCATCTGAATACAAAACTCCTCCATCACTTATTATGAAGGCTTTTTCTGCAAGTTTTTCAGTCATTGCCTTTGCAAGCTTTACTCCTTCACTTTCAAAATTTATTTTTAAATCAAAAAATTCTTCAACTTGGTTTTTGCTTGCAACAAGACCTGTAACCCTATCTTCTCTTAACAAAATTTTATCCTTAAAACTTGCCAAAACTTTTATTTTATTATTCCTACAAAGTTTTATTAAATTTAAAATAACTTCATCGGAAATATTTTTTTGATCATTGTCTGTAACTACAAAATAGTCCTCTTGCTTTAAATCTTTAGTGAGCATATACAAATCTCTTTCAGTTTGCCCTGTTATCCTGGGTAAATTTCCAAAAATTTTTGTAAGCCCCTCCTTATTTAAAATTCTAATTTCTTCCCTTGGATTGTCATTGATTTCCACATGGGAAAAATCTATTTTATTGTTTTCTAAAATTGAAGTTATGGTTTTTTTGTTTGCTCCGCCTAAAATTGTAAATAATTTTGAATCTTCTCCCAATTTTTTTAATAAAAGGGCATTTTCTATGCCATATCCATCTGCATATTCAAAAGAGGACTTGGCAAAATTATCTCTATTCTTTTCAAAATCATCAATTTCAAATTCTTTAACATATCTTGGATTTAGATCTGTAAAATAAATCATCCTACACCTACTTTACGGAATTTAACTTTTCTTCAATATCTTCTTTCAGTTTACTTAAAGTTTCTTCAGCAAGTTTTTCATTTTCATTTTTTGTATAAATATAAAATTTTATTTTCGGTTCTGTTCCAGAAGGTCTTAAAGCAAACCATGAACCATCGCTTAATCTGTAAATTAATACATTTGCCTTTAAATTTTCATCTTTTAACAAATCTTCTTGACTTTTAACAGGAATACCTGCAAATTTTTCATAGGATTTTTCTCTAAAATCCTTCATCATTCTCTTGATTCTATCAGAGCCTTCTATTCCTTCGAGAACTAAACTTGTAAGATGCTCTTTATAGTATCCATACTCCTTATATATATCATTCAGAAGCTCTACAAGGCTCTTAGAACGCTTTTTATAGTATGCTGCCATCTCAACTATCATCATAGTAGAAACAACGGCGTCCTTGTCCCTTACGTGGTCTCCATAAACATATCCAATGCTTTCCTCATATCCAAAAATAAAATTATGTTCTTTTGTCTTATCCCAAATATTTGGTAAGTTACAAATATTTTTAAAACCTGTTAAAGTTTCAAAAGTTTGTATACCAAAATCCATGGCAATTCTTTGTCCAAGTTTACCTGTTACTATGGATTTTACAATTGCTCCGTTATCTGGTAAATCTTCCGCTTCCCTAAGGCCGTGTAAAATATAATAAATTAACATAGCTCCCGTTTGATTTCCGTTAAAGGCATAGTAGGTTCCGTCTTTTTTTCTTCCAAGCATTGCAACTCTGTCACAATCAGGGTCAGTTGCTATTATAAGATCTGAATTATATTTTTTGCCATATTCTTCTGCCAATTTAAAAGCCTTAACGTCTTCTGGGTTGGGATATCCAACAGTTGCAAAGGTTGGATCTGGATTTTCCTGTTCTTTAACCACTCTTATATTTTTAAAGCCTCTTTCCTTTAAAACGTGTCTTACAGGATAATTGCCTGTTCCGTTAAGGGGCGAGTAAACAACTTCTATATCCTTATCAATGTCATTGGAAATTTGCTTTTTTAAAGTTTCTTTATAGTAACTTTCATCCAGGTCCTTTGAAATTATTTCAATAAGTCCCTTTTTAACAGCTTCCTCATAAGTAATAAGATCTTTTAAATCATAACTAGATTCTTTTATATTTTCTAAAATTTCATCAGCTATATCTGAAAGAATTTGTGAACCCTTATCCCAGTAAACTTTATATCCGTTATAAATCTTTGGATTGTGAGAAGCTGTTATTACAATTCCTGCCTGAGTATTTAAATATCTCACTGCATATGAAAGCATGGGAGTCGGTCTTATATCATCAAAAAGATAGGTTTTTATTCCCCTACTTGCAAAAACTCTTGCGGCAATTATGCTAAATTCATGGGAATTAAATCTAACATCATGGGCGATTACTATTCCTTTTTTTACTGCTTCCTTGCCATGATTTATAATTGTACGAGCAAGACCTTCCGATGCCCTTTTTATAACATAGGGGTTCATCCTGTTTGTGCCCACACCCATTATTCCTCTTAAGCCTGCTGTTCCGAATTCCAAATCCTTATAAAATCTGTCTTTTATTTCTTCTTCATTTTTTTCTATTGATTTAAGTTCATTTTTTGAATCCTCATCTAAAAAATCACTCTTTAACCAATCTTCATAAATTTTTCTATAATCCATAACTTCTCCTAATATTAATTTATAATATCTGCAAATGTTCCATCCACGACACTTATTAAGTCTTGTGGATTTATTTCCAGCTGCATCCCAACTTTGCCTGCACTTACAAAAAATTTATCAAAATTTTTTGCACTTTCATGTATGAAGGTTTTAAATTGCTTTTTCATTCCCACAGGACTGCAACCTCCATGAATGTAGCCTGTAGTTGGCAAGAGTTCCTTTAAGGGCAACATTTCAATTTTCTTTACCTGTGCAACCTGAGCAGCTTTTTTTAAATTCAGTTCCTCTCCTACAGGTATAACAAAGACAAAGTGGTCATCTTTTGATTTTGTGACAAGAGTTTTGAAAACTTTATTTGGATCTTGACCCAATTTTTTTGCTGCATCAAGCCCTGTTATGTTTTCATCCGGCTCATACACATTTAGTTTATAATTAACCTTTTCCCTATCTAAAATTCTCATGGCATTAGTTTTTTTCATTTAACATAAACTCCTTAGACCTATTGACATAAAATTTCCAGGTAAAATCTATCATTTTTAAATTTTTATCAGACACTTTTCTTAAAACTTTTGCAGGACTGCCCACAACTAAAGAAAAGGGTGGTATTTCCATTTTCCCAGTTACAAGACTCCCTGCTGCAACAAGGCTGTGATGACCTATGTGAGCTCCATCAAGAATAATAGATCCCATTCCTATTAAAGTATCATGCTCAATCTTACAGCTATGAAGCATAACTTTATGACCTATAGTAACCCTATCTCCTATAATTATATCTTCATCAAAAGCATTTACATGGAGCATACACATATCTTCAATTACTGAATTTTCTCCAATAAGGATCCTGTTTGAATCCCCTCTTAAAACAGAATTAAAATATACACTTGAATTTTGTCCGAGGACTACATCTCCGATTAAGGTTGCATTTTCAGCTATAAAGTTGCTTTCATTAAATTGAGGCATTTTTTTATTGAATGCTATAATCACTTTAACACCCCTTATTATTTAATACCCATTTTTTTATACTTAAAATAATAAGAAGACTAATAATTCCCATAAGAACTATTGTGCCTCCAGGTTTTAAACCAAGGTAAAAGGAAATAAAAAGGCCTGAAATAGTAAAGAAAATTCCAAACAAAGATGATAAAAAAGTGGTTTTTAAGTATCCCTTTTCAAATTGCATGGCACAGGCAACGGGAATCACCATAAGTGATGAAATAATTAAAATTCCAACTGTCCTTGCAGATACTGAAATTGTTACTGCAATTAAAATAATGAAAATATAATTTATTCTATCTACTTTTACTCCACTAAGTCTTGCAGAACTTTCATCAAAAGAAACATACAAAAGATCTCTGTAAAAATAAATGAAGGTCAAAAAAACAATAATTGATACTGCAATTATTAAATAAAATTCTCCATCTGTAATTGCAACTATGGACCCAAAAAGATAAGATTCAAAATTTTGAGCTTTTTTTTACAAATCCTGCTAAAATTGATGCAGCTCCAATGCCGACTGACATTATAATGGCAGTGGAAATTTCTTCATATCCAGGAAAGTTTTTTCTTATTAGTTCCAGAACAATTCCTGCAATTACACAGGTAATTATAGATGTGTAAATAGGAGTTACACTTAACATAAGTCCCAACATAACTCCTGCAAGGGATACATGAGATAAGGCATCTCCTATAACGGATATTTTTTTGTTGACCACAACAATTCCCATAAATGGAATTATAATTGAAAGGAGAAATCCTACAATTAAGGCTCTTATCATGTAATCATAGGTAAAAATACTCATAATTTTTTTATCAAGCTCCCTTCTTTTAATTCATAAATTTTATTTACATAGTCTTTTACACTGCTTA
This sequence comes from Peptoniphilus sp. BV3C26, assembly GCF_000478985.1. Lineage (GTDB taxonomy): Bacteria > Bacillota > Clostridia > Tissierellales > Peptoniphilaceae > Peptoniphilus_B > Peptoniphilus_B koenoeneniae. The sequence continues at coordinate 30,550 of NZ_AWXB01000041.1, forward strand.
TATCGTGGGTTATCATCAAAATACTGGTATTGTGAAATTTATTTAAGTGATACAAAAGTTGATATAATTTTTTAACAGTTTTTTCATCCACTCCGTTAGTAGGCTCATCTAAAAGTAAAATATCAGGACTGTTTGAAAGTGCCTTTGCCAGTAAAACCCTCTGTCTTTGCCCCCCTGAAAGTTTTGAATAAAGTCTATCTTTATAATCTTCCATTCCCACAAGACTTAAAGCATCTAAAACAAAGTCACTATTGTCCTTGCCAATGAATCTAAATCCTTTTAAATCCCTATATTTTCCAAGACTTATAAGTTCACTTACAGTAATGGGGAAATTTTTTGAAGAAACATTTTGAATCTGCGGAACATAGGCTATAGCCTTATAAAATTCCTCATCACTTTTAAAATAGCTTATCTTCCCTTCTCTTGGTTTTAATTCTCTTAATATAAGTTTTATTAAAGTTGACTTACCTGCACCGTTACTACCTAAAAGAGCTATAAAATCTCCTTTAAAAACTTTTAAATTAATATTTTTTAAAATATCTTCTTTGGTATAGCCAAAAAATAAATTTTCTATTTGTAATAATTCCATAAAATAAATGGGAAGTCTTTGACTTCCCCTCCTTTTTTTAATATTAAAAATCTCAAATTTTTATTTTACCGGAGCTTTAGTTATTTATACCTAATTTCGCTTTATTTTAAAGCTTCAAGTAAGTTAGATAAATTAGCTTTCATAATAGAAAAATAATCATCTTGATTTTTAACTTGTTCTTCACTTAATCCTTCAAGAGGAGAAAGGGTAAGAACTTTTGCTCCTGTTTCCTTGGCAATAGTTTCTGCAACTTTAGGATCTATTAATTCTTCGGAAAAAATAACCTTAATTCCCTTATTTTTTACAAGATCAATAATATTTGCAATAGTTTTTGCATCCGGTTCAGACTCTGCATTTATGCCTTCAATTGCAATTTGTTTTAAATTATAATCACGACAAAGATATCCAAAAGCTTGATGAGAAACTACAATTTCTCTATTTTCAAGACCCTCAAGATCAGTTTTAAATTCATTATCAAGAGCATCTAATTCTTTCAAATAATTTTCTAAATTTTCCTTGTAGTAAGTTTCATTTTCAGGATCAAGTTTTATAAGAGCCTGACAGATGTTTTGCATTTCAATCTTTGCATTTTTAGGGCTTATCCAAACATGGGGATCCATTCCGCCTTCGTGTTCATGGTCATGTTCTTCCCCTTCATGTTCATGATCGTGGTTTTCTCCTTCGTGATCATGATTATGGTCTTCTCCTTCGTGTTCATGATCATGGTCATGGTCTTCTTCATCATGTTCTTCTTCATCGTCATGATGATGGTGATGCCCTTCCATAAGTTCAACCCCTTGACTCGCTTCACAAAATTCAACTTTTCCTTTTAAAGTTTCTTGTAATTTGTCTATAAAGCTTTCAAGACCTGCGCCGTTATAAATAAATAAATTTCCTTCTCCAATGTTTTTAACATCATCGCTTGATAATTCATATCCGTGAGGTTCACTTCCATTTGGTACAAGGAGTTTCACATCTAATTTATCTCCTGCGATTTTTTTTGTAAAGTCATATATAGGATATATACTTGTGTAAACAACTTTTTTATCTTCTTTATTTTCTTTATTTTCTTCTTTATTACTGCTATTTTTTTGTCCGCTTGAACAAGCTGTTAAAATCATTGCTAAAGATAGAAAAATAGCAACTAATGATTTTTTCATTTTTTTCCTCCTGAAATTTTTTTGCGAAGAGTAACATGGATTAATTGAAAATCCATATTAATAATATTAACAAAGTGATAAAAAAAATTCAATATTATAAATTTTATTTGCCATACTTTGCTTTCTTGTGTTATAATAATTCCTGCTATTTAATGAATAACAAGGAGGTGTCATTGTGGCTAAAAAATGTGATATTTGCGGAAAGACAAAAGTTTTTGGAAATACGGTTTCATTCTCACATAAAAGAGGAAACAGAAGCTGGGCTCCTAATATAAGAAGAGTAAAAGCTATGGTTGACGGACATCCAAAGAGAATTAATGTTTGTACCAGATGCCTAAGAAGTAAAAAAGTTGAAAGAGCAATCTAATTAAGGCTTCAATGAAGCCTTTTTTGTTTGCTCTTTTTTATGTAATTTTGGTGAAATTTTTTCATTTTATATTTCTATATTTTACAATGTGCTAAAATTAAATCAGCTGTTTAAATGTTAGGAGGTATTATGAAAAACAGAAAACTCATTTTTATTTTAGCTCTATCACTTTTATTTATGTTCGGTTGTCAAAACACAAATAAAAAGGTTGAGCAAAAAGAAGAAGAAAAGCAAGCTTTTACAAGCAGCTTAACTGAAGTAAGTCAAAATAGTTTTAAGGAAAGTCTCGATTCTATTTTAGGTCAAAGCGACGAAGAAATTCCCCAGTCTGATGATGAAAGAATAAACATAATTATTACAGCTTTAGACAGAGCAGGATTTTTAAACATTGCTGATACCTATAGTGATGAAAAACTTCAAGATGCAGTTAAGGGTTTAAAAATTGAAGAAGCTAAAGATTTTGGAAAATATCTTGCAGTTGCAAAAGATGTTTTTGGTCTTGATGACAATGGAATTAATAGTTTTTTAGAAAAAAAAGATGAAAAATCCGATTTAGCTTTTGTGCAAAATCTTGAAGGGCAAGTTTTAAAATATCAAAACAAATTAGAAAATTTTATAGGTTTAACAAGTGATAAGGATATTTATCAAAAATTAAATCAAGCTTATAATGAATTTACATTTTTTAAGGGCAATCCTCTTGAAAAATTGGGAATGGAAGCAATTTTAGACAGCACTACAACAGGCTATAACGTTAAATATAAAGGTTATAAATCAAATTTTGACCCAAATCTTACAATAGTATACTCTCATGACAACATTAGACACGCTCAACAACTTATAAAATTATTAGCCGATGAAAATATAAAAGCAAAAGTTCAATTGGAACCTAAGACAAGTTCTTTTGAATATATGATTGATTGGGGTCCAGTTCCGGAACCTACTGATAAATATGAAGTTGTAAAGATCGGCGAAAACAGATATCTTGCAAATGCACTGGAATATGATCTTTTATTTGAATTTGAAAATGAAGAAGATTTAAATAAATTTGATGGTCTTATTTTACAATATGCAAAGAAAAATGAAGGCAATGAAGAAGGAAAAGGACTTTTATACAGTTCTTGGTGGCAACCTTTATACCATACTGCTAAAGAAATGAAAGAAGGCTATGAAGCTGTTACTGAAAATATAATTTCAAAGGGCAATTTTGAAATGTACTCCATTACAAAAAATGAAGATGCAAAAAAATTCTCAGATGGCTTATTAAGTAAAGATAACACTTTAAAAATTGAAAGTAATTTAATTTCAGTTGATCAAGCATTTTATAGATATTTAAACGGCGATTTTAAATAATATTTAAAAAATTTAAAAAAGATAAGGATTTTATTTTCCTTATCTTTTTTTATTTATATTATTTAAAATTTTAATTGTGCAAAAAAAGTTATGGCAACTACATTTATTATGTCAAGAGCAAAAGCGCCAACCATAGGAACTATAAAATATGCCTTTCTTGATGACCCGTACTCGCTTGTTATAGAATCCATATTTGCCATTGCATTATAGGTTGCCCCCATTCCAAAGCCACAAAGTCCACCTGCCAATACTGCCGCATCATAATTTTTTCCCATAATTCTAAATACTATAAAATAGGCAAATAAAATTATGGCAAAAGTTTGAGCAAATAAAATTATAAGCATAGGACCAAAAACTGATTTTAATTGAGTTAAATCCAAAGTTATAAGAGCAACTACCAAAAATATATTAAGTCCTATATCTCCGCAAATATCATTTGCTCTCTTGTCGATTTTATAGATTTTATTTTTACCTAAGGTATTTACATAAAGTCCCGCTATTATCATTGAAACTACGTATTCCGGTAAATTTAATGGTGTGCCTTCAATAAATATATTTTTTGCAATAATTTTATTTACTATCACACCTATGGAAATTGCTATAAACATTATAAGTAAAGTTTTTAGAAAATCTTCTCCCTTTAATTCTGATGGAATTTGACCTCTTTTTTCTCCTAAGGGGATTCTTAAAACACCATTTTCTTCCAAATCAATTTGATCTTTTTTCAAATCATTGCTTTTTAAATTATATCGTCTTATAAGACTTGAACCTAAAGGTCCTCCTATTAAAGAGCCCATTATTACTCCGAAAGTTGCAGCCGCCATAGAGATAACTTGACCTGATACTAAACCTAAGCTTTCAAGAGTTGGACCCCATGCTCCTGCTGTTCCATGTCCTCCTGCCATTGTTATTGATCCACAGGCAAGACCAAAGAGTACATTTTGTTTTAAAATTTTTGCTAAAAACATTCCAAGAAAATTTTGTAAAATTATCAAAAGTCCTGTTACTGCAGTAAAGACAAAAAATCCTTTGCCGCCTTTTTTTAATGTTTCAATATCTGCTCCAAGACCTATACTCGTAAAAAATACCATCATAAAAGGATCTTTTAAAGTTGTGTCCATCTCAAAACTTGCTAGGTTTTGAGTCTTTAAAATTAAATGTATTAACGAAAATAAAAATCCTCCTATTACCGGTGCTGGTATACAAAATCTTTGGAAAAATTTCACTTTTGTTCTTAAAAATTTCCCCAGGTATAACATTACAAGTCCTATTGCAACAGTGCTCATCATATTAATTTTTATAACTTTTTCAAACATTTTTCTCTCCTAAATAAAAATTTAAAAAATATTATAGCACTAATGATTTAATTTGTTAATAAGGAAAATTTTGCAAATAAAAAAAAGATGAAAGTTTTTCATCTTTTTAAATTAAATTTATTTAACAAAATTTGTAAGCTCACCTATATTTTCTATAAAACAAGTTACCTTATCGTTTTTCTTTAAATATTTAGGCGGATTAAAGCCTCCTCCAACACCCTTAGGGGTTCCTGTAAAAATTATGTCTCCGGCTTTTATGGTCATGCCCTTTGATAAATCTATTAATATTCTTTTTATATTAAAAATTAAATTTTTTGTGTTTGAATTTTGCCTAAGCTCTCCATTTACAAAACTTTTTATTTCTAAATTTTCAACTTGCAAATCTTTTGCGTCTACAATGTAGGGCCCAATTGCACAAAAATCATCTAAGCTCTTTCCCTTCATCCATTGGGAATAATCTTTTTGTAAATCTCTTGCTGAAAAATCATTTGCTATGGAATACCCGAAAATTACACTCTCAGCATTTTCTTCAGTTAAATTTTTACAATCACGTCCAATTATTAAGGCAAGTTCCGCTTCATAGTCTGGGCAAGTGCTGGGAGAATCACTTACATTTATGTAATCTCCGTCCCCTAAAATTCTGTTCATGTTTTTTGTAAAAAACACAGGATATTCAGGCTCTTTTTCCATCTGTAAATCTTTTATTTCACTAAGATGCTCTCTATAATTCATACCTACACAAAAAATTCCTCTTTGAGGAACTTCTATAGGGCTTATTATTCTAACATCGTTTTTTAATCTTGCCTTTGAATTTAAGATAACATTATTAGAAAGCCTAGGACCCTTAATATATTCTATTAGGGTCCCAGGCATATCATTAAAATTTTCTCTAATATCAAAAACATATTCTTCATTTAAAATGCCATAAGACTTTATGCCTTTTCTTTCAAAGCTGATATATTTAATCATATTTTCTTAAAATCTCCATAAATTCTTCCCCTGTTATAGTTTCTCTTGTAAGAAGATAGTTGGCAATTTCATGAAGAGCTTCATTGTTTTCTTTTAAAATATTTATAGCTTTTTCATGAGCTTTTTCAATTAAGTTTCTTACAGCAATGTCTATTTCATGGGCAGTTTTATCTGAAACTGTAAGATTTGCATCTGAGCCTAAATAACGATTATTAACTTCAGCCATTGCTACAAAACCAAAATCGTCGCTCATTCCATATCTTGTAATCATTGCCTTTGCAATTTTTGTCGCCTGTTCAATATCGTTACTTGCACCAGATGTTTTTGTTCCGAAAATTAATTCTTCAGCACTCCTTCCACCTGTTAAGGTAACTATTTTATTAAAGGCTTCATCTTTTGACATTAAGAATTTTTCTTCTTCGTCAACTTGCATTGTATAGCCAAGGGCACCTGAAGTTCTTGGAACTATAGTTATCTTATGAACTGGCGCTGAGTTTGTTTGTCTCGCAGCAACAAGGGCGTGACCAACTTCATGATATGCAATAATTTCTTTTTCTATTGGAGAAATAACTGCATTTTTTCTCTCATATCCTGCAAGAACAACTTCAACTGATTCTTCAATATCCCTTTGATTCATGGCATTTCTGCCTTCTCTTACTGCACGAAGAGCAGCTTCATTTATCATGTTTGCAAGATCTGCTCCACTGGCTCCTGCTGTGGCAAGGGCTATTGCCTTATAATCTATAGTAGCTTCACGTCTTATCTTTTTTGCATGGACTTTTAAAATTGCTTCACGTCCTGCTAAATCAGGAAGTTCTACTGGAATTCTTCTATCAAATCTTCCTGGCCTTAAAAGAGCAGGATCAAGAGAATCGGGTCTATTTGTTGCTGCTAAAATAACAACCCCTAATTTTGAATCAAAACCGTCCATTTCACTTAAAAGTTGGTTAAGAGTTTGCTCTCTTTCATCGTTTCCACTAAAGCCTGAACCATCTCTTTTTTTACCTATTGTATCAATTTCATCTATAAAAACTATACAGGGCGCTTTTTCTTGAGCTTGTTTAAATAAATCTCTCACTTTTGCAGCTCCAAGTCCTACAAACATTTCAACAAATTCTGAACCTGAAATTGAAAAGAAAGGCACATTTGCTTCTCCTGCAACTGCTTGGGCAAGAAGAGTTTTTCCTGTTCCAGGAGGTCCTACTAAAAGTGCTCCCTTGGGAAGTTTTGCACCTATATCCGTATATTTTTCCGGAGAGTGTAAAAAATTTACTATTTCTGTTAATTGGTCCTTAGCTTCATCTTGTCCAGCTACATTTTTAAATGTTATTCCATCAGTGCTTTTTACATAAATTTTGGCATTACTTTTGCCAAAACTCATGGGACCTACTCCGCCTTCGCCAAATTTTTTAAATACAGTTCTTGATAAAATCTGGCCTATAATTATAAACATGAGTATCATAGAAATCATGTAAATAATATTACTTGCTATGGGGTTTAGCTGACTTGGAAAAATTCTATCGGTTTTTACTCCTGAATCAATTAGCCTTTGAGCTAAAAAACCGTCTTCCATCCTGTAGGTCTTATAAACTACATTTTTTTCTCCCTTTAAAGTAAAGTTAATTTCCCTATCTTTTACTTGAACTTCCTCAGCTTCTTTTTTATTAAGATGCTTAATAAAAGTTACATAGTCCACATCTTTTATATTCGACTCAGGTTTTGAGAGAAAATATGGCTTAAAAATTAAAGGGATTGCTATTATAACAAGAATTCCTATTATATAATAAGCAATCTTTATATTTTTAATCTTATTTTTATTTTTATTGTCCTTATTTATTTCAATCACCTCTAAATAAAATTATACCCATTATAGACTAAAAACTCACTCTTCTTCATTAAGATTTGACAAGTATCTGTATATGGTTGGTTCTGATATTTTAAGTCTTTCTGCAACAAATTGAAGAGATTGCCTTATGGCAAAAATTTTTTTATCATTAAGTTCTTTTACAATTTGTATTTTTTCTTTTTTCGATAGATTTTCAGGACTGGGATATTTATCAACAACATCATCAATTATATGTTTTGCATAATCTATAATTGAAATTGTTACATTCTCCGACTGTTTTGCAAGATGATCTTTATCTATTCTTTGAAAATAATTTTGATTTACAAGCTCATCAGGATGACAAAGTCCGAGAATTGTTTCAGCAACTTTTTCAAACCTTTTTCCATCAAAATTTATACACATTATACCCTTTAAATTTTCTTCGTCATCTTTTATAAAAAAAGTGGAGCAACGTAAAAATTTATTTCCCTTTGCAATGCCTCTATAATTTGGCCTGAAATCCATATTTTTATAAATTTTTTCTTCCAAACTCTTTTTTGTAAATTCAGTTAGAGGATCTCCTATATTTCGCCCTGATATAACTCCATTGTATATAGCTATTATTTTACCCTGATCCTCGTTTATTTCATATAAAACCACTTCATAATCAGGTCCCAAGGTGACTCCTAAAAATTCAACCAATTTAATATATTCTTCCATAAAACTGCCTTTCTTAAATTTATATTTCTAATAAAATTTTATCACAAAAATAAAAATATAAATCTTGTTTAATAAAATATTTGTTAAATCTTAATTTTTTATTTAGATATTCCATAAAAAAACTGCTGAAATAATGATTTCAACAGTTCTTTTAATTTTATTTTATGCTGTTTGTATATTTTTTATTTTGGCCTTTTTTCTTGTCTTTTTGTCTTTAACTTTTTTCAATCTGAAAAAGTCTTCTCTTTCCTTTTCGCCTAAAATATTTTCAATGTTTTTTACTATTTGCGTATATTCGGGAATTAATTTTTTTATCAAGAGCATTTGCTCTTCGACCTGTTTTTTTTATTTCCGTAGCAAGCCTAAAAACTGCATTTTCAACTTCCGCCAATTGGTAAATCAAATATTTTACATTATTTAAATCAAAGGATGCCATATCAAAAGCCGTCGTAGTTTTGTGAATTGAGTAGCCTCCCTTGTTTTTTTTCTTCTCGTATTTTATAAGGGGGATTTCAACTCCCATTACAGACCTTGACAAAATTTCATAGTTTTCTTCAAGGGGAACTGATTTTGATATTTCATAAACTTGTTGGGTGCCCATTGTTATTGTTGCATCTTCAAGGGCGTCATAAGATTCTTTAAAAGCTGTCACAATTGTTTCTTGAAGTTTTGCCGCTTGTTTATTTAAATCCATCATTTCTTTTATTAAAACGGTTCTCTTTTTATCTAAAAGCTCATAACCTTTTTTTGCGAAGGTAAGTTGACCCTTGATTTCCATCAAGTTTGCCTTTGTAGGGACTATATTTTTATTCATCTAATCACCTAAATATTTTTCTTTTAATTCCGGGCTTATTCTGTCTAAAGATTCTTTTGGTAAAATTTTTAATAAGTCCCAACCAAGGTCCAGAGTTTGTTCAATGGATCTGTTTTCATTGAATCCCTGGGTTAAAAATCTTTTTTCAAAAGCTTCTTGAAATTCCAGAAATTTTTTATCTGATTCTGAAAGTTCTTCGCTTCCTATTATTTGTGAAAGGGCTCTTACTTCCACTGCGTTTGAATAAGATGCAAAAAGTTGTGACGAAACATCTGCGTGGTCTTCTCTTGTATATCCATCTCCTATACCGTCTTTCATAAGTCTCGATAGAGATGGTAATATATTCACAGGAGGATAAACTCCGCTTGCATTTAATTCCCTTGAAAGAACTATCTGTCCTTCAGTAATATAACCTGTAAGGTCAGGAATAGGATGAGTAATATCATCATTAGGCATTGTTAAGATTGGTATTAAAGTTACAGATCCTTCTAAACCTCTAATCATTCCAGCTCTTTCGTAAAGCATGGCAAGGTCTGAATAAAGATGACCAGGATATCCTTTACGGGAAGGCACTTCTTCTCTTGATGATGAAACTTCACGAAGGGCTTCTCCATAACTTGTTAAATCACTCATTATTACAAGGACATGCATATTTTTTTCAAAAGCCAAATATTCTGCTGCCGTTAAGGCACATTTCGGTACTATAAGTCTTTCCATAATGGGATCGTCTGCATAGTTAATATACATTACTACTTTTTCGGAAACTCCTGCACTTTTAAATTGTTCTATAAAATAATTTGCTTCATCATGTTTTACACCAATGGCAGCAAAAACAATGGCAAAGTTATCTTGACCTTTAGAACTTATTTTTGCCTGTCTTACTATTTGAGCTGCAAGTTTATTGTGAGGAAGTCCTGAGCCAGAAAAAATTGGAAGTTTTTGTCCTCTTATTAAAGTCATAAGACCATCTATTGAAGATATTCCCGTTTGTATAAAATTCCTTGGATAAAGTCTTGCAACAGGATTTATAGGTCTTCCATTTACATTTAAAAAGGTTTCTGAATAAATATCCGTTCCCTTATCTATAGGTCTTCCCAATCCATCAAAAACCCTTCCTAATATTTCTTTTGACATAGGTAGGGTAAAGGGTTTTGCTTCAAATTCAACTTTCATGTTTTTTGTGGAAATACCCAGGCTTTCTCCGAAAACTTGTACTGTGGCCTTGTCATCATCAATTTTTATAACTTGACCTATCATTTGACGGGAATTATCCGCTGAGGAAATTTTTACAACTTCATCAAAGGAAACATCATGAAGATTTGAAAGCTCAATAATTGAACCTTCAACTTTATCTAATAGTAAATATTCTTTTTTCATCTAATCACCTACATAAGTTGAAATAAGATTTGAATAATAGTCTCTTATCTCATTGTTAATCTTCACTATATTTTCCAAATTGTCGTTTTCTACAGTGTATTTCATATTTATTACACTTTCATATAGCTCATCATTTTTTACTTTTGAAATTGGGATTCCTCTTTTTACAGCTTCCATTCCTTCAGTGTAAAGAAGATCTATGGTCCTTAACATTTCAAATTGTTTCTTTAAAGGCACATAAGTGTCCGTAGCATTAAAGGCATTTTGTTGTAAAAAGGCAACTTTTATAACTTTGCAAATTGCCAGTATAAGTCTTTGATCGTCAGGAAGTACATCTTCTCCTACAAGCATTACTATTTCATTAAGCTTTGCTTCTTGATGAAGTAAATCCAAAAACTTAGTCCTAAGTCCCGGCAAATCTCCGTCTAAATTTATATCATAATAATTTTTAAGCATTTCAGTATAGCCTGAATAAGAATTCATCCAATTTATGGCTGGATAGTGCCTTGCGTATGCAAGATTTTTATCCAAAGCTAAAAACACATTTACAAATCTTTTTGTGTTTTCAGTTACAGGTTCTGAAAAATCTCCTCCTGCAGGAGAAACTGCTCCTATTAAAGTTACAGATCCTTCCTGACCGCATAGACTGTTTACATAACCTCCTCTTTCATAAAAACCTGCTATTCTTGAAGGAAGATATGCTGGATATCCTTCTTCTGCTGGCATTTCTTCAAGACGTCCTGATATTTCACGAAGAGCTTCTGCCCAACGAGATGTTGAGTCCCCCATTAATGCCACATGATAGCCTTGATCTCTAAAGTACTCGGCAATAGTTATACCTGTATAAATTGATGCTTCACGAGCTGCTACTGGCATATTTGAAGTATTTGCAATTAAAATTGTTCTATCCATTAAAGGTTTTTGAGTGTGAGGGTCTATTAGCTTAGGAAAATCTTCAAGAACTTCTGTCATTTCATTTCCTCTTTCGCCACAACCTATATAGACAATTATGTCTGCATCACAATACTTGGCAATTTGGTGTTGAGTCATTGTTTTTCCAGTTCCGAATCCTCCTGGAAGAGCTGCAGTTCCACCTTTTGCTATGGGAAAGAAAACATCAAAGATTCTTTGACCAGTTACAAGAAGTTTATCAATTTTTAATCTTTCTTTAACAGGTCTTGGAATCCTTACAGGCCAGTTTTGATACATCTTAACATCTATTACTATGCCTTCTTCATTTTTGACCCTTAGAAGTACCTTCTCGATGTTGTAGGACCCATCCTGAACTATATCAACTATCTCTCCATTTACATCTACAGGAATTAAAAGTCTGTGGGTTATGATTTCAGTTTCTTCTACTTCCCCAAAAATTTGTCCTCCCTTGACTTTTTCTCCTTTTTTTACAAGAAATTTAACATCCCAAAGTTTTTCTTCATCAAGAGATATAAGGCCTATTCCTTCAGGCATAAAGTTTCCATATTCATCTTTTATTTTATTTAAGGGACGTTCAATTCCGTCAAACATATTTGATAAAAGTCCTGGCCCAAGTTTAAGACTTAAGGGTGCTCCTGTAGAAGTAATCTCCTCATTTCTTTTTAAGCCTGTAGTATCTTCATAAACTTGAACGGTTCCCAAATCCCCTTCAATTGAAATTACTTCTCCAATTAATTTTTTTTCTCCAACAACGACCATTTCACGCATTTTAAATTTTGACATGTCTCTTCCAACTATTACAGGGCCGTTTATTGATTTAATATGACCTATATTCAATTTCCCACCTCTTCAAGTTCAAAGTAGAACATTTTTCCTATTTCATATTTTGAATCTTCTATTTTAGTTTTAAGAGAACAATCAATTTTATAAGTTTTTTCAATATCTGAAATTTTAAAGCCTCCTATTTGGCTTTTATCCATATCTATTAAAATTATTTGCATATTATTTTTTTTGGCAATTGCCATTAATTGGTCTTTTGCCGAATCATATGCCATAATTTCCAAATAATATGTGCCTTTTTTCAATCCTGCTATAACTTTTTCAAATAAATTTTTTTGTAAATCAAAATAAGAATCGGTTTTTGTAAATTCTTCCCCTGCTTTAAACAAATCATCAATAAATCTTGCCAGTAAATTTTCATTTTTTTCAAGTCTTAAAATTCTTTGACTTTCATTTGCTTGAGCAATCATTTCATATTTTTTTTCTTTTGCAAGGGATACTCTTCTGTCAATTAAATCTTGAGATTTTTTTTGAAATTCAATTTCTTTTTCTTTTTAAAAGCTTTTGGCTTTTTAAAATTTCATTTTGAATTTTTTCTTGGCACTCCTTTTCTCTTTCTTTAAAGACGAGTTTATTAAAAAGCACCATTTTGTTTTCAAGTAATATCATATGCCCTCCAAAATTAAATTTTAAGTCCGATAGAGTCCTTAATATATTTAAGAATAAAATTCTTGTCTTCCAAGCCGTTTATTCCAGGAATTGTAACTATTAAGGGTAAGGAGTTTTTTATTTTAACCTTAGTGACTTCTTCTTCAATTTCATTAAAATCAGGTTCAGTCAATATAATTAGACCTATATTTTTCTTTTCTTTTGTCTCTAAAAAATTTGTTTTAAGATCGTTTTTATCCTTACAAAAAACACCGTCAATCCCACTTAATCTAAGTCCTCTTAAAACATCTCTATTTCTTGAAATCGCAAAGGAAATCATTATAATCTACCTAAAATCATAATAGAAATAATAAGTCCGTAGATTGCAATTCCTTCAGCCAAGCCTAAGAAAAGCATGGACTTTCCTAAAATCTTAGGATCTTCACTTACAGCACCTATTGCTGATGAACCTACATTGGCAACGGCAACTCCAGCTCCTAAAGCTGCAAGACCTGTTGAAAGTCCTGCTGCAATATAACCTAAACCTGTTCCCCCATTTCCTTCAGCTTGAGCTTGTACAAAACCAGGAACGATTGTCACTGCAACAAAAAATAAAATTGGTAAAAATCCCAAAAGATTAAATCTTAAAATTTTTCTCATCTTAACTTCATCGGCACTTGTTCCCTTATAAATGTAATAAATACCTGTTGTGATTATAGAAAGAACAAAAAGTGTAGAAACAACTAAAACTAATTCCATTTATTTTTCCTCCAATTCAATAGTGGTTGGTATAAATTCATAACCATCCCCATAATAAAATTTACTGAACATTTCATAATATTCAAGTCTTAAACTTTGTATAAATACAATTAGGCCTTCAAGACCTATGATTACTATATTTCCTATAACAAGAGAAAGTATATTTAAACCTTCATTGTTTAACATCTTTCCTATTGTTTCAAAAGCTAAAAACAAACCTACATGGTTTATGGCAAAAGCTCCAACTCTTATAAAAGAAATAATATTTGAAACAATACTCAAAACTCCTTCAAGGAGAGAGAAAACCGCTTCAATATAGTAGCCTTCTTCAATTTTATGAGGTTTTTTCGTTATAAGAGATAGGATTTGCCTTTTAAATACCATTGATAAAAGTGATAAAACAATTATTATCACCGCTATTTTTGTTGGTATTAAAGTTTTTTTCAATAGGGGACCACAGGCCAAATTAATTACCATTAAAAAAACTATAAAACCTGCTAGGCCTTCTTTTCCAAAAATAGCTTCTTCCAAATCATTAAAATTAAACTTGTTTATAAAACCTACAAAATATGAGATTAAAAGAAATATAAGGCCTACAAGTATGGCACTCATAAGACTTGTATTTATATTACTGAAAGGTCTCATAAATATTGCTGGTATAATACTTTCCATTCCGAAAACGGATCCGTATAAAAATCCGAAAATTGTAGATGCAATTCCAAGTCTTTTTAAAAGTCCGCCAAAGTCTTTATTTTTTATTAAAAATCCCACCATGAAAAATACAAGCCCCTGACCTACATCTCCGAACATGGCTCCGAATAAAAACATATATGTTACTGCAAATAAAAAAGTTGGATCTTTTTCTTTATAATTTGGTACTCCGTACATTTTAATCAGTAGCTCAAAGGGCCTTGCGAAAAAAGAATTTTTAAGCTTTGTAGGTGGTGTAACATTATCTTCTTCCGGAGATCTTACTTTTATAACAATGTCTTTATAAGTTCTTAAAATTTCTTTTAGCTTTGGAATATCTCTTTCTGCTATCCACCCGGACATATAAAAATATTTGTTACTCCTTGCCATAAAGTGTTTTACTTCTTCAATTCTGTCTTTTAAAAACATAGAAACAATATAGCTTTCAATTTTACCTTTGTTTTCTCTTAAAAAATTATCTCTTTTTTCTAAAATTTCTTTTTTTCTTTTGGTTAAATCTTCTTCCTGTTTGTCAAGATCTCCTAAAATCTCTTTGGCAGTACCCTTGCTCTTCCCAAGAATTTCAACATCTTGCCAATTTAAGCTTTTTAAAATTCTGTCAATTTCATTTGTAACTTCTTTTGGATAAATCGCAAGATAAACTTCACCCTCATCGCTTGTTGCAGTATGAAAAATTACAGCAAGAATATTTCCATAATTTTTCTTTAAACGAAACCTTGCTTCCTTATCTAAAATTCCAAACCTTACATTGAAAAAATCTAAATTTGATAAATCCGAGAGGTCAATTTGAACATTCTTAAACAAATCGTAATTATTTTTTATTCCTCTCACTCTTTTTAAATCTCCATCAATCTTTTGAATTTCATCAATATCTCTATTTATATCTTCAAAAAAACTGTCGGTATCTTCTAAAAGTTCTCCCTTATCATAATAATCACTTAAATCTTTTATTTTGAAAAAATCCATAAGCTTTTCAGCTTGTTTTGAACGAATTTCAGAATTTTCATCTCTTTCAAAAGAACTTATATGACTAAGTTCTATAGTCCTTTCCAGGTTTTGTTCATTTTCCAAGCTGTAATTAAAAGCGTTATTTTCTATTTCCAATTGCGCATTTATTATATTAACCATTTTAGACTTTAAAATCTGAGCGATAACCTGATCCATTTCGGATAAGTCTCCCGCCAGATTTATAATTTTCATTTTTTCTACAGCCAAATTTGTTCACTTCCTTTGTAACTTCTAACAAGATAGTTAAGAGATCTATCCAGACTCATATTAAATCTTCTACTTTCCATAACTGAAGTTAAATCTTTAATTTCATAATTTAAAAGCAAAATAAAAGCCATAAATTTTGAAAAATCACTATTCTTCAAAAAATCACTCTTAGCTAAATAATAAATATACCTGTTATTTCTTCTGTCCATATATATGTCGGTATAAGTTCCATCAAACAAAAATTTATAGGGTCCTGATTTTATTTTTTCTACAAATTTATCAAGACTTGAGTATGAAAGATCTTTTAAATCGTCAAAGCTTAAATAATGACCTCCCAAAACTGTAAAGTTAATAAGTTCTTCTGGAGAAAGATCATAATATTTAAGACCTCTGTAAATCCAAATAATGTTTAAAAGATCTATCCTGATTCCAAGAAGCTCCAAGGCTGGTTTTTTATTTTGCCTGTCAAAATTTTTTACCAAATTGAATAATTTTGTATAAAAAAACTTGTCCAAATTCATTTCCATATAAAAAAGAACAATGTCATCTTTTTCATCGGCATAGGGTTTTAAAATCTTTACAAATTCTTTATTTTTTATTTTTCCTATAAAATCTGCAATTGAAGAATTATTTTTTATATCATAATCCCTATAATTAAGAGTAATTAGCCTTGATTCCAGTGTTCTTGCTCCATCGCCTATTTTTAAAGTTCTGAGAATTTTCTTTATATCCATAATGGTAAACTCATTTAAAAGTTCCAGAGCAAATTCCCTATAGACTCCTTTAAAATATTTGCTTAATTTTTTTATTGTATTTATTCTATAGACCTGAAGTTTTTTTTCGGCTTCAAAAGAGTCTTCGTCTCCATCAAAAATAAAAGATAAACTTGTATTTTTTAAATATTCAATGATTTGACTTACACTGTTAAGCCTTGCCATATTTATATAATCTTCATCCTTTAAAAATTTTGATGCCATGGCGCTCATTTTTGCATTAACTGCATTAAATTCACCTATAATCATTTTTCCACCGATAAGATAAATTTATTAAAGGCCTCTTTTAAAAGCTTTTCTTTTTTTTCTTCATAAATAGTGTCTATTTCATCTATTTTCTTTTTATTTTCACTAAGTCTTTTATTCGCCTCTTCCTGTCCATTTTTAATTATTTCATCGTACTTTTCATTGGCCTCTTTTGTTGCTTCTTCATTAATTTTAGATTCCATTTCAATTAAATTTTTTTTGCTTTCTTCCCTTATGCTTTTAATTTTTTCTTCGGTTTCTTTAATTAACTGAGAAGTTTTCTTGTCTATACTTATAATGCTTTCAATTGTTTCTTTCATCTAATCCCTTCTTTCCCCTAAGTATTTAAAAATTAGATTACAGTTTTATTTTACCCAATTTTTATAAAACTTTATAAGGGTTCAATGAATATCATTATAAACTTAAAAATAAAAAAGTAAAATTTAAAAAAACTGACAAGAAATATTCTTGTCAGTTTATAAAATTTATTTTATTTTTAAAGCTCTGAGAGAATTTAAAATGGCTATTAAAGTAACTCCCGTATCTGCAAAAACGCCTGCCCACATTGTAGCAAAACCTAAAGCTCCAAGAATCAAAACTATTAATTTTACTACAATAGCAAAAATTATATTTTGATTTACTATTTTTGAAGTTCCTTTAGAAATTTTAATTCCCTTTGTTATTTTATTTAATTCATCAGTCATTATTACAACGTCTGATGCTTCAATAGCAATGTCACTTCCTATCTTACCCATGGAAATTCCCACATCACTTAAAGCAAGAACAGGACTATCGTTAACTCCATCTCCTACAAAGGAAACATTTCCATTATTAGATTTTTTAATTTTTTCAAACTCCTTAACCTTGTCTAAGGGAAGGAGTCCCCCTTTTACAAAATCTATTCCTACAAGTTTTCCGAATTCTTGTGCGCTTTCTTCCGTGTCTCCTGAAAGCATATAAGTTTTTATTTTTAATTTTTTCAATTTTTCAATAAAACTTTTTGCTTCAGGTTTTACTATGTCAGATACGAGAATCATACCTATCACATTACCATCAACGGAAATATAAACCTGAGTTCCACTTCCTTCAGCTTTTTTATTAACTAAAGAGGCATTTCCAACTAAAACTTTTTTACCTTTGTAGGTGTAACTTATTCCCTTGCCTGAAATTTCTTTAAAATTTTCAGGTACTTCATTTATTTCTCCATATTTATTTTTAATAGCCTTTGCTATAGGGTGGTTTGAACCTTGTTCCCCAAGGGCTGCAAGTTCCAAAACTTCTTCTTCAGAATAATTTTCAAAAGTTTTTATTTGTGAAACTTCAAAAACTCCCTTTGTAATTGTTCCTGTTTTATCAAAAACCATTACTTCAATATTTTTTAAAGCTTCAAGATAATTTCCACCTTTAACAAATATCCCTGATCTTGATGCTGCTCCTATTCCCCCAAAAATTCCAAGAGGAACTGAAATAATAAAAGCACAAGGACAAGATAAAACTAAAAATAATGCTCCACGATAAACCGCTTCCTTAAATTCAATGTTAAAAATTTTCGGTCCTAACAAAAGCATTAGTAAAGATATTAAACATACAATTGGAGTATAAACCCTTGAAAATTTTGTAATTGTTTTTTCAACGGAAGCTTTTTTTGAGCCTGCATTCTCTACTAAATCAATTATTTTTGCTATACTTCCTTCTGCATAAGCTTTTGTAACTTCTATTTGCAAAATGCTTCCTGTATTTATTGAACCGGAATGGATTTCATCTCCAACATTAACTTTTACAGGAAGGGATTCTCCTGTTAAGTTTGAAGTGTCTATAAAAGATTGTCCTTCTCTTACTATCCCTTCAAGGGCAACTTTTTCACCAGGCTTTACAATAATTATTTCTCCAGGCTTTACTTCTTCAGGTGCAACTTTTATAAAGTTTTCTCCTCTTAACACATTGGCAAAATCAGGTTTTAGTTCAAGCATTGCCTTAATATTTTTTCTGCTTTTTTCAAGAGCCATATCTTCAAAAAGTTCACCTATGTTGTAAAATAACATAACTGCTAAAGCTTCAGGATATTCGCCGATTAAAATTGCAGCAATTGTTGCAAGACTCATTAGAAAATTTTCATCAAAGATTTCTCCACGTCCTATATTTTTTATTGCTTTTAAAAGAACATGATATCCTAAGGCAAAATAAAGGCCTATAATTATATAATTTTCATAAGAAAGAGGCTCCATAAAAAATCCCTTTAATAAAAATAAAAAAGAAACTATATAGATTCCAATTTTATAGGGGCTTATTTTTTCTTCCTCGTCTTCTTCTATTTGATCTTTATCTATTTTTTCTATATCTTCGATTACTTCAACATCTCTTTCAAATTTTTTTTACAGAGGCTTCAACGGCATTTTTTAAACTTTCTTGTCCCCTATGTAAAAGAGATAATTTCTGATTTGAAAAATTATAGTCTAAATCCACAACTCTTTGATTCTTTTTTATATCATCTATGATTTTTGCAGTGCAGTTAGGGCAATTTAAGCCCTTTAAAATGAAAGAGGATTTAAAAATTTCTTCATTGTTTTGAGTTTTTAAGTTTTCTAAATTTTTTTCACTAATATCCGAGCTTCTTTTACTCAGCTTTTTTATATTTTTATTATTAATTGTTTTAATCATTTTAATAATTTCCTCCTTTTTTAATATGAACGATTATTCATACATTCATATTAAGTCCTAGTTTTTTATTTGTCAATGCTTTTCCTGAAAAGTTTTTTATTTTGGGTTAGAATCTTTATAGAGGTGATATATTTGTGCAAAAAATTTGGTAATAAAAAATTAGGATTTGGACTTATGAGGCTTCCTCAAAATAAAACTGATAAAAAAGATTTATCGGAAGACAAGGTAAGTTTTGAAGAAGTTTCAAAAATGGTGGATTATTTTTTAGAAAATGGTTTTAATTATTTCGACACTGCCCATGGATATCACTGCGGACTAAGTGAAATTGCAGTTAAAAATTGCTTAACTTCTCGTCATAAACGTGAAGAGTATATTCTTACAAATAAACTTACAGCCCCTTATTTTAATAATCAGGAAGAAATTTATAAATTTTTTAATGAACAACTTAAAATTTGTGGTGTAGAATATTTTGACAATTATTTAATACATTCTGTTTCTAAAAATAATTACAAAAAATTTTTAGACTGCAAGGCCTTTGAAAGTCTTGTAGATTTAAAAAATAAAGGTCTTATAAAACATATAGGTATGTCTTTTCACGACTCCCCTGAACTTTTAGATGAAATTTTAAAAGCTCATCCAGAGCTGGAAATGGTACAAATTCAATTTAATTATATTGATTTTGAAGACGAAAAAATTAAAGCAAAAGAAAATTACGAAGTTATAAGAAAATATAATAAAGATATTATCGTTATGGAACCTGTTAAAGGTGGAAAACTTGCAAATCTACCTAAGGAAGCTGAAAATATTTTTTCTGAACTTTCCAATTTTTCACCGGCAAGTTATGCTATAAGATATGCAGCAAGCTTTGATGGGGTTAAAATGGTTCTTTCAGGCATGAGCAGCTTTGAACAAATGAAAGACAATATGACTTTTATGACAAACTTTGAAAATCTCGAAGAAAAAGATTATAAAGCAATTGAAAAAGTTGTAAAAATCTTAAAAAATATTGATCAAGTTCCCTGTACATTTTGTGAATATTGTCTTGAAGGATGCCCAAAAAATATTTTTATTCCTAAATTAACTGAGCTTTATAATTCTCACTTAATTTATCCTGAAGCAGACTATTCTCACGATTATGAACTTGCAACAAGAAGTTCTGGACATGCTGGAGATTGCATTAAGTGTAAAAAATGCGAAAAAATTTGTCCTCAACAAATTTATATAACTCAGGTCCTTGAAAAAATAAGTTCTGAATTTGAAAACTAAAAAAATAAAAAAAAGAGGAAGTTTAAAAACTTCCTTTTTTTACTTAAATTTAATTTTTCTTTTTTTCTTTTCTTGTTTTATCACTTTGCCTTCTATTTTTTCCAAATTTTTATTTGCCATGGAAAGCATAAGTTTGATTCTGTTAAATTGATTTACTTCGCTTGCTGATGCATCAAAGTCTATGGGAACTATATTTACATCACTGTAGTTATTTCTTATTGCCTTTATTACGCCTTTTCCTGTTATATGGTTTGGAAGACATCCAAAGGGTTGAACACAAACAATATTTTTTACTCCATGTTCAATTAAATCAACCATTTCTCCCGTTAGAAGCCATCCTTCTCCATATTGATTTGAAAGACTTACATATTCATTTGCATAGGACATTATTGTTTGAATTTTTTCAGGAACTGGGTAACGGGAATCTTTTAAAAATTCTCTTACTATATTTCTGTAAATGTCTATATATTTTACTCCCAGGTTTCCTAAAAATCCCGCAAATCTTGATTTTGAAAGCTCTTTCGCTTTTATTTGAGAGTTTTTAAATCCATATAAAATAAAATCCGTTAAGTCTGATATTACCGCTTCTGCTCCTTCTTCTTCAAGTTTATCTATTAGATGATTATTTGCAGCTGGTAAATATTTTACAAGTATCTCTCCCACAATGCCAACTTTTGGTTTAACTTCATCATTAATTTCAAGTCTTGAAAAATCTCTTATCATTGAACTTACATTGGCTCTAAATCTGTTTATGTCAAAGGATTTTTCCTTTTGAATTTTTTCAATCCAATTTTCCAGTAAGATATTTGATGAGCCTTTTATCATTTCATAAGGTCTTGTTGCGTGAAGAAGTCTGCTTAAAAGGTCTCCGTACTGCATTGTAATTATTAATTTTCTAAAAAGTTTTATTATATGGCTTTTAGGAAGTTTTATTCCTGGATGATTTTCTATTCCTTGGAAGGATAGGGCTAAAACCGGAACATGTCCATAACCTGCATCTTTTAATGCTTTTCTTATTAAACCTACATAGTTTGATGCTCTACAAGCTCCTCCTGTTTGAGATATTAACAAAGTTAAATTATCTGTATCGTATTTTCCACTTTTTACTGCATCCATAAATTGACCTACAACAAATGTTGTGGGATAACAAGCATCGTTATTTACATATTTAAGCCCTTCATTCACAACTTTGCTGTCAACTCTTTCAAGAAGTTCTAAATTAAAACCTTCTTCTTTGAGAATGGATGCAAATAACTTAAAGTGAATAGGTGCCATTTGCGGCATTAAAATCGTATGATTTTTTTTGTTTTCTTGAGTAAATAAGACCGGTTCAAATTTATATTTTTTGTTTACTTTTACTAGTTTTCTGTTTTCAACTGTTTCAAGCAAAGATCTTATTCTTATTTTTATTGCCCCTAAATTACTTACTTCATCAATTTTTAAAACAGTATGAATTTTATTGTAGGATTTTAAAATTTCATTAACTTGATCTGTTGTTATGGCATCTATGCCGCAGCCGAAACTATTAAGTTGAACCATTTCAAGGTTTTCACTTTTCCCTACAAATTTTGCTGCCCTATATAATCTTGCATGGTAGGTCCATTGATCAAGGACTCTTAAGGATCCGTCAGTATCCGTAAGACCTGCTATGCTGTCCTCAGATAAAACTGCAAGTCCAAGAGATGTTATAAGTTCAGGTATTCCGTGATTTATTTCAGGATCGATGTGATAGGGTCTTCCCGCAAGAACTATTCCTCTTTTTTTGTTTTTCTTAAGATATTTAAGGGCATTTATTCCTTGAAGTTCAACATCATATCTATATAAGTCCTGTGCCTTATATCCCGCTCTTACAGCTTCTCTTATTTCATTTACAGGTATATTTGTAAAAACATCTACCATTCTTTTTTCAAGTTTTTTTCTGTCTGCAAAGGATATAAAAGGATTTAAAAATTTTACATTTTCATTTTTTATATTTTCAACATTATTTTTTATTACTTCACTATAGCCTGCAACGACAGGACAATTTAAATTGTTGTTTTGATTGTGAAATTCCTTTTCTTCATAAAAAACTCCAGGATAAAAAATAAATTTTATTCCTTTTTTTATTAAATTTTCAATGTGACCATGACTTATTTTAGCAGGATAACAAGCTGTTTCTGATGTTATTGATTCAATACCTTCTTCATAAGTTTTTCTTGTAGACTCATCGGATAAAACAACATTAAATCCCAAGGTTTCAAAGAAATCATGCCAGAAAGGATAATTTTCATACATGTTTAAAACTCGAGGTATGCCTACTTTTCCCCTTCTTCCGTCACTAAATTCTTTTAAATTAAAAAGTCTTTCGTATTTATACTTATATAAGTTTGGAATTTCTACATCTGATTTTATAGAAAGACCTGAGCCTCTTTCACATCTGTTGCCTGAAATATATCTCTTATTATTTGGAAATATGTTAACTCTTAAAGCACAATTATTTGTACATCTTCCGCATTTTGCATCCATAGTTTTGTAAGTAAATTTTTTCAAATCTTCAAAAGATATAATTGTCGATTTTTCTTTTGCTCTTTCCTTGGATATAAGGGCCATTCCAAAAGCACCCATCAACCCTGAAATAGATGGTCTCGTAGCATTTCTTCCCGTTATTATTTCAAAAGCTCTTAAAACTGCATCACTTAAAAATGTTCCCCCTTGAACCACAATATGTTTTCCAAGTTCTTTAGGGTCTCTGATTTTTATTACTTTTTGAATTGCATTTCTTATTACAGAAAATGCTAGACCTGCGGAAATATCTTCCAGGTTTGCCCCTTCTTTTTGTGCCTGTTTTACATTTGAATTCATAAATACTGTACAGCGGCTTCCTAAGTCTACAGGATTTTTAGATTTTAAAGCTTCTTTAGAAAATTCTTCAGCATTCATATTTACGCTTCTTGCAAAAGTTTCAAGAAAAGATCCACAACCTGAGGAACATGCTTCATTTAATAAAATTGATTCTATTATTCCATTTTCAATTTTCATGCTCTTCATATCTTGTCCACCAATATCAATTACAAAATCAACATCAGGTTCAAAGAATTTTGCAGCCTTAAAATGAGCAATAGTTTCAACTTCTCCAAAGTCCAAATTAAAAGCAGCTTTTAAAAATTCCTCTCCATAACCTGTGGAGCCACTGGATTTAATTATGGATTTTGGGTTTTTGTTTTCATAGATATAAAGGAGTTGATCTAAAATAATTTTTAGTGGATCTCCCTTGTTTGAACTGTAATATGAATATAAAAGCTCATTGTCTTCGCTTATAAGCACAAGTTTTGAAGTTGTTGATCCTGAATCAATTCCAAGGTACATATTTCCTTCATAACTTTTAAAATCTCTTGATTTTATCCTTTTTATGCTATGACTTTTTCTAAAGTTTTCTAAATCTTCTTCATCTTTAAAAAGAGGCTTTAATTTATTTTCCTTGCTGACAATATTTTCTCTTTCTTCATTAACTTTTTTATAAAGTTCTTTGAAAGTTATGATTTCAGAATCAATACCCGAAAGAGCTGCCCCTATTGCAACAAAAATTTCTGAATTTTCAGGAATAATTATTTCATCATCTTTTAAATTTAAAGTTTCAATAAATCTTTCTCTAAGCATGGGCAGAAAATGAAGAGGTCCTCCTAAAAAGGCGATATGTCCTCTTATAGGCCTGCCACAGGCAAGATTTGAAATTGTTTGATTTACAACTGATTGAAAAACTGAAACTGCTATATCTTCTTTGCTTGCCCCTTGATTAATCAGAGCTTGAATATCTGTTTTTGCAAAAACACCACACCTGGAGGCTATGGGATAAATTTTTTTATAATTTTTTGCAAGCTCATTAAGTCCAGAGCTGTCTGTTCTTAGAAGTGTTGCCATTTGATCTATAAATGCACCAGTTCCTCCCGCGCAAATAGAATTCATTCTCTGCTCAAGGCTTCCTCTTAAATATGTTATTTTTGAATCTTCTCCACCTAATTCAATTGCAATATCTGTTTTAGGTATAAATTTTGAAATTGCTAGAGTTCCCGCAACAACTTCCTGAATAAATTCAATATCGAAAATTTGATTGACCCAAAGCCCTCCTGAACCTGTTACATTTATAGTTACATAGTCCTTTGAAAATAATTTATATGCATCAGTAATTACTTGTCTTACGGTTAATTTTACATCAGAAAAATGACGCCTGTAAGTTGAGTATAAAATGTTTAGGTTTTCATCTAAAGCCACTAATTTAACAGTTGTTGAACCTACATCAAGTCCAAGATTTATAATCATCCTTTTATTCCTCCTGTATATTTAACATTATACCCAAAAAAAGAACTTCAATTAAATGAAGTTCAAAATTTTAATATTCCAAAAGTTCTCCAGAAATATATTCTTTTTCTTTTTCAGTCCCTAAATTTTTGTCGTTGCTATTTTGAACTTGAGCTTCTGTATTTTTATCAACAAATTCAAAATATTGGGCAATTCCCCAACTGTTAAGTTCCTCATCGGTTCCTAAATATACCGGCATACCTACTTTTGAATTTGGAAAAATATAATTTTCTATGTCATAATTAAACATTCTTACACAACCATTTGAAACATATCTTCCTATTTCATGAGGTTTTATAGTTCCATGTATGCCATATCCGCTAAAGTTTTGTAAATTTAAACCCATCCATCTTTCTCCAAGGGGATTTTTAGGATCATCAGAACTTGTAGGTTTATATTTTCCTCCCATTCCTCCCCATGCAGGATTCATGTGCTTATTTTTAATTTTACCAATCGCTGAAGGGGTTGGAGTTTTACTTGTTCCAACTGCCACCGGAAATTTATATTTAACTTTATCTCCTGTATACATGGTTAAAATTCTTTTTGATTTGTTTACAACTATCCAGTTCCCATCAGTTGGTGCTTTTACATAATCTCTTACTCTTACATTTTCATTGTATAGAACTTTTTTTGTATTATCATCTATTCTTCCTGTTACAGGAACATTTAAAGTTGCCTGAAATTTTTTTATTTCGGCAATTCGGCTTGCCCCTTTTAAATTCATAAAATTATTAGGTCTTGTATAAGCAAATATTGTGCCTGGCAAAAGAGAAACAACAAGTCCCAATATTAAAAATTTATTTTTCATTACTTTCACCTAAAACTTTCTTTAAAAACTTTCCTGTCCATGAATTTTTATTTTTTGCGATTTCTTCCGGTCTTCCTTGGGCGACAATTTGTCCTCCCCCATCTCCACCTTCAGGACCTAAATCTATAATGTGGTCTGCTGTTTTTATAACATCAAGATTGTGTTCAATAACAACAACTGTGTTTCCTCTTTCTACAAGCTTTTCTAAAACTTTAATAAGCATATGAATATCTGCTGTGTGAAGTCCTGTTGTAGGTTCATCTAAAATATATATTGTTTTTCCTGTAGCTTGTTTAGATAATTCCGTAGCAAGTTTTACCCTTTGAGCCTCTCCTCCGGAAAGTTGAGTTGAAGGTTGACCTAATTTTATATAACCAAGACCTACATCTTTTAAAGTTTTTAATTTTTTTACAAGTCTGGGATGATTTTCAAAAAATTCCAAAGCTTCTTCAACAGTCATATCTAAAACTTGGGAAATATTTTTCCCCTTATATTCAACTTGTAAGGTTTCTCTATTATACCTCATTCCCTTGCAAACTTCACATGGAACATATACATCTGGTAAAAAATGCATTTCAACTTTTATAATTCCATCACCCTTACAGGCTTCGCAACGGCCTCCCTTAACATTAAAAGAAAATCTGCCTTTTTTATATCCTCGCATTTTTGCTTCATTTGTCATGGCAAAAATATCTCTTATTATGTCAAAAGTTCCTGTATAAGTTGCAGGATTTGAACGCGGTGTCCTTCCAATAGGACTTTGATCTATATTTACAACCTTATCAATAAATTGAAGACCTTCTATTTTCTCATATTTTCCCGGCTTTATCCTTGATTTGTTTATATTTTGAGCAAGGGCCTTATATAAAATTTCATTAATGAGAGAAGATTTTCCACTTCCGGAAACTCCCGTAACGCATAAAAATTGTCCCAAGGGAAATTCAACATCAATATTTTTTAAATTATTTTCCTTAGCTCCAATTATTTTTAAACTTTCCTCTTTGTAGGGTCTTCTTTCTTTAGGCACCTCAATTTTTTTCTTTCCTGATAAATATTGACCAGTAATAGAATCTTCCACTTTTTCAATATCTTCTATGGAACCCTGAGCGACTATATGACCGCCGTTAATTCCTGCCCCTGGTCCAATATCAACTATCATGTCAGCAGCCCTCATAGTGTCCTCGTCGTGCTCTACAACTATTAATGTGTTGCCTAGGTCCGTTAAATCTCTAAGGGCAGATAAAAGTTTATCATTATCCCTTTGATGAAGTCCTATAGAAGGTTCGTCAAGAACATATAAAACTCCAACTAAATGAGAGCCTATTTGAGTTGCCAGTCTTATTCTCTGTGCTTCACCACCAGAAAGAGTACCTGCCATTCTTGAGAGGGTTAAATATTCAAGACCCACTTTTTGTAAAAAGCCAAGCCTTTCTTTAATTTCTTTAACTAATTGTCTTGCTATTATTTGTTCTTTTTCAGAAAGTTTTATTTCATCAAAAAATTTAAGAGCCTTGGAAATTGAAAGATCTGTGAGTTCAAAAATATTCAAACCATTAACCTTAACTGACAGTGATGCCTCTTTCAGCCTTTTTCCATGACAAGTGGGACAGGGTTCATCGCTCATAAATTCAGCTATTCTTTCAATTATCCTGTCTGAACTTGTTTCAATGTATCGTCTTTTTAAATTTCTTACTACCCCTTCCCAACTGCCTCTGAAATCTTTTAACCCTGAAAACATTGAATCAAATTTAAAAGAAATAATTTTATTAGATCCATATAAAATAGCATCAATAAGTTCTTTGGGAGCATTTTTTATAGGCTCTTTAATGGAAAAATGAAAAGCTTTAGCAAGGGCTTTAAAAGTTTCCATGTAATAAGTTCCATCATTATTTGTATAAGCAGCTATAGCTCCATCAGCGATGGATAAATCTTTGTTGGGAATAATTAAATCCGGATCAGGTTCCTTTGAAAAACCCAATCCCTTACAATCGGGACAAGCTCCTAAAGGAGAATTAAAAGAAAAAGACCTTGGCGTAATTTCTTCAATGACAATTCCGCAATCTGGACAGGCAAGTTTTGTTGAAAAAGTAAATACCTCTCCATCAAGGACTTGAACATTTACAAGACCTCCTGAAAGTCCCACTGCAAGCTCAAGAGAATCTGTAAGTCTGCTTTGGCTTCCCTCTTTTATAATAATTCTATCTACAACAACACTTATATCGTGTTTTATATTTTTATCAAGTTCAATATTTTCAGACAGCTCGTGAGTTTCTCCATCGATTACAACTCTTACATAGCCATCTTTCAAAATCTTTTCTAAAACTTTTTTATGACTGCCCTTTCTCTGTCTAATGATGGGCGCAAGGACCATAAGCCTTGTTCTTTCCGGCAATTGGCTTAAATCATCCACCATTTGATCTATTGTGTAGGAAGTTATTTCCTTGCCACATTTAGGACAATAAGGATGCCCAACCCTTGCATATAAAAGTCTCAAATAATCATAAATTTCCGTTACAGTTCCCACTGTAGAACGGGGATTTTTACTTGTAGTTTTCTGATCAATAGAAATAGACGGACTTAAACCATCAATATATTCCACATCAGGTTTGTCCATCTGTCCTAAAAATTGTCTTGCGTAAGAAGATAAGCTTTCCACATATCTCCTTTGGCCTTCAGCATAAATAGTATCAAAGGCAAGAGAAGACTTGCCACTTCCTGAAAGTCCTGTAAAAACAATAAATTTATTTCTTGGAAGAGTAAGATCAATATTTTTTAAATTATGTTGTCTTGCTCCCTTTATAACAATATTTTCGTTCAATCAATCACCATCTTTTGTAACTGGGAAATCTTATCCCTAATTTCAGCAGCTCGCTCAAAATTAAGCTCTTCTGCACATTTATACATTTCCATTTTTAAAGCTTCAATCATAGAATTCAGTTCATCAATTGAAATATCATCATCAACTTCAAAACTCTTCTTATCTTCAGCCGCTATAGTGTTAGCAATAACATCCCTTATATCTTTAACAATAGACTTTGGAGTAATGCCATGTTCAATATTATATTTATTTTGAATTTCTCTTCTTCTGTTAGTTATATCAATAGTTACTCCCATAGATTTTGTAATAGAGTCTGCATACATTATAACCTTTCCGTCAACATTTCTTGCAGCCCTTCCGGAAGTTTGAATAAGAGAAGTTTCACTTCTTAAAAATCCTTCTTTATCAGCATCTAAAATTGCAATCAAACTTACCTCCGGTAAATCCAGCCCCTCCCTAAGTAAGTTTATGCCAACTAATACATCATATACCCCAAGTCTTAAATCTCTAATAATTTTCATTCTTTCAATAGTATCAACATCCGAGTGCATATAAGTAACCTTTATTCCCAGTTCCTTAAAATATTTTGTCAGATCCTCTGCCATTCTTTTAGTTAAAGTAGTTATTAAAGTCCTCTCTTTTTTCTCAGTCCTAAGATTAATTTCCTTTATAAGGTCGTCAATTTGATTTTTAATAGGTCTCACTTCAATAATAGGGTCTAAAAGTCCCGTAGGTCTTATGATTTGTTCCACAAAATTTTCTTCATGTTCCTTTTCGTAAGGACCAGGAGTAGCAGAAACATAAATACATTGATTCATCATGCCCTCAAACTCATCAAACTTTAAAGGTCTGTTGTCAAGAGCCGAAGGAAGTCTAAAACCATAATCTACAAGAGTTTGTTTTCTTTGCCTATCTCCATTATACATACCTCTAATTTGAGGAATTGTAGCATGGGATTCATCAATAATTGTAATAAAATCCTTGGGAAAATAATCAATTAAAGTATAGGGTCTCGACCCAGGAGCACGACCAGAAAGATGCCTTGAATAATTTTCAATTCCATTACAAAAGCCCATTTCTTTTAACATTTCAAGATCATACCTTGTTCTTTGCTCCAATCTTTGAGCTTCAAGAAGTTTTTCTTGACCCTTAAGCTCCCTTAGTCTTTCTTCCAGCTCCTCTTCAATAGTAACAATGGCCCTTTCAACTTTTTCAAATCCAGTAACAAAGTGAGAAGCAGGATAAATTGCAATATGATTTCTATATCCAATAACCTGTCCAGTTAAAGCATTAATTTCAGTAATCCTGTCAACCTCATCTCCGAAAAACTCAATTCTTATAGAATTTTCAGAAGAATTTGCAGGAAAAACTTCAAGAGAATCTCCTCTGACTCTAAAAGTTCCCCTTTCAAAATTTATATCATTTCTAACATACTGAATATCTACAAGCTTTGACATAACTTCATTTCTATCTTTAATCATGCCTGGCCTTAAAGAAACAACTAAATTTTCATAATCAATAGGATCCCCAAGACCATATATACAAGACACAGAAGCAACAATAATTACATCTCGTCTTTCAAAAAGAGACATTGTAGCAGAGTGCCTAAGCTTATCTATTTCATCATTAATTGAAGCATCCTTTTCAATAAATAAATCAGAACCAGGAACATAAGCTTCCGGTTGATAATAATCATAATAACTTACAAAATATTCAACGGAATTTTCAGGAAAAAATTCCTTAAACTCGCTGCAAAGTTGATAAGCGAGAGTTTTATTGTGGGCAATAACAAGAGTCGGTCTTTGAACTTTTTCAATAATATTTGCCATAGTAAAAGTCTTACCGGAACCTGTAACTCCAAGAAGGGTTTGATGTTTATAATTTTTTTCAAGTCCCCTTACAAGACCCTCAATAGCTTGAGGCTGATCTCCTGTAGGTTTAAATTTAGAATGTATTTTAAAATCCATTTTTCCCTCCCTCTTTTTAACTCTAAGATACAATTACAATTGTATAAGAAAATGAACAAACGTTCAAGAAAATAAAAAATTTTTACAAAGATAAAATGATTTGTAAAAATTTTCTTGACTTAACCCTTCAAGTTCTTGTATAATGTACAAGTTGAATAACTTATGCACTTTTAGCTCAGATGGTAGAGCAACTGACTCTTAATCAGTGGGCCCAGGGTTCGAGTCCCTGAAAGTGCACCATGACCTTGAAATTTTATAATTTCAAGGTTTTTTTATTTTTAAATAAAAATCCCTTTTATTGAAATTTATAAAAAGCAGTTTCAAAATCGTATTTTTCTAAATCTTTTATAATATTTTCCTCTTTATCTCCATCTATTAAAAGGACTTTTCTTCCAACACTATCTTTAAAGAAAAGATTCATATCTTTTTTTTCTTTTATTAAATTCCAAAACTTCTTTTTCTTCTAAGCTACAAAGTGTAAGGTCACTTTGATCGCTGATTTTGTTTTCCATACCTTTTTTTAAATTGTTTTCTTGAGAAAAATCCTTGGCTGCCTTAATAATAAAAAATTTATAATCAAAAATCCCTGAAAAATCATCAAGAGGGAGTAAGAATCTTTCTTTGCTTCCTCCTCCTAAAATTACAAGTCTTTTATATTGGGAAGATTTTAAAAACAACTTACTTGGCAAAATTATTTCTTCAATGCCAAGACCTCTTGGAGCTTCCATTCCAAATGCCGATGTAAGAATTACCGGTTCATAAACTTTAAAATCTTCAATTTTATCTTCAAGCTCTCTTGCAAAAGCAAGAGCCCTATTATCATCTATATGACCTATAAGAGAAATAAATTCTCCACCCTTTAAATTTAAAATATCTTTAAGCATATTTCCTCCTAAGTAAAATTATAACATTTTATTTAAAAAATAAATTTTTAAGCTTTGTATGTAAATTTATATCTTTAATAATAAAAAATCCCAATCTTCAATAAGTATGAAAATTGGAATTTTTTATCTTTACTTTATCTTTGATTTTTTTCTTTTCTTTGTAATATTCTTTCGTTTAAAACTTTTGCAGGATTGTAGCCAAATTGTTTTTGCTTATAAGTTTTTGCTGCAACTTCTATTATAAGAGCCGTATGACGACCAGGTTTTACGGGAATTTCATATTTTACACAATTTATTCCTAAAATATTTTCGTGCAGGTCTTCAAGACCAAGCCTTACATATTCTTTTTTTTCATCCCAGGATTCCAGATTAATAACCATCTCTATTTGAATTTTTTCCATTATGGAACCAACACCAAATAATTTTTGCACATCTATTATGCCTATTCCCCTTATTTCCATAAAGTGTTTTGTTATTTCAGGACTTCTACCTATTAAAACTCCGTCCATAGCTTTTATTATTACTGAATCATCGGAAATAAGTTTTGCCCCTTTGGATATTAAATCAAGAGCTGTTTCGCTTTTTCCAACTCCACTTTTCCCCTCTATCAATACACCTACCCCATAGACGTCTAATAAAACTCCATGAATTCTTGTTGTAGGTGCAAGCTCCATGTCTATAAAGTTGGTTATTTTATTTATTATTTTTGAAGTTTTTTCTTTTGTGCTTAAAATTGTTATGTCATATTTTTTTGCAAGGTCCAAAACCTCTTTAAATATGGAATTTCCACTTGTAAATAAAAGGGCATGAATTCCATGTTTAAAAAGTTCTTCTGTCCTTTGATATCTCAAGGAATCTGAAAATCCTTCTAAATAGTACCATTCTTGGTTACCTATTATTTGTATTCTATCCGCTTGAAATTTTTCATAAAAGCCGCTTAATTGCAGTCCAGGTCTGTTAAGTTCTCTTTCTTCCATTTGAATGTCATAAAAATCTTTTGCTTTATATATTATTTTAAGATCAATTTCTCTAACTAATTTTGACAAAGTAAAATATTCCATTATTTCCTCCAGTGCCTGTATAAATTTTCTGCTGATTTTCTGTCCATTGCCTCTACTTGTAAAAGTTCTTCAAGACTTGCCGCTTTTATTTTATCAATTGATTTAAATTTTTTCATCAATTCTTTTTTTCTTTTTGGTCCTATTCCTTTTATTCCGTCAAGTTCCGATTTAAACATATCTTTACTTCTAAGACTTCTGTGATAATTTATGGCAAATCTGTGGGCTTCTTCCTGAATTTTATAGGCTAACTTATAAATTCTCGAATCCAGTTCCACATTATATTCCCTATTTTCATAAATTATTCCCCTTGTTGTGTGAAAATCATCTTTTACAAGACCTGCAACAGGAATCTCAACTCCCAGGTCTTGTAAAACTCCCAAGGCTATGTTTACCTGACCCTTGCCTCCGTCCATAAGTATAAGGTCTGGTAAAATTGTAAAGGAATCTTTTTTATTTTCCTTTGCCCTTTTAAATCTTCTTGTTAAAACTTCTTTTAAAGATCCGTAGTCATTTATTCCTTCCACATCTCTTATTCTAAATTTTCTGTAGTCGCTTTTTTTCTTTTCTCCATCTTCAAAAACCACCATAGACCCTACTGATTCAGCTCCACTTATGTTGGAAATATCATAGGCTTCTATTCTTCTTGGATTTTCTCTTAGACCCAGCAAATCTCTTAATTCTTCAAGGGCTATTAAATTTACGTTCATTTTATTTTTATAACTTTCAGAATATTTGCTAAGCATATCCAATGCGTTTTTTTGAACCATTTGTAAAAGTTTAAGTTTTTCGCCCTTTTGAGGAACAAAAAGTTTCACCTTTCTTCCGATTTTATCTGAAAGAAATTTTTCAATAGTGGAATCTTCATCAGTTTCAAAAGGCACAACTATTTCTGAGGGAATATAGGTTGCCCCTATATAAAACTGCTTTAAAAAAGTTGAAAGGATTTCATCGTCTGATGAAACATAATAATCACTCATTAAATAATGTTCTCTGCCTATTATTTTTCCCTTTCTTATAAAAAATATTTGAACTATAATTTGGTCTGTACCCCTGGCAAAAGCTATTACATCCCTATTTTCATCAATAGCTGCCCTATCTATAATTTGTTTTTCAAGAAGAGCTTGTAAATTATTAATTTGATCCCTATAAAGGGCCGCTTTTTCAAAATCCAAATTTTTTGAAGCCATGACCATTTTTTCTTCTATTTTTGCTAAGATATTTTTACTGTGCCCCTCTAAGAAGGCACTTATTTCATCAATGGACTCTTTATATTGACCCTCATCTATATGACCCTTACAGGGGCCTTTACATTTGTCTATGAAGAAATTTAAACATGGTCTAAAGTTTAAAGGATCCTTATTTAAATTTAAATTACAATCCCTTATTTTATAAAGGTCTTTAAAAATTTCTATAGCTTCATTGACTGCCATGGCATTGGGATAGGGTCCAAAATATTTTCCCCCGTCTTTTAAAACTTTTCTAACTTTTTCAACTTTAGGAAATCTATCGTAAACTCCGATTTTTATATATGGATATTGTTTGTCATCTCTAAGAAGAATATTATATTTGGGATTGTGAGCCTTTATAAGATTTGATTCTAAAATTAAAGACTCCACTTCATTTTCCACAATTATATATTCAAAATCTTTTATGTGACTTACCATAGATTCTACTTTTCTTGTAGATTTTCCATAGGAGCCGAAATATTGGCGAACCCTTTTTTTTAAATTTTTCGCCTTGCCCACATATATTATATTGTCAAAAGAATCTTTCATAAGATAAACTCCCGGGTCATCCGGGAGCATCTTTAATTTTTCTTTTAAATCCATTTTAAATTTCACGAGTTGCTTTCTTTAAAAATTCCAGTTCTTCTCCCTCTAAGTAAGGAGAAAGTTTTTCATAAGTTTTTTTATGATATTCATTAAGTTGATCTATTTCTTCTTCAGTTAAAAGATTTTTGTCAACTGCATCAAGTTCATAGGGTAAATAACAAAGACTTTCAAACTTTAAAAATTGACCGTCATCATATTTTCCATCATCCACTACAAGAAGAATGTTTTCAATTCTTATTCCATGCTTATTTTCTTTATAAATGCCGGGCTCGTCAGAAACATACATGCCTGCAACCATAGGCTCTGTTTTCCTTGATGGACTTATGCCATGGGGGCCTTCATGAACATTTAAAAAATATCCCACACCATGGCCTGTGCCGCACTTATAGTCCATATGGTGTTGCCAAATATTATATCTGGTTATGCCGTCTAAACTTACACCGTCAGTTCCCTTTAAGAAAATTGTTCTCTGAAGCATTAAATGAGCCTTTAAAACATAGGTATAATCTCTTATTTCTTCTTGACTTAAGGGTCCCATGGCAATAGTTCTTGTAGTATCTGTTGTGCCACCGTAATATTGCCCCCCTGAATCCACAAGGAAAAATCCTTTTTTCTCAAGTTTAGTATTATTTTCTTTGCTGGCACTATAATGCATCATAGCTGCATTTTTACCATAGGCTCCTATAGTAGCAAAACTTGGATATAAAAATCCTTCTTGCTCCTGTCTAAATTTTAAAAGTTTTTCTCCTGCCTCATATTCATTTACTGGATTTTCTTTTATCCATTTTATAAATTTTGTAAGAGCCAGGCAGTCTTTTATATAAATTTCCTTTTCATTTTTAGTTTCAATTTCATTTTTTACTGCCTTTAACATTTCCGTAGGGTTGGCCTTGTTTATAATTTTATTTCCTTGTAAAGAATCATATAATTTTTTATTTATGCTTTCCTTATTTAATAAAATATTTTTATCTTTTAAAGTCTTTGCATAATTAAAAACTTCTTCATAAGGATAAACTTGTGAAAACTTTTGTGTATAATCAAGGACATTTTTTATTTTTTCCCTATCTACAAAAAGTTTTGCCCCTTCTAAATCAACAATGGCATAGGACATAAAAACCGGATTTGCCTCAATATCCTTGCCCCTTAAATTATAAAGCCAAGCAATATCATCAAGTTTAGCAAGAACAAAGGTGTCTGCCCCTTCTTTTTTCATGGCAGATCTAACTTCTTTAAGTTTTTCCTCTGCAGTTTTTCCCGTATATTTAAGTTCATGAATGAAAATTTTATCTTGAGGAAGACTTGGACGATCTTTCCAAAGGGGACCAATTAAATCTGCATCTTTAAATTTTATTTCTCCACTTAAATTTTCCTTTAAATTTTCAAAAAGAGCTTCTGTATAATATAAATAATTAAAACCTATAGTTCCATTTTTTATATTTTGAGATAGCCATTCACTTAAAGTCGGATAATCAGGATGACCCATCTTCATTAATTTAAAGCCAGGATAAAGTTGATTTTCTGCTTGTATAAAATATCTTCCATCAGTCCACAAAAGAGCATTGTCTTTTGTAATTAAAACAGTTCCCGCACTTCCTGTAAAACCTGAAATAAATTTTCTTTCAGCATAATGATCAGGCAAATATTCTGATGCATGAGGATCTAAAGTAGGAATAAGATAAACATCAACATTTTCTTCTTCCATTAATTTTCTGATTTTATCTAAATTACTCATAAAAACTCCTTTACTTTTATAATTTTAACTTTTTAATTTTCAATAACATTTTACTACAAAAATATCAGATTTGTTATTTGGGAATTAAATGATAATTTTTATTGAAATATTTTTTTAAATCTTTTATAATTTTTCTTGCAAGTAATAAAATATATCAAATTGATTTTGATATACATAAATTTTTAGGAGGAAAAATGAAAGTAAAAGTAATTTATTGGAGTGGAACAGGCCACACTGAAAAAATGGCTCAAAAAATCGCTGAAGGTGCAAAAGCAGAGGGTGCTGAAGTTGATTTATTAAATGTTGCAAATGCCAGCATTGATGATGTAAAAGAAACTGATTATCTTGCTTTCGGCTGCCCGGCAATGGGTGCGGAAGAACTTGAAGAAGAAGAAATGCGTCCCTTTATGGATGAAGCAAATCCTCTTTTAAGTGGAAAACACGTTGTTTTATTCGGTTCTTATGAATGGGCTGACGGCGAATGGATGAAAACTTGGCAAGAAGAAGTTGAAGGAACCGGTGCAAAATTAGTTGCCGATGGTTTTGCTGCATATGATGATCCAGATGAAGATGCCCTTGATGAATGTTTCCAACTTGGAAAAGAACTTGCAAGAGCTTAATCAATAAATAAAAAGGCACATTGAAATAAATTCAATGTGTTTTTTTATTTTTTATTTTTTTACGCTTTACGTGAAGCATTTTATTTTTTATTTTTTACGCTTTACGTGGAGCATTTTTATTTTTATATTTTTTTAAATTTATTTAATTCGTCTTCGCCACCGGACCAATAAATTGGTCCCTACATTCGATTGTGGAGGTTTTATTTTGTTAATCCTTTTCTCATAAATAAACCCCACATTCATGCGTGGATTTAAAATTATAATAAATTTATGCGTGGGATTTTGTGGGCTGTAGGGACCGGTTTACCGGTCCGCGTGTATGGTGTGGGAGAACAAAATAAATATTTGAATTAAAATTTTTTATAAATTATTTTTTTACGCTCTACGTGAAGCATTTTTATTTTTATATTTTTTTTAAATTTATTTAATTCGTCTTCGCCGCCGGACCAATAAATTGGTCCCTACATTTAATATCCGCTTTTTATTTTGTATTCTTTAACTTGCTATTTGTATGGGGCTTTCTATTTTTCTTGTATATATTTTTTGGAGTTCTTCTTCTGTAATTTTTTTTGCTTCTACGTCTAAGACTATTTGTCCCTTGTTAAGCATAATGATTCTGTCTGCATATTCTACTGCATGGCTTAAATTGTGGGTGATCATCATTGTTGTTATATGATCTTTTTTTATTAAGTCACGAGTTTTATCCATAATAAGCTTTGAAGTTTTCGGATCAAGAGCTGCTGTGTGTTCATCAAGAAGTAAAAGTTCCGGTTTTTTTATTGTCGCCATAAGTAGGGATAGGGATTGCCTTTGTCCTCCTGAAAGAAATTTAACTTCTGTTGTAAGTTTGTCTTCAAGACCCAATTTTAATTCTTTTAATTTTTCTTTTATTTTTTTTATGTTTTCTTTTTTTACAAGTTTTCTAAGGGAAAATTTTTCGCCTTTTTTTAAAGCTAAGGAAATATTTTCAAGAATGTTTAAGCTTGGTGCAACTCCCATGGATGGATCTTGATAAACTTTTCCTATGGATGCTGCTCTTTTTTCTTCTTTTTCTTTTGTGATGTCTTTTCCATTTAAAAGAATCATACCACCATCACTTGCAAGGGATCCGCTTATTAAGTTTAAGAGGGTGCTTTTTCCGCAGCCATTTGGTCCTAAAATTGCAAGACATTTATTTTCTTCTATTGTTAAGTTAAAGCTTTCAAATATTATATTTTCTTCCGGCTGTCCTTCGTAAAAAACTTTTCTTAAATTTTTAATTTCAAGCATTTTCCATCTCCTTATTTCTTTTTAAACCCTTTAAAAATTTTCCTCCTCTTGCGAGAGAATTGTTATAAATAATAAATACTATTACTATTATTGCTGTTATTCCTTTTAAATCTTGAGGATTTACTCCGTAATCAATGGCAAGTCCATAAATAATCCTATAAATAAGAGTTCCTATTATTGCTCTTGTGGTTCTCTTTAATTTGCCAGAGCTTTTCATTATTGTGTCTCCTATAATTATTGAAGCAAGTCCTTGAACTATCATGGTTTGTCCCATTGTTGAGTCTGCAAAACCTGCGTATTGTCCTTGTAGAGATCCTGCAAGACCTATTAATGCATTTGATAAAACAAGTCCTAACATTGTATATTTGTCTGGATTTTTTCCCAGGGCTTTTACAAGACTTTCATTATCTCCTGTTACAAGTAAAAGATATCCTTTTTCAGTTTTTAAAAATAAGTCCAACAAAATTTTTGTAATAAGAACTATAGAAATCAAAATTACAATTTTAGGTACCGGTAAATCAAAGATACTTTTTTCTTTTAAAAGTGGAACGTTATTTGTGTTCATAATTCTAAGATTTACTGTTATTAGAATTGTCATTGTAAGAATACCTGCAAGGATTGCATCTACTTTTATTTTTTTATAAATTACATAGGTTAAAAATCCTGCAAGACCTCCTGCTAGGCTTGCGCTTATCATTCCAACTATGGGATTTAGTCCTGATGTTAATATTTTTGCCAAGACAAAGGCTCCTAAGGGAAATGTTCCTTCAACTGAAAGGTCGGCTATGTCTAAAATTTTAAAGCTTATCATTATTCCCAAGGCAAGGATGGAAAATATTAAGCCTGATTCAATTGATTCTAAGAGTATATTCATTATTCACCTACTGTAACTGCATTTTTTAAATATTGGTTATTTAAATCTAAACCAAGTTTTTCTGCAGTTTTTTTATTGATTTTAATTTCATGATTTTTATAAGTTTCAACGGGAAGATTTTCAATTTTTTCTCCCTTTAAAACTTTTGCTGCCATGTGGCCTGCTTGTTTTCCTAAGTCTTCATAGACAACTCCATCTGAAATTAAAAGTCCTTTACTTACTTGTCCTTCTTCTGCACTTATGGATGGCAAGTTGTATTTTAATAAATTTTCAGAAACTATTGGAGCTGCATTTGCTACTAAGTTATCTGTAAGAGCGAAAAATGCGTCAATTTTTTTACTAAGAGATGCTATACTTTGTGGAATGTCGTTTATGCTTTGCACTCCCACGACTTCTAATGTAAGTCCCAATTCTTGACAAACTTTTTTAAGTTCTTCAACTTGTACCTGTGAATTTTGTTCTGCAATATTATAAATTGTTCCAATAGTTTTTACGTCCGGAAATATTTTTAAAAATGATTCCAATTGTTCTTTAGGTGAAATATAATCACTTACTCCACTTATATTTTTTTCCGGTGCCTTTTCATTTTCCACAAGTCCTGCTCCCTTTGGATCTGTTACTGCACAAAATATTATGGGAAGATCTTCTGTGCTTGTTTGTGCTGCTTGAGCTGCTGGTGTTCCAATGGCATATATTAATTGTGCTCCGCTTTTTCTTAAACTTACTGCAGTTTGATTGGCAATGGATATATCTCCTTCTACATTTTTATAAATAAGTTCATAGTCTATGCCATCTTCTTTTAAGCCTTCTTCAAAGCCTTGTCTTGCTGCATCTAAGGAAACATGTTCCATAAATTGTAAAACTCCCACTTTTATTTTTTTATCTGAATTTTCTTCAGAAGCTTTTTCGGCCTTTTTTTCTGCACATCCACTTAAAATAGAAAGCGCCAATAAACATACTAATAATTTTTTTAACTTTTTCATTTTTTTCCCTCCAATAATTTAGAAAATATAATAAAAAAAACCTTCACCCACATAGGGCGAAGGTTCGCGGTACCACCTAATTAAATACTCATTGAAATCGTGTATTCAAATAATTTTAGAATCCATCAATTCCTATCTAAAGTTAACGGTAGAATCCGTGGCAATCTACTTAAATTTGAACTGCCAAGCTTAGAAGTGAATATTACATACTTATTTTTGTGTCGGCTTTCACCTTTTCCGACTCTCTAAGACAAACTTAGGTATCTTTCTCTTCTGCACTGCTTTATATTTTTTAATTTTATATCAGTTTAAAGCACTTTGGTTTTTTTGTCAAGTTAATTTAAAAATATTTTTAAAAAATATCCAAATTTCTTTTGTGACTAGTATTTTTATGCATTCTGTCTATTTTTTCTTTTTTATTTTTATCTGCAATTTCTCCATTTAAAATATAATTATCCAATTCTTCATAGGTAAATCCCATTTCATCTTCATCAGTCTGTCCCTTCCAAAGTCCTGCTGAAGGTTTTTTCTCAATAATTTCTTTAGGAAGATTTAAGTGTTTTGCTATTTCAAAAATATCTGTTTTTAAAATATCTATAATGGGAAAAATATCTGCCCCGCTATCCCCATGTTTTGTAAAATATCCCACATAATATTCGCTGGCATTGCTTGAACCGCAAACAAGATAATTTAAAGATTGAGCGTAATAATATAAGTTTGTCATCCTAAGCCTTGGCTTTATATTTGATTTTGCCATTTTATTTTCCGAATCAAAGCTTGCCTTTATAAGTTCATGGTATGTTTTTGAAAGATCCACATACTCAACTTTTATTCCTGTATTTTCTCCTACAAGTCTTGCATGAATTTCATCTTCTTTTATAGAATCAATGGGCATAATAATTCCCAGGCTGTCATCTTTAAAGGCTCTTTTTGCAAGTCCTGCTATTACTGCACTGTCTATACCCCCTGAAAGTCCGAATACAAGTCCTTTTGCTCCTGCTTGTTTTACGGTATCTTTTAAACTTTCTACTATTTCTTCAATTTTTTTGTCATAATCAGTAATTTTTTTTACTTTCATGTTTTTCTCCCAATTCTATTTATAAATAATTTTCCCTTCAAAAGTCGGAAGAATTATTTTTTCTCTTTCTTCAATGGTTACTTTACCAGACGTAAGATTGTTTAAATCTTTTATTATTTTACTATCTTCTTCTGCTACATCAATTATAAGTTCTATTTTTTCCATATAATTTTCTTTTAAAATTATATAGCCCTCTTTCATAAGATAATTTAAAATGGATCCGTGAAAAGTATAATCATATATAAAGGACATTTTTATAAAATCTTTCATTAAAACTTTTTTTGCAGCTTCAATTCCTAAAGATGCCCCTTTTGTATACGCTCTTACAAGGCCTCCTGCTCCTAAGAGAGTCCCACCAAAATATCTCGTCACAAGGCACAGGGCGTTTGTTATGCCCTCTTTTTTCATTACTTCGAGTATTGGTATGCCTGCTGTGCCTGAAGGCTCTCCATCGTCGCTGTAGCGTTGCAGGGACATATCTTCTTTAAGTATATAGGCCCAACAATTATGAGTTGCATCTTTAAATTCTCTTCTCTTGTCTTCTAAAATTTCAAGAGCTTCTTTTTCATCTTTTATGGGACTGCAAAAACCTATAAATCGAGATTTTTTTTCTATAAACTCATTACTTTTCCCCTCAAGAACTGAAAAATATTCAGACAATAAAATCACCGAATTCTTTCTTCTCAATCTCACTTAAAGTTGCCTTAACCAAGGTTCCTTCTTCATTGTATTCTAAAATTTCTCCCTTAAAATTATTTAAAAATTCATTTAATTTACCTGCTTGGCTAAAGGGAAATAAAAGTTTTTCTTCAGTGTAAGATAGGCCTAAA
The DNA here is from genome assembly GCF_000478985.1 of Peptoniphilus sp. BV3C26. Lineage (GTDB taxonomy): Bacteria > Bacillota > Clostridia > Tissierellales > Peptoniphilaceae > Peptoniphilus_B > Peptoniphilus_B koenoeneniae. The sequence goes on from NZ_AWXB01000041.1 coordinate 72,117, forward strand.
TTTTTTTCTATGGCTTTTAGTAAAACTTCCATATTTTCATCTTTTTTTGCTGAAATAAAAATCTTATCTCCTGGAACTTGTGGGACTATCATTTCTTCAAATTCAGCCCTGTCCATTTTGTTAAAGACAGTAAGAATAGGTCTATCCAAAACCTCCAGTTCTTTTAAAATGTCCATGGTGGTCTTATATTGGATTTCCAAATCAGAGTTTGAGGAATCTATAACGTGGACAATTAAATCTGCATTTTTTACTTCTTCCAAGGTTGATTTAAAAGCTTCAACTAATTTTGTGGGAAGCTTTGAAACAAATCCTACTGTATCAGAAATAATAAAATCTCTGCCGTTTAAGAGTTTTGCCTGTCTTATACCAGGATCAAGAGTGGCAAAGAGCATATTTTTTACAAATACATCTCTTCCTGTATTCTCCTTGATTCTATTTAAAATTGTAGATTTTCCTGCATTGGTATAGCCTACTAAGGCAACATTTGGAAGAGGCGATTCTCTTCTTTTTTTTGCAGCATTTTCTCTATTAAGTTCCGCTTTTTTAAGTTTTTTCTTAATGGAGTTTATTTCTCTTAAAAGCCTACGTCTATCTGTTTCAATAATTTGTTCTCCTGGTCCTCTTGTTCCTATTCCTCCTCCTGTTCTTGACCAACCTTTTATTCCTAAAAGTCTTGGCAATTGATATTCTCTTTGAGCAAGTTGGACTTGGAGTTTAGCTTCATAAGTATTTGCTCTCATTGCAAAAATATCTAAAATTAAATTTGTCCTATCAACAACTTTTAATTTTAATTCTTCTTCAAGATTACGCACTTGAATTCCTGAAAGTTCATCGTTAAAAATAACTGTTTCAACTTCCATGTTTTTTGCAATCTCTTTTATTTCTTTTACTTTTCCAGTTCCTATTAAATATTTAGGATTAAATTTTTCTATATTTTGCGTAACAACTCCCACAACTTGACCCTCATCAGCCTTTACCAATTCCCTAAGCTCTTCAAGACTTGAACTTAAGGTATTTGGAAAACTTCCAAGGTCAGTTGCAACAATGATTACTTTTTCTATTTTTTTTGTTGTTTCCATACTTAGATTATACAATAAGGCTTTAAAAAGACAAAATATTGAAGAGGTGATATAATAGGGCGGGAGGCATTATGAATAGAGACCTTAACAATTTTAAAGATTTTAATTTTAAAAATGAATATGCTTCTTATAAAAAATCCTATAAAAATTTAAATAAAAATAAAAAATAGGTTTTTGGATTTTATTTGTCCTTTTAATTTTTATAACTTTAGGAGGAATTTTTTCAGCTGCCCTTTTTGGGGTTATTAAAGATTCTCCTAAGACAAATTTAAAAAATTTAAGTAACAGTTTCAATCAAACTTCGAGTATTTATGATGAAAAGGGCAATCTTCTTGAAAAAATAGAATCCCAAGAATATAGAACTATTGTACCCATAGAAAAAGTTCCCACTTACATAAAAGATGCCTTTGTTTCCATTGAAGACCAAAGGTTTTATTCCCATGGAGGTTTAGATTTTAGAAGTGTCTTAGGTTCCATTTACACAAATCTTAAAGCTGGAGCCTATGTAAGAGGTGCCTCCACCCTTACTCAACAACTTGTAAAAAATGTTTATCTTACAAACGAAAAAACTATAAATAGAAAAATTAAAGAAGCTTATTTATCTATGCGTCTTGCAGACAATTTATCTAAAGAAGAAATTCTTGAAGCTTATTTAAACAGGATTAATTTAGGTCAAGGCTCTTATGGAGTTGAAGCTGCAAGTCAAACTTACTTTTCTAAGGATGTATGGGATTTAAATTTAGCTGAGTCCGCTTTAATTGCTGGCATTGCAAAAAATCCTGGAGAATATTCTCCTACTAAAAGAGTTCTAAAAGAAAATTATAAAAGTGATAAAAATAAAATAGTTGGAACAAGTTTAATAAATGGCGAGGAATATTATGTAATTTTCAATCCTAAAAGCTTTGAAAGACAAAAAATTGTTCTTAAAAAAATGCTGGACCTTGGAAAAATAAAGGAAGCTGAATATAAAGAGGCCTGTGATTTTGATTTGTATTCTTCCCTTAAACCAGGTGAGAAAAAACATCACAACATGAGCTCTTACTCAACGGATTTTATAAAATTAAATGCCTGCCAGGAATTGGAAAATTATTACAAAATTTCAAGAGAAGAGGCTGAATATAAATTATTTACCGGAGGCTATAAAATAATTTCCGCTATTGATGAAAATCTTCAAAAGGAGCTAGAAAATTATTACGGAAGTCTTGAAGAAGCTTTTAACAATTTTTCTGCTTCCGGCGGTTCTTCCATGCTCAATTTTTCTCTTGATGACAAAGAAGATATTGTTGATGAAAATGGAAATATAATTTTTATAAAAAAAGAAACTTATTTTGACAATGATTTGAATTTTATAATACCTAAAAATGAATTTTCCGTATCTGATTCCGGCGATCTTTCTATAAATAAAAAAATTTTTTCTATAAAATCAAAAATAGATATCTTAGATGCTTATGATTTTAATGAAAGTAAAACTTTAAGAACTTATTCCCTTGGCAATTTAAATATTCCCAAGGACTTTTATGAAGAAAAACTCGACTATATAATAATTGACCATGGATTTTTAAAAGATAAAAATTTCTTTACTTACAATAGTGACGGCTCCATAAAGATTTCAAAAGATTTTTACACTTATGATAAAGAACCTGTAATTCAACCGGAGTCAGCCTCTATTATTATAGACAACAAAAATTCTTATGTCAGGGCCATTGTTGGCGGTCTCGATGTAAATAGTAAATATCAAAAGATTTTTAACAGGGCAAGTGATTCTTATAGAAGCCCTGGCTCTTTGTTAAAGCCTTTTTCAGTTTACTTAGCAAGTTTAAATGCCGGAGATACTCTAGCCACAATAACCGATGATGTTCCTTTTTACTTTGACGGAAAACTTTGGCCTGAAAATTTTTACAGAGGTTACAGAGGACTTTTAACTTCGAGATTTGCCATAGAAAATAATTCCAATGTTGCTGCTGCAAAAATTTTAAATAGGATAGGCCTTGATAAAAGTCTTGAAACTTTAAAAACTTTAAATTTAATTAATGATAAGGATGCTTTTATAAGCAAGAATGAAAATCCTAATTTTAATGATGAAACCTTAGACGGTCTTGCCCTTGGAAATCTACACTACGGCTTTAGCCTCCTTGATATGGCAACTTCCTATGAGGTTCTTGCAAGAGATGGAAATTATTTAAAGCCTACAGCCCTTATAAAAATTATTGATTCTAGTGGAGTTACCATAGTAGACAATTCTAAGAGAGAAGGAAAGCAGATAATTGATAAAAATATAAACTTTTTACTTAGAGATGCTTTAAGAACTAATGTTACAAGGGGAGATTTAAAAGGAAACGGTTTAAATTATTTTGATCTTTGTGCTATGCAAGGTTTAAATAAATATAATTCCGACTTATGGCAAAGTGGTTTTACAAGCCAATATACCCTAACTTCTTGGTTAGGCTGCGACAGTCCCAAAATTTCTTTAAATGTAAACAGCCAAATGATTGAATCTATTTTTAAAAAAATTATGAGATTCAGTCATAAGGGTTTAAATCCTGATAAATTTCAAGCTCCTCCAGAGATAATTCAAAAATTTATTTGCCAAAAAAGTGGTCTTTTAGGAAGTAAACTTTGCGAAGAAAGCTCTGACGGATATATGGAATATTTTATTAATGGAAGCCAGCCTAAGGAATATTGCAAAGGCCACAAAAAACTTTTAATTTGTAATTCTTCCGGCCGTCTTGCAGGAGAATTTTGTCCTAAAGAAGATGTAGAATACAAAATTTTATTTGAAAGAGATCCTAAATACATTCCTTCTGAAAACGGAGGTATTTATCCTGATGATTATGAATACATTCCTAGTAAAGAATGCAATATTCACACTGAAGAATGGTATCAAAAGATAAAAGAAGAAAGAATTAAAGAAAGACAAAGAGAAAAAAGATTAAAAAAACAAAGAAGCCAAAAATATAAAAAGAAATCTCCAAGGAGAAGATAATGAAAAAATTAATTTTAAAAGCTTTAAAATTTACAGCCCTTAAAAAAATAAAAAATATAAACAAGAAAAAAAGATTAAATCCAAAATCCTACTTTAATATTTATAGGGCAACAAGACGAATTAAAAAAAGAAATAAAGAATTATCAGAAAAAAATATTTGATATTTAATTTTCTTTTTGTTATTATAAATTGGTTAGCGGAGGTGCTGGAATAGGCAGACAGGCATGTTTGAGGGGCATGTGAGCTTTGCTCGTGAGGGTTCAAGTCCCTTTCTCCGCACCATTTTGCAGAGGTGCTGGAATGGCAGACAGGCATGTCTCAGAAGCATGTGAGGAAACTCGTGAGGGTTCAAGTCCCTTTCTCTGCACCATGTATATTTAAAATTATTTATGACCTTTAAAGGTCATTTTTTTATGAAAAATTTTATTAAAAAAGCTCCCCTAAAGGGAGCTTATTTTATTTAACATATTCATTCATATCTTTTACCATGTAAAGTGGATTTGGCATTTTATCTGTTGTTATATATCCCGGTTCTGCGTTTATTAATGCTGGAATTCTATTTACCAAGTTTGAACAAGTAAGTCTTACTGTGTCTGGATTATCCATGATAATATTTGTGTCTGGTTCTCCTTCAAAGGTCCATCTGTTCATGTCAAAATTTTCAGGTCCGTAAACATAGCCTAAGTTATGAGTTTCTAAAGTGATTCCTTCTTTTGTTTCTGTTGTTACTACAAATTCAGTTCCTGTTGCATCTCCTGCTTTAACTGTCATGTTAAGAGTTGATGATTTTAAATCTTTTTTATTTGTTACAGGAATGCTCTTTTGTGTTTGAGATGTAATTGTAAGTCCCAACTTTTCACAAAGCCATCCGTTTTGATTCCACATATAAGATGGAATAACTTTTCCTTCTTCTATAGCTTTTAAGGTTTCTTCATAGGAAAGATCATTATATTTTCCAAATTTTTCTTCAAAGTCTTTTTTGTTAAGACCTGCTCCGTGACCTTCTGCAAGAGCTATTCCGTAATCTTCTACGTTGTAGCTACTTACTCCTACAATTTTATTTATCTTAAAAAGAGATCCTGCAAGAGTATCTATAAGAACTCCCCAGTACATATCAGGATAACCACTTCCTGTAAGGGTACAATTATTTTCTTTTGCAAGTTTATCTAATTCTTTTGTAAGTTCTTTACTTGAATTCCATGGATATAAAGCTTCTTCGCAAGTACTTATAGCGTTTACTCCATGCTTTGCACATAATTTATAAACTTCTGATATTTCTTCTACTGTTGACCTTGTTGCAACTATACAAACATCAGGCTTTCCTTCTTTTAAGCATTTTTCAAAATTATCTGCACCTTGAACTTTAATGCCCTTATTTTCGCTTTCTATTATTTCTCCTATATCTTTTCCTTCTAATGCAGGATTCATATCAAATGCTCCTATTATTTCTCCACCTTTTTCCAAAGCGTATCTCATAAGATATTTTGACATTTTTCCGCAGCCGAATTGTACTATTTTTACTTTTCTGTTCATAATGTCTCCTTTCATTTTCTTCTCGACATTCTTCCTCCTTCAGTATATCATTAAAACTTATTTTTTAAAGCTAAAAAAGAGAGCCCTTTAAAGCTCTCTTAAAAATTTTAATCATTATTTTTCTTTTTCTTTCTTGATGACTTTTTATTTTTTTTGTTGCTGTCATCAGATTTTATTTTATTTTTCTTTTTTTATTTTCTCTTTTGCTATCTTCATCATTGTTTGTATTTTTCTTTGAAGTCTTTTCTCCTTCGCCTATAATGACAACACGATTTTGAGAAATATAGTTTGAATTGGAAATTTTTTCGCTTTTTAAAACTTTTCCGTCTTTTATATAGTCTTTATAAGTTTCATAGTAATATCCCTTTGAACCTCTTTTTTCAACTTCCACTTCACCTTCAGGAATTTGATCTGAATATTTTGTAATACTTTCCGGTTCACTTACAGAAATCCTAACTGGTCTTAAATTAATTTCATAGGGAAGATCTCCCTTATTTCCAAAAACTAAAAATTCAAGTATCCTTCCATCTGTTGATGCATCAATGTAAATTGGATGGGAGAGATTATTTTTAAATTTTAAATCTTTAAAGCCAGTTGCTACGGCAGCATCTGTTCCCATGTCTACATAATTAACAGGCCTCGAATGATTTGACCTTTCTAAAATTTCAATATCAGCCCTTGCAAGGGCATTGTATAAAGTTGTTGATACTTGGCAAATTCCTCCGCCCAGTCCTCTGTCAAATTCTCCGTTGATAATTACTCCTGCATTTTTATAGCCTTTATCTTCAGATATATCTCCAATGATGCCGTTAAAAGATATTTCCTGGCCTGGTTTTATTAAAAGTCCCTTAAGAGATGAAGATGCTAAAGAAATATTTTCTTTTCTGTTTTTTTCGCTCCTGCTATAATCTGTTGAAAATCTTGACAAAAGTCCATCTATTCCTGAAAAATAATCTTTTTTTACTTTAGGATAGATGGGAAGGCTTTTTAAAACCAATTCCTCTTTTTTGTGAACGTCATTTTTTAATTTTTCCCTTGCATCTTTTGCATCTAAATATCTTCCGTCCTTTTCTCCCTCAAGGGAAAAATTTCCTTCTTTAAATGAAAGACGAGCATCAAGGGCAGGCCTATAAACTTTATCAACTAAATAATTTATTGCATTTTCAACTTTTTTATCTTCAAAAGTTTCATCCATATTTATATTTTTTTGTAAAATTGGAAGGCTTACCACCCTAAAAAAATTTTCTATACTTGATTTGTTTCTTCCCGTTTCAAAAGCTTCTTTTAAAGCTTTTTCAATATCTCTTTTATAACCTAAATCTTCAAGGGTAACAAAATATTTTTCTCCATCAAGATCAAAAGTTATTTTATCGCTTTCAGGTTTTGTGCCCTCAGAAAGTTTTAATTTTGCTTGTTCCAAGTTTAAGTTGGAAAGACTTATTCCAGAAACTTTAACCCCAGGATAAATTTTATCCGAATGGGAAATAAAAGCAAAATAAAATAGAGAGATACCTATGAGAGATAAGATTAAAACAATTAAAATTTTTACATTTTTAGTCATTTTTTTAATCATTTTTCGCTCCACTTACATAAATTTTTTACAGGACAAATTAAACATTGAGGCCTTCTTGCACTGCAACATCTTCTTCCATGAAAAATGAAAAGATGATGAGCTTTTGACCATCTTTCTTTTTTTATTTTTTTCATAAGGGCAAATTCCGTTTTTTCAGGACTGTCCTCAGCTACAATTCCAATTCTATTTGTAACTCTAAAAACATGAGTGTCAACTGCAATGGCCTCTTGACCAAAACAATTACTCAATATAACATTTGCCGTTTTTCTTCCCACGCCAGGAAGTTTTATAAGTTCCTCTAAAGAACTTGGAACTATGCCCCCATAATTATTTAAAATTTCAAAACTTGCCCCATAAATATTTTTCGCCTTATTTCTATAAAAACCACAGGATTTAATTAAAGGTTCAATTTTTTCCGGCCCAAGTTTTACAAAATCTTCAGGCTTATTATAATTTTTAAACATTTCGCCCGTAACCTTATTAACTCTTTCATCAGTACATTGAGCAGAAAGAATGGTTGCTACTAAAAGTTCAAAAGGACTTTTATGCTCCAGCTGACAATGGGCGTCTGGGTAAGTTTTTTCCAAAATATCTAAAATAATATCAACATCTTTTTTGCTTAAAGTTTTCATAAAATGATTATATCATAAAAAAATTTTTACCTTAATTTGCAATAAAAAAGTTTAAAAAAATATTTGCAATAAAGTTTTAACTGTTATATGATTTAATAAAATATATAACAGTTGTGTTGGAGGTGACTATGGAAATATTTTTAAATGATACGAAGGATCCTCTTTATTTAAAAATATTTTTTGCTATTAGGGAAAAAATAATGCTTGGCCAATTAAAAAATAATGAACAGCTTCCCTCCGTAAGAGAACTGTCTACTCAACTTAACGTTTCAGTTCTTACAGTTAAAAAAGCTTATGATGAATTAGAAAAAAACGGACTTGCCTTTACTATAGCTGGTAAGGGTTCTTTTGTAAAAAATATTGGAATTGATTCCATTAAAGAAAATAAACTTTTGGATATTCAAAAAATTTTAGAAAAAATATTAGAAGATGCAGAAAGTTTTGGAATTACAAAAGATGATATTGAAAATATAATTAAATATTTGTGAGGTTATTATGTTAATTATTAAAGATGTAAATAAAAAATTAGGTGACTTTAATTTAAAAAATATAAATTTGGAACTTAAACAAGGTTTTATTCTGGGACTTATAGGAGTAAACGGAGGGGGAAAAACCAGTTTAATTAAGCTTATTATGAATATAATAAGCCCAGACTCAGGAAATATAGAAATTTTCGGAATTGAAAATTTAAGAAAAAATAACAAAGAGATAAAAGATAAAATTGGCTTTGTCTTAGATGAATTTCCCTTTAAAGAGTATCCCCACTTAACTCTTAGTGATATTTGTGATTTGTTTAAAAAAGTCTATTCCAATTTTAGCGAAAAAGAATTTTTAAATTTAGTAAAAGAATTGGATTTTCCCCTCTATACAAAAGTTAAAAATATGAGTAAAGGTCAACTTTCAAAAGCTCAAATAGCCCTTGCCCTTTGCCATAAGGCAGAGCTTATTGTTATGGATGAACCTTCATCAGGTCTTGATCCCTTAGTAAGAAGAAAATTTTTGGCATTAATAAGAAAATATGTAAATGAAAATAATGCTTCCGCCATTTTTTCAACTCATATAACTGAAGACCTTGAAGGTTATGCAGATTATATAAGTATAATTGATGACGGAAGAATTATAAAAAATTTGATGATAGAAGATTTAAACGACTATAAAGTTGTAAATCTGGAAAAAAATTCTCAAAAAAATATTGAAGATTTTTCTTTAATCGGTAAGGAAGATAAGGATTTTTATATTGAAGGCCTTGCTTACAAAATAGAAGCTGATCAAAATGTAAATGTTAGAAATGCAAACTTAGTAGATTTACTTTATTACTATCACAGGAGTAATCATGAAAAATAAATTTAAATTATTTGGAAAAAATATTATATTAATTATTCTTTACTGCAACCTTATGAGCACTGTTTTTATTATTAATAACTTTTCAAAAAATTATAGGGTTCTTTTATATGCTATAGCTATGTTTTCCTCAATGATGATAATATTTAACAATTTTCATAAGATCTATCCCCTTCTACCTGTAAATATAAATTTATTTAATTTTTTGAAGGGTCAAATAGGTTTTTTAAGTATTTTTTATTTTTTATCATTTGGAATGCTACTTTTAAAAGAAAATTCAAAGCTCTATTTTTTACACAACTACCTGTCAATTATGTTTTTTCTTAATTCTTTTGCAGTATGCAATCAGTCAACATTAAAAGTTCCAAAATTTTTACAGGGAAACAGCTTTCTTTTATATTTTATTCTTTACGGCCTAATTATTTATTTTTCAAATATACCCCTTCTTTATTTAACTCTAGGTCTTTTGTTTTTAAATGTAATTTTACTCTTAATCTCAAATAAGCTTTATTTAAGTAATAGGGATAGCGACTTAGAAAAAAGTCCAGGAAAATATATAATTGTGGATGACAATTTTATCTATCTTAGATCTTTTTTAGGGATAATTTTATTTATCCTAGCTTTCACTTTAATTTTAAAAAAAGATAATATAATTTTAGCTCCTATTGCAGTCTCTTCAATCCTTTTATCCATGCAAATTTATGCTTATTCAATGTATAAAATGCTTCTACCCTTTGATCAAAAGAAAATTGTTTTGAAAAAATTTTTCCTTATTAATTTTTTTGGACCCTTAATTTTTTTACTTGCCCTGGGAATAAAAAGCGAAAGTCTTCAACATATAAGTTTTTATTTAATTTTTATTGAAATTTTCTCAAATTTTACATTTTTACTTTTAAATTTAAATCTTAAAGTTAATCTTGTAACTATTATTTCCTATTTTGTCGCCTTTATTTTCTTTCCCTTAGGAAGAGATTTTATATTTAAACCTGATTTTATAATAAGTCTTTTTGTTTTAAGCCTTGTCTTTTCCCTTTGGCTTTTTTATAGAAATTTTGAAGACCTTGATTATAGCAGGGAATTTTTGCTTAAATAAAATAAAAGTTTGAATTTGTTTCATTAAAAGAAATTAAATTCAAACTTTTATTTTTTATTTGTTTTTTAATTTGTTGTAACAATTTCTGCAAAGAGGTTCATATTCATCTTGAGCACCTATAACAAGTCTTTCTTTCTCTTTTGATTTTCTATGGGATACCCAAGCATCACTTCCACATTTAACACAAACTGCATGATGCTTATAAACATAGTCGGCCTTGGGCATTAAGTCTTTAACTATTTCAAAAGGCTTGGCTTCAAAATCCATATCCAGGCCTGCAACTACAACAGTTTTTCCACGATTTAAAAGTTCCTCAATAACTTCAAGAATTTTTTGACTGGGACCCTCTAAAAATTGAATTTCGTCTATTCCCACAACATCAGCATCATTTTCTTTAAAATAATTTATAATATCTTCAATTGAAACTACAATTTCCGCATCCATTGAAGTTTTATCATGGGTTACAATTCTTTTTACATCATACCTCTTGTCCACTGCCGGCTTAAAGGCAACTGTTCTATATTTTGCAATTTTAAATCTCTTTATTTCTTTTTCAAGACTCGATGTTTTTCCTGAAAACATTGAACCTGTATGTACAATTAATTTTCCTTTATATTGATGCATAAAAAACCTCCTTTGTAATTATAACATTTTACTTATAAATTTAAACTAATGGGTATGAATAATAAGAAGTTAAATTAATATTATTTTTGAAAGGAGAAAAAATGGAATATATAAAAAGTGAATCTGGTCAAGACTTTCCTATGGTAGGTTTTGGAACTTTTAAGATGAAAGATCCTGAAATTTTAGAAAAAATGATTGATGGAGCTTATAAAATCGGATACAGATTTTTTGATACAGCTTGGGTTTATAAAAATGAAGGAATGATTGGAAATATTTTGGAAAATTTAAAAATAAGAAAAAATATTGCCCTTGCCACAAAAATTTGGCCCAAAGATTTTAAAAAAGATGATACTAAGATGAGCATTGAAAGATCTCTTAAAGATTTAAAGACCGATTATTTAGATGTAATGTATTTACATTGGCCTGGAGATTTTTCAGATCAAGCTTGGAAAGTTATGGAAGATTATTATGAACAAGGAATAATTAAAAATATTGCCGTAAGTAATTTTACGCAAAAACATTTGGAAAAATTATCTTTAAGTGCAAATATAAAACCTATGCTCGATCAAATTGAGCTTCATCCTTATTTACAATTAAATGAACTTGTTGATTATTTAAAGAAAAATAAAATTATTCCCCTTGCTTGGAGTCCCCTTTCAAGAGGAAATTCATCTTTATTAAATGACCAAGTTTTGGAAAAAATCGGAAAAAAATATAATAAAACTTCTGCACAAATAGCCCTTAAATTTAATATTGAACGTGGTGTTATTGTAATCCCTAAAACAAATCATATTGAACGTGCAAAAGAAAATTTCGATTTATTTGATTTTAGTTTAACCAAAGAAGAAATGGACCAAATTAAAAAAATTGATAAAAATGAAAGAAGCGGCGGAGATCCTAATGACGATGAATATTTAAGAAATACTCAGTATTCAGACAGGTGGAAAGAAGTTTAAAAAAAAGAGACCATAAAGGTCTCTCTTTTTTTCCCGTATTTTATGTATTATAGGTTTAGGCTTACTCTAAGTGCCTTATCAATCTTAGTCATTATTTCATCGGGGAATGAGCCGATTTTTTCTCTAAGTCTTTTTTTATCAATTGTCCTTATTTGTTCCAGTAGGACAACTGAATTTTTAGGTAAGGCAAGTCCCTTTGCCATTACGTTTATATGGGTGGGAAGTCGTGCTTTATTCAGCCTTGATGTAATTGCCGCAACAATAATTGTCGGAGAATATTTATTTCCCACATCATTTTGTAATACTACTACGGGCCTTACGCCCCCTTGCTCTGAACCGATTACCGGTGAAAGGTCTGCGTAAAATAAATCCCCTCTCTTAATTATCATAAAAACACCTAACTTAATGCCATTATAGCTTGAGGTATGTACTCCACTATGTCCGAAGCGGTCATAGATTCCTGACCAAGTTTATCCTTTGCGAAATCTCCTGCAAGTCCATGAATATAAACTCCCAGTTTTGCTGCAAAGAAGGGCTCAAATCTGGAAAGTAATGCACTTACTATTCCTGATAAAACATCACCGGAACCTGCTGTAGCCATTCCCGGGTTGCCGGTTGGATTTATGTATATATTTTTACCCTCACTTATTATTGTACCATTTCCTTTTAAAATTAAAATCAAATTATAGTCTTTTGCGAAAGATTTTACAATATTTTCTCTGTCACTTAATATTTTTTCTATTGATAAGTTTGTTAATCTTGAAAATTCTCCTAAATGTGGTGTTAAAATTTTCTGTTTTGATAGAGGTCTTAAATTTTTTGAAAAAATTGTTAAGGCATCGGCATCTATTACCATTGGTCTATTAATTTTTATAACTTTTTCAAATATTTCTTCTGCCCTTTTATCTGTTCCCATTCCAGGTCCCATGCAAATGGAGGACATTTCTTTTAAACTTTCAAAATTATAGCCCCCATAAATAGCTTCAGGAACTTTTATTTGAAGAATGTTTTTTATTTCTTCCGGGCAATAATTAAAGACCATACCTGCTCCAGATCTTAAAGCGGCTTTACTTGCAAAAAAAGCACATCCACTCATATTTTCTCTTCCGGCAACTATTCCTACCCTTCCCATGTCTCCTTTATAAGCGTCTATTGGCCTTTTAAAGACTCCTTTAAAGTCATTAGGTATAATTACATCATTATTTTTTATCTTAGCTATAGAAACGGCTGTGGCTTTCTCGTGAGATATGGAAATTTCAAAATTTATATTTTTATATTTGCCTCTTGGAATTCCATTTTCATGAATTACCTGCAAATCTTTAAAAGTTATCTTACCTATACCGGTTTTCATTGCCTTTGCCATTGCTTCTTTTGCGGCAAAAATTCCCGCCATACTTTCTTGTGGATATTTTTTTTTGGAAAAATATAAGATTTCATCCTCAGTAAAAATTTTATTTGTAAAACTTTCTCCATATTTTTCCAAAAGTCTTTCAATTCTTTTTATATCGACAATATCAATTCCAATCATAATTTTAAAGCCCTTTCATAATAAGTTTTAAGCTTATCTCCTGTAGCTTCAATGCTGTTTTTTTCCACAAGTTTATAGCCTTGTTCCCTTAGAGAAGGTAAAGTTTTCTCTATAATGCCACAAATTTTTTCTTCAAAACCGTCTATATCTTTAGCCTTATAAATTTCCTCTCCATCTTTTATATCCCTATAAATTTCAATATCTCTAATAAGAGAGTCCGTCTTCATGGCAAGAGCTTCAAGAAGGACTATACCCTCTGTTTCTTCATAGGTCGGGAAAAAAAATAGGTTTGCTCTTGCATAGGCACTTCTTAAAAAATTTCTGTCCACATAGCCTGGAAAATGTAAGTTTGGAAGTTCAGTCTGCACTGCATTTTTTACTTCTTTGGGAACAAGTTTAAGGTCTAAATAACCGAACCAATAAAATTCATATTGGGGCAGCCTTTTAGCAAGCTCTACAAAATCGAGAATTCCCTTTCTTTTAATGTAAAGACCCACAGAAACAATAACTTTTTTCCCGTAACTTTTAAATTTTTTATCAAATTCATCAGCATAAGCTTTTTTATTTTGCCAAAATTCCAAATCAATACCATTGGAAATAGGATAAATTTCTTTTTTTATGCCGTAACTTTCAATTAGCTTTTTAGAATAATTTGTAGGAGTTAGTATTAAAGTTGAAGTTTTATAACATTTTGTAATCCACCATTTGAAAAAACCTGCCAAAGCATTGGAAAACAAAAAGGAATTTTTAAAATCTTCTTTTGTTGAATGAGCATGATAAACAACTTTTTTTCCTTTTTTCAATGCCTTTTTAGCAAAAAAATAAGACTTGGGAAAAATTGTATTTATATGCACAAGGTCAAAATCTTCCTTGGGATTGTCAGTGAAATCAACTCCAACTTTTTTCAGAGCAATTTCCTGATGTTTAATAGCCTTTCCAACTCCGCTTTCTTTAATTTTTTCATAATTATCCTTAAAAAGTAGCACTTTCATCTAATCACCATTTAGAATTATAACATCAATCTTATAAAAGCAATTATTAAAAATTAAATAAGTTTTTCTTAAAAAGTTTTTTGAATTTAAAAACCCCGTATAAAACGGGGTTAATTATTACATCTTAAATTTTGCAACTTCAAAATATTCGCCCTTGTCTTCAAGGATGTTTTCCCATTTGCCTTTTACTCCCATGTATTTTGCCATTTCTTCAAAATACATTTGAATAACGCCGCAATCTACAAGACTTCTTGAATCTTCAAGACCCTTTACCATGTATAAATAAACATAAGCATCTTTAATTACAAATCTCCAAGGTTGTAAATTTTTATGATTGGGAACAAATCTTATACTTGTGAAAATATCAAAAAGTCCTCTTTGTTCAAGAGTTTCCATACTTGCAGGCTTTGTAAAATCATCTTCAAAAACAATTTCATCAACTGCTTTTCTTGGGCTTGCATTGTCAGGATCAAATAATTTTTTTCCTAATGCATAGCCAAAGCCTATAAGATAATCTATGTTTTCTCCGCCTTCGCCGAAAGCAGCCTTGGCACTTGCTTCATCTACTTGATCAACTGTTATCCAACAAGTATCAAAATCTTCATTAACTATAATTGTATTTAGTTTTTCAAGAAAATATCCTTCTTTAAGTCTTACTTCAGATGATCTGTCTTTAAGTTTAAGTCCTATATAGTGGGGTGCATTAATCATAACTCCACAATATCCTGCTTTGCCTTTAAGGGAATCGGAAATAATTTTTCCGTTTTCAAACATTACAAAGCTTAAATCTTTTTCATTTTCCATTGTTTCTTGAGCTTTTTCTTTTATTAAACTCAATTTACTTTTTGGAATAGTATTGACTTCAAAATCCCTTACAGATTTTCTCTTCTGTAAAAAATTTGTTAATAACATAATAACCCCCTGTTTAGAAATTTACACACCAAAAAAACCACAATTAAAGCAATGACAATTCCGCCTACAACATCTGTAGGATAGTGAACTCCAAGATAAATTCTCGAAATGCTTATTAAAATTGCAAACAAAATCAAAGGTAAAAAAGCAAATTCATAAAATTTACTTACAACTAAAAATATTATCCAAGCTGCATTTGTGTGTCCTGAAGGAAATGAATAATCATAAAGTTCTATTCCAAAGGATTCCACATAATCATCAAACCAAGAAGGTCTTGGCCTTTGAGCAAGCTTTTTAAAAATTTGGACAAAAAGTTGCGAAATTACCATACAAATTGCATTTACTTTGCCTAGATTTGAATTTTTTATTAAAAATAGGCCTCCGCAAATTATAACAATTGATATTGGGTCTCCAAGACGCGTAAATAGCGGAAAAAATTTATCCATGTATTTGTTTTTTATTTTGCGGTTAATTATTGATATGAAAAAATCATCAAAATTTTTTAAAATATTTTTCATTGTCTTTATTATAATACACAGTCTATTTTTATTAAAGTGTTTTATATTTAGCCTTTTGTTATAATAAAAATGATTATGGAACTATCAAAAGAACAAAACCTTGCCGTTAATTTTTTAAAAGGCCCTGCCTTTGTTCTAGCAGTGCCCGGTGCAGGAAAGACAAGTATTTTAATTTTAAGAACTCACAATTTAATAAATATGGGCATAGATCCTAAAAAAATTTTAACTATAACTTTCTCCAAAAAATCTCAAATTGATATGGAGAAAAAATATATGGAACTTTTTAATGACAAAAAAGCAAAGTTTTCAACCATACACAGCTTTTGTTTCAGAATTTTAAGATATAACTCCAAATTAAATTCTAAGCCTTTAAAAATTCTCGAGGGTCAAAAAATTTCAAAATCAACTATTTTAAAAAATATATATTATGAATTTAATAAGACCGGTATAAATGAGGAAAATTTGGAAAAACTCCTATCCAATATTTCCTATATTAAAAATTTACTTTTAAACCCTCATGATTTTGCCAAGGAAAATAAAAATCTATGTAAAAATTTTTTAAATATTTATTTGGCTTATGAAAAATATAAATCAGATAAGGGACTTATTGATTTTGACGATATGCTTACAAAGACCTATGAACTTTTGCTTAAGGACAAAAAACTTTTAAAAAAAGTTCAGGATTCTTTTTCTTACATTCAAATTGATGAAGGCCAAGACACTTCCCTTGTTCAATATAAAATCATAGACCTTGTAGCAAAACCCCATAATAATATTTTTTTAGTTGCTGATGATGACCAATCCATCTATGGCTTTAGGGGCGCAAAAATTTCCGAGCTTTTTAAATTTAAAGATAAAAATAATCCTCAAGTTTTTATGCTTGAGGAAAATTACAGATCTACAAAAAATATTATAAATGCAAGCTCTTCTTTTATTGCAAAAAATAAAAAAAGGTTTGATAAAAAAATTATTGCAACAAGAGATTATCAAAAGCCAGTCCATCTTATAAAAGTTAAAAATCGCCATGAGCAATTTAAATTAATTGCAAGTTTTTTAAAGGGCAAATCCAATGCCATTTTATATAGAAATAACATAAGTGCTATAAGTCTTATAGAGTTTTTAGAAAAAAATAAAATCCCCTTTAATATTAAAGAGGGAAAAAATACTTTTTTTAACTCTACAATTCTTTTTGATCTTTTAAATATTTTAAGTTTTAGTAAAAATATGGGAGATTTAAGTTTACTTAAAAGTTTTTATTATAAGATTAAAGGCTATATTTCAAAAAATATGATAAATTTTTTGAAATATAAAAAAACCGATAATCTTTTTGAAGAGCTTTTAAACTATCCTAACCTTCCAAATTATTATAAAGATAATTTTCATGAGCTTATAATTGATTTTAAAGTTTTAAAAAACAAAAAAATTTATGATGCTTTAATTTTTATATTAAATGACTTAAAATATTTGGAATTTTTAAAAAGAAGTTCTGAAAATTTCGGCATGGCTTATAGGGATGCTCTTGAATATCTTGACACGATTTTATATTGTGCAAAAGATTTGGATTCTTTAGAGGAATTTTTAGGTCGCTTAAGGCATCTCCAATATTTAATTAAAAGACCTCAAACTTCTGAAGATTCAGTTTTTCTTTCCACCATTCATGGAGCAAAGGGCCTTGAGTTCGAAAATGTATTTTTAATTGATTTAATCCAAGGAAATATTCCCTCCTCTGCTTCTCTTGAAGCCTTAGAAAATATGTCTTCTGAAGCATATGAAGAAGAAAGGCGACTTTTTTATGTAGGTCTTACAAGGGCAAAAAATGACTTATATCTTTTTTATCCAAAATATTATCTTGATAAGGAAATGGAAATTAGTGAATTTTTTTCGGAAATGGAAAATTTATGATTTTGTAAAAAGTTTTTTCAGTGTTATAATAAAATAAATTAGGGAAACCTAAAATATATATATAAACCGGGAGCTTGATAACAGGCTGAGAGGGAACTGAGAGTTTCGACCGTACCTGATTTGGATAATGCCAACGTAGGGAAAAATTAGAAATAATATAAAACTTTCAGCTGCATTGTTAATCTTGTTTTCTCGGTAAGGAGATATTATGAAGTTTAAAACAAGAAAATTGACATTAGCAGCTGTTTTTATTGCAATTGGAGTAGTTTTCTCCTTTGTAAACATTCCTTTAGGCCTTGCTAAGTGCTACCCCATTCAGCATATGATTAATTTATTAGGTGCTGTTTTACTTGGACCTCTTTATTCAGTCTTGGTAGCATTTTGCATTTCTCTTATTAGAAATTTATCCGGCACAGGTTCTCTATTAGCTTTTCCCGGATCCATGATAGGAGCTTTTTTGGCAGGAATTTTATACTATAAGACCAAAAAATTATCCCTTGCCTTTTTTGGCGAAGTTTTTGGAACCGGAGTTTTAGGAGCACTTGTCGCCTACCCTGTTGCAAAATTTTTATTAGGCTCACAAGCTGCCGCTTTTGCTTTTATAATTCCCTTTGGAGTAAGCACTCTTGGTGGTTCACTTGTGGCACTTTTAATAATTCTTGCTCTTAAAAAGACAAATGTTAATGAATATTTAAATTCAGAAAGGACTCATGAAAAAAATGGATTTTAAAAAAGTTAAAACCGTCCTCACCATAGCAGGATCAGATTCCAGCGGAGGCGCAGGAATACAAGCGGACTTAAAAACAATGACTTCTTACAAACTTTTTGGTATGTCCGCCATAACGGCAATAACTGCTCAAAATACAGTTGGAGTACAATCCTCTCTTACTATTGAACCGGATATGCTAAAAGCTCAACTAACTTCAGTTTGTCAAGATATATTACCTGATGCGGTTAAAATCGGAATGGTTGCAAACACTGAACAAGTTAAGGTAATAGTTGAAATTATAGATAAATATTTAAAAGAAAAACCTATAGTCCTAGACCCGGTCATTACTTCTACCAGCGGATTTACCCTTGTTCCTGAAGAAACTATTGAATTTATGAAAAAAAATCTTTTCGGAAGAAGTATTGTAATTACACCTAACTTAATTGAAGCCGGATATCTGTATAAAGAAAAAATTGATAACTTGGAAAAAATGAAAGAAGCTGCAAAAGCTTTAGGAGAAGAATATAAATGCGGAGTTTTAGTTAAGGGAGGCCACCTATTAAATTCAAAAGATGATGTTCTTTACTACGATTCCAATTTATATGTAATGTCAGGAGAAAATGTAAATAATCCTAACACTCACGGAACTGGTTGTACTCTTTCCAGTGCCATTGCCTGCGAACTTGCATTGGGAAAAAATTTACCAGATGCTATAAAAGGTGGAAAAAATTATTTAACTGGAGCAATTAAATATGGTCTAAACCTGGGCTCAGGCCGAGGTCCCGTTTATCATATGTATAATTTAAAGGAAATTAAAAATGCAAATTAAAACATCTTTAATAAATCTTAGAAAACAATCCCCCCTTGTTCATGCAATTACAAATAGTGTCACAAGTTCCAGGGTTGCCGATATTATTCTATCCACAGGTGCAAGGCCTATGATGAGCGATTTTTCCATGGAAGCCCAAGAAATAACAAAAAATTCTCAAGCTCTTTTAATAAATTTAGGCATGCTTAATGAAGACAAAATGAAGGCTATAAGGCTTTCTTTAAAAACTGCCAATGAAAATAGTATACCTGTTGTCCTTGATCCCGTTGGAGTGGCAAGCAGCAAAGTAAGAAGAGATTTTGCAAACGAACTTCTTAAAAATTATAAATTTAGTGTCATTAGGGGAAATTACAACGAAATAAATTATCTTGTAAATAAAGTGGAATTTACAGGAGTTGACTCTCAAAATGAAGATGAAAATTTAAAAGAAAAAACCTTTAAAGACCTGGCAATTAAACTAAACGAAAAAACAAAGGCAGTCATTCTTATAAGTGGCAAATACGAAATTATAGCCGACTCTTCAAAAGTTTTCTCAATCCCAGGAGGAAACAATCTTCTAAGAAAAATAACCGGTGCAGGAGATATGGAAACGGGAATAATAGCAAGTCTTCTTGCAAAACCCCTTTCATCCTTTAAAGCTGCAACCATGGCAGGGATTTTTTTAAGACAAATTGCAAGTCAATGTGAAAAAAATAAAAGTATAAATCCTCAAGATATAATTATTGCCATGGGAAAGTTAGACGAATTTGAAGGCAACGCAACAATTTTAGAATCTCCCTATGAACTTAAAGAAGGACTTGTTTATGGACTTGATCCAGGAAATAATCTTTTAAAAATAAAAAATGCCTTAAAAGGAGGCATGGATATTTATCAAATAAGAGATAAGGAAGCTGACGATGAAACCCTTGGAAAAAAAGTCTTAAAAATTCGTGAAATAATGAAAGACTTTCCCTGTCTTTTAGTTATGAACGACAACTTAAAAGTTGCAAAAAAATATGATCTTGCAGTCCATTTAGGACAAGAAGATGAACTTATTTCAACAGCAAGAAAAGAACTTGGAAGAAATAAAATAATAGGGGCAACTGCAAAAAATCTTAAAGAAGCCATAATAGCAGAAAATATGGGAGCATCTTACATCGGATCTGGAGCATTTTTTAAAACTCAAACAAAAGATGACGCACAAATAATAAGCCTCGAGGACTTAAAAGATATTATTGACGGAGTAACAATCCCCGTATATCCCATTGGCGGAATCAACTTAAAAAATCTAAGCTACTTCAAAGAGATAAAGTTATCAGGAGTCTGTATGTCCAGTGCCATATTTTCAGAAGATCAAAATAAAATCGAAAATATAGTAAAAAATATAAGAAAAAAATTGAAAAAGTAAAATCCAGAAAAATATTTGCCATATTTTTCCCATAGAGGCAGGAACAAAATCCTGTCTCTTTTTTATTTGCTCAAAACCTTAAAAAAAATATATAAAACTTTATCTTTTTAATATTAGTGTAACTTTTAAAAAATTTTTTTAGTTTATAATAAAAATATGAAAAAGATAATTATATTTATAGTTTTAAGCCTTAGCTTAATTGCCTGTGGAAGCTCTGAACCTAAGTATTCAAACCTTGGCGATGAAAATAGTAAAGAAATACTAAGTAAACTTTTTGAAAAAAATAAACTTGATAATTTTGAAATACTTTTAAAAAATATTGAAGCTTTCAACTCAACAAATGAAAAAAATATTGTAACTTCTTGGAAAAAATTAAAGTTTGGACCCACTGACCCATCACAATTCAATGAAGATTACACAAAAACAAACAATCACTTGAATTGCAGAGAAAGTGTCGCCCTTTCAATTTTAAACTCCATTGAAGTTAAAGAAGAATCTGAAAAAGGAACCTACTTAATGTTTGACAGTCAAGAAATTAAATCCTTTCCTGAACTTAAAAATATAAATCCCTGTAAATTTTTTGGACTTTTCAATGAAATTGACGCAAAAAACATTGAAGAAAAAGATTTAAAAACTTTTTTACAAAAAGCCCTTGACTCTAAAAATATTCATTTTAAAAATACAAATGTTAAAACCGTTTTTGCCTATATTTACGACAAGTATGACCAAGTTTTATTTGTTGGCCATGCCGGTATTCTTATGGAAGATCAAAACTCAAAGGGATTTTATTTTTTTGAAAAACTTTCCTACTATGAACCCTATCAACTCACCTATTTCAAAAATAAAAGTCAACTAATAAAGCTCCTAAAATCTCGCTATACCTTTAATGATGACGTAAAAGAACCTATTATTGTAATGGATGGACAAGTTTTGGAATAAAAATAGACACACAAAATTTGTGTGTCCTTTTTTTATAAATTTAAAGTCCTATTTCAAGAAGAATCGGAGCGTGATCTTGCCTTTCTCCGGAATCCACCACTTCCGATTTTTTTATTAAATCTTTTATTTTATCGCTCACTAAAAAATAATCTATTCTCCAGCCGGAATTATTTATTTTTGAAGTTTTAACCCTTTGAGCCCACCAAGTATAAGCCCCCTCAACATCTCCGTGAAGATATCTGAAAGTATCAACAAAACCTCTATTTAAAAGATTTGTAAATCCTTCCCTTTCCTGGTCTGTAAAACCTGCAGACATATGGTTGGAATCAGGACTAGCCAAATCAATTTCCTTATGAGCCACATTAAAATCTCCACAAGCAACAATAGGCTTATTTTTATCTAAAGCCTCTAAATAATCACCGTACTTTATATCCCAAACCTGTCTTTCCTTTAGTCTTTTTAAACCATCTCCCGCATTAGGAGTATAAACTTGAGTAAAATAAAAATTTTCAAACTCTAAAGTTATTATTCTTCCTTCCAAATCCATTGTATCCGGAGCACCAATTTTGGGAAAAGATGCCTTCACCTGTAAATCTTTTTTGTAAAAAACCATATTTCCCGCATAACCCTTCCTTGCCGGAGGACAAGAAGAAACAAAATAAAAATTGTATTCAGATAATTTTTCTTCTAAAATTTCCAAATGTTTTTTAGTTGGACCCTTATCAGAAAGTTTTGTTTCCTGTATAGCAATAATATCCGGATCCTCATCTTTTATTGTTTTTAAAACTTGCCTTGAAAGTGAAGCCCTGGGGGATTCTCCCGTAAGAGCCGCATTTAAAGAATCTATATTCCAAGAAATAAATTTCATCATTCACTCCTTTTTTTATTTTTTGTTAAATATCCTTACAATTAAAAATTGTAACAAAGAAGCTTTTTTATTTCAAACCATAATAATTATCAAGAATTTTCTTTTAAGGTAAATTAAAAACATAAAAATGCATATTTAAAAAATCTTAGAAATTTTAAAAATTTTTATTTCTTTTTTTGTTTATCAAATATTTCTGTTATTCCTTTTGCATTTTTGAATTTTCTTTTAAATACTCAATTCCCTTTGATGTAATTTTTATCTCATCAAAGTCCGACAACAAAATATAATCTCCACCCCAGGCTTTTTTTACCACTAAATTTTTTATATAACCATCTTCTTGCATCATTAATAACACTTCTATGAAATATTCTTCAGAAATGTCATTAATACCTATAACTTTATCAAAAGTCATCTTTTCAAATGAAATTTTTCGTTTTAGAACAGCGTAATAGTACAAAAGAACCTTAAATACTATTACATCATAATCATCTTTAGCTATATTTGCCTCCAATAAAAAAAGCACATCTAACATTTTGTCGTCAGTGTGCTGTTAATCTTCTATAATTTCAAATTTTTCTGGATCATATAAATAATCTTCACCCGTGTCATCGATTATCCTTATAAATCCTTTTTCAAATCCTAAAGATTCATAAATTTTATTTTTTGTAAGTGAGATTCCCTCACTCTTCCCCAAATATTTAACTTTCATCTTCAAAAATCCTCTTTAATTTAATTTCTTCTCTTTGACCATTTGCCTCATACCAATGTATTTCTGCCTTTAATGATTTTCCTTTAAATTTTATTTTTGTAGTACCACTAATTTTTTACCATTTATTTTTGGGATGCTTATAAAAACTTTCTAATCTTGGAGCTTCTCTTATTGGAGTTTTTACCTATAACAATAACATTTTCAACTTTCTGACTATCAAATTTAACATGATCTGAACCAATAAATTTTATAGGATAATTTTTCCCCGAACCTTTTTTAAACCCATCTCTAGACAAGACACCTTTAATCAAAGTTTTGGGATTTTCAGAAAAATCTATCCTTTTGCTTTTAACACTTGTATTATCATCAGTCCATTTTTTAGACCAAACATCTTGCTTCTTACCATCTCCTGGTAAATAGTCAACTGTGCAGTTGCATCTCTGGTGTCTTCTATAAACGTCTTTTGGAACATTAGTGTATTCGTATACACCAACAACTTCTTTACACCAGTCACAACAACTTCCAACTTCTTTTCTTACAATTTTAGGAGTCAGACCCGAGTTATATTGAAAGTCTGCATTGGTTTTAATAGTATCATCAAAATGTTAGACTCTTTATTTAAAACGTCTTACTATTTCAATACATCTTATGTTGTTGTTCAAGTTCTGTTAATCCAAGGTTATACAATTTTACATTCCTATTTCAATACATCTTATGTTGTTGTTCAAGGTGATAGTGAGCTTGATAGCTTTCACTAAGGCTACACCATTTCAATACATCTTATGTTGTTGTTCAAGTTTAAGGCTTGTAGATACCATAGCGTTTTTAAAATCATTTCAATACATCTTATGTTGTTGTTCAAGCTGAATATACATTGCCGTCGCTGTCTACTGCTACATTTCAATACATCTTATGTTGTTGTTCAAGGCAGATCCTTTTTTGTCTATAACTTCTGCAACTATATTTCAATACATCTTATGTTGTTGTTCAAGCCATCTCCATAAATTGACCATCTTTTCCCAAAAAAAATTTCAATACATCTTATGTTGTTGTTCAAGAAATGCCATGGCAAACGCAACAGTATTAACAGTCGCATTTCAATACATCTTATGTTGTTGTTCAAGCTATGCTACTTTTAATTTTAATGCTCGCCATCGTAGGATTTCAATACATCTTATGTTGTTGTTCAAGAGAATTGAGGGTAAGAAACTATAAGAGTTTTAACTGATTTCAATACATCTTATGTTGTTGTTCAAGCTAGAACTAGAAAATATTCAGTTATTCCAAACACATTTCAATACATCTTATGTTGTTGTTCAAGTAGTAGATGCAAGCATAACTTTAACCGCGCTTGAGTATTTCAATACATCTTATGTTGTTGTTCAAGAATTAAAAGTGATTTTAGTTTAAATCAATTTATCATATTTCAATACATCTTATGTTGTTGTTCAAGCAACGTGTATATTCATCCACTCCTGTTGTTCCGTAATTTCAATACATCTTATGTTGTTGTTCAAGGAACTCAATTTCTCTACTATTCATAGTCTTCACCCGATTTCAATACATCTTATGTTGTTGTTCAAGTGCTGCTCCATACAGTCCATCAAAAATTAATCTTCCATTTCAATACATCTTATGTTGTTGTTCAAGATTTGATGATTTAAAAATTAATTTACAAGTTGGATCCATATTTCAATACATCTTATGTTGTTGTTCAAGATAGAAGAAAGTGCCAAGATTTTAAAAGCTAAGTTATTTCAATACATCTTATGTTGTTGTTCAAGCAAAAAAAGAATATCAAGAGGAAGTTGGCAATCGATATTTCAATACATCTTATGTTGTTGTTCAAGAGACGTTGTTACAGAGATGGAAATTTACAAAAGGCTATTTCAATACATCTTATGTTGTTGTTCAAGAAAAATTCTTATGATGTTTGGAATAACTTCAGAGTAATTTCAATACATCTTATGTTGTTGTTCAAGTTGAACGTCTTCGTATCTTTCAAAAAGCATTCCGTCATTTCAATACATCTTATGTTGTTGTTCAAGAATTCCGTTACACATCCTTTTTTGTCACTTAGTCCTAATTTCAATACATCTTATGTTGTTGTTCAAGACCAAAATAACCAAGCAGATGTGAGATAATATAAGTGATTTCAATACATCTTATGTTGTTGTTCAAGTTTTAAGAGCATATATGTAGAAGTTTACAATCCAGATTTCAATACATCTTATGTTGTTGTTCAAGTTAGGTAAATATGCTAAAAACAAAAACATCATAATAAATTTCAATACATCTTATGTTGTTGTTCAAGACTTTCTTTTTATGTTTCTTTGGATCTAGTACGTATTTCAATACATCTTATGTTGTTGTTCAAGCTATTCTTGGTGGTTCTTGTGCCACTACACCTATTGATTTCAATACATCTTATGTTGTTGTTCAAGGATTGTAAATAAGCCTTTTTATTTTTATACTTTGTCTGCATTTGGCTTTTTTACGTTTTTTTTATTTTTTTACCAAGCTTTTTATTTTTTTTATTTTCTCTATTTTTAGGGAGTTTTTTTATTCGCCTGGTACTTTTATATTATATCATCTTTGTCAGTGTCTATTTTATTTGGTTTTCCTATATTTTCTTCTTCAAAATAATTTTTGCTGTACAATTTTATAAGTGTTACAAAATCCTCTTCTTTAATGATAGCTTTTAATTCTCTTTTTAATGCCATTATTTTTGATGGTGTGATTTCACCTTTAAAAACTGATTTCTGATGATGGTTTAAATATTTTTTGCAAATTTTAAATATTTTGCCAACTCTTTTTTCTGACACATCATAAAATAAGAAAATATAATTAAAGTTTTTTGACATTAGTATTTGCTCCTTAGAGAAAAAGGAATGAAATTTTCACCTTCTAATATAAATTTTATAAGTTTGTAGCAGTCCAGTTTAATTTGAGTTCTATAACTTACGTTTCTTTTTAGTTTTTCATTTTTAAATTTGCTCTCTATT
The DNA here is from genome assembly GCF_000478985.1 of Peptoniphilus sp. BV3C26. GTDB lineage: Bacteria > Bacillota > Clostridia > Tissierellales > Peptoniphilaceae > Peptoniphilus_B > Peptoniphilus_B koenoeneniae. Next base: position 98,229 of record NZ_AWXB01000041.1, read on the forward strand.
CGTTCTTCAAAGGCTTGCAAGAAAATTTTTCTGCCTCCTTCATTAAGTAGACAATAATTTAAATTAGATTCAAAGTGTTTTTCCACTTTTATTCTTTTGTTGTTTATTAGATCGAATATGGTTTTAAATACTATTACAGGTTTAAAAACTTCACATATGTCTAAAGACAAGCTGAATCTGGATTCACTTGGTTCGTGTAAATAACTTATGCTTTGATTTAAATGGGTTCTATATATGGCTGAAATTGTCTTTGTGTATAAAATTGAGTTGCCAAAAGAAATAAGGGCGTTTATTGGGTTGTCTGGAGGTCTTTTTACTCTTTTGCTCATTACAAAATCTTGATCTAAAAAATATTTAAAATTCGAATAAAATCTTTGCCACAATTCTCCTTCGTAACTCATAAGTTCAAAGATGTTTTCAGATTTTTCTATTTTTAAAATTAATTCGTTTTTTATATAGTCTAAAAAAGGTTTCACTTCTTTTTTGTCATGTTTATAGTAATGGTAGACCACTTCATAAATATTTATTAAAATACCTTTTACTATAGGGATTGCAATTTCCAATCTTTTATTTTTATAAGCTTCAACTTGAGATATTAAAAGTCTTCCACTTATATAGGTATCTCTTGGATAATATGTTCCGCTATAATTTCCATAATAGTTAAAAAAGTGTAAAATTACTTGATTTTGCGAAAGAAAATCTAATAATTTCGTATTTATACTTGTTTCATTAAGTAGATAAATTTCTTTTACATTTTCTATTGGAATATAAATGTTTTTATTATCTTTTCTAAAGCATAGAGAGTTGTCTTTTCTCTTTATCTCTCCTTCTGAAAGAATATATTTTGTAGTTCCCATAAATCACCTAAATTTTACAATATTCATAATAGGCACATTTACTGCAACCTTTAATTTTTTTAAATTTTGGAATTTCTTTAGATTTTATCAAAAGCTCAATTTTAGATATTAAATTTAAAATTTCTTTTTCTATATCTTCACTCAGTTCAAAATATTCTATTTTCTTTCCGCAACTATTTTCTACAAATTCTAATTTACCTTTTCTTTTTATTCCCTTATTTTTTAAAACATATAGATAATAATAAAGTTGCCATTTTGCAGCTTCTTTATCTGCGTCTGATTTTTTGGTTTCTGTTATATATTTAGATGTAATTTTATCAATTGCTATGTTTTCTATTTTTATTTCTGCATTTTCATCATTGATAGCTTTATCTTCATGAATTTCTCTTCCTATTTTTACAAGTTCGCTATTATCTTCAAAGTTCAATTTGTTGGCAAATAAATAGCATTGCCTTTTACAATGAAAATAATAATTAATTATTGTTCCATTCATAAAAAATCACCGCAAAAATTTAAATTTAAACGTCCATTTTCAAGATAAGCTTCTCCATCTTCTATATAAAATATATTTCCTCTGTGTTCGTTATATTGTCCAAAATATTTTTCAAATTCCATTTTTGTAACTTTATAAAGAAAATAGGACATGTCTAATTTGAGTTCTGAAAGTTTTACTATTTTTTCACTATAATCCATTTCATTATTTTCAAGTAGTGAACAATATTCTTTCCAAATTTTTCTTCCATCAATTTTTCTTTCTTCTGTTTTCGATCCATTATTCTCTTTTTTACATTTTATTTTTTGAGCTAAAAAAACTTCAATTTTCTCATCATTGTCAATAAGCTTCATATGTTTCGAAATTTTTTCAAATTTATTATTTGTTAAAGCTTCTTCAAATTCATCGTATGATAGGCTTTCTTTTCTTTCTTTTGATTTTTCAAGTTTAATTTCAAAATAATTTGAAAAATCTTTGTCTAATAAATTTGTTCTTCTCTCAGGATTTCTTAAAGTCAATTCGTTGTCTATGTGACCATAAATTTTATTTTCATCTGCCATGTCAAAAAAATAAGCTGTTGAATTTTTCTTATGAGCTGACCTATTTATTCTACCTAAAAACTGCTCTTCATTTTCAAGCTTTGATATGTCCTTGTAGCCGATGTCCATGTCAATATCAACTCCTGCTTCTATAACTTGAGTTGCAACCAATATTATATTTTTGTCTTTTCCTATTTCTTCTATCACATCATTTTTAGTTTTTAAATTGTCTTGACCTGTTAAAATTAAAATTTCATATTCTTTAAAGTTTTCATTTTTGTTTATTTCTTTGTAAAAATCTTCTGCATCTTTTCTCTTTATAAATTCCAATAAAATTTTTTTATGATTTTTTACATGATCCTTCATATGATTAATCAAATCTGTATAAAAAATCTTGCCTTTATCTAAAAGTCCATAGTCAAGTCTTACTCTATTTTTAAATAATTTATTTTCAAAAAATTTTTTTGGATTTTCAATTAATTTTACAACTTTATTTCTTTCTTTTTCTTCTAAAAGTTTAGATAAGTCTGGTAAAGTTGCAGACATAATTATAATTCTAAAATTTAAAGTTTCAGCATATGCATCAAGCATTTCAATAATTTCATTCCAAATTTTTTCTTTATAGGCTTGAATTTCATCTAAGACAATTACAGAGTCTATAAGTTGGTACAAGCCAAAAATTGATTCTCTATTTGAGCTGAATAATGTATTAAAGAATCCTACGTTTGAAGTGACGATAAATGGTGAATGTAAAAACTGTCTGTCTAAAAGAGATTTAATATAGTATTCCCATTCTTCCATAAGTTTTTCTTGATATTTATTCCCTATAGGGGAAAGAGAATTTATGACAGCAATATTATTTTGAACTTCAGTTCCTTTATAAAATTTATCTAAGGTATTTTTATTTTGCTCTACCAATGTATTAAAAGGATATACATAAAAAATTTTATTAATATTGCCCTTTAGCATTTTAAAAGATAAATTCATGGCAATATTGCTTTTTCCTGATCCTGTTGGGCTTTCTAAAAAATAAATATTTTTGCCTATTTCGTTTTTGCTTATTTTTTCAAAGTTTTTTTCTACTTGCAAAAATATTTCCGTTCGCAAATCATTTATTTCTTGCCTTTTTTTATAAGAGCCAGATTTTTCTTTATCTCTTATGCTTTCTAATAAAGTGGAATTATTATAAATTTTTATTAGTTCATCTTTTTGAAGATTTTCTAATTTTGTTTTAAATCCTTTAATATAATTTGTAGTTGAATAAAAATCCCCTGCAACTAATAATGAGTACATTAGTTTTACATAAATATAAAAAATTTTATTTTTATCTTTTCTTATCTTATTAAATGATAAGTCATCTTCCATTTCATAAAGTAAGTCTAAGATATCTTCTATTTTTTTATCAAAGTCTTCAAAAAATTTATCTTCCAATATTTTTAAATCACTTACCTTTTTTAAGGCTTTCATAAGGGGTGATTTTTTTTCTAAAAAATTGGATATAAAATTTTTCCCTTCATAAGAAAAATTGTTTAATGGAGAATGATGCCTTGAAATTACATAAGAATTAAGAATTATAAAATAAGTTAATAGATACTTTGTTTGTTCATCAATTTTTAAATTATTTATTTTATCTCCATAGTAATAAAAATATATGGCGGAGGAAACTATTGAATGTTCGCTTTTTATTCCTAAATCAAAAGAAGAGTCATATGTTTTAAAATTATTGTTATTAAGTCTTTCCCATTGAAATTTTCCGTTAATTTTTCCTATATCATGAAAATCTACAAGACTGTCGGCTAATTCCATAAAGATATTTAGATAGTCATCAGTTTTGAAAAGGACTTTATAAATCCTTTTCAAAACTGCATTAACATTTTTAAAATCTTTTATTTTTCTATAATATTGTCCACAAAGTTTTGTGTGTTCTTGTAAAGTTTCAAACTCTTTATTTTTACCTCCTATATGACCGTAATATTTTTCAGAGTTTTTAACTAAATCTTTAATTTCCATAAAGACCTTCTTCTGAATAAAAAACTAAACTTTTATCATTTTCTTTATCAAGGTAGGTTATTTCTTCTTCAATTAATTTTTGGTCTGTAAAAATAGTTTTTTCAACGATATATCTATCTGTATCTTTTTCTAATTTAAAAGGCAAAAATTCTTGATATCTGAAAGTATTTCGTCCGGATTTAGTTTTAAAATCTCCTTCTAAAAACATAGAATTTATTGAATTTACATTTTCTTTTTTTAAATCTATATAAGCTGGGTTTAAAATATCGGCAAAATGATCATTTGTGCCAAGATATGGTATATAGCTAGCTTTATAATTTATTATTCTTTGTGACAATTTTTCAGCTTCTTCGTTGTCAATTAAAAAATATATTGTCCAGGAAACATCTTCAAGCCAAACTTGCTTTACTATTAAATTTCCTCCTTCTTCTCTTGAGGCAAAAGCTGTGGAATTATTAAACCTTTGTATTTTTCTATTAAAAATACCGTCATTTGTATTTGGAATAACAGCAATTTTTAAATCCATAAATTTTTTATAGAACTCAGGGTATTCTTTTCTATTATTTTGTGAATATCCTGAATATCCCATAATCGCTCCAAAAATTCCTAAAAGAGCGATTCTATGAATTTGTCCGTAAGAAAAATATAAATAGGTATTTACATCAGGTTGTTTAAAAAAGGCTGTTTTTCCCTTTAAATCAAATTTAAAAGCCTTCATTATTTAACCTCTATTTTTTCACCTGTGAAGATATTATAAAAATCTGCGTTTTTAGGAAAATCAATTAAATCTAAATATTTATCATTGAAGTATATTTCAATTTTCTTTATTTCTCCTCTATTTTCTAAAATATTCGAATCTGTGAAATATAATTTGTCTTTTGAATTTTCATCAACTTTTTCAAATCTTATAAGTTCAGCTAAGTTTGGTAAATATAAATCTAAATCCGTTTCTACAAACATAGCAAATTCATTTTCTGCTCCAACTTTTGAATTGGTAGCAAAACTTGTTGCTGAATCTATGGCTGCTGATTTAAATTTTTTGTAATCTTCTTCTTCATAACCTTCTGTTACTCCCAATTCTTCATAAGCGTTATAGGCAAGAGGATTTACTACAAAAGAATAATAATAATGAGCTTCTTCTGAAACTATTTTTGTCCCAAGAGTTGATGATTTTGCTTCTTCATTATTTTCAGATTTTTCTTTAGCCTTGGGATCTCTAAAAGGTGATAAAATATTTTGTTCACAAACTTTTGCTCCTTCATATTTATTTAAACCTTGAGATATTTGGACTGCTCCGGTTATGGATATATTATTTCCGGCTTCTGCAAAAGTTGCTCCGAAATTCTTAACATCGATGGCCGAAAAAAGATTTGTCAAGACTTTTTCAGATTCTCCCTTTTTAGAATTAGTAAGCTCAGTTTTAAAAATTTTTTCATATCTTTCTTTTAAAGTTCTTGGAATTAAAAATCCACTATCTGAAATTAAATAACTTTTTATATATAAAACTTTTTCTCCATTATTTTGCCATTTAACTTTCATTGGATATTTTAAAGCTTTATCTGATGCAAAAAATTGTCCATTGCTTAAACTTTTCGGATATCCTGTAAAATCTGCATTCCAGTTTGCCATAATTGCTCTAACTCCGCAAACTCCATATACTCTATAATTTAACTTACTCATTTATATTCCCCTTTTCTTCAGAATTATTTTTTTTATTATAAATATAAACTTCATCTAAAAAACCACAAATTATATACTTATCATCAACTTTTTTTCCCTTGTATTCATAGCTTAAAACTTTGCTGATTAGTCCATTTAAATTTGAATTTTTAATAACTTTTATATTATGCCCATATCTAACAATCAGTCTTTTTAACTTTTCTACTATTTTTTTGGGATTATCGTTATCTAAATATTCTCTAATAAAAGTAAGATTTTTATCTCCTATATTACTTTTGTCTAAAAGATATCTTAAAATTTGACCAATTCCGAATAAAAATTCTTCGTCGCTTTCAAATTCAAAATTTCCTCCCGACCTTATTTTTTCTTTCATATCTTTTTGTAAAGTCATAAACAAACCTCCTATATTTTTTTCAAAATAGTCTTTAAAAGAAAGATAATAATTGAATTGAGCGATGGCCTTATTAAAATAATTATTAGAAAGTGAATATTTAATAGAATCAAACATTAAGCTGTCCAAATTTTTTTCAAAATATTTTTCTTTTCCGTTTAAAATAAAATTCAAAGCATTTTGACCATGATTAATAATGATTAATTTTAAATTTCCATCTTTTATATTTAAATTTTCGAGACTATCTCTGTTTTTATAAAAATAATTATAAAAATAAACCCAATCAACATTTTTCATTACGTCTGATCTTTTTGTCATGTAAGAGTATTTACTTTTTTGTTTTTTTATATCATCTTCTTTTGCATCTTTTCCATAATTCTCTTTTATATACTCTTTAAAAGTAATATCAATATCAAATAAGTTTTTAGTATATTGTTTATACGATAAAATGGCAGCTTCATTCTTGTCCGGATATAAGAGAAGTTCATATCCCTTAAAGTCTTCATTTAAATCAAAATCATTTTCTAAAATTTTTTCTCTTTTGATGTCAAAATATACTCTATAAATTTGTCTTCTAACAAGGTTATCCAAATAATCAAAAAATGTTTTTTGAATTTCTGCATCTTCCGTACTTATTAAATATGGCTCATTTATTATTCTGTCAAAATTGCTGAGATAGGGTTTTTTTCGTTTAGACCCATATTATTATTTGATAAGCCAAAAATTTTCCCGTCAATTTCTTTATTATACTTATTTTTATTAAAAGAGTTGCTTCTTAGATAACGCTCTTGTTCTCGCTTATATGCTCTTTTTGTTTTTTCTTTATCTTCATATACAAAAAATATTTTAAAATAAGTTTTATTGTCAGGATTTAGGTTAAATTTATCTAAATTTTTTATCAACCAATTTCTAATTTTTTCTACTTCTTCTGTATTGACAATCCCTAAAATATTCTCATTTTCTTCATATAAGACTTTTGATTCTTTATCTTTATATTTAGTGTATGGATCTTTTAAAGTATCAAAATACCTTAAAATTGAAGAAAAAAATTTTTTGAATTTTTCAACATCTTCAAAATCTAAGCCAGCATAAATTTCTTCTTTAAAAATACTTTTCTCTTCATCGATTTTATCCAAAGAGAATTTTCCCGAATCTAAAAGTTCATAAATTCGGCTTAAAATAATTTTTGCACTTTCTTCTTTAGGATAAATATTTTCTTTAAAAAAGATACTGTAATAATTGGAGCTTTGTATAAGTTTTTTGAAATCCATACTCTTATTGGAATCTAAGATGTTGGAATGGTAATCTAAATACTTTATAAAATCATAATTTAAAGAATTTTCCCCATCAATTATTTTTGTCTTTTTATCATATTTAATTGTAAGAGGTTCACTAAGAGCCCAATCTTCATTTTCTTTCATGGTAACTAATATATATTTACCATCCTTTGGCAAGTAGCTTTTTAAAATTAGATTTGGGTCTTTTTTAAGCTCCTCTTGAAAAATTTCTATGCACTCTTTAATCACCGTTAACTCCTTTCCATAAGTTTATAGCCTTCAAATCCGAACCCATAAGAATTGTTTTCACTAAAAGTAACCCCTAAAGAAAAATATGCAATTTCTTGAGAAAATTTGTCAGGCTTAATGTTAAGTTCAATTTTGTCTCCTAAAAGAGTGATATTTTTAAATTTACATGGAATTGGACCTGAATTTAAAAATTTTATACAATCATAAAAATCTTTTTCTTCGATTTCGTTTTTCGTGAAATATTTATATTTTTTAAAAATATTTTCTTTAATACGTTTCTCAAATTCATCAACACTTAAATTGTTTCTCCAATATCCCTCATCTGATTTTAAAATCAGGCTATTTAAGGTGTAAATCTTGTCAATTAAATCTTGTTTTATAACTTTAGGTTTAATAAGTAAATTTTTAAAATTATAATTTTTATAATTTTCAAAGCCATTTAACAAATAATTTACAAAATCTTTATCTATAGATCTTATTCTAAATTGGCAAAGTTTTTCCTTGACATAAAAATTTTTTATTGGATATAAACTGTCAAAGCAATATGGTTTATAATTTTTTTCTTCGTGAAAAGCTAAAAATTTTTCATTTAAAGCTAAATATCCATTGATAAGCTTCGCTAATTCTTTTTGTACATCCTCCTTTTTTAAATCTTCTAACAAAAATGTCTTTACGTTTAATTCATAAACTTTCAAATAATCACCTCCATATAATTATCATTTGCTTGATTACAAATTAATAATAAAACTTTTTATATTAAATTACAAGCACATTTTTAAAAAATTTTTTACATCTCATGTTGGCGTTCAAATTAGAATTAACTAAATATCATTTGCTATTTCAATACATCTTATGTTTTTGTTCAATTTAATCCTATTATAAACTATTTTTATAAATTTATAGCAAATTATTTTTAGTCTTATAAAATTTTAAATTTCAAATTTTTTAGGGCAATTAAATGATATAGTGTGGAAAGGAATTGCCATTTTGAAATTATTGTTTTCAAGAATTTCTCTATATTGATTGAAATTTAAGTGTGTTGGAACAATTACTTGAGACATTTTATTTTTATTTAAAAGTTTCATGGCCTTCGATTTTTTTTCCAATGTTCCTGTAGAAATTCCTCTTCCACCATTTTCAATTATTTTTATTGCTGTTTTATAGCTTTCTTTATTTTCTAATTGTGGGTCTTGTAAAAATATAAAGCCTTTCATTTTATTTTTAATGGGAAAAAGGTCTAATTTTACTTTTTCATTTTGCCAAAAGTTGTTAAATCCACAAGAGAATGCTTTTCTTATTTTTTTATCTCCATAAATTTTATAGTCAAAATTTTCTTCAAGAATTTTTAAAATTTCAAGTCCTCTTCCATATTCAGGGACTGGAAAAAATATTTTATCTGTAATTTTTAAATATTCTTTTATTTTTTTTATTAATTTTTCTTTTTGTTTTTCAAAACTATTTTCGTTAAATCCATAAGCTGCATCAATTATTGCAAAATCGGCTTTTTGATCTTCTATTAGGTCATATTTATAGACTTTTGTTTGAAAGTTTACATCTCCTGAATAAAAAATCTTTTTATTTTCAAATTCCAAATTAAAATATACCGCCCCTTTGGCATGGCCACTTCTTCCCCACTGGATTTTCATGCCGTCAACTTTTTCATCTATGTCTTCAAGATATATTGTAGGATAAACTTTTTTAAGCATTTTAAAAGTTTCATAGCTTGTTATAAGCGTACAGTTTCTATTATTTTGAAAAATTAAATCTAAAGCTCCGCTGTGATCTTTATGAATGTGGGATAAAAAAACATATTTAATTTTTTTTATCTCTTTTTTACTTAAATCAGGCAATAAGGTTTTATTTTTTATGCCTGCATCAAATAAAATTGAAAATTTTTCACCTTCAAAGTAAAAAGAATTTCTTCCGTGTTCTCCCACTCCTCCTGCAATTTTAAATTTCATATCTTTTTCCTTTCTAAGAATAATCTGACTAAAATTAAACTTGTGGTTGTTATTAAAACAGTTATCAATGCCATTGCCATTCCTAAAGATATGGATCCTTGTTCAAATTCACGAACTATAAATGTGGATATTACAAGCTTATTTGGCGGTGAAATTAATGATGCTGTGACAAGTTCTCTTAAGCCTATTATAAAGGTCATCATCCATGCTGAAAAAACTGATTTTAATATTAGGGGTAAATTTATCTTTCTAAAAATATATAGGGGACTTGCTCCGAAAACTTTTCCTGCCGCTACTAAATTTTCAGAAATTTGTGTATATCCGCTTGTTACATAGGATATTGTATATGGCAAGAATAAAATTACATAAGCTAAAACCATTATTCCCATGGTGTTGTATAGGGGTAAAATTTTATATAAACGGTTCCAAAAAATCATTATTCCTATTACTATTACTATACCTGGAAGCATTTCAGGTAAAAGTCCTATTCCTTCTATAGTTTTTCCAAGTTTATTTTTACTATAAAATATCATTGTAACTATTAAAGTTCCAAAAATTACGCAAATTGTAGCTGAGCAAAATGCCAATAAAAATGAATTTTTAATGGCCTCCATTCCCTTTTGAGATTCAAAAAAAAGTTCATGGTAGTTTGCCGTTGTGAAATTTCCCATTTTAAATCCAATTCCCCTCAATTTTATAAGAGATGATGAAATTATAGAAAAGTATGGAATTATAATTGAAATAAATATAACTAAAAAAATATACAGATAGGCTAAAAATTTTTTTCCTTTTTCAAGTTTTATAAGAGATACTTTTAAACCTTTACCTCCAACTAAATTATAGCTGGCTTTTTTTGTTATGATATTTTGCATAAGCCACATAAAAATACAAATACCCATAAGTAAGCTTGCAAGAGCTGCTGATTTTCCGAAATCCACCGGTGCAATACTTGCATATTTATGAATATCTGTGGTAAATACACTAAAGCCTATTCGCTTTCCTAATGTAGATGGAGTTCCATACTCACTTAAAGTTTTTACAAAAACTAAAAGACCTCCTATGGCAAAATTTGAGTATAAAAGTGGCAAAAAAATTTTTATCATTCTTATTTTTGAATTTGCTCCAAAAACTTTCGCCGCTTCTAAAAGAGAGTTTGGTATGTTTGCCATTGCGTTTTTTAAAATAGTAAGCATAAATGGAAATATATGCAAACTCATAACAAGAACAAGGCCTGCTAATGTGAAAAACCAATTTTCACTTCCCTTAAACATGGGAACTATCTGTTGTAAAAGTCCATTTTTTTGCATAAACAATATCCAACCCATAGAAGCGATATATGGAGGCGTCATAAAAGGTATAAGAAATAAAATTTCAAAGATTTTTTTATTTGCCAGTTCCGTTCTTGAAAACAAAAATGCTAAGGGTCCTGCAATAAGTGTGGAAACTATTACGACTAAAATTCCCAAAAGCAAAGAGTTTAAAATCATTTGCAAATTTTCATTTTTTTGAAAAAAACTTCAAGAGAAAAGCTTAAATTTAATTTTCCGTCAATTATTACTGCTTTTAAAAAAACAGATAAAAGAGGAGCGATAATTAAAAATATTAAAATCACTCCTATAATTATCAAATTTAAATTTTTTTTAAAAAATTTCATTACTTGGCAACAAGAGAGTTTAATTTTTTAGCTGAATCTGTTGCTATTTTCATCATATTTTCCCAATTTGTAGGAATTTGTTTTATATCTTTAAGACCTGCTCTATTGTCCATTTCAATGTCGCTTCTTCCTGGAATAAGAAAAGCTTCTGCCACCATCTTTTGAGCCTTATCTGAATAAAGAAAGTCTATAAATTTTTTAGCTCCTTCAGGATTAGGTGCTGATTTTAAAATTAAAGCTGGACGAGGATTTACAACAGTTCCGCTCTTAGGATAATAAATGTCTATGGGTTCACCCTTCTTTTTTGAAGTGTAGGCATTGTAATCAACTCCTGCAACTAAAATTCCAGTTTCCCCTGTTGTTACAGATTCAAGGGCAGCTTTATTTGCTCCTGGAACAATTAAACCGTTTTTAGCCATGTTTTCAAAATCATCCCAACCGAAATTATCTATATATGCTGCAAGAAAGTCTTTACAAGCTCCGGATTTTTCAGGGTCTGGAATTGCAATTTGGCCTTTATATTTAGGATCTGACAGTTCGCTCCAATCTGCATTTAAATCTTTAAAGGCATTTGTATTATAAATAATTCCAACTGCAGAGGCACAGTAACCGAAAAGTTCATTGTCTTCATCAATCCATCCCTCTACACTTTTATCTTTATTTTTTATTTCGTAGGACATTAACATGTCTTGAGATTTTAAGCTTAAACCGTCAGACCATGATGCAAGACCTACAACATCTGCAATAGGATTTGCCTTTTCAGCTTCCAGTCTTGCTAAAATTTCTCCTGTAGTGCCTTGGAAAACTTCAACTTCAATTCCACTTTCTTCTTTAAAGGCTTCAGTTAATTTTTCTGTAAGTTTTGCTGGAGAAGGCATATAAACGGTAATTTTTTTATTATCTGACACATTTTCACCCTTATTTTCAGAGTTAGCCTTAGAGTTTTCTTTTGAATTTCCGTTAGCACAAGCACTTAAAAGTAAAATTGAGCAAAGTAAAATTCCAATAATAGATTTTTTCATAATTCCTCCTAAATCTTAATAAAGTTTTTTTCATCAATATGAATAGTCAACTTATCCCCCACATCTAATCTTTCATTAGAAAAAATACTCCAAGTTTTTTCGTTATGATTAACGTTTAAAAGATAAGAGTTCCCTAAAAACTGCACTTTTGAAACAATTGTGTTGAAAGTTTTTGCACCTTCAAAGTCATTCAAACTTGCTACTTCAGGCCTAAACATAAGATCATCCTTAATCCAATTTCCAAGTCCTATAAAACTTGCAACAAATTCATTATTAGGATGATTGTATATATTGTAAGGAGTATCGTACTGTTCTAAGAAACCATTATGAAAAACCGCAATTTTTTCACTCATACTCATTGCCTCAGTTTGGTCATGGGTCACAAATATTCCTGTGATTGAAAGTTCATTTATAAGTTCCCTAAGTTCAAGACGCATTTGCTTTCTTAAAATTGCATCAAGAGCAGATAAGGGCTCATCAAACAAAATACATCCCGGCATTATGACTATGGCTCTTGCAAAAGAAACTCTCTGTTGTTCCCCACCAGAAAGCATTGATGGATATCTTTTTTCATATCCTTCAAGCCTTACTTTTTTCAAAGCAGATTTAACTTTTTTATCAATATTTTTAAAATCTCCTTTAACTTTTAAACCGAAGGCAACATTGTCATAAACAGTCATATGAGGCCAAAGTGAGAAATCTTGAAATACAAATCCCAACCCTCTTTTTTCCGTTGGAAGATCTATATTTTCATCTTTAGAAAAAACACAAACATCATCAAAAAATATTCTCCCTCTATCAGGTTTTTCAAGACCTGCTATAATTCTTAAAAGAGTTGTCTTGCCACAACCTGAAGGTCCTAAAAAACTTGTAAGTTTTCCGGATTCAATTTCAAGATTTATATTTTTTAAGACATCTTTTTTCCCGAAAGATTTACAAATGTTTTCAAGTTTAAGTCTCAATTCATACACACTCCTCTTTTTTTAAGTTTACAATAGAGATGTAACTTGAAATTTTATAAAATGTAAGGAAATTGTAAAAATAAAAGCGGCTTTTCACAAAAAAATCTCCTTAAAGTTATTTCCTTAAGGAGATTTTATAATTTTTTAATTTTTATTATTTTACTTGAAGATCAAGGGAATTGTCTTTTACAACTATTTCAACTTTACTTTTTTCTATTACTTTTCCTGCTATTATAAGTCTTGAAAGTTTTGTTTCAATTTGTGATTGAATATATCTTTTTACAGGTCTTGCTCCATATTGAATGTTGTAAGAATTTTTCAAAATATATTCTTTTGCTTCTTCTGTTGCTTTTAAGCTTATTTCCCTTTCTTTTAAACGGTCTTCTATTTCTTTTATTGAAGCTTCTATTATTTTAAATATTTGATCTTTCATAAGAGGCTTAAATAAAACTATTTCGTCTACTCTGTTTAAAAATTCCGGTCTAAATTCTCTTTTTAATTTTTCATTTACAGCGTCTTTTGCTTCTTGAGAAATTTCTCCGTCTTCTTTTATTCCTTCAAGTAGGTCTGATGAGCCTAAGTTACTTGTCATTATAATGACAGTATTTTTAAAGTCTACTGTCCTTCCTTGATTGTCTGTAAGTCTTCCGTCGTCTAATACTTGAAGGAGTATATTAAATACATCTGGATGGGCTTTTTCTATTTCATCAAACAAGACTACTGAATAGGGTTTACGTCTTACAGCTTCTGTAAGTTGTCCCCCTTCTTCATAGCCTACATATCCTGGTGGCGATCCTATTAGTCTTGATACTGAAAATTTTTCCATATATTCACTCATATCAAGTCTTATAAGATTTTTTTCATCGTCAAATAAGTCTTCTGTTAAGGCCTTTGCTGTTTCAGTTTTTCCTACTCCTGTGGGTCCTAAAAATATAAATGAACCTATGGGTCTATTTTGTGATTTAAGACCTGCTCTTGCTCTTAATACGGCGTCTGATACTGCTTCTACTGCTTGGTCTTGCCCTATTACTCTTTGGTGAAGTCTTTGGTCTAATTTTAAAAGTTTTTCCTTTTCAGTTTCATTTAATTTTTCAAGAGCTATTCCTGTCCAGCGGCTTATTACTTGTCTGATTTCTTCTTCTCCCACTACTTCCTTTACCATGGAATGTTCGTCTTTTGTTATTTTTTCTGCTTCTTTTAATTGTTTTTCCAGTTCAGGCAGTTGTCCATATTTTAAAACTGAAAGTTGTTCCAAATCATATTTTCTTTCGGCTTCTTCTATTTTGTGTTTTATATCTTCTATTTTTTCTTTAAGTTCTTTTACTCTGTCTAAGTCTTTCTTTTCTGCTTCCCATTTTGCCTTTTGAAGATCATAGCTTTCTTTTTCTTTAGAAAGTTCTTCTTCTATATTTTGAAGACGCTTTAAACTTTGGTCGTCTTTTTCTTTTTTTAAAGTTTCCCTTTCTATTTCCAATTGAAGAATTTTACGTCTTACTTGGTCTATTTCCGTTGGCATGGAGTCAATTTCAGTTCTTAACATGGCGCAGGCTTCATCCATTAAATCAATTGCCTTGTCCGGTAAAAATCTGTCTGAAATATATCTGTCTGAAAGAACTGCTGCAGCTATTACTGCTGAGTCGGAAATCCTTATACCATGATAAATTTCGTATTTATTTTTTATTCCACGTAAAATTGAAATGGTTTCTTCTACTGTTGGTTCGCTCACTAAGACTTTTTGAAATCTTCTTTCAAGGGCTGGGTCTTTTTCTATATATTTTCTAAATTCATCAAGGGTTGTTGCTCCTATTGCATGAAGTTCTCCCCTGGCAAGCATAGGTTTTAAAAGGTTTGATGCGTCCATAGCACCATCTGTTTTCCCTGCACCTACAATGTTGTGAATTTCATCTATAAATAATATTATTTGACCTTCGCTTTTTCTTACTTCCCCTAAAACAGCCTTTAATCTTTCTTCAAATTCTCCCCTGTATTTTGCTCCTGCTATTAATGAACCCATGTCAAGAGAGAAAATAGTCTTTGTTTTTAAACCTTCAGGAACATCTCCTGATACTATTCTTTGGGCAAGTCCTTCAACTATGGCAGTTTTACCTACACCAGGTTCTCCAATTAAAACGGGGTTGTTTTTTGTACGTCTTGATAAAATTCTTATTACATTACGAATTTCTTCATCTTTACCTATAACCGGATCTATTTTTCCGGCACGAGCTTCCATAGTTAAATCTCTACCATATTTATTTAAAGCATCAAAAGTATCTTCCGGATTATCACTGGTAACGTGTTGATTGCCTCTTATTTTTTGAAGATTTTCAAGAAAATTTTCCATATTTATGTTAAATTTTTTGAAAATTTCTTTAGACTTTCCTCCACGTTTTATCATTGCCATGTAAAGATGTTCAACGGAAGTATAAGAGTCTGCAAATTCATCTCTTATCTTATCTGCGTCCCTTATTATTACGGCAAGATCTTGGCTGGGAGATATATTTCCCCCTCTTTGCTTAGGAAGTTTTTCAATTTCCTTTTTCAAATCGTCTTTTACTAAATCTGGATTAATTCCCATATATGATAATACTTTGGAAATCAAACCTTCATTATCAGACACTAAAGCCTGATTTAAATGGATATCTTCTATTTGAGGATTTCCAAATTCATTTGCAAGATTTTGAGCTTTTTGTAAAGCTTCTACGCTTTTTTGCGTCCACTTTTCAAAATTCATATTATCACCTTTTTCTTTTTATTTTCTTTTTTCTATTTATCTAAATCTCTTAGCTTTTCATATAAATCCTTTTGGTCTTGGCTTAAGCTTTGAGGATTTACAATGTTAAATTCTATATATAAGTCTCCTTTTTTGCCCTTTAAGTCTTTAAAACCTCTGCCTGCTACACGCATTTTGCTTCCACCCTTAAAACCTGCGGGAAGTTTTAATTTTATTTTTCCATTTAAGGTATCTACTAAAAGATCCTTTCCTAAAGCTGCATCCCACGGGAAAATATTAACCTTACTAGTTAAATTTAAGCCATCAAGGGTAAAATTGTGATTAGGTATTAATTTTATTTTAAATAAAATATCTCCATTAACTCCGTATTTTTCACCCTTAACTTTGATTTTTTTACTAGGGCCTATACCTGATGGAATTTTTAAATCAATATCCACAGATTTTGAATTTATATTAAGTTTTAATTTTTTTTCAGTTCCCTTATAAGCTTCCTCTAAAGAAAGACTAATTTCAGTTTCATAGGATTTTCTTTGAGGTTTTCTGCTTCTTGAAGAAGTCATATCGGAAAAAATATCTCCCATATTAAAACCACCAAAGCTTCCCTTACTAAAACCCCTATCCTTTGAAGAATCTCTACCGAAAATTAAATCAAAAAAGTCTGAAAAATTTCCTCCACTTCCCCCGCTCGTATAGGTGTAACCATATTGAGAGGGATCGAAGTTTGTTCCTTGACTGAAATCATAATTTGATCCGAAGGTATCGTATTTTTGTCTTTTATCTTTATCTGAAAGCACTTCATAAGCTTCGTTTATCTCTTTAAATTTTTCCTGACTTTTTTTATCACCTTGATTTAAGTCCGGATGATATTTTTTTGCAAGCTTTCTAAAGGCTGATTTAATTTCTTTATCTGATGCGCTTTTTTCAACGCCTAAAATTTTATAATAATCTTTATACTCCATATATTTCACTTCCTTGTACAGATCAAATTTGTTTTAATATTTTTTCGCTTTTATGTTTGACCTTCTTTGACCTTAGCTTTATTATAACATCTATTATTTTTTTTGCAAATATTTTTCAAAAAAATTTTTTATTTTTTTATAAGATATTTTTTACGCTTTATATAGAGCATTTTAAAATTTAATTTTTTATGCTTCACGTGAAGCATTTTTGTTTTTTATATTAAAAAAACATGGAAATAAAATTTTCCATGTTTTTAAATTTTTTATTTTTAATTTTTTTCATATTGTTTTATGCGTCTATCTGCATCTCTTTTTGCTATTGCATCTCTTTTGTCGTAAAGTTTTTTACCTCTTGCTAAGGCTATCTCAACTTTTACCCTGCCTCTTACCAAATAAACTTTTGTTGGAATTATTGTGTAACCTTTTTGAGAAATTGCCCTGTCCAATTTTCTTATTTCACTTTTATTTAAAAGAAGTTTTCTTTCTCTTATTGGATCCACATTATAAATTCCCCCTTGTTCATAGGGGCTTATGTGCATATTTTCTATAAAAACTTCTCTATTTTTTATTTGGCAGTAGGCATCTTTTATATTACATTTTCCTTTTCTTATAGATTTAACTTCCGTTCCTACTAAAACTATTCCAGCTTCGTAAGTTTCATCTAAAAAATATTCATGTCTTGCTTTTCTATTTTGTGCAAGAAAATTTTCTTGTTCTTTTGCCATTTTTACTCCAATTCAAAGTCTATTGTCCCTGCAATCAAATCTGCTCCTAGACATTTTACTTTTACCTTATCTCCCATGTGGTAGCTTTTATTACTTTGTGTACTTTTTGCACAAAATTCATTTTCATCATATTCAAAGTACTCGTCCATGGACTGATAGGACACTAAGCCTTCAATTAAATTTTGAAGTTGGACAAATATTCCGAAGTTTGTAACAGATGAGATTATACCTTCAAAAGATTCTCCTATGTGATCTTTCATGTATTCAGCCATTTTAACTGCATCCACTTTTCTTTCGGCGCTTTGAGCAACTCTTTCCATCATTGAAGTTTTATCTGCTATTAAAGGCATTAGGGCTTCAAGACTTTTTATTCTTTTTTCAGAAAGTCTTCCATGAATTATATCTTTTATTACTCTATGAATTGTAAGGTCCGCATATCTTCTTATAGGTGATGTGAAGTGACAATAATATTTTGATGCAAGTCCAAAGTGTTTATCATTTACTTCCGAATATCTTGCCTTTTGCAAACTTCTAAGGGCAAGAGTTGAAACAAAAAGCTCTTCCGGACTTCCTTCCACTTTTTTTATAAGCTTTTGTATTTCTATAGGTTGCAGTTCTTGTGAAACTTTTACTTTTAAATCTAAATGTCTTATAGCTGCATTTAGGGTATCGATTTTTTCTTCTTCCGGTTCTTCGTGAATTCTGTATAAAAAGGGAACTTGCATCCAATAATAGGTTTCTGCAACTGTTTCATTGGCAAGTATCATAAATTCTTCTATAAGCTTATTGCCTATTCTTCTTTCGCTTATTTTTACTTCAAGAGGGTGGCCTTCCTCGTTAATGACAAACTCATTTTCTGGAAAGTCAAAATCTATAGCTCCCCTGTCTTCTCTTTTTTTCATTAAAATTTCAGCAAGTTCTTTTCCTAAATCCAGACTTTCATAAAGGCCTTCAAGACTTTCATGTTTTATTCCTTTTTCAAGATAGTCACTTACATTATCGTATACCAGTCTTCTTTTAGATTTTATTACAGATTCTTTTATTTCCGATTTTATTACTTTTCCTTTTTGATCCACTGTCATTAGACAAGATAAGGTGAGCCTTTCAACTCCTTCATTTAAAGAACAAATGCCATTGGAAAGTTCAACTGGAAGCATAGGAATTACTTTGTCTATAAGGTAATAGGAATTTCCTCTTTTAAAAGCTTCCTTATCAATATAAGAGGCTTCTTTTACATATTGACTTACATCTGCTATATGAACTCCCAAAAAATATGTCCCGTCTGTGTTTTTACAAACTTCTATAGCATCATCAAAGTCTTTTGAATCTTTTCCGTCTATTGTATAAATTGTATGGTCCCTAAAATCTGCCCTATCCTTTAAAGATTTTTCAGAAATTTCTTGGGGTATATATTTTGCTTCATTTAAAACTTTTTTCGGAAATTTTAAAGGTATATCAAAGCTTTGAGCTATGGAAAGTATATCTACTCCCGGCTCCCCCACATAACCTAAGATGCCCTTTATTTTTCCTTCAGGGTTTTTATTTTTTTCGGCCCATTTTGTTATTTTTACTACTACTTTTTGTCCGTCTTGAGCGCCATTTATTTCTTCTTTTGGTATATAAATATCACTACTATATTTAGGATCATCAGGTATTACAAAACCATAGTCTTTTGAGGCTTGAAGTACTCCTATTATTTTTTCTTCCCCTCTTTTTATTATTTTTAAAACTTTTCCTTCTGGTTTTTTATCTTTCTGATCCTTTTTTATTTTTACAAGGACAATATCCTTATTCATGGCAGAATTCATATCTTCTTTTGCAATATAAATGTCCTTTGCCATGTCAGATATTAAAAAGCCAAAACCTTTTTCGTTTCCCTGTATTTTTCCTCTTACATATTTAACTCCGTCTACTAAAAAAATCTTTTCATGCTTATCTATAAAAATCTTTCCATCTTTTTCAAGACCATCAATCATTTTTATAAATTCTTTTCTATTGTATTTATCTACTTGAAAGATTTTAGGAAGTTTTCCCAAACCAACGCCAGGATTTTCTTTAATATATTCTAAAATTTTATCTTCAATCATTATAATTTCGCCCCATAAGTGGTTTTATTAAATAGATCTGAATCATAAGAATAAATGTTTTTATTTCTTTGTCCATTTCTTTTCTTTCCAAACTCAATAAGTTTTGTTATGAGGTCTGTCATTTTTATTCCCATAGGTTCAAAAAGATAAAAAGAAATTGATCCAGGCAGGGTATTGATTTCATTTACATAAACCTTATCCTTATCAACTAAAAAATCCACTCTTGCAACGCCATTTCCGTCTATAGCACAAAATGCTTTTTTAGCAAGATTTTCTATTTCTTCCTTCATCTCTTGAGAAATTTTAGCCGGTAGATTTTTTTCTTGATTTTTCATTCCTCCACCGCTTTTAGTTTTTCCAGATCCCATATATTTATCTTGATAAGATAAAAAGTCCTTCCATCCTAAGGGTTCTTCACAAAGGGAAGTTATAAGGTCATTTTCATAACCTAAAACAGCACAGTTTATTTCTCTTGGGCTTTCTACAGCTTTTTCAACTAAGATTTTTCTATCATAATTTTTGGCAACTTCTATAGCTTCTATAAAAGAAGCTCTGTCCTTTGCCTTTGAAATTCCTACACTTGAGCCTAAGTTTGCAGGCTTTACAAAAAGAGGATAGCCTATTTTTTCAGCTTTTTCTATGATTTGGTCTTCATTAAAACCATCTCTGTAAAAATAAAAATAATCAGTCATGGGAATATTAAAAGAGCCGAAAACTTTTTTCATAAGAACCTTGTCCATACCCACTGCAGCTGCTGAAACTCCGCAACCTATATAGGGTATTCCAATAAGTTCAAAAAGTCCTTGGATGCATCCATCTTCTCCAAAAGTTCCGTGAAGGGCAATAAATACTCCGTCTATTTTTTTATAAATTTGAGTCGATTCAGTCTTTTTACTAAAAAGTCCTCCCTTTTCTTCCACTTGGGTATAAAGATTAAAATCTTTATAAATGGGCTTAAAAAATACTTCTTGAGTATTTTCAAATCTCTTATGTTTTATATTTCCGAAATCTTTAAGACCCTCTCCGCTTAAGAATTTACCGTCTTTTGTAATCAAAATAGGAATTGGATTAAATTTTGTCCTATCCATATTTTCCACAACTTGCATCCCCGTTATTACGGAAACTTCATGTTCTACGCTTCTTCCCCCAAAAATAACTGCAATATTTTCCATTTTTTACTCCTCATAAGTATCCGGCAAATCATTTTCAAAAAGCACAACATCATTTGGTCTTGTGATTTTTGAAAGCTCAGACATTGCTTGATTTAAATTCTTTACAACTATAATTTTATCACTTTCAACTCCCATTTCCTCGAGACCTCTTTTAATAGGAGCTGTTCTTTTTATACCAACAAGAATGGAATAGTCGCAGACATCAGCCATAACTTTTCCTATCTTATAATTTTCCTCTTCTTCCATATCTCCCAGTTCAACCATACCGGGAGTTATAATTATCTTTCGTCCATTTTTAAAGGCACCTAAGACTTTTAAAGCGGCACGAAAACCTACAGGGTTTGAATTAAAAGCATCATCTATAACTATTACTCCATTTCCTCCCCCTTCAATTAAATTAAGTCTATGTTCAACGGGTTCTACTTTTTTTATTCCATTCACAACTTCTTCAAGGCTCATTCCTAAAGTAAGAGCGGCTCCTGCAGCTCCCAGTAAATTTTGAATTGAATGTTCTCCCAAAAGTTTTGTTGTGCAAGGAAGAGATTTACCTTCATAGCTTAAATCAAAGCTTGAACCCCTTTCATCCAGGACTATATTTTCAGCCTTTAAACTTAATTTTTCATTGTCTTTTAAACCGTATCTTATAGTCTTTTTTAAAGTTTTATCTGCAAGAGGCTTTACATAGTCGTTGTCATAATTAAAAATTGCAGTCCCATCTTCCGGAAGATTTTCAATTAATTCATACTTTGTCTTTTGTATATTTTCAATGGTCTTGAAAGATTGCATGTGAGTAGGCCCTACTGCAGTTAAAATTCCAATATCAGGCATAACAAGTTTTGCACACTCATCTATTTCTCCAGGTTTATAGGCTCCCATTTCAGCAATAAAAATCTGACTTTCCTCTTCTAGGTCATTATTTATAACCTTTGAAAGTCCCATGGGGGTGTTGTAAGAAGAAGGTGAATTTTGTACCTTAAACTTTTCCCTTAAAATTGTTTCCAAATAAAATTTTACACTGGTCTTTCCAAAAGAACCTGTGATGCCCACTACTTTAAGACCATTTTTTTTATATTTTATTATTTTTTCCTGAGCGGATTTATAAAATCCCATATTAATTTTCTTTTCTAAAGGACTTCTTATTCCATTGGCAATTAAAAGAATTAAGGGTTGAATAAGAGCTATCAATAAAACAAGAACAATTATTACAAGACCTAAGTCATTGAATTTTGCAAATAAAAGACCCAAAACTCCTGCAAAAAGAACTGAATTTATAAATAAAAATAGTTTATATAACCTCTTTGCCCTGTCAGTCATCACAAGGGGAGTTTTTGCATCTGTAGTATTTGTAAAAGAAAAAACCTTATTTAAATTTTCTTTAAGCCATATAGCAAATTTAGAATTGTTATATTCTTCAATTTGCAACATATTAAGCATGTATCTTCCCCTTGCCAGGCATAATAAATAACCTAAAAAAACATATACCAAGTAAAGAGTAAGACGTAATATATCTAAAATTCCAAAATTCATTTAATTTCTCCTAAATAAGATCTAAGAACAGGACCGAAAGAATTAAAATCATCAAGATAAGAGTAGTGCCCCCCATCTAAAACCACAAGTCCTGAATTTTTTATTTTTTTATTAAAAACCTCCCCCATATAAAGAGGAGTTGCATCGTCATTTTTGCCCCATATTAAAAGAGTATCTGCCTTAATTTTTTCAAAATAAGACTCCGTAGACTCATTTACAACTTTTACAAAAATTTTTCTCATTATTCCCTGAGCCGCATTATAATCATCGGAACCGCGAGATTTTTTAAAACTTTCCAGTTTTTTTTCTCCAATAAAGGGTTTAAAAATCCTGTAAATATTTTTCATAAGCTTATAGGAATAAACTTTAAAATAATAGTCAAAAGTTCTCTTAGGTAAAACCCCTGAAGCATCAATTAAAACCAGCCCCTTAACTTTTTCCGGATACTTTGCGGCAAAAATGCTTAAAGTTTTTCCGCCAAAGGAATGACCTATAAAACTTGCAGATTTTAAATTTAACTTATCTAAAATTTTTTTTAAAAATTCACTATATTCATAAGTGCCCCAGACTTCATTAGGCGCATCAGAAGCCCCAAATCCAGGTGCATCATAAGCAAAGACATATCTATCTTCAATTAAATTAAAAATTGGCATTATAGACTCGATATAGGCGCCCCAGCCATGTAAAATTATAAGGGCATCATCTTTATTTTTATCTCCCTTATCAATATAGGCAATATTTATATCATCTATTTTTAAATTTTTCTTAATCATTTCAAATCTTCTTCATCAATGTAGATGTAGCTTTCTCTTTTATTTTCCTTATTGTAATTTTCTTCAAAGTGTTTGGAATTAACATCTAAGTTGTCGTCACTTATATCTGATTCCTGCATTGCCAATTTTAAAGAATTTTCAAGAGCCATTATTCTCGCAAGAATAGGTTCAATTTTAAGGGCAAGACCATCAAGATCAACTTCTTTATTATTATAAAACTTATCATAATAAAGTCTTCCCAATTCTTCATATGTATCTTTCAGTTTTTTTTCTTCTTTAACAATTTCCAAACGAATTTTACCGGTTTTCTTTATTTTTTTTGCATTATTTTTTAAATTCACACTTATTCCTTGAAGACTTTCAGTGATATCTCCCAAATTGTTAAAAAGTTCATCTAATAAACCCATAATTCACCTCTCTATCATTATATCAAAAATAAAACTTTTTAAAAATATTTAAGATGGGTATCATTAATTTAGGAGGTAATTATGGAAAATTTAAGATTATATGTAAGAACAGTTTGTCCTTTTTGCAGAAAGGTAGAAAAATTTCTTGAAGAAAAAAATATAAGTGCAGTTGAAATAATAAACATTGATGAAGATAAGGAAGCTGAAAAGTTTTTAGTTGAAAAGGGTGGCAAACGCCAAGTGCCTTGTCTTTTCATTGGAGATAAGCCCATGTATGAATCCATGGACATTATAAATTATTTAAAAGAAACTTTTGCTTAATTAAAAAACCCTAAAATACTAAAAAAATTTTAGGGTTTTTTTTAATTACTTTTTATTATGGGAGAATAAAATTTTACATCTAATTTTTCTGGGATTATCTCATTTAATTTTGCCAAGGTGTGGGCTGAATATTTTATTAAAATCGTGTCATTATAAGTTATTAATCCTACATGGGAAAAATTGTTCCAATATACAACTGAACCTTCCACTGCAAGAGATCTGTTTTTTATTAGGCCATGAATATTATTTTTTTCAAGATATTTAACCAAGCCTGTTTTTTCTCTTCCATAACCTGTAGAAATATAATTTATATGTTGAGGTTTAAAATCCTCATTTTCTTTAAGGCCTCCTGCAACTAAACATTGGGACACAAAATTTGCACAATCATTTTGGTATTGTGGCTCTCTATTCCAATTTTCTCTACAATATTTTACCGACTTATCCAAATTAAAGACTGGTTTTTTAAAATAAGCAAAGGATTTTACCGCCCTTTGACCCCTTTTATACAAAATATCATCATCTATTTTCAGATTTGTTATGGGCAGATAATCTTTATTTTTCTTAAGTTTTAAATCTTCCACCTTATTTTTTCCATAGGGCAAAAAGAAATTTATACTTGTTTCTTGATTTTTATTATAATTTTTATTTGCTAAGCTCAGAAGGTATTTTTTTATATTTTAAAAACTGGGGATCTTTTATTTTGCTGTCCTCTAAAGCTTTAAAAAATGGTAAGTCTTCCGGCTTTTTATTAAGGGTCATTTTAAAGTTTCCAGTAAAACTTATCCCTCCATCTTCTTCTTTTATTTTTTTATTTTTATATTTTTAAGGTCATAATAAGCCTTATAATTTTCTTTTAAATACTTTTCAAGAGGCTCTTTTAAATCTTTAAGGACTTTATGATTTTCTTTTCCTATATGTAAAAAATTTAAATTTCCTCTTTGTAAAAATCTTCCAGCATTTAAAATGAGAAAAATTAAAAATATTAAAAAGATTAATCTTATTATTGTTTTAAATATAAATTTTATAAATTTCATATTTTCCCTCCACAAATAATATAACTTAGAGAATTTAAATATTTGTGAATTAAATCTTAAGAAAATATAAAATCTTATTAAAAAAAAAGAAGGCTTTAAAAAACCTTCTTTTAAAAATTATATTAATTATTAACTATTGTTGTTCCTGTCTTGCCAGCAATTCCGTCTTTTGCAGATTCAAGGCTTGTGATTAGTGCCTTGTTTCCTTTTTTAGAGTTTACAAAGCTTAGTGCTGCTTCTACTTTTGGAAGCATTGAACCAGGTGCAAATTCTCCTGCTTCAATATATTTGTGTGCATCTGCTATTGTAAGTTCGTTTAACCATTCTTGATCTGGCTTTCCAAATCTTATGGCAACTTTTTCTACTGCTGTTAAAATTACAAGCATATCAGCATCTACAAGTTCTGCAAGTTTTGCTGATGTGAAGTCTTTGTCTATTACTGCTGCTACTCCTTCAAGTTGTCCGTCTTTTTTAATAACGGGGATTCCTCCTCCGCCACCGGCTATTACTACTTGATTTGCTTTTAAAATTGCATTTATTGATGCTTTTTCTACTATATCAACAGGCTTTGGTGATGCTACAACTCTTCTGTAACCTCTTCCTGCGTCTTCTTTAAAGGTATATCCTTTTTCAGCTACTATTTTATCAGCTTCTTCTTTTGAGTAGAATGATCCTATTGGTTTTGTAGGATTTGAAAAAGCAGGATCCTTTTCATCTACTAAAACTTGTGTTACTAAAGTTACTACAGATTTATCAACTTTTCTTTTTGCAAGTTCATTTTCAATTGCATTTTGAAGATGATAGCCAATGTATCCTTGACTCATTGCTCCACATTCAGGGAAAGGCATAGCAGGTGTTTTTGCTGCTGATTCGCTTGCTGCTGTCATTGCAAGATTAATCATACCTACTTGAGGACCGTTTCCATGTCCTATTACAACTTCATTTCCTGCTTCAATTAAATCTACTATTGATTCAGCAGTTATTTTTACTGCTTCTTTTTGTTCTTCAGGCGTATTTCCAAGTGCATTTCCGCCAAGTGCAAGTACTATTCTTTTGCCCATTTTATTCACCTCATATTATTTTTTAAAATGTAATAAACCGATTGAATTATTAATCGGTTTATTTTTATGAAAACATTTTAATTATCTTTTTTACATTTATATTATATTAAAAATATTAAAATTTTTCTTTCTTATTCTTTAAAATACTTATTGTTTGCAATTTTTTGGTATTAAATACAAAAATATTTTATGTTTTTCTCTGATTTTTTATTTTTTCCTAATTTTATTCTTAGGAAATCGTCTTTTTATTTTGTTTTAATTTTTTATTTTTGGATAAATTTATTACGAAAGGAGTTTTTATGAAAGATTTAATAATTTTACTTGCAGAAGGTTTTGAGGAAGTGGAAGCTCTCACTGTTTTAGACATGGCAAGAAGAGCAAATCTTATTTGTGATTTAGTTTCAACGGAAAAGGAACTTCTTGTTTTAAGCTCCCATAATGTTAAAATTAAGGCTGATAAGTTGTTGGAAGATATAAATCCCAATCATTACAGGGCTCTTTATATTCCTGGCGGTCTTCCTGGAGCTGTGAATTTATCAGAAAATAAAAAGGTCCTTAACTTAATAAAAGACTTTTATGAAGACGGAAAACTTGTTTGTGCAATTTGTGCCGGCCCTATTGCTTTAGATAAGGCAGGACTTTTAAAAGACAAAAGTTTTACATGTTTTCCCGGATTTCAAGAAAATTTAAGTATTAAAAATCCAAAAGATCTTCCAATCTGCATTGATGATAATATGGTAACTGCCATGGGCCCCGGTCTTGCAATTGCCATGGGAATGAAAATTGTTGAGCTTTTAAAAAATAAAGCTGAAATGGAAACGATGGCTCAGGGATTTTTAATTCCAAAGCTCCGTCAATTTATAAAAGACGATTTAATTTAAATTTAAAAAAATAATGCTTCAAATGAAGCATTATTTTATTTGGTTTTTATTTTTTAAATTTGCAAGGATAGCAAATTTTAAATTTTCTTTATTTAATTTTAAATTAAATTCTCTATCTTTTAAAAGCTCTCCATCAATATTTAAATTAATTTCTTCTGGGAGTTCAATTTTTACATTTTCCGCCTTAAAGATTTTAATTTTATCTTCATTAAAAATTTGACCTTTTTTATATTTAGGTATAAGTCTTATAATTTCAGGAACTTTTAAAAATTCCGCTAAGACTATTTCCATTTTACCGTCATTTAAAATACTATTAGGCGCAGGATTAAATCCTCCTCCATAATAAGATCCGTTACAAAAAGCACAAAGAGTATATGTCCCCTCAATTATTTTTTCATCTATAAACATTTTTATTTTTTGTCCCCTATTGTTAAACAATACTTTTAAAGTTGCAAGGTCATAAATCCTTTTTCCTAAAAATTTATATTTTTTTGCATATTCCCTTGCATATTCTAAAACTCTTGTATCCAGGCCCGTTGATGCAATATTTATAGATGTATGAGTTTTATTTATTTCTATTGTGTCTATTTTTTTTATTTGCGGATTTATTAAGTCGTCTAAGGTGAATTTTTCATAATCAAATATTTTCGAAAAATCATTTGCCGTTCCCATTGGTATAAGTCCCAAGGCTATATTTGTATTTTTTAAAACATTTGCTATTTCAGATAGGGTTCCATCTCCGCCGCAAGCATAAACTATTCCCTCTTTATTTTCAAGGGCAAATTTTTTTGCCGCCCTTCTTCCATGATTTTCATCTTCTGTAAAAACAAATTGGCAATTTTCTATTAAAGACTTTTTTATAAAAAAATCTTTAATTTCTCTATGGAACTTATTAAAATCATTTTTCCCGGCTTTTGTACTATATATAAATAAATATTTCATAACATTTTTGGAGCTGATGGGGGGACTCGAACCCCCGACCTGTGCATTACGAGTGCACTGCTCTACCATCTGAGCCACATCAGCATGTTCTAATTATAACATAAATGGGAGCTTTTATTTATTTTTATTTAAATATAACTTTTTGATTGAAATTTACACGTTTCTTTATTTTTGTATATCCAATCATATTTAATCATAATTAGGCTTCGGACAACAAATTGACAACAAAGCTAAAATTTTCTTCTATTAAAATACCTATCTTTTTTATCTAAGGATTTAAATTCTTCTTCAGTTAAAAGTCTTTTGACTGCAATTTTATAATTTTTATTATAAGGATATACCCAGCGATCAATTAAATTTCTGACTTTTAAAGCTTCTTGTTTTGTTCTCAAATGTGCATGTTGTTTATATTCTCCATCTTCACGGGCGATTAACCAAGGTCTTTCATCACAACGAGGTTTAAACTTAATTATTAGATTCATTTTCTTTGGCGCGTTTTAATGCAATTTCTCGTCTAAACATTTAAAAGCCTTATATGGTGATTTAGGGCCCTTACAGACGATATCAGCTTTTTGCCGCCAAAAGTCATCTGTGTTGAGCCTCCACCGTCTAAATTTATCAACCCATCAAAAGCAATTCGACTATTTAGTAAGCCTTTTCTAAAGTCATCTAATGTAAGACTTTTATCACTTGCTATTAAGTAGACCTTATTTCCTTTAAAGCCTATAGCGGTATGTTTCGTCGCTCTTAGTACATCGGCATATGCTCCGACAAACCCCTCCGACTTAGGATTATAGAATGGATAAAGTGAAATCCCACTTATTCCCCATTTGATTGGGTCTTTGATTTCAGTTTTTGCGTTATAGACCATGGCATGGTGTAAAGACTTCCGCATTAAAATATTTTGCATCAAAAATAGCTGGCATATTATTCCTCCTTAAATTTTAGCACCTGGATTCTTTTCTAAGTATTCCATCATTTGTGAATAAGTCATATCTTTAACATTAGGTTCATTTACAGAACCAGCACCACCTACTGAGCTTCCTTCAACTTCAAATAAATAATCATCTGATTTCTTGAGATTATTAATTTGAGTTTCTAAATCAACATCAAAATTTTTGGAATTCTTTAAAACTTCCATATCCAATAGTGCTTTAGCCGCTTTAGGATTCTTAACTTTAGATTTCATTAGAGAATTTTCAATAGAATGATTAAGCTTTAAATCAGAAATTTCATTTTTATATTTTTCTATTTCAGATTTGATTTCATCAACATTAATTTTTTCAAAATCAGAAATTTTATTATTTGCAACTTCGAGTTCAGACTTTAAATTGTCTCTTTCTGACTTAATAGAATTAATATCTTGACCATTTAACTTGAAAACTCCTTGAATCTGTTCTTCATTTAATCCTAATTCCAATAGTTCTTCTTTTTTCATTATTTCCTCCTCAGGTTAATTTTAAGTATCACCAATACTAATAGAGTTATGTAGGTTTAGGTCCTACAACCAAAATGGCGGGGATAACAGGATTTGAACCTGTGTTCATCAATAAAAGTTGATTGCTCTACCTAAATGAGCTATATTCCCACACAAAAAAGACCTTTTAAAGTCTTGTCCAGGACTAAAACAAAAGAGATTTTAAACAGTTTTACGACTTATTTAGGTCATTTAATTTTTTCTTATTGTCGTAACCAAATTTTTCCATTCCAATGGTTAATCGTTTTATTTCGTCTCCTGCTATAGAATCAGGTAAACTACAAAAATATTTTTCTTCTTCTTTTGATTTAAAATCAACATCATCACAAAATCTCGAATCAGCTAATTCCTTATTTGTTGCTTCAAATGGGGACTTTAATTTACTTTTTCTTTCAAAAAATTCTTTTACTGTTTCTTTTTTCATAAGATCACTCCTCAACTAATATCTTTAATATTAAATTATCATTTTCAAACTTAGCTTCTCTTAAATTAAATTTTACTCCAGTATTAAATATAATTTCACTTTCATAGTCATTAGGTGTTGCATAACAATGAGTTCCTTTTGGAACGTATAATTCTATTTTAATAGGTCTATCTGTAAACACGTTGTCTGTAGGTGTAACACTCGCAGAAATAAATCCTTTTTGTTGTTGTACATAACCAACATTCTTATTCAATTCTTCAGCAATATCCTCAAAAGCAATATTAGAATCAATACTTGAATCTGAAATAAAATTTTTGAGCCAATTTCCATCTACATATCTATCACAAATAAAATCTTTGTGAGTTGTATTAGAATTGATAACGTTCTTTAAAGTATTTATTGTTTTTAAATATTCTTCATCATTACCTTCAAATACAGATAAATCACCTGTTCTAAGATATTGATTCATTCTAAATGATCTCCAAGTACCAACATATCTAAATTCAGCATCATTAATTATAAAAGATTCCTCTGCCGAACATTGACCAAAATATTTCTGAGCTTCTTGAATCCCATTTTCAAGGTACTCATACTTATTTATATCATAATTCTTTTAAATTTATTAAAAAAATACCGGAGATACAAGTCTCCGGAATTTTTTATTTGTTTTCTTCTATTATTGTTTCAAGAGCTATTTCTATTGATTTTACAATATCTTCTTTGTTCATGAAAGGTGTTCCTGCAGGTTTATCTATTACTTGTTCTGCAATAAAAGGAACATGAATAAAGCCGCTCTTTAAACCCTTAAATTTTCTTTGACCTAAATATCTTATTGAATATAAAACGTCATTACATACATAAGCTCCTGCTGTGAAAGATACATAGGCAGGAAGTCCTGCTTTTTTTATATTTTCAACAATTTTAGGAACTGGTAGATTTGAAATATATCCGTCTTCTCCATCTTCATGTATCTTTTCATACATAGGTTCGTTTCCTTCGTTGTCAGGTATTCTTGCAACTCTTACGTTTACTCCTACATATTCAACGCTTACACAAGATCTACTTCCAGCTTGTCCTATGGATAAAACAACATCCGGATTTATTTCTTCTATCTTTTCTTCTATTTTTTTAGGTCCTTTACCAAATACTGTAGGTATTTGAAGTTTTACTATTTCAGATCCATTTATTTCATCTCTTACTTTTTTTACAGCTTCCCATGCAGGATTAATTTTTTCTCCTCCAAAGGGATCAAAGCCTGTTAATAATATTTTCATTCTTTTCTCCTTAACTAAACATTATCATATAGATAATTTGTACCGTCAGCATAATTAATGCAGGTACAACTTGATTTTTTATTACGCCGTTTTTATCTTTCATTTCAAGTATTGCAACTGGAACTATATTAAAGTTTGCAGCCATTGGTGTCATAAGTGTTCCGCAGTATCCGCAAGTTAGTGCCAACATTCCTATAAGAGTCGGGTTTGCTCCTTGAGCAAGTACAAAGGGAGCTCCTATTCCTACTGTCATAACTGTTATTGCAGCAAAAGCATTTCCCATTACCATTGTGAATAGTGCCATTCCTATTGCATATACAATTATTCCCACTACTATATTTCCTTCAGGAATTATATTTCCAACTATATCTGATACAACTTGTCCTACTCCAGCTTGAGTAAATACTGCTCCTAAAGATGCTAAAAACATAGGAAGCATACTTAGTGGTCCTACAATGTCTAAAAATCTTTTTGAGTCTTTTAAATAAATGTTAAGAGTATTGTCTTTGTTCATAAAATACAAAGTTATCATTGCTAAAGCAACTCCAACTCCAACTCCTACTAAAGCTCCAAGCTTTGTCATTGTTGCAAATATTACTGCTGTAAGTCCAATCATAAAAGCTGGAATAAATATCTTATATCCAAGTTTATCGCTTACTGCCTTTGTATATTCTTTTGTAGGTATGTCGTTTGTCTTGTATGAAACTTGATTAAATATTGCAGGAAGAGCCATTAATACTACTAAAACACCTACAACTTTTGCCGGTATCCATCTTCCTAGAGCTATTACTATTCCAAGTATTATCCAAAATATGGCTGTACCTATTCTTTTTTCATTTGCCTTGTCATTTAAATTTCTTATTCCTGTATTTAGAAGCAAAAGTCCAGTTATTATATAAAGGATTTCAAGAAGTTTTGCTCCTGTTGTTACTTCAGTTGATGTGAAAAAACTCATTTAATTTCCCCCTTTGCTCCGTTTTTTGAAAGTTTTTTATCTTTCAAAATATAATAAATTATTCCTACAATTGTAGCTATTAAAGCTACTGGTATTTCTACTTTTGCAAGATCTATAAGTTCTACATTATATCCAAGTTCTTTTAAAGTTCCTTGAACTAAAAGTCCTCCTGATCCACCAACGAAAAGTACTTGTCCGAAGAACCATGTTATGTTTTCCATACCTGCTGCCATTCCCTTTACTTCTTCAATGTGTTCTTCATGGTTGTCTGCAGGAACTTCTCTTACTGCCGCTTCAGCCATTGGCATTACTACAGGGCGAATAAAACCTGCAACTCCTCCGAAACCTGCGTTAAATGCTGCAAATATTACTCTCATTATTCCGTAAGATGCTATAATTTTTCCTGCACTTGCATTTTTTATTCTCGAAATAAATTTTGCAGCTGATTCTCTTAAGCCATTCCTTTCAAGAGTTCCCGTTACAAGCATTACTATTACAAATATCATCATAGCTCTGTTATTTACAAAGCTGGTACCCAAGGTTTCCAAAAAACCTTCTATACCCAAACCTCCTACAATTGCAGTTGCAATCATGGAAACAAATATTATAGCAATTGAGTTAAATTTTAGGGCAAAACCTATAATAAGAATTGCTATACCTATTAGTTTTATCATTGTGTCCTCCTCCTATCGCGGTAAATTCTTCCTCCGCTTTTTGTGTTAATTTTTCTATCATATAAAATTTCCTTTTGAGAAATGAATTTTATTGTGTCTAAATTATGAGCTGTATGAGCTTTTGAACATAATTTTAAAAATTCTCCGTCGGCAGATTCATCTATTACTTCACTGGTAAAACCTACCTTAGTTATTTCCGGATATCTTATAGAAAGATATCTGTGAGCCCTATTAGTGTCAAAACCTATCCAGTAAAAAATTATATCCTTGTAATAACCTGTAGGGAACATCTTTGGCATAAGGGCGTGAGCATATTTTTCAAATCTGTCCTGCATATCTAAATTCATTTTATGCATTAAATCATCTTTGTTTATAGAATCTGCAATTACATCTTGAAGTTCTTCACAAAGCTTAAAGTTTTCCTTATACTCTTCTTCTTTAGGATACCAAAAATATCCGTATATAAGAGATCTGGGAAGCCAAAAACCCTTATAGGCAGGAGCTGTATATCCTGAAAATGGTTGAGCCCATTCATGATGAGGTACTCCATGATTATCACAGTATATATCTGGAAGATGTCTATAAAACATTTGCACCATAGCCTCGGCTTCCGTATGAATAGAACCCTCCTTAAAATATTCCTGAGCAAACTCTTTTCCAAGAGCATTAAATCTTGCAATGTGGAATATCCAATTGGGATGCTCTTTTATAAGAAGGCTGTGAATATAAGAACCATCAGGATTTTCCATAGGTATTAAAACAACATTTACTTTTTTAAGAAGTTCTTTATCTTTCAAAAGCTTTTCAGTAAGTTCATAACATGAATTGGATGAAGAAACCTCATTTGCATGATGCCTTTCATTAATATACATAGTAGGCTTTTTCATTGTCCTTTTAAAAGTCGGAGTGAAATCTTCATCTACATTAAACTCTATAGACTCAATATCTCTTCCCATAAAACTTTTAGTAATATAATTTATTTTTAAATTTTTATTGGACCTTAAAGAATCATTTAAAGCACAAATATCTTCGTGATTTAAAACTTTCTCATCAAAAGCTGGTGCCTTTTCATGAAGCTTATATTTTTCTGCCACTTCATACTCTTTACCATTTATTATAAGAGCCTTAATATTTAAATCAGAAAATTTACTTAAACCCCTTTTTAAAATCTTAGAATAAATTTCAAGTTCTTCCCTATTTAAATCACATTCAATAATTAATTTTTGACCCTTATCATACCTGTAACCCAGTAATTTATAGTTAAGATTCATGTCAAGGTATTCTTTTTTTGAATCCCTTATTATAAAAGGTTTGGTATCTAAAAAGTTTCTAAGTTCAACTTCAAATTTAACATTACCCTTTCTATTATGGATAAAGGGTAAAATCAGTCCAGGACTGTCAAAAGTTCCGCCCTTCATTTTTTGACCCAAGGCCTTAAAATAATCAAGACCTACAAAATATAAATCTTCATGGAAGTGATCAATTGATGAAATCCTATCTTGTCTTACATTTAAATTTTTATCAGTTTCAGAAAGACTTATGTCCATAAAAAGTTCTGCAAAAAATGGTTGCGAATCTTCTTTAAGATTTTTGCCTTCAATGTCTTTTCCAATTTCAGATAAAATATTTTGATAGGTATCCCAAACATTTTCTAAGTCAGTTTTAAAAGTTTCTACAATCTTTTTGTCTCCACTGGTAATTTCAAAATATCCTGTTTGAGGATGAACAAGACCCATGCCCTTAAAATCATCTAAGTAAGGTCTTTCAGATAAAATAACCTTATAAGTATCTCTTAAAACTTCCTTGCCCTTTGATTTTGCAATAATTTCATAAGAATCTTCCATATCCTTGTTGATAAATTTAATTTTGTCCCTATTAATAGAAAGCTCTTTTGCTAAAATGTCATCAATGGGATAAAGCTCTTGTAAATATCTTATAGGAAGATCTAAAAATTTATTTTCATCTCCAGCACCTTGATTGCTATAGCTGGGAACTGCACCGGCTTCATCGGAAATATCCGCCCCCTTCATATAGGACCAATAAATTTCTATTTCATCAACTTCTTTTCCAATAAGGTCTGGTAAAATGTAATCCTCTATCCAAGAAAAACCGCCTTTATAGGAATCTATAACTTGAACTTTTCCCTTTACTGATTTTTTAAGCTCTTTTTCAAGCTCCTTTCTTACTTCAAGAGGTTCACTTATAGCACATCTTATAGAATCGATGTCTTTATAATTTTTTAATTTTTCCAGTAAAACATCTTTTTCCCAGGGAAATTCATATTCTTCTCTTTTAAAGACTTCCTTATTCTTAAAGCTTTCTATTTTTAAATCTTTAAACAAATCTTTATAAGCCTTTAAATTTGAATCATAAGTTGAATCTATATAAATTTCCTTTGACCTTGAAGCTCCCTTTGTAAGCTGCATTTCATAGGAATTTTCTCTAAAAGCTCTATTTGTAATAAATTCAGCTCTTTCTAAATTTTCATCTGTTAAAAGCTTAAAGAAAGTGTCAAAGTCCTTATAAAAAACTTTTGTCTTTTCTTCAAATAAAATTTCATCAAAATCAGCCTTTTCAAATTCAAAATCATTAGAAGCAAAACTTATATCAAGAGCATTAGTATCCATAGCTTTTCTTCTTACTATCTCACATAGGATTTTAAATTCTTCAAAACTTAAATCACTTGGATTGCAATTAATCCTTGTATATCTTTTAAGAAATTCATCTCTGTAGATAGTCTTATCTAAAAACATGGACTCTTCTTTTAAAACTTCTTTTTCTTCAATTTCAAAATCTTCATCTTGGTATGAAAAAATATTCATTGTAATCTTATTAAATGCCCTATCATAATCGCCCTCACTAATGGATATTTCTATTTTTTCCTTATTTTTATTAATGTTAAATTCTCCGTCTTCTAAGGAAAATTTCTCACAACTTTCAGTAGAAGTAATTATAGGATTTTTAATTGAATCTTCCTCAAGGCCTATAAAAGCTGCAAGTTTAAGGGCAAGTTTTCTAAGATGAATTTTATCTTCTTTAAGTCTTATTTGCATATTTCCTCCAAAGCATCTTCAACTGGTTTTTTGTCATAAGACATTTGCTCAAAGCCATCTAAAACTCTTTTTACATAAAAATCTTCCGGAGCTTTTTTAATGTCCTTAAACTCATCAGTCATAACATAAACCATGCCTTCTTCTATGCCCTTATCACCTAAAACTAAAATATTTTTTTTAACATAATAAGAAGGATATTCTTCATAATTATCAAGGGCCCTTTCATTTTCTTCACTTATGTTCCAAATGCTTACAGGAACTTTTCCATATCCCGGTCCCAGGACAAGATTTAAATAACCCTTACCTCTAAATAATAGCTTTGCATTTAATATATAACCGCTGCCTAATAATTCTGAACCAGGACAAGTTTCCTTCATCCATTCCACATTTATGTTCGAGCCGTAAGCTATATATTTTTTCATTTGAAAACCTCCAATCTTGCTTCTTTAATAATTACGTCCTCTTGAGGTCTATCCATAGCATTTGTAGGAAGAGAACTTATTTCATCAACAACTTCCATTCCTTCAAAAACTTGACCAAAAACCGTATGCTTTCCATCAAGCCAATAAGTACCTCCTAAATTTTCATAAGCATCAACAACTTCATCTGGATAGCCCTTTTCTTTTCCCAAATTTCTCATTTCTTTTATAATTTTTTCTCCAACAGGACCTGCTTGAACTATAAAAAATTGTGAGCCATTTGTATTCGGACCTGCATTTGCCATGGATAAAGCTCCTCTAAAGTTACGAAAATCTAAGCTGAACTCATCTTCAAAAGCCTTATCCCAAATGGATTTCCCTCCACGACCGGTTCCTGTAGGATCTCCTCCTTGAATCATAAAATTGTCAATTACTCTATGAAAAATCGTGTTATCATAATAGCCTTTTTTGCAAAGTTCCTTAAAATTTTTTCCTGCCTTTGGGGCAACATCTTCAAAAATTCTAAGTTTAATTTGTCCATGGTTTGTATCTAAAACTACTATTTCTTCGCCGCTTTTTGGCATTTTAAATTGTTCTAACATAAGACCTCCTAGTGCTTGCTAACATATTTTTCCATATCGTTTCTAAAACCGTCAGTTTTCTTACATAAATATTTATACCCAATTGTAATAATACTTCCTTTTAAAATTGAAGATAAACTCATTGCCATCCAAATTCCGTTTACTGCAAAAATTGGCATAAAAATTTTTGCAAAGGGTATTCTTAAAACATTTAATATTAATCCGTTATAGGCAGGAAGTCTTGTAAGACCTAAACCATTTAGCATACCAGTAGTTCCTATTTCCATAGTCATAAAAATTTCTGAAGGCCCTATTATTAAAAGATAATACATACCCCATTCAATTAGCTTTTCGTCACCTGGAACAAAAATTTTAAATAATTGCCTTGAAAAAACCATTAAAAATATCGTAGCAAAAAGTCCTATGGAATTTATAATTCTCATGCCGGATTTTCTTGCTTCTTCTATTCTTTCAAATCTTTTAGCTCCATAATTTTGTCCGAAAAAAGTTGTAAAAGCACTGGAAAAA
The DNA here is from genome assembly GCF_000478985.1 of Peptoniphilus sp. BV3C26. Lineage (GTDB taxonomy): Bacteria > Bacillota > Clostridia > Tissierellales > Peptoniphilaceae > Peptoniphilus_B > Peptoniphilus_B koenoeneniae. The sequence goes on from NZ_AWXB01000041.1 coordinate 135,329, forward strand.
CCTTCAGCGCTCATCCAGGATATGCTTTCAATTTGAGATCCTATAGAATAAACTGCTATGGCAACACTTCCGAAACTTGCAGTATATTTATTTAAAATAAGTCCTACAAAAGCATGAACAAGAGCCTGAATAGAAGTAGGCACTCCCAAATTCAATATGCCCTTTATACTTTTTAATTTTACTTCTTTAAAATAATTTACCCTTACAAATAACTCCTTGGCCTTTATTCCCGTTATTATTGAAAGTAAAGTTTGAACTCCCTGAGCTATAACAGTTGCAAGGGCAGCTCCCCTTATGCCCATTTTAGGAAAAATCCAAAATCCAAATATTAATAGAGGGTCTAAAATTATATTTGTAAAAAGAGCAATAATTGCAATTTTAAAAGGGGTTACACTGTTACCCCTTGATAGAAAAGTTACAGATAAAATAGGATTTAAAAATGTAAAAACTAAACCTATTCCTACAATTTTAAAATAGGCCTTTGCCATGACAAATACTTCTTCTTCAAGCCTAAAAAATCCTAAAATGTTATTCATAAAAGTTAAGTATATAAAAATAAGGAGAGCACAAATAGTAAAATTAACTATTACTCCTGCTCTCATTACTTCTTTAAGCATAATCTTATCATTTTTACCATAGGCCTGGGAAAGCCCCACTCCAACCCCTGTCTTTCCTATAAGACAAAGGCCTTGGGCTATCCATATGAAAAATCCTACTGAGCCTACTGCTGCAACAGCTTCCGTTGAAAGTTTTCCAAGCCAAATTAAATCTACAAGCTGATAAGCTATTTGAACAAAGGCAGTGCCCATTAAGGGCATACTCATTTTTATCAAGGTTTTCTTTATGGGACCATCAAGCAAATTATATTCTTTTTTCATTTTTACCATCCTAAACAATAAGTAAAAAGAAGACCCAAATATTGTAAAACTGCCCCTGCTAAAACAAATAAATGCCAAATCCCATGATTAAAGGGAATTTTTTTTATTGCATAAAATATTGAACCTAAAGAGTATGCTAAGCCGCCTAAAACTAAAAATAAAATTAAAGTGTGAGAAGTATTAAAATAAAGGTGCTTAAGTAAAAATAAAGAAAGCCAACCAAAGCAGAGATAAAAGGCTAAGGAAAGTTTTTTGTACTTTTCAAATTTTCCATAAGTAAAGATTTTAAAAAGTATTCCACCTAAGACCAAAGCTCCCACTAAAAAGATTAAAATTATTCTCTCTCTTCCATCAAAAGAAAGCATTATTATTGGCACATAAGTGCCTCCTATAAAAAGGAAAATCGAAGAGTGATCAAATACCCTTAAAATTGATTTAGCCTTTTTATTTTGAATGGTGTGATAGAGGGCTGAAGATAAAAACATGGCAATGAAACATCCTCCATAAATAGAAAGAGAAGACATTTTTAAAGCTCCCTTTCCAAGACTTAAAACAATTAAAAATACAAGACCAACTATACCTGCAACGACTCCAATCCAATGGCTTATTGAATTCATAAGTTCTTCTGCAAAAGAATATTTAATAATTTCACCATTCTTCATTATTATCACCTTGATCAGTTATTATTATTGGACCGTCTTTTGTAATGGCAAGTTGATGCTCATATTGAGCACTCAATGAACCATCTTTAGTCCTTGCAGTCCATCCATTTTTATCAAGGGTAAGCTCATATCCTCCAACATTTATCATAGGTTCAATAGTAAATACCATTCCCTCTTGAATTCTAAGACCCCTTCCCGGTTTACCAAAATGTAAAACTTGAGGATCTTCGTGCATTTCTTTTCCTATCCCATGACCTACAAAATCACGAACAACAGAATAGCCTTTAGACTCTGCATAAGTTTGAATAGCATTACCTATATCTCCCAATCTGTTCCCGATCTTTGCTTCTTTTATTCCAAGATATAGACATTTTTTTGTAACATCCATAAGTTCCTGAGCTTCTTTTGAAATCTCTCCAACCTTATAAGTCCATGCACTATCTGCAAGCCAACCCTTATAATTTACAACCATGTCAATTGTAATAATATCTCCCTCTTTTAAAACATATTCAGAAGGGAAACCATGACAAATTTCATCATTAACCGATGCACAAATAGAATAGGGGAAACCCTCGTAACCCTTTTGCTCAGGGCTTGCATCATGGTCCTTTAAAAATTTTTCAACAAATCTATCCAAATCAATTGTTTTTACTCCAGGCTTAACTTGGTCCCTAAGAGCGTGATGGACAGCTGATAAAATTTTTCCAGCTTCAATCATTTTATTTATTTCTTCTTTTGTTTTTATAATTACCATTTTTCCTCCAATACAAGTTTTTTTAAATCTTTATCTTTTTTTGCCCATAAAAGGGCATCTTTATTTAACTTTATAGCTTCCCTTAAATGTTTCTTAGCATCTTGCCGTCTATTTAAATTTTCAAAAGTACAGGCAAGATTGTAGTGAAGATTTACAGAATTTGGATTTTCGCTTACACCTTCAAGAAGAATATCAGCAGATTTTTCAAAGTCCTTATTTTCAATATAAATTACGGAAATATTTAAGTAAATATCCTGATCGTTAGAATTATCCAAAGCAAGATAATAAGCCTTTAAAGCTTCTTCTTTATTTTTCATCTTTGAGAATACAACCCCCTTGTTATAGAGGGCTCTTCCATAAGAATTTGCAATTTCAAGACTTTTATTTATATAGAAAAGAGCTTTTTCATATTCTTTAGATTCTTCGTAAAAAGCTCCCAAGTCGCTATAAGAAACATAATCGTAAGGATCCAGTTCAATGCATATTTTAAGCTCCCTTATAGCCTCTTCTCTCATGTTTAAACGATCATAATCACAAGCTAAATAATAATGAGCCCTGTCATAAAAATAATCTATTTCTATAGCCTTTTTAAAATTTTCAATAGCGGAATTTAAATCATTTTTATAATCAAAACAAATGGCCTTTCCATAATATGCCCCTGTTTCCTTTTCATTAAGTTTAATGATTTGACAATATATTTCATAAGCCCTTTGGTATTCTGAATCCATAAGACATATATCAGCAACTTCATAAAGGGCGTCTATTTTTTCTTTATCAGTAAGAGCATAACAATATGCCTTTTCAAATGACTTTTGTGCAGAATCGTATTTTCCTTTATACAAAAAATCATTTGCCATTATTAGATAATTATTATACTTGCGGTTCATTTTATCACCAAAACTATTATAACACAGTTAAATTTGTTACAATAGTTGAGGTGAAATATATGAAACGTTATTTATCCTCTGATAATTTTTTTAAAAAAACTTTCGGAAAAAAGACAATTAGACTCTCTCTTTCTTCAGGCCTGTCCTGTCCCAACAGAGATGGAAAGCTTTCCTATGAGGGCTGCATTTTTTGCGGTAAGGCAGGAAGCGGAGAATTCGCTGCAGACAAAAATTTATCCATAAAAAAACAAATTGAAGAACAAATTAAATTTTTAAGCCCAAAATGGAAAACAGATTCTTATATAGCTTATTTTCAAAATTTTACAAATACTTACGCAGATCCCTCTTATCTTAAAAAAATTTTTGACCAGGCTATAGCCTATGATGGAGTTAAAGGTCTTGCTATTGCCACCAGGTGCGACTGCTTAAGTCCAGAAATTATTGAACTTTTAAAAGAATATGATAAAAAAACTTTTTTATTTCTTGAGTTGGGACTTCAATCTGTAAATGAAAATACAATAAATTTTATAAATAGAGGCTATAGTCAAAAATTTTTTGATGAAAAAGTTAATATTCTTAAAAATGAGGGTATAAGGTTTTTAACTCATATAATATTCGGCCTTCCTTACGAAAATAGAGAGGATTTTTTAAACACTGTAAACTATGTTTCAAAGATTCACCCTTTTGGAGTGAAGTTTCATTCTTTCTATATTCAAAAGGATGCAAGAATTTACAAAGAATTTCTTAAAAAACCCTTTCCATTATTGACCAAGGATGAGTATACTGATATTATATGTGACGCTTTGGAGATCTTGCCAAAAGATATTGTGATTCATCGTCTTACAGGTGATCCTAAAAAAGATCTTTTGTTAGCTCCAAAATGGACGTTAGATAAAGCGAAAGTTCTCTCTGGTATTGATCATGAACTTAAAATGAGAGATCTTCCGCTAATTAAGGAGGAAAAATGAAAACAAAAAAATTTTTAGTTGCAGCTCTTGCTTTAAGTTTGTTGACTGCTTGTGGTAACAGTGGAGATAAAAAAACTGCTGCAACTGAAAGTGACACTGTGCGCTTAGCAATGTATACGGAAATTGATTCACTGAGTCCTTTTAAAATGACTGCTGGTGATACTGAAACCGTAATGGACCAAGTTTTTGATGGTCTTTTTGATGCAGATGAAAAAGGAAATTTAGTTCCCGATCTTGCAGAATCTTACACCGTTTCCGATGATGGTACAGTTTACACTTTTAAATTAAAAGAAGGTGTAAAATTTCACAATGGAAAAGATTTTAAGGCTGAAGACGTGGCTTGGACTTATTCCAAACTTGCTGGTTTAGACGGAGAAGATGCTAAAAGCTCAAAATTTGAAATAATTAAATCTGTAAAAGCTATTGACGATTACACTGTTGAAGTTACTTTAAAGGAACGTAAAAATGAATTTATTTATTTAACTTTAAAGCCTATTATGCCTAAAGATTATGATAAGCAAGAAGAAGCACCCGTTGGTACAGGTCCTTTTAAATTTGTTTCTTATAGTCCAGGAGAAAAACTTGTTCTTGAAAGAAACGACGACTATCATAAAAAAGATCACACTCCTAAGTATAAAAACTTAGAAGTTATAAGAATCAAAGATACTCAAACAGTTCTTCTTGCAATAAAATCTGGAGAAATTGACATTGCTCCAAGACTTGCAGCTCAAGATGCAGAACAAATTAAAGACAATGCAAGTTTTATTTCAGGACCTCAAAACCTTGTTCAAACTTTCGGTCTTAATAATAACTATGGCCCTTTAAAAGACATAAGAGTAAGACAGGCTATTAACTATGCTATTGACAGAAATGCTCTAGTAAGTTCCTGTGCAAATGGAAAAGCTACAGTTTTGTATTCAAATTTCAGTCCCGCTCTTAAAGAATACTTTGCAGATTTAGGCGAATTTTATCCTCACGACATTGAGAAGGCAAAGGCTCTTTTGAAAGAAGCAGGCTTTGAAAAAGGTTTTGATTTAACTGTTACAGTTCCTTCAGATTACAAATACCACATGGATACTGCAGAAGTTTTGGAATCTCAATTAAAAGAAGTGGGAATAAATTTATCTATTGAACCCATTGAATTTTCAACTTGGCTTTCAAAAGTTTATACAGATAGAGATTTCCAATCAACTATTGTAGGTTTTATAGGCTATCTTGATCCCAACCAAATTTTAGGAAGATACACAAGTGACAACAAGAGAGACTATATTAACTACAAAAATCCTAAATTTGATGAAGCTATGAAAAAAGCTTCTTCTTCAGCAAGTAAAGAAGAACAAATCTCTTACTATAAAGAAGCACAAAAACTTCTTGCAGAAGATGCAGCCTCAGCATTTTTAGTTGATCCAGACACTATAACCGCTATGAGAAATGGAGTTGAAGGATTAAAGTTATATCCTATACAAAAATTAAATCTTGAGGATGTTACTTTTACCAAATAACTATGAAAGCTTTATTAAGTAAATTATTATCAGTCATACTCACCTTAATTTTGGTGAGTATGATGATATTTTTGGTTTTTCAAATTTTGCCGGGTAATCCCGCTCAAATAATCCTTGGCTCAGAAGCCGATGAAAAACAAGTTAAACAATTGGAAACGGAACTTGGAATTGATAAGCCCATGCCCGAAAGATATTTAAATTGGATGAAAGATCTTTTAAAGGGTGACATGGGAAAAAGTTTAAAATATAACGTAAATGTAAAAGACTTATTTATGGACAGGCTTCCTGTCACTCTTTTTTTAACTTCTTATTCTTTAATTCTTACTGTTTTAATAGGCATACCCCTTGGAATTTGGATTGCTTCAAAAGATGACAAATGGTATTCCACAATAATTGCAGGGATCACTCAACTTGGTATCTCCATACCCTCTTTTTGGCTTGCCTTTATTTTAATCTTAATTTTTTCCGTAAAGCTCAACATTTTTCCAACCTTCGGCTACAACGTTATGTCAGGAAACTTGTTGGATAAGCTCTACAAATTTTTTATACCTGCTTTTGCAATTTCCCTTTCAAACATTGCAACAATAGTAAGGTATTTACGTACGGCAATCTTAGACCAAATAAGAAAAAATTATGTAAGAACGGCAAGAGTAAAAGGTCTTGATATAAACAAAATCCTATACAGACATGTCCTTAGAAATGCACTTATACCTGTAATAACTATACTGGGAATTATACTTACATCAAGTATAGGGGGAAGTATTATTATTGAAAATGTCTTTGCCCTTCCGGGAATAGGCTCTCTTATTGTACAAAGTGTATCAAGTAGAGATTTTCCCCTTATTCAATCGGTTGTAGTAGTAATTGCGGCTATGGTTATTTTTATTAATTTTATAATAGACATCTGTTATAGAATAATTGACCCGAGAATAAGAGGTGGTGAATAATGAGAGTTAGAACAGTTTCCATGAAAATCGGAAAAATAATCATCTTTTTATTTCTTTTGATTTTTATTGTAAGTTTTTTTTGGACTCCCTATGATCCAAACCTTATGAACGAATCTATAAAATTTCAAGCTCCATCAGCAGCCCATTTATTTGGAACGGACAACTTTGGTCGAGATATACTCTCTCGCCTTATGGTAGGCTCTCAGACGGCCTTTATTCTATCAATTGGTAGTGTTGGTCTTGCCTTTGGTTTAGGCCTTATTATAGGGGGGCTGGCAGGCTATAGAGGAGGTCTTGTTGATGAAGTCTTTATGCGTATTATAGATGCCCTTATGGCATTTCCCGGAGTTTTATTTGCCATTATGCTTGTATCTGTTTTCGGACCGGGAATAAAAAATACAATACTTGCCCTGGGAGTTATGGGCGTTCCCTATTTCTCAAGGGTAACAAGATCAGGATTTTTGCAAGTGAAAAAAAATGACTTTGTAAGAAGTGCCCTTACAAAAGGTGCTGGAGGTCTACACATTGCAATTCACCATATTATTCCAAATATAAAAAATCAACTTATTGTAGCCATCACCCTCTCCATATCCACAACTATTCTTTCTGAGGCTGGTCTTTCCTATTTGGGCTTAGGCGTAAGACCTCCAAGACCAAGTTGGGGAAGAATGTTAAAAGAAGCCCAAGGATATTTTGTAAATGCACCCTGGTACTTTTTTTCAACAGGTATTGTCCTTTCCCTTATGGTGTTTGGCTTTACCCTATACGGTGACGGTTTAAGAGATAGACGTGTAAAGGAAACAGGACGATGAAAAAATTACTTGAAGTAAATGATTTAACTGTAAGCTTTAGCTTTAATGGTCAAAGAAAAAATGCCGTAAATCACATAAGCTTTGATATATTTGAAAGAGATTTCGTAGGCCTTGTAGGAGAATCAGGCTGCGGAAAAAGTGTGTGTGCTCAAACAATACTGGGAATTGAAAATCCCAATGCAAATGTAGAATCTGGGTCTGTAAAATTGGTAGGAAAAGAAATGATCCACCTAAAAGAAAAAGAATGGATAAAATTCAGAGGAAGAAATATTTCCATGGTTTTTCAAGAACCTATGAGCGCCCTTAACCCTCTTATGAAAGTGGGCAAGCAAATAGAAGAAGTGCTTAAAATACACTATAACTTTCCCAAGGAAAAAAATAGGCATTTAGTTCTTGAAACCATGAAAAAATGTGGACTTAAAGACGTAGAAAATTTATATGAAAGGTATCCCTATGAACTGTCAGGAGGAATGCAGCAAAGAATAGTAATATGTCTTGCCCTTATTGCAAACCCCAGAGTTTTAATAGCGGACGAACCTACCACCGCCCTTGACGCCACTATTCAAATGCAAATTCTATCTCTTTTCAGAGAAATTGAAACAATTTATGACGGAGGCATACTCTTTATAACTCATGACCTTACCCTTGTAAGTAGAATATGTAAGAGAATAATAGTTATGTATGCAGGTTGTATTGTTGAAGAAGGTCCCTCCGATGAACTTGTAGAAAATCCCAAACATCCCTACACTGTGGGACTTTTAAAAGCAATACCCTCCTATAAAAAACGTGGAGAAAAACTTTACAACATACCTGGTCATGTTCCGCCCCTTAAAATTCGTTCAAACCAAGGCTGTCCCTTTTTTGACAGATGCCAATACACAAAAGAAATTTGTAAAAAAACCTTTCCCTCAGGAAAAATGATTGAAAACAGGCTCGTTTACTGCCATCTTTACGATGATTCAGGTGATCTTAAAAATGAATGATATTTTAAAAATAGAAAATGTATCTAAAAAATTTTATACAAAGCAAAAAAAACTTTTTGCCCCTAAAAAAGAATTCACCGCCCTTGATAATGTGAGCTTTTCAGTAAAACAAGGAGAAATTTTCGGCCTCGTAGGAGAATCAGGAAGCGGCAAATCAACCCTGGGAAAAATTATTTTAAAACTTTTAAAACCCACTGAAGGAAAAGTTTTTTATAAAGACATGGATATTTCCAAATTTACAAAAGATCAGCTTAACGACTATAGAAAACAAGTGCAAATGGTCTTTCAAGACCCCTACTCCTCATTAAATCCTCATAAAAAAATTGGCTGGTCCCTAATGGAAATAATGATGATCCAAAAAGTTGGCACAAAAGAAGAAAGACTTAAAAGAGCAAAAGATATTTTAAACGATGTAGAAATGACTGAAGATGTCCTTGAACAATTTCCCAGTGAACTTTCAGGAGGTCAAAGGCAAAGAATAAGCATAGCCTCTGCCCTAATAATAAATCCACAACTTGTAATAATAGACGAAGGAGTCTCAGCCCTTGATGTTTCCATTCAAGCGCAAATTTTAAATCTTTTAAACGAATTGCAAGAAAAATATAACTTTACATCAATTTTTATTTCCCACGATTTAAATGTTATAGAATATCTTTGCGACAGGATTGCAGTCCTTCACAACGGAGTCCTTCAAGAAGTGTTTAAGGCTGAAGACCTCTACCAAGAAGGCAGAAAAGAATATACTAAAAAATTATTTAAAAGCGTAAAAGAAAAACTTAGATAAATAAGTTTTAAAATTTAGTGAAAAAATAAAATCAAAAAAATAATTTACCCTAGAGAGCATAAGCTCTCTATTTTTTTTATAAAATCAGACCAATTTTTGCAAAAATCACTTGATTTTATAAATTTAAAAAAGTTTTAGAGCCATATTTTTTGTAAAATCAGACCAATTTGACAAGCTTTGATAAATTTTACAAATTTAAAAAACAAAAAAAAAGAGAGACTTAATATTAAGTCTCTCTAAAATTTAAGATAACTATAACCTATCTTAGAGTCCTTTGAAATTTGCTTTGAAGAATTTCAAGTCCATCAATATTAACATTGAAAGTTACCTTATCATCCTTGATTCCATGAGCTCTGTAGTTTTTCTTGTCATGGATAAATGTGTTGCTTGCACAAAGAATATCTTGGTAAGCCCACATTGAAGGATTGATGTCCTTATAGTTAATAAGATTCTTATCATTTCTACTTATATAAACTCTATCGCAAACTCTGTTAAAAGCCCTATTACTTACAGCGGCAACTTCTTGTCTCGGAATGAACTCGTCAGCCTTAAAGTTTGCAAGACCGTCAGTATAGATCTTTAACCAACCTTCTTTATAAGCTCCCTCAATTTCTGCTAAAGCCCAATGGTCATTTCTCAAATTCATGTGATTTCCATTAACCTTGTCAATATTTTGGAATCTTCTTAAAGTTGCAATCCATTCAGCCCTTGTTATCTTGTCATAAGGTCTGAAGTAACCGTCGCTATATCCCATAAATACATTAGCTTGAGTGGTTATCTTAACAGCTTCGGTGTACCATTCATTTCCAATATCCTTATAATTTATCTTATAAGACAAATCATACTTATATCCGTCTTCCTTTAAAGCATTGGCAAGAATTTGAGCAGCTTCACATCTTCTTAGACCGTCCTTAGGTCTGAAATATCCTTGGAAGCCTTGCATATATCTTACTTCTTTAAAGAAATTGATTTTTGTAGGAACTTCAACAATCTTTTCCTTGTAGATGGTTTCATATCTTACTCCGCCACCAGACCAAATTGGTGGTTGCGGTTCTGGTTGTGGTTCATATTTTGCTTGTACAAATACGGTAAAACCTACAACATCTGTTTTGCCATCATCATAAGTTATTTCTACTGTTGCATCTGTAATGCCTGGTTTATCTACATTAGGTTGTTTGATAACTTTAATACCTTGAATTGTCTTTCCTTGAGGAACAGTAATTCTATCTTTATAATCTTCAGGTCTTGGATAAACTCCAACATCTGTCATTATAAGACCTGTACCCGGTGCCCTGTCGAAGTCTGCTACAATTATTGTTTCAGGTTGAGTAAACTTATAATCTTCTCCATTATATTCAGGTCTTGTTCCTTCTTCAATGTGCCATGCAATAAATTTTGCTCCATTTTGCGGATTTATAGCTGGTAAAGGAATTCCAATTTCCACTTCAGGATTTACATAGTAAATCCTTATTTGAGGATCGGCATTTAAAACTGTTGGATTAACTATTACTCTTACATAATTTGCCGGTGTTTCTGAAGTCCTTCCTCCGTCAGTATCTGCCGGATAGATATTAGGATTAACTTTAACAGGAACTTTTATAGTTTTTGTAGTTCCGTTTTTAAATTCTATTGTAACTTCAGCTTCACTCATTCCTGGTGTACTTACATCAGGCTTCTTTGTAATTTCAAATTTTGAAACATTGTTTTTAAAAGTTATTTCATCTTGTCCCAGTTGCATTTTTATAGCATTTTCATAATCTGAAGGTTCTGGTTGTCTTCCTGCATAGGTTTCAACAACTTTTGCATCAATTGTAGGTTCTGGTACCTTGCTTTCATATTTTGCCGTAATTATAGTTTCATCTTGGCTGAATGAATCAGTTAAAGGACTTGTCCAGCCCGTAAATACCCATTTTACTTCCTTACCAGAAGCATCTGTAACAGGATTTCCATGTTCATCTTTTACAACATCACCTGTTGGCGGATTAACTGGTATAGTTACTTGAGTATCTTTCTTAACCCAGAATGTTCTTTCAAATTTTGTAGCATCAGTTGCTTTTTCAATGTCATTTTCTGTTGTCTTTACAATAACTTTTACGAAGTCTTCTGGTACATCTGGTTTTTTATTTGGATCTGTTTGTTCAACTACATTTGATACATATTGAGCAACAAGAGTTATATCTTTTTCTACTTTTGACGTAGTTGGATCGAAGTCTTTTCCATCAACTTTCCAACCTGTGAAAGTATAATTTACTTTTTCTGGATTTGCTACTGCTCCAATTGTTTCATTATGCTTTATTTTCTTTGGTCCTATATAGGTACCACCATCTGTATTGAAATCTACATTGTGATAATCAGTTTCCCATACAGCTATTGCTTTTGTGTTTCCATTGATGGTAAATTTTGCACCTGGAGCATATTCTGTGCTATCTATATTCCATCCTTTTAAAACATAATTATCTTTTTTAAGATCATTTCCACCAGCTAAAGTGACAACCGTTCCAATGTCATAGGTTAATGCTGCTGGAACTGTTCCAGAAGTTTTATCATCAGCCACATAAGTTAAAGTTACTTTAGATAGTTTGAATAGCGCAATATATGTCTTATCGCTTTTAACAGGATTTGTTTGGTCAATCTCTGTAAACCATTTGTCAAACATATAATTTGTATTAGCATTAGTTTCAGGAATTGCTAGTTCAGTTGAACCTACTTTGATATTTTTATTAGGATTTACATAGTAAGTCTTGTTGCCACCAACAATTTGACCATTTTCTCCCGCTATAAATTCAACTTTCACATATCCTGGGTGATTTGTTGTATCAACAGATTTCAATTCTTTGAACTTATATTTAAAGGTTGCATTTTCTTTAAAAGTATCATTTAATTTTTTACTATTGTCATTTGACCAGCTTCCACCTATTTCTGTATAACCTAAATTAGGATTCTTGAAAATAGCATCTGCTTTAGATGTTAAGTCAACAGCTTTATCTGGATTTACATAGTAAGATGTCGTACCTATAAGCTTACCATTACCGTCACTTACAAATTCTACCTTTACATAACCATTAGGTTTAATTTTGTCACCTTCAATGATATCTTCTAAAGATTTGTATTCAGCCTTTATTGTATAAGTTTCTGAATTTGCAGGTAAGTTAACTGTTAATGAGTGATTCCAATTATTAAACTCATATCCTGTATTTGGATTTACTCTAGGTGCTGGCACTGTAACATCAACATCTGGTTTAACCCAGTAAGCTTGTGTTCCAGATAATTCGCCATGGTCTCCTTTATCAAATACAACTTTTACAAATCCTTGGACTTCTGTAACGCTAATATTATCCTTGTCGTAATATTGTGCTGTAATTCTGTCCTTATCTTTGAAAAATGTTTCTTTTTTCAAGTTTACATCCCAACGAGCAAATACATTGTTAGTTTTTGGTGTAATCTTTGGTTCATAACCATCTAAGATAACTGGTTTATTTGGATTTACATATACAATTTTTTCTGTATTAGTTGTTCCTTCAATAACTCCCTTAGTGGTTGTATCAAAGATAACTTGTACATATCCTGGAATTGGTGTTTCAGAAACAGAAGGAAGTTCCTTATATGTTGCTGTAACAGTTTTGTTTTCTTTTATTTGGAAAGTATTTTCTGTATCCCAGCCAGTAATCTTATATCCTGTGTCAGCTGTTACTGTTGGTTTTGTTATATCAGCTAAAGTTTTAGCTGGGTCAGCCTTTGGATTTACATAGTAAACTGTTTGACCTTCTATAGTTTTTCCGCCATTACCTTTTTCAAAGGTTAAGGTTACATAGCCATCTGGTTTAGCATTTGGCTTTCCTTGATCATCAGTTGCTGGAATTATATCATCAAGTTTATTGAAAGTTCCTTCAATAGTTGTTGGTTTTGTATATTTTTTTCCTACCGTTGGATCTGGTGACCAGGAAGCAAATTCATAACCTACATCAGCACTTGTTACAGGTGCATCTAGCGTTACATCCCTATTTGGATCAACGTAGTAAGTCCTAGTTTGTCCATCTAATATGGAACCACCTTGGCCTTTAATTACGAAGTCAACCCTTACATAGCCAGGTTTTTCTACCAATGACACTGCACCTATTTGAGTAAATGTGGCTGTAATTGTTGTGTCTTTCGTGTAATTTGTCTTTTGTGTAGAATTTTGTGACCATGATGCAAATTCATATCCAGTGTCTCCAATTGTTTTTGGTGGATTAAATGCAACATATTTTGTTGGGTTTACATAGTACTTTAGAACTCCATCAAGCTTGCCATGATCTACTGCTTCAAAAGTAACTGTTACATAGCCTTTTGGCGGATTTCCATCTGCGGGTATAAATGGGTCGAGTTCTTTAGATTCTGCTTTTACAACTATATCTGTGTCTTTAATTTCAGTTGTGTCGTCCTTATCCCATTTAACAAATTTATAACCAGTTTCAGCCTTTACTCCTGGTTTTGCAAGGTCAGTATTGCCAAGTTTTATCCCTGCATTCTTCTTTACATAGTAGTGTTTTACATTCTCTAACTCTAATCCTTTTTCTGCTACAAATGTTACCCTTACATATCCATCAGGTCTTGTTGTTGGATCTGTAACAGGATCATAAGGGATAATATTTTGTACTTCAGTATACTCTGCTGTAATAGTTGTATCTTTTGTAAATTTTCCCTTTATTCCACTTGTCCAAGTTCTTTCAGGATTTTCATTTGATTTCCAATCTTTGAAAGTGTAAGCCTTAGCTTGTTCTGTTTGTGTCTTTTCAATAGTCTTTCCTATTGGATTTGTAACTGGTATTGTTACTTCCTTATTAGGATTAACCCAGAATGTTTTTGTAAATTCACTTGTAGCCTTGTCTGTTGTCTTAACGATAACTTCTACATAGTCCTTTGGTACAGGTGGTTTTGTGTTTGGATCTGTTTGCTCAACTAGATCTTTTGTAAATCCTGGTTTGATGGTTGTTTCTTTATCAGTAAAATTATGACGCTTGTTAAAGTCAAATACACCATTTTCATTTTGCCCAGGCTTATCTGCTGACCAATGAGTGAAACCTAAGTTAGCTTTTTCTTCATCTGTCAATTTAATTTCAGGAATTTCTACCCAAGCCTTTGGATTTACATAATAAACTTTGCTGTCTTTATTACCTGGTTCTCCTGTTGGATTTACTGTAACTTTTACATAGTTTCCAGTTATATCTTTTAAATCTCCCTTTTCAGCTTCAGATAGGAATAATGGTTTTTCTCCTGTTGTTAAAGCTTCATAGACATTTTTGTAAACTGTAATTGGGATAGTTAGCTCTTGAGGAGTCTTTCCATCCTTAAATGTGACTTTAGCCTTAACATTTACTGTGCGAACAAGTTGTTCTTTGTCGGCTTTGTTCTTTTCGTTGACTAAAGCATATACTTGATCGTCTGTTGTTAATTCATTGCCTTCTTCATCAAATAATTGTATTGTAGTACCTTTTGGAAGATCTTTGACTTGGTCTTTTTCTTTCCATACTAATTGTGCTTTTAATTGATCAATAGTTGGAGCAAAGTTATTTGTCCAAGTGCCCTTCGGATCTGTAAAGGCTTCTGTTCTTACTAAGCCTGTTGCACTTAGTCCTGACCATTCGAACTTCGCAGTAAATACATAGAAGTCTTTTGTATCATTATCAACTATTGTATTTTTGTTTAATAGTGGCTTTTCATCCCATTTGATAAATTTCTTGCCAGTATCTGGTGTGATATAGTACTTGTCAACTTCTTTTTTGTCATCTTCTGTAGGATCTCCTGGTACTGGTAGCAAGTCTGATTTTAGTCCCTTTATTACATCGTAATTAAGTTCTGTAATATCTTTGCCATTTTTATCTTTACCAAAGGATCCGCCTTTTTCTGCCTTGAAAGTTACTCTGACATAGCCTTCTGGTGGGTCTGGAATTTTTTCTCCTTCTTTTGGAGTTGGTATTTCAATTACTCTTACGTCCTTATAATAGAAAGTAATTTCATCTTTACCTGTGCCGTTGATACCTTTAAATGCATTTGTATCTTCATCTACATCGAAGAATAGTTGTTGTTGTGGTTTTTCATCTTTGGCTAAAACCCAACCAGGTATTGGCCTATAGTTTCTTGCGTCAAAGTGACGGTTACCATTTTCAACAAGTTCTTGGTCTATAATAGCTCCATCTTTTTCGTTTTCTTTGCCTTTAAATCTTTCATCTATATAGTTAACCTTGTATTGACGGGTTCTAAATTTTTTGTAGAAGAATTTAAATACATTGTCTTCTACTTTAGGATTTGGAATTAATTTTCCACTGCCATTATCAATTTTTTCTGGCTCTACCTTGAATGTTTGGAAGAAGGAGTTGTTTAAGCCAACTCGGTTATTATATTCATTGTAGATGCTATAAACATCTGAGTTCTCTTTATGGGCTTCAAGCTCTTCATGTTGAACAAGTGTCCATTTATCATCTTGCTTGTCACCTGTTGTAGCAACTAGGTAGCCCGCTCTCTTGTCTGCAAGTGTAACTTTTTTAGGGTTTGGACTTACGCTTGTATCTATGTTAAAGTCCTTATCCAAGAAACAATGTTCTACTTTTACATTCACTCTGTTGTTTGGAGTCCAAATTGCCTTTAGATAGATAGGTGCTACAACATCGTTGCCAAAGGAATATAGTTCTGGAACTTTATATGTGTCTCTATAACTTGTGTCTATTTCGTCTGTATAGTCGCCTTTTTGATTCTTCTTATATCTAATTACTTCCCAGCCCATAAAGTCGTAGCCCTTTCTTGTAGGCTTCTTAGGTTCTACAAGCTTCTGTCTTTGAATAACTGTAAAGATTTGTTTATCGCCATCATTGGCTTCTTTTTTCGCATAGGTATTTATCTTTTCTTGACCAATGTCGCCTTCTTGGATTTTCTTGCGACTTTTAGTTAAATCTTCCTCCTTAATATTTCTTAAATTTCCACCGTTTGGATCAAAAGTTACCTTCCATTTATAATCCGGTTCGCCCCACTTAGCATATAGGTTTACTGGGTGGTTAGGCATGATTTCGCCTGGGTTCTCCCAAATAAGCTTAGTGCCTGCAGGGTCTAGTGCCCAGCCCTTAAAGACCATTTGGTTTGAAAGGTTGTCGGGACGCCTAACTTTTAATTTGTTATTGTCATTTGGGTCCTTAAAGACAAGGTCTGTAAGTTTTAATTTTAGTAAATTTTCTGGATTATCCAATAAGTTGGCTGGATTATCCTTAAAGTATTCTCTATCTGCTTTTGGTGTTTTATTATCAACTAAGTCGGGGCTTAGAACCTTTAGTGGAAATTCATAGAAGGTATCTAATGAGTTGGTTTTTCCAAACTCATTATCACCCTTAATCTTTGATGGGTCGTAGTTAAATCTTAGTGGGTACTTATTACGCTCGTATTCAAATTTAAGGTAGCCATTTGTGCCAAATCCGTCCCAGCCGTCAGGGTCGCCCCATTCATCGCCATTATTAAAGAAGGCCTTAATAAATGGCATCTTACCTAAAGGGCGTTCTCCATAAATGTCTGTATTTGTCTTAGCAGGGAATGGAGTTACATCTTTACGCTCATCGTTTTTAGCATCTATGCCATCTGAATCAAGATATTCCGGTGTTTCATTACCTCTCTTGCCAGTAAAGCCTTGAACCCTGGGGTATACAGGCGCATAAGTGTCAGAATTGGTATCTGCCTTATACCTGTATAGGTCGTAGCGGATAATTGTTTCGTCATTCTTAAAGCCATCCATCCAAAAGTCCATGTGGTGAGGCATAGAGTCTACGTCCTGCTTTATGCCAAAGGAAAGAATTTTATAATCGTACCACTTTAAATCTATCCTCGATCCATCACCCTTATCTATATTTTTCGTATAGCCGCCCCATTTATCGTAATTTTTTGGCAAGTCTAAGAATTGGTCGGCATTTAATCTATAAGGAGGTGTGTCCAAGTGAAACGGCCAATTTGGACTATTATAGTTTGATCCCCAGCCAAAGGATTGCATGTCTTTGCTAAAGCCTTTGGTTTGCATGGCATCGTTTGGCCAGTCTAACATTAGCTGGTTGAACCTTGCCTTGTAATGGTAAGGATTGCCAGGGCCGCCCTTCTTCACTAACTTGCCTTGACCATCATATCCCCAAATTTCAGGGTAGAAAGTATTTTCTTTAGGTAGGGCATTCGACTTAGTGAAGTAGAGCTCGTATTCTTGTCTGTCGTAGTAGATATTGTAGACAGTCTTACCTGTTGAATCAACAGGCTTAACTAGGTTTGCATTATCAGGGTCCTTGTTTTGCTCATGAGTTAGTTTTTGGTTATATACATAGAATTTATTTAGATAAAGATCTTTTCCACGATTAAATCTATCGCCCTTCCATATCTTGGCTAGACGATCTGGGTCTAAGTCTGGGAAGACTATGTCTTTTACAGGTTCATTATCTATGTCTGGTCTTGAGCCTGTCATTTGATCCTTATAGACACGAGTACCTATATAGTCATACTCACCTGCATGGTCTGCCTTTTCTGCCCAAAATTGGACAGCGTAGCCTGCCTTGTCCTTGTCCTTCCACACAGCTGTGAAAGTAAGATTATTTGCTGGCATAAGCAAATTAGCAGCAAGATTTTTGATAGCTTGACCGGTTCCAACTTTAATTATTTCATTTGCATTATATGTTTTTCCATCCTTTGTACTTAAATCAACCGATGGCTTCCAGCCTTGGAATTCGCCGCCGACTTTTGTAGGAATATCTGCATCGGCAATTTTAGGAATCACTTGTCCATAATAAAGTGTACGAGCCGGAAGGGCTGTGCCACCTGCAGTGTCAAATGTCACATCGTAATGGGCACGGTTGTAACGGTATTCCAATATAAAGTTCGTGGCATTTTCTGGAACTTGCATTGTGATAGATTCAGCTTCTGGAACAAAGCCTTTTCTATTTGGATGACCTTCAGTTAAAGGACTGACTTCCATGGTAGACCCAGTATTACCTTGTTGGGTGGTAATAAGCTCTCCTTCTTCTCCAACGCTTCCGTTCGGATTTGTATACTTAGTAAAATCTTCTAAGTCTTGGAAGACGTGTTTGATTTTAATGCTATTACTTTTAGCAGCGTATTTAAACTCTTGCTCGGCACTGTATCTGTCACCATTAATTTTGTCCTCAGATTTAATGCCTGCTTTTGCCTTATTCACAATTGTGTCATAGTCAATTGTAAAATTATCTTGCGGCTCGTCATAACCAGCAAGTTTTGGCATGTCAATAGTCTTATTGACCTTATCTTTTTCTGCTTGTGTTGCATCTGCACCTACACTTGCGATATAAGGCTGGTAGCTTATATCGTACTTTTCACCCTTTTGGGTTTTAAAGTCTGTGTGCAGGGTGTAGATGTCCGGCTGAACCGGATTTTTTATAAAATCTGTCGCACTTTGTCCACTGTCCAGTTTTACCGGATTTATGGGTATTTTTTCATTGTTGATGAATTTTGCCTTGCTCTCTGATAGGTCATCATGGTTAACTGAAGCAAAAACCTCCAAAGGACCTGATAATAACATGGTTAAAATTAACATCCAAACACATAATTTTTTAAAGCAATCTCTCATATTTTTTTCTCCTTACCCCACTTTACTGTTTTATTTCAAGTTTTAAGTCTTCATTTTTTAATTACTAAGTTTATACTCTATAAATTTGGTAAAATTTACATAAGACCGTTAATTTTCATACTTCATTATACCATAATAAGTTTGCAAAATCAGCTTAAATAATAATTTAGAGCCCTTTCTATTATTATATTTTTTTAATTATTATTTATATTTATTCTATTTTTATTTTTTATTTTATTTATTTCGACTCAGCCTCCGGACCAATAAATTGGTCCCTACATTGGGTTGTGTTTTCAATTGAAATTTTATTTGTATTTACATTTTTTCATTTTTTGTTTTATTTCACTCGCCTTGCGGCGCTATTTACTGCTACCGGTCCGTGTGTGCAGGGTGAGAGAAAAAACTCCACATTTTTTATAAAATTTATTTTTCATTTTTGTTTTGTTTCTATTTTTTCAATTCATCTTTTTCTATATCAATTTTTTTGTTTTATTTCACTCGCCTTACGCCGCCGGACCAATAAATTGGTCCCTAGATTGGGTTGTGTTTTCAATTGAAATTTTATTTGTATTTATTCTATTTTTATTTTTTATTTTATTTATTTCGGCTTCGCCGCCGGACCAATAAATTGGTCCCTACATTGGGTTGTGTTTTCAATTGAAATTTTATTTGTATTTACATTTTTTCATTTTTTGTTTTATTTCACTCGCCTTGCGGCGCCGGACCAATAAATTGGTCCCTACATTGGGTTGTGTTTTCAATTGAAATTTTATTTGTATTTACATTTTTTCATTTTTTGTTTTATTTCACTCGCCTTGCGGCGCTATTTACTGCTACCGGTCCGTGTGTGCAGGGTGGGAGAAAAAACTCCGCATTTTTTATAAAATTTATTTTTCATTTTTGTTTTGTTTCTATTTTTTCAATTCATCTTTTTCTATATCAATTTTTTTGTTTTATTTCACTCGCCTTACGCCGCCGGACCAATAAATTGGTCCCTACATTGGGTTGTGTTTTCAATTAAAATTTTATTTGTATTTACATTTTTTCATTTTTTGTTTTATTTCACTCGCCTTGCGGCGCCGGACCAATAAATTGGTCCCTACATTTGGTTGTGTTTTCAATTGAAATTTTAGTGAACTGTAGGGACCGGTTTACCGGTCCGTGTGTGCAGGGTGGGAGAAAAAACTCCGCATTTTTTATAAAATTTATTTTTCATTTTTGTTTTGTTTCTATTTTTTCAATTCATCTTTTTCTATATCAATTTTTTTGTTTTATTTCACTCGCCTTACGGCGCCGGACCAATAAATTGGTCCCTACATTGGGTTGTGTTTTCAATTGAAATTTTATTTGTATTTACATTTTTCATTTTTTGTTTTATTTCACTCGCCTTAGACCGCCGGACCAATAAATTGGTCCCTAGATTGGGTTGTGTTTTCAATTAAAATTTTATTTGTATTTACATTTTTTATTTTTGCAATAAAAAAAGCTCTCATAAAATGAGAGCTTTTATTTTATTTTTAGTCTAATAATTTTGATACAACGCCTGATGCTACTGTTCTTCCACCTTCTCTTATGGCGAATCTTAATCCTTCATCCATTGCGATTGGTGTTATTAGTTCTACTGTGAATGTTGCGTTGTCTCCTGGCATTACCATTTCTACTCCTTCTGGTAGTTCAATGTTGCCTGTTACGTCTGTTGTTCTGAAGTAGAATTGTGGTCTGTATCCGTTAAAGAATGGGGTGTGTCTTCCGCCTTCTTCTTTTGTTAGTACGTATACTTCTCCTTGGAATTTCTTGTGAGGATGTATTGTGCCTGGTTTTGCTAATACTTGGCCTCTTTCGATTTCGTTTCTTTGTACTCCTCTTAGTAATAGT
>NZ_AWXB01000042.1 GCF_000478985.1 Peptoniphilus sp. BV3C26
TTCACCTCCTATCTATCTTACATATGAGTTTATCTTTACCTTTCCTGATAATGTTTTATTTGATTCATTATCAATCGTAACAACATATCTACTTCCTCTATTAGCCTTAACCTTTAATATTGAGTCTGAAGAAAAAAATTTGTTATATATAATTTTTCCATCTTCTTCAATAATTACCTG
The DNA here is from genome assembly GCF_000478985.1 of Peptoniphilus sp. BV3C26. Classification (GTDB taxonomy): domain Bacteria; phylum Bacillota; class Clostridia; order Tissierellales; family Peptoniphilaceae; genus Peptoniphilus_B; species Peptoniphilus_B koenoeneniae. The sequence continues at coordinate 181 of NZ_AWXB01000042.1, forward strand.
ATATTTAATTCCACCTGAGCAAGACATATCTTTTAATCTAACTGTAAAACCATCATGGACTGGACCAAACCAAGTGTCCATGTTAAATTTATAACTAGTATTATCGAATCTACCGAGGCTTATCTCTTCGTCTATATTTGCTGATCTAAGTCCTATACTTGATACTTCTCCTAACTCTAACTTTTGATACTCTTCATCACTTATTATTTGAACCCTATCTCCATTTTCAACATTAATATCATTGATTATTTCACCTTTTGTATCAACCTATCTTGATTTAGGTCGGTCACATTGGCAAATACCGGTAAACAAAATGTAAACGCAAACATAAAAATCATCAAACCTACAAGTGTCTTCTTCCATTTTTTCATAATAAGCATCCTTTCTTTATTTGGATTTAATTTTAAAACAAAATTATTTGTATTACTTCCTATTTCTAATAACTTTAGCATTGATATACAATATTCTTTTCTATTTTTTATTGTGTCGCCTAGTTTTTCAACCACTAGCTTATCGCAATTTATTTCTATATCTTGGTCTATATATTTTAAGCTTAGCCATAAGAGTGGATTGTACCAATATAGACAAGCTATAATATTGACCAGGTGAGTTAGTAAAATATGAAATTTCCTTATATGCATTAGTTCATGGATCAAAACATGGTCTAGTAATTTCTCATCAGATAAGATATGATCTTGTAAGATTATCTTAGGTCTTAAGATTCCAAAGGTAATGGGAGTTTTTAAATTGTTATTGATATAAATCTGTACTTTTCTTTTCAATCCAAATTCTCTTATTTTTTTCTCACATAAAGTGTTATCAATAAGCGTAGAGTCTTTCATAACTTTATGAAATTTATAAATTTTTATTCCTAGGTAAGTAAAAATCAAAATCGAACCTATTAGTCGGTTTAGTTTAAAAAATATATAGCCTAGTTTATTTACTAACCAGCATAAGCAAGAATTAAAAAGATTTGTTAAACCTAGCAAATATGATAGGATACCATTTTCCTTGACACAATCTATTCCCATCATAAGTTCATAGGGACTTACTAAATAGATTAATAATACTATCCACAAAATAATACTTGCTGACCTAAAGGCTTTCTTGTTTAATATTGGTCTAACTAAGAGAATTAGAACTAGTAAGTAAAGACTTTTTATAGATTTTTCTAGAGTAATTACCCTAACTAGACTTATTGCCATCCTTGTCTTCCTCTTGGTCCTCTTCGTCCTCTTCGTCAAAGCTATCTATTAATTTTTTCATCTCTTCTATTTCTTCTTTTGTAACTTTTTCATTTTGCAAAAACGTTTTACACATATTTAAAAGCGATCCTTTAAAAAGTTTGTGAAAGGCTTCTTTTTGCTTATTTAGTAGAGCATCCTCCCTTGATACAAGGACCCTAATTGTGTATTTAGGATATCTCCTGGCTATCGCCCCTTTTTCTACTAATCTTCCAAAAAAGGTGTAGCAAGAGGTTTTGCTTATATCGTACTTTTCCATCAATATTTTTGATAAGGCTAAGGCTTGGATTTCTCCATTTTCGTCTAAGACATCGCCTTTCCACAATTCTTCCATTACTAGTAATTCACCATCTGAAAATTCCAACTATATTACCTCCTATATAAATTACATTTTCATTTGCTTTTTCATTTTTGTATTTTTAATTATTTTCACTTTGAGTATATCATGTTTTAAAAAAATAGTCAAGTGTTTTGACCATTTAAAATAATATTTTTTGTATTTTTAATATATCTCTGTTGATTTTAAATCTCACTTTCAAATGTATTTTCAAAACTAAATATATCATTAGGCGTACATTTTAGAGCTTTACATATCTTTTCTATGTTTTTCATTGTTATTGGTTTATCCTTGCCCATTTGTGCCATAACATTTGTTGTAAGTCCTGCCATGGCTATTACATCTGTTTTCTTTAATCCTTTTTTTGCTAACTGTATCCATAATGGTTTATAGTTAAGTGCCATAATATCCCTCTTTTTCTCTCTATTAGATTTATTTAATTAATTATAGCATAAATATTGATTTCATTCAATCTTACATTGATTTAGTGATTTGTTTTAGAGAATTTGTTGTGTTATTCCGTCCTTATTTTGCCATAAATTGCTTAATACCTTGAGACTTAGCACCAGGGTTATCATTACCATAACCTTCCATTAAGTTAATGACTCCCCATGCTCCTAAACCTGCACCAATTGCAGTTACAAGTGTCTTTAAAACTCCAACTCCAGCTGTAAAAAATTCCATATTATTCCTCCTCGTTTTCTTTCTTATTTTCTATTTTGTTTAGTGATTTAACTATAAAATTCTTGTAGACCTTATCTCCTTTTTTGTTTTCTTTGAAATATCCAAAGACATGGATTAGATCTCCTTTTTCAAATTCTTTTACAATTTCTACCTTTTCTCCATATACTGAGCAATTTGTATATTCTTTGCCCTTTCCATATTTTTTAACAAGAGCAAAATTTGCTACTTGAACATTTTCTCCATCCTTTTCAAATTCTGAAAATTCAGCTTCCTTAACTAAATTTGCATTAATATTTATCATTTCTCTATCCATTAATTTCTTCTCCTTAATCTATAAATTTCAATTAAAAAAGCGACTGAACCTATATTTCAATCGCTAAATGTCTTATATATTAAATTGTTTTAAGTGGGACTTCTTATCCTTACCATTTTAACCTCCTAATTTTGAGTATAAAAAAAGACGATAGAGTTTTTAATTTCTATCGCCTAACATCTATCTGTATTAATTTTTTTCATTCAAAAAATAGTTTCTGTTTACTTGTGATAGTCTTCTATTTTATCCTCATATTTTTTTATAAGTTCTCGTGAATAAACTTTTTTGTTTTTTGAATCTCTAACTTCTTTCCAAAGAATGGAGGCTACTTTTAATTTATTCGAGTAGTTGTAACTATTTTCGTCTGCACAGAAATCCTTTAAAAATTTATTCCATTGACAAACCGAATTATCATACTTAGCATAATTTGATTTCCCATAATAAACTTTTAGCATATCTTGAATTGTAAAACTCAAATCATTTTCTCTTTTTACTTTTCTCCAAGCAGTAGCCATATCAGCAGTAAATTTAAATGGCGAAACATCTGTTAAAATTGAGAAATACTCTCTGAAATGTGTGTTAAAGGAGAACCCGCATTCAAGTAATGGAGTATCTAAGGTAATAGTTTCTACTTGTTTCTTTTCATTTTTTATTGATGACTTTTTAATCAAATCACCCTTAAAGTACTGTTCAATAATATAATTGAGTTCCTGTTTTGTACCTCTGTATTCTAATCCTAATGACTTGCATATCTGTGAAAGTTCTTCATGATACCAATAGTATTTATTAAACTCATAAAACGATGTGATTTTATCAAACTCAGGTCTACTTTCTATCAATATTTTATCTCCTTAAACCAATTTACCTAATGCGTTTCCCAATTTTCATTTTCTTACGCCATTCTGGTGCTATTCCATCATCAGACCAATATTCATCCATTTCTATAATCAAATCATCCTTAAGATGGATAAAGCTTACTACATGAAAAGACTCACTATTATCTCTTGGAAAGACTCGGCAAGCCAGAATAATGGTATTTGCATTTTCTTCGATTCGTTCTATTCCTCCATTCCAGTTTCCTGGATATTCACAATTTGCTTTTATATACTCATCTAAGGTAAATACCTCATTTGTGCAATGCCATTTTATAACGGCATTTTTTTGAAAAAATTTCCTAAGTTCTTCTGCATTTTGTGATAAAACTGTTTTGAAAAATCTATCTATATCCATAGTAATCAACTTAAAACCAATTCACTTTTTCATCTCTAAACAATGGTGTTTCACTCTCTTTGTAAGGATTGTAGTTATTACAATTACAGCCAAACTCTTTCAATGCTTTTATCTTATTATCGGCTGTCCAAACAATCAAAGAAATACCGTCAAATTCTTCATCTTTCCCCTCATTCATTTTATTTTTGAAGTGCCATTCTACAATAGTTTGATTATCCTTATGAAAAAATTGCTTTATATCCCAAGCAAGCACTTTTCCTCTTGTATTCCATTCATTAAACCAGTGCTTTACTGTTTTACAATTTTCATACTTAGGACTCCAGCACTCAATATAAATTACATTATCTAAAAAAATATCATCTATACCTAAGTCTTGTTGTGTGAGCCACATATCAAACCATAAACGAATGATTTTTTCTCTTTCATTCATAAATTTAAACACCTCTAAAATCAAATAATTATATACAATTGTACCATTTTTTCACTTAGTTTTATAGGTCTAACTAATTCCTCTTTACCTGTGATAGTCGTTTTGCTTGTTCTAGTAAATGCTCTATGCAAGTCTTAACTTTATCTGCTTGTTCTACTTATTTTCGTATTTCTAATATTTGATTGTAAAGGTTATTTTTATCTTTCCTCATATTGGCAACTTTGATTTCCGTTTGAATATATTTAAGATCTTGGTTTCTCTTAAGTATTCTTTCAGATATTTCTTGAAACTTTCAAATAAAATAAGTTATGCAATATACTAATCTTCCTATTTATTATTTTAATTTTCTCCAATTATTCTTAGTGTTTCTTTAAATTCTTTTGTCTTTGTTGCTTCTTCTAGTAGGATTTTTATTTCTTCATCTGTTAGTTCTTCAGCGTTTTCTATAAGGCTTTCTAAGATTGCTCCTCTTGTTATTAGCCTATGAGTTCTTTCTTTTCTTCTTTTTACTATGTCTTGTTTTAATATCTTATTTTCTTGATTTTTTAGTTGCCTTAATCTTTCTTCTGTATCATCAATTTTATCTTTAATTTCTTTTGACTCTTGTCTAATTTGGTCTAAATTTTTCATATATAATTCCTTTCTTGTAATAAAAAAAGACGATAGAGTTTTAGTTTCTATCGCCTAAGATATTCATCATTCATCCTAAATATTTAATTTTAGATTTACCATTCTTTTTGAATTCAATACGCATGATGTTATAAATAACATCAAATATATTACACAAAGTGCAACATTGCCACCAGACTTAGAAAATCCAAGCCTATTTAATGCAAATATTTCTATTGATACTAGCATTATAGAGCCAATCAATCCTAAAACTATCCACAAGTCACCTTTCTCTAAATCAATAAAGTACATGGCTAAGTAGAAGATTGATACTAATTGTAATATAAGACCTAATAGAACATTTAACAAAGATATTAAGTCTGAAAATCCATAATCAAAATAATGCTTACCAAGATAAATTGATATATAATTCAAAATAATCAACATCAATATAGAGAAGAGAATAATAACTACTTGACTTATATATTTTGATAGTATTATATTTTTACTTTTTATTGGTAGCATGAATTCATATTTATATAATTTTAAATCATAATCTTTTCTTTGAGATAAAAGGATCAACAAACTGTTAGCGAAGATTACAACTGCAAAATACGCAAAAACAAGCATTTGCGTGCTAGAAAAAAGATTTATCAAAATCCAAATTGTAAGCAAAAACGCATTCATTACACATATGTTTTTAATATTTTTATAATATATTTCTAATAATAGACCTTTCATATATTAGGATTCTCCTCCCTCTGTCAAAATCAGCAAAATTTCATCAAAATTAGGTTTATTTACAACAAATTCTTTATACTTATTCTTTATCTTCGATATATCTTTTACTAAAATATTTACTCTCCCATATTCTCTCCTATATGAAATTATGTCTGTTTTATCGACTTTTTCTAAATCCGTATCATTACAACGAAGTATCCCATAGTTATATAACAATTCATCTTTTTCTTCGCTCAACACGACTTTACCATTATCCATAAAAACTATATAATCAGCTATTTTTTCCAAGTCTGTTGTAATATGTGATGATATATATACCGAGTGTTCTGGGTTTTCTATAAATTCTAATAATATACATAAAATCTCATCTCTACTTACTGGGTCTAACCCTGAAGTAATTTCATCTAATATGAGAAGTTTTGTTTCATGAGACAATGCTATAGCCAACGATAACTTTTTTTTCATTCCAAATGAAAATTGCTTAGTTTTCTTGTCTATTGGCAAATTAAATCGATTCAAATAATTTTTAAAAATATCTTCTTCCCAATTACTATAATTAAATTTCATTACCTCATTTATCTCATTAGGCGTTAATAATAATGAAAAGTTTGGGTCATCTAAAACAACACCTATGTGTTTTTTAATATCTACTTGATTACAATCTTCAGTACCAAATATCTCTATTTTTCCATCATCTTTTTGAAACATTCCAAGTATACAAGAAATAGTAGTACTTTTCCCCGCTCCATTTCTTCCTATATTTCCTACAATAGATCCATAAGGTACTTCAATATTTATATTTTTCAAAGAAAAATCATTTGTTTTATTCTTTTTATTTAATCCAGATACCCTTAATGCTAATTTATTTTCATATGAATCCATCATTGCCCCTCCTCATATATCTTTTTTATTAAATCTATCAAATCATCTATTGAAATAGAACTTGATTGTATGCTCTTGACAATTTTCTTAGCTAAATCTTCCACTTCTTTATATGTTTCTATTTTTTGTAATTCAATATTTCTTGCTGATATAAAACTGCCTTTGCCATGAATAGTTTCAATAAATCCATCTTTTTGTAAATTTTCATAAGCCTTTTGAACTGTAATTACAGCTACCTTAAGATTTCTAGCCAATACTCTCATAGATGGTATAGAATCTCCAGTTTTCAAATCTTCATTCATAATTTGTTTTTTTATCTGATTTTCGATTTGTTCATAAATCGGTTCGCTAGAATCGGTATTTATTATAATATTGATATTGCACCTCCTGTTTCAGAAGTGTACTTATGTGTACTTGTTATTTTAATAATACCACCAATAAAAATTTTTTTCAACCCACTTAATTTCCCAATTTTGAGTATAAAAAAAGACGATATAGTTTTAATTTCTATCGTCTAAATCAAATTATTCTAATATACGTCAAAGTTATGTTACTAAAGTACTAATTTCTTCCATTTTCTAACCTTAGTTCTAAATGTACCAAATGGTGCTACTGTGTTTACATGAATAAATTTATAAACTTCCCAAGTTGCAGTTTTTGTTGCTTCATCTGCCCATTTTCTCATATGTGGTTTAAATAATTCTTCATCTGTTAATTCATCTATCAAAAGATAAATATCTTCTATATTTTTTATGAGTTGTTCTTTTAGTTCCTTTAAAGATTTATTAGCATAGGTATCAGTGAACCACTCATATAATTCTCCAAGTTGATTCCACTTGAATTTATCTGATGGTGTTTTAACATCTAATCCATTTTTCTCATCTTCTTCCCATTTTAATATTAAAGTCGTCCAGCCTACTTGATAGGCAAGATTTTCTGCTGGTGTCCTATCAACTTCTTCTAGTCTTTTATCTTTTAGTTCTTCTGGTATATTGTCAAACTCTGAAATATATTTTTCAAAAGTTTTCTTTATCTCATTTTTTAATTCTTCCTTACTTTCATAAGACCTCATATGCCTACCTCCATGGTTTGTATATAGATATTTTACCAAAAATAATTATATCTTAATATTTAATCATAATCTTCCAGTAACTTGTAATTCTTATGTTTTGTGATATCAAATTTATCAGATAGTAAAAGTCTTACTACTCTTATCTGGTACATACACGTGCCTCCATCCATTACTGTTATTTCAATAAAATTTTAGATAACTTTATTAAGATTTTCTTTGATTCCTTATAAATCAAGTTTAAAGAACTATAAGAATTTAAATCTCTTGTTCAAATTCATCTTCAAAACTAATAATATCGTTAGGAGTGCAAGATAGAGCCTTACATATTCTTTCTAAATTCTTAAATGTAATTGGTTTATCCTTGCCCATTTGTGCCATAACATTTGTTGTCAATCCTGCCATAGCTATTACATCAGTTTTCTTTGATCCTTTTTTTGCTAGTTGTATCCATAATGGTTTATAGTTAAGTGCCATAATATCCCTCTTTTTCTCTTCATTAAATTTATTCAATTATAACATAAATATTGATTTCATTCAATCTTACATTGATTTAGTGATTTGTTTTAGAGAATTTGTTGTGTTATTCCGTCCTTATTTTGCCATAAATTGCTTAATACCTTGAGATTTAGCACCAGGGTTATCATTACCATAACCTTCCATTAAGTTAATAACTCCCCATGCTCCTAAACCTGCACCAATTGCAGTTACAAGTGTCTTTAAAACTCCAACTCCAGCTGTAAAAAATTCCATATTATTCCTCCTCGTTTTCTTTCTTATTTTCTATTTTGTTTAGTGATTTAACTATAAAGTTCTTGTAGACCTTATCTCCTTTTTTGTTTTCTTTGAAATATCCAAAGACATGGATCAGATCTCCTTTTTCAAATTCTTTTGCAATTTCTACCTTTTCTCCATATACTGAGCAATTTGTATATTCTTTGCCCTTTCCATATTTTTTAACAAGAGCAAAATTTGCTACTTGAACACTTTTTCCATCTTTTTCAAATTCTGAAAATTTAGCTTCCTTAACTAAATTTGCATTAATATTTATCATTTCTCTATCCATTAATTTCTTCTCCTTAATCTATATATTTCAATTAAAAAAGCGACTGAAATTATATTTCAATCGCTAAATTTCTTATATATTAAATTGTTTTAAGTGGGACTTCTTATCCTTACCATTTTTACCTCCTAATTTTGAGTATAAAAAAAGACGATAGAATAACTTTACGCTTTTCTATCATCTATTGTGTTTATTGAACGTTTATTTAATTGTTTAACTCTGCAAACTGGAATTTTTTAATCTATTGATTTTTCTCAAAAAGCAAGCTTCCTATAAAGTTACCAATTACTGAAATTATCCCATATGCCAATATATAAATAGCTGCACTATCGTTGTAAAAGATAAATATAGTCGGTATAAATAACAACATAACAAACAAAGAAAATAACCAATTAAACGAATTTTTCATTCCATAAATCAATGAAACAATTAAGCATATAATTGGAATTGCAATTAATAAAATGAACATACCACTTCCAGTATCTATAATAAGAAATGGCGCTAGATAAAATGCAAGAATGATTATAATCAAATATATTAACATTTTTCTAAATTTTTCCATAAAAACACCCTCATAAATTCTAACTTATATAGCTCTATTATATTAAATATACCCTCGTCCGTGTAGTTATAACAGTAAATATTACAATCTTGTAATCACTGTATTTCCATTTAATTCAGTCCTACCTTTTTGCTTTAAATTACTCTTCCACATCAAATAAGTTTCTCTTATCATAATCTTCCAATAACTTGTAATTCTTATGCTTTGTAATATCAAATTTATTAGACAAGAAAGGTATTACTTCTCTTAGCTGGTATATACACTTACCACCATCCATTACAGTTATTTCATCTTGGCTCATAAGTTCCTTACCAGTCTTTTGGTAATTTAGACCTAAAGATTTTTGATTTGATCTTGTTTCCGATGTGTTATATAGGTCTATAGTTTCTTTTCCCCCTAGAAAGAGTGTAAAATCATTGTTACCAACTATTGTATCTACATGGTCTTTATAGATTGCTTTTAATTAAGATTGTACTTGCTGATATTTACCCTGAGAATTTTTAATTTCTATCTCCTATTAATACCTTATTTCTAGTCTTCTAAAATCGATACTTCAAGGTCTATCGCTTTAAATGTAACAGTTATTCCTACTTCTTCTTTTACTATTTTTTCAAATAGCTCAGCTATATCATATGGGGACATATCATATATATCTTCATACCATTCATTGCTTTCATCGTACATTGTCTCACATATTGCTTCAATATAATTTTTCTTATCCATAGTGAGTTCTGTATCACTTTCTAGAATAAACTGCTCCCCATTTATATTTAATATAATTAAAGATGATTTTCTATTTTTACACATTTTGCTTTCTCCATAAACTCAAATATTTAATCTATTTATTTTATAACTTGATTTTAACTTTACCTTATCTCTATTTGTTAGATACTCTTCAACATCAAACAAGTTTTTCTTATCATAATCTTCCAACAACTTGTAATTCTTATGCTTTGTAATATCAAACTTATCAGACAAGAAAGGTCTTACTCCTCTTAACTGATAAATACACTTACCGCCATCCATTACAGTTATTTCATCTTGGCTCATAAGTTCCTTACCAGTTTTTTGGTAATTTAGACCAAAAGATTTTTGGTTGGATCTTGTTTCTGATGTGTTATATAGGTCTATGGTTTCTTTTCCTAAGGTCTCTGATAACTCTTTTACTGTCGTTTTTTCTTTTCCTCCTAGAAAGAGTGTAGAGTCACAGTTACCAACTATTGTATCTGCATGATCTTTATAGATTGCTTTTAATTGAGATTGTGCTTGTAATATTATGCTTGCTGATATTTCTCTTGAACGAATTGTCGCTATTAGTTTCTCAAATTTAGGAATTAATCCTATATTTGCAAACTCATCAAGTAGACACCTAACATGAACTGGAAGTCTTCCACCATATACATCATCTGCCTTGTCACAAAGTAGATTAAATAATTGGGAATACATTATTGATACTACAAAGTTAAAGGTATCATCAGTATCTGATATTATTACGAATAAAGCAGTTTTTCTATCTCCAATTTTATCGAGTTCTAATTCATCTTCGCTCATTAGTTCTCTAAGCTCTCTTATATCAAAAGGTGCAAGTCTTGCTCCACAAGATATTAGAATTGACTTGGCAGTTTTTCCTGTAACAACTTGTCAAGGACTTTTTAATCATTTTTTATCGCTTTTTGATGTTTTTCTCTCTCCATTTCTCTAAGAATTATGCGTTTTAATTTGTCTTGCATTGTTTCCGTTGCATTTTCATTAAAGTGAACAACAACCTCATAGGTTGCTTTGCCAATTTTCTTTATCGTTTTTGTTCCTGTATTCTGTTTATTTTTATTTTCGTGCATATATTTTTCCTCCTGTTTGTTTCAATAAAAAAGGCGATTAGATTTTTAATTTTCTAATCGCCTTTTAAGTGTCATATTTATCTTTTTATTATATCTGGCATACTTTTATACCTTTTTAGACTTAAAGTCTTTAATAGTGGCTTTCCACCTCTTTTTATCTATAAAGATTCGCCTACATCATAGTTCATTTTTTTATTTCCACCTTGATGTCTTAGTTTTTCTTTATCTTCTTCATACCAATTTAAGATTGTTGCATAATGGTTTTGGTAGGTCTTACCACTGCTTTCCATGTATCTTGATAGTTTATTTATCATTATTTCTGCGTGTGAGTTTAATTTTTCTTTAAGGTTTTTATATTCTTCTTTGCTTAGCCTTACATTTTTGAATTCTCCATAAAATATGGGGGTGGGCTGTTCTTCTCTCCCCTTATCTATACTAACCTTATCTAATCTACCCTTACCTATACTGGGTTGACCACTTGACAACCTTTGGTTAACCAGATGACAACCAACTTTTTCTTCTGAAATATATGCTCCATTTTCCGTTTGATAAAGCTGCTGTTTCTGCTCTATATACATTGTTGGCTTATATCTGTCTTTTCTAATAAAGTTATTTATCTTCCAATGAGTAATGACGATAATTCCCTGATCAAAGACTATCACAAAGCCTTTGGCAATAAGTATTTTCAGGTCATCTTCATTAGCTCCGATAATCTTGATGATTTTCTTAGGATTATTTACAAAACCGTCATCATCTGCTCGCATTGATAGATGAAAATACAGGCATTGACTACTTAGTGGCATATCCAAAAATAAGTCACTATCAACTATTTTTAGTGAAAACATTCTTTTATCTGCCATGCTTTCCTACCTTTCTTCAAATAAAAAAGACGATAGTTTTTACTTCTACCGCCTTTTGTAAGTGTATATGGCTATTTATTTAATAACTATTTGCCATTTTCATATTTTATTTTTCTGAATCTAATTCTTTTATAGACTCTTCTATTTCTTCAATAGATGGTAAGCTACTTTTATATTCCTGCTCAAGTAGTTTGCTAATTTCATACTTACTTATTCCTATTGGCTGTGAGATATTTTCAAGCGAATATTCAGCGACTACATTATCTTTATCTCTGCAAATTAGTATTCCTATGGTTTGATTATCACTATTTGATTTCATATCCTTATTTACAGCTGTTACATAAAAATTAAGTTGCCCTACAAATTCTGGCTTAAATTTTTCTGTCTTTAATTCTACTACAACATAGGAGTGTAGTTTAACATGATAGAAAAGTAAGTCTATATAAAAATCACTTTCGCCAACCTTGATATGAACTTGCCTACCGATGTAAGAAAATCCTGTACCAAGTTCCAAAAGAAAAGAAGTTATTTGATTTACTAATGCTTCTTCCAACTCTCTTTCATCATATTTATCCCTTATTGTTAGAAAATCAAAGTTGTATGGATCTTTTATTGTTTGCTTAGCTAATTCAGATTGGACAGCCGGTAATCTATTGTCAAAATTAGTAACTGCATTTCCAACCCTTTTATATAAATCTCCATCAATCTGATGTTCCAAAACCGTCCTGCTCCATCCATTTTCAATAGTCTTATCTATATAAAACAAAGCCTCTTTGACATCTTTACACTTATACATAATCCTTTGATTATGTCCCCAAGGAATACTTTTTATCCTTCTTTCAATATCCGATAATTGGGTTACAGCTTGTAACCCAATTAGGTAATCATTATAAAAGTTATACCAATATCTTATGTGTTTTAAGTTTACTGCTGAAAATCCTCCCATGTCTGGAAATTCTTTTCTTAAATCACTACTCAATAATTTTAGAAAACTATCACCCCAAGAATATTGCTTTTGTTTTTCAACAATTTCTTTCCCCAAGTTCCAATACAAATCAAGCAACTCATAATTAACTTTTACTGCTGCTTTTAATTGACTGCGTCTAACTTTTTCCTTTAAATCTAAAAGTAATTTTTTATATTCACTATCTCCTATAATAGCTAAATCTTTTTTATCCATTCTCATCACTCCAATCTGATTCTTTATTTTATTCTGTTTCTTACACCAATGGTGGGAGTTTTAATCTTTTTATCATAATCAGCTTACAGTTAACAAGCTCATTTTATCATTACACATTTAGTTTAATTAATGTGATTATACCAAAAATGTTAAATCTTTTCTATCTCTCCCTCTCTCTCTTTATCTATATCTTTCTCTATCTCTATCTCTTGTCGGACATGGGTTGGACTTATTAAGGACAATGTCCTCTGTTTATTTTGTCTGTATCTTCTTTTTTTCTCTGCCCATGCTGTTTCTGATCCGATTAAGTTTGGTATTTCAGTTAAATAGTATTCATCATTTTCTGTTACAACTTCTAATAAGCCTTGATTGATTAAATAATTAACTGTGACCATTACATCATCATCTGTTTCATCTATGGTTAGTGCTAACTCTTTTATAAAATCACTTTCTACTCCGTCATAATAGAGTTTACCCTCATCTTTTAGGCTTAGTAGTAGAAGTTTTAGGTAGATTATCGTGTAGGTATCTCCTCCCGATATTCTTCTTAATCTTTTTATCCTTTTGTCTGTGAAAAATTCTTCTTTTAATTTTATCCAATAATATCTTTTGTTTGTTGCCATATCTGCTCCTTTCTTGATTTTCGATAATCGAAATTCTTGATTTCCGATTTTCGGAATTCTGGACTTCTGATTTTCAGAAGTCTTGTTATTATGGTTATTTAAGGGTGTAACTTTTCGTTACTCCCTTAGATTTCTCTGGTCATATCTTTTTTGTTTGGCTTTTATTTTTTCTTTTACTTTTCTTTTTACTTTTTCTTTTGTATTATCCTTGTTCTTGGATAGGTCTTTGTATTTCTTTATTTGTTTTAGGATACTTTCTTTTTCTTTTTTATTTTCCTTGGCTATGACTTGCTTAAATGCATATTCCATTACTTTTATGTCTTTGGCTTGGAAGAATATTTCATAGTTTTTGCTTTCTTTGTTTTTCATTACTGAAAACTTTACTCCAAGTTTGTTTAGTTCTTTTTTTAAGTCTTTGAGTCCGCTTTGATCTATGCTTATATTTTCTAGTTGTCCTTTTTTGTATAGGTCTTTTATTTTCATTTCATCGCCCATAAGGCTTTTTAGGTTTCCATTTGCTTTTTCTAAGGTATCATTCATCTTTTTTCTTATTTCTTTTTCTAAGTTGATTGATTCTTTTGCTGCCTTTATTGTGTATGATATTATGGTTTGTGCTGCTTGACCTGCTTCTTTGCTTATTTCTTCGTTTATCATGCTTTTCTCTCCTTTGTTTGAATTAAAAAAAGGGAAGTATAGGCTTTAATTTTTCTATACTTCCCTTTGATTGTTTTTATTTTATTGTTCTTGGTGGTGGAATGCTTTATTTTGATGTTTTTATATCTTTCTTAGGTATTTGCACCTTTTATACTTTAAAATAGCTTACAATGCTTTTCCACCTTTAGTAGTTTGTGTGTGTTCTTTTGTCTGATAGATAGTTTTTCATGTTGGAATATATAATCTGTATTTCTTCATTGTTCATCGCTTTTATTTCTTCTGTGCTTTTATATGTTTTGTATGTTCCATCTTGATCTGCTTTTATTAGTTCATCTATTAGCTCTTGCCTTTTATTCATCTCTATTACCTCCTAGATCTGCCTTTATTTTCTTGGTCATATTATAGCTTGGATAAGATATTTTTACCAGGTCTTATCTTTCTTGATTTTTGTAGTAGTCTTTAGTCATTTGTCTTTTTTTATTAAACTTATCACTGTCTTGCTTATACTCTTTAATCTTTTCTATGATACTTTCTTTTTCTCCTCTCTTAATCGCCTTGTCAATTTCTATTGATAGGTCAATATCATATTCTTCATTGACTACTTCTACTGCATATTTGATATGATTTATTTCCTTGTATCTTTCCCTTATCTTTTCTGACTCTATATTTAATTTACTGATTTCATCTTCTAAGTTTTTAATTTCTCCTAACCATTCTTTTTCTCTTAAATTTTTCTTTCCACTGATTTTTTCAATTAAGGTTCTTGCCCTTATATGTTGGTCTATTTCCTTTTGATTGCTCTTGTAGAAGCTTTCTTTGAATATTTTCTTATTCTCATATTCTTGGTAGGTTGCTTTTGTTTTTCTTACAGTCTTTGCATAGGCTAAGCACTTATTAAGGTCTTCTATCTTTTGACTGTTTTCTTTTATGGTCTTATATATTTCAGTGTTTTTACTTCTTAGGGTATTTATATGTCCTTGTAGGTCTGATATGGTTTTTATTTTGTTTTCTCTTAGATAATTTATTCCACCTGCATATCTTTTTAGATCATAGATTGCTTTGTTTCTTTTGCCATAAAATGATAATTCAGCTCTGTTATTTTCTTGCATTTCTTGATAGAAACTTAAATATTCATAGAGGTTAAAGAGTCCTGATTCATTTTCTATTTGCTTTTTACTCTGGTCTTTATATTCCTTGTATGATTCTTTTAGCTTATCTTTAAAGCCTGCTAACCATGATGTTATTTTCTTTATTTCATTGCCTATGTTTTTTAATAGTTCATTCTGTTTTTTTATTTCTCGATTTATATCTCCTTTTTCTGTTCTTATTCCTTTTCTTTCCATTGCACTAGCACTTGCTCCTAGATGTATTGTTGGTATTTGTTTTATGCCTTGTCTTTTAAAACTCCTATGGTCTACTCTTTTTTCTATCTTGTTTTTTGATAGATATTCATTGCAAAGGTCTGAAAAATTTTCTCTCCATTTTTCTACATTGCCCTTATCGTTCCAGGTTGTTAGTTCTACTTTTCTTGTCTTTGGTTTTCCATTTTTGTTTAATACTTTTTCCCCTTTTTCATCTAGGATATATTCTTTTTTTGACTTTGCTAAGAACTCTCCTTTTTCGTTTATGGGTCGCATTATGGTCATTATATGACAATGGATATTTCCATTTTTATCTTGACTCTCATCATGAATTGCATAATCTACTATCATTCCTTGTGATGTTAGATTTTCTTTTATAAATCTTTCAACTAGGTTTTTATTTTCACTTAAAGTTAATTCTTTTGGTAGTCCTATTATGAATTGTCTTGCTAGTTGTGCATTAGAATTTTTTTCTGCCATTTCTACTTTATTCCATAAGGTAGACCTATCATTAAATTCTTTTGGTATATGATCAGGCAATATTATATTTTTTACTAATATTTTTTCTTTTCTTGTATAGTCATGGGTTACTCCGTCCCATTCATTTTTTATTTTTTCTCCACTTATATATGCTGCACTTGCTACTGCACTTTTTCCTTTTCCTCTTGATATTATGTTTACTGAAAAATGAAAACTATCTGCCATTTTTATC
>NZ_AWXB01000043.1 GCF_000478985.1 Peptoniphilus sp. BV3C26
TTGCTCCGTCCATTTGTGCTGCTCCTGTGATCATGTTCTTTACGTAGTCGGCGTGGCCTGGGCAGTCTACGTGAGCGTAGTGTCTGTTTGGTGTTTCGTATTCTACGTGTGATGTTGAGATTGTGATTCCTCTTTCTCTTTCTTCTGGTGCCTTGTCTATGTGAGCATAGTCTACGAATTCTCCTGAGCCGTATCTTTTGTTTAGTACTAGGGTTATTGCTGCTGTTAGAGTTGTTTTACCGTGGTCTACGTGTCCTATTGTTCCTATATTTACGTGTGGTTTGGTTCTTTCAAAATGTTGTTTAGCCATTTCTTCCTCCTTATTATTTCTCCCTTATAATACAATATCCTTTAAATAAAAGCAATATTTAGGCTTCTAAATTATTGATTTTAGGCAGGGCAAATTTTTTAAGAAAATATGAAAAATATATTACTCCTAAAAATTCTGCAATTATAAAAGACCACCATACATTTTCAAGGACTCCAGTTCTGGAAAGTAAATATGCAGTTGGAAGAAGACCCAAAAATTGTCTTACAAAAACTCCAAACATTGTTAAAATTCCATTTCCCAAAGCTTGGAAAAGTGATCCGATAATTATGTTATAGCCCACAAACAAAAAGCAAAAACTTATTGTTTTTAAAGCGGGAACGGCAACTTTATATAAATTATCGGAAACTTTATAAATATCTTTTAAAATAAAACCTGAATAAAATTGAAAAATTAAGATTCCTATAAGCATTATTAAAAGTCCTGTAAAAAGAGCAATCTTAAAAGTTTTTATACATCTTTCTTTTTTTCTCGCCCCATAATTATAGGCAACTATAGGAACCATTCCGTTATTTAATCCAAAAATAGGCATAAAAATAAAACTTTGCAGCTTAAAATATGCTCCCAAAGCAGAAACTGCTGTTGAAGAAAAAGTATTTAAAATCCTATTGTAAATAGAAATGGAAAGAGAAAATAAGGTTGTAAGAATAATTGATGGAAAGCCTACTTGATAAATTTTAAAAATTACTTTTTTATCTGGCCTAATCCCCTTGATTCTAACTTCTTTATTGAACTTGTGGTGAAGAAAAATTCCTATTGTCATTCCTATAGTTTGACCGATGACAGTTGCAGCTGCAGCTCCTGTAATTCCCATATTAGGCATACCATAGCGACCGAAAATTAAAATTGGATCCAAGATTATATTTATAATTGCACCTATTCCTTGAGTTACCATAGTTAAAAGACTTTTGCCCGTTGATTGTAAAATTCTCTCCATAAAAATTTGAATAAAAACTCCAAAAGAAAAAATTGTAACGGTTCTTACATAAGCCTCTCCTAAATTTATTATGTTTTTATCATTAATTTGAACTTCAAAATAAAACCTTGATAAAAATATTCCGAAAATAGCAAATAAAATAGAGTAAATTAATGACAAAAAAAGACCGTTTTCTGCACTTTTATTTACCAAACTATAATTTTTTTCTCCAAGAGATCTGGAAAGAAGTGCATTAAGTCCAACGCCTGTTCCAACTGCAACTCCTATCATTATATTTTGCAGGGGAAAAGCAAGTGAAACTGCAGTAAAAGCATCTTCACTATATTGCATTACAAAATATGAATCTACAATGTTATAAAGGGCCTGTATGAACATGGAAATCATAAGAGGAAATGAAACTTCAATTAAAAGCCTTCCTATTGGCTTATATCCCATTTTATTTTCAACCATAACTTACTCCTTTTGCTTTAAATTTTCATAAAATACTCTATACAATATGAATTTAAATGTCAATGTTTATTGTTTTAAGTGTATAATGGAGATGAAGATTACTTATAAAATTTTTAAGGAGGAAGAAAATGAGAATATTTGTAACAAGTAGAGTGCCTCAAGAAGTTTTAGAAAGATTAAATAAATATGATTTAATTTATCATGATTCGGAAAAACCTCTAAGCAAAGAAGAAATAATAAATAAAATAAAAGATGCCCAAGTCTTACTTTGTCCTTTAAGCGATAAAATTGACAAGGAAATAATAGATGCAGGTAAAAATTTAAAACTTATTGCTAATTACGGTGCAGGCTACGACAACATAGACCTCAATGCAGCAAAAGAAAAGGGAATTTATGTAACAAATGCTCCTGCTCCTTCATCAGCAGTTTCCACCGCAGAACTTACTTTTACCCTTATGCTCGCTCTGGCAAAAAATTTAATTCCCGGAGAAAGATGCTCAAGACAAGGAGGCTTTTTAGGATGGAGACCTACATTTTTCTTAGGTCATGAATTAAGAGGCAAAACTCTTGGCATAATAGGAATGGGAAATATAGGAAAAAATCTTGCTAAAAGAGCTTTGGCTTTTGAAATGAATGTAATTTATTATTCAAGACATAGAAAGGAAGATATAGAAAGTTTAAATGTAAAATATCTTCCGGAAGAAGAAGTAATTAAAAATTCAGATTTTCTTTCCCTTCACACTGCCTTTGCTCCAGAACTTAAACATATGATAAGTAAAGATCAATTCCAAATGATGAAAAAAAGTGCCTATTTAATAAATGCAGCTCGTGGACCTCTTGTAGATGAAAAGGCCTTAATTGAAGCTTTAAACAGTGGTGAAATTGCAGGAGCAGCCCTTGATGTATATGAATTTGAACCTAAGATTTCTCAAGAATTAAAAGATGCAAAAAATCTTATTTTGTGTCCCCATCTTGGCAATGCAACTTTTGAAGCAAGACTTGAAATGGGCCACACTGCTCTTGACAATATAGATGACCTTAATGCCGGAAAAATTCCAAGAAATAATCTTATAAAATAAATATTATGAACAGAGATTTTTTAAATCAAGAAAAGATAAATGAAAATTTAATAAAAAAAGTTGAAGAATTTAAAGAGAAATACGAAAAAAATCTAGAATATGAAAATCGTATAGGAAAAAGCCACTTTAAATATTATGGAAAAGATGTGTGGGATCAAGCTCTTTCAGCTCTTATTGCAGGAAAAAACTTACTTTTAGTTGGAGAGAAATCTACAGGAAAAAATGTTCTTGCTGAAAACCTTTCAGAATTATTTCTAAGGCCCCTATGGAACGTTTCTTTTCACGTTAACACTGATGCCAACTCTTTAATAGGATCAGATACTTTTAAAAATAATCAAGTTCTCTTTAGACCGGGTCCAGTTTATTTAAGCGCAGTCAACGGCGGATTTTGTGTCTTAGATGAAATTAATATGGCAAAAAATGAAGCTCTTTCAGTTCTCCACTCAGTTTTGGACTACAGAAGAATAATTGACGTGCCTGGTTATGATAGAATAAAACTTTCTCCTGCCACAAGATTTATAGGAACAATGAACTATGGTTATCAAGGAACAAGAGATTTAAACGAAGCCCTTCTTTCAAGGTTTGCAGTAATAAAAATGCCCACGATTTCAAAAGAAAATTTATTTAAACTTTTATCTAATGAATTTACAGATCTAAAGGAAAAATACACAAGTCAATTTGTAGATTTATTTATGGAACTTAAAAATAAATGTGATGCAGGTGAAATTTCCTTTTCAGTTTTGGATTTAAGAGGCTTAATAGATGCAATAGATCTTATGAAACTGGGACTTTCTCCCTTAAAAGCTTTGAATATGTTCATTACAAACAAAAGTTTTGACCAATACGAAAAAAATCTAATCTTTGATGCTTTAAGTCTTAGAATTCCAAAAAACTTAAATTCAGAGGAGCTGTTTAAATGATTGTCTTCGGTGACACTCGTAGAGCGTACAATATTATATGGAATGCATGGGGCTCTTATAAATATGAGCCCTTTTATAAATCAATGGACTTTAAGGGCAAGGTAAATTTATATCTAAACACAATTATAGGTCTTTCTTACAAGTATTATGGGAAAAGTTTTTTGGAAGAACTTTTTAACCTCTGGAAAGATGATGAAAATGCAAATAGATATGATAATTTAGCTTGGCTTATTTTAGAAAGTTCAGTCTATGAAAAAGAAATTAAATCAAGACCAGTTTTGTGGGAAATAAGAAGAGATGAAGCGGAAAATTTCTTAGACCTTTCCAATGACCTTGCAAGGAAAAAAATCGCCCTTTGGGATCACTTTGTCTATTCCATGATCTATAAGAGAAAGGCTGAAATTTTAGAAAGAAAATTTTTTTAACAAAAAAAGAAAACGAACTTTATAAGATTTTAAATCCTGGAGAATTTTTGGAAAAAGAAATCTTAAAAGAAAGACTTTTAAATGCCTTTGTAGTTTTTTTTAAATTTTCCTTAAATAAAAAACATAAATTAAAGATCAAACTTCCCTTTAAAATAAAAAACTTTTCAAAAGAAGCCTCAGGTTTTACTGTTGAAAGGACAAGTTCTCTTGATGTTTCCGGGAAAAAGCAAAGCTCAGGAAGAGGACTTTTAAAAAGTTCAAAAAATGATAATAGAGAATATATAGAAAGAGTTTTTGGTAAATCGATCTTTGATAAAAATACTGAACTTGATATAGAAAGGCACCTTTCCTGCGATATTAACGAAGGGCTTCACCTTTACTTTACAAAAAGAGAAGAATCAAACTTATCTAAAAACAGAAACATTCTTTCTCAAATCGACTCCATAAAATCTCAAATCTTAGACAACAAGGAATATTTTGTTCAAAATAAACTCCTTGTAGATTCAGGTATTAGAAAACTTCAAAGGAAATTTTCATCAACCCTTATTCTAAGTAAAAGAGATGAGGAAATTTTAAATAGATATGGAGTTTTAGATGGAACTCTTGCCTGGAAGGGAAAAATTTTATCCGACGAAAAAATTTTTAGAAACTTTACCTACAAACAAAGTCCAAATTTTTCCGTTGATATTTTAATGGACGGGTCTGCTTCCCGCTTGTTTGATGTAAATTTACATGCATCTCAGGTTTATATGCTTAGTGAATCCTTAAGAAAATCTGGAATCCCTCTTAGAGTAATGAGTTTTTCAACCCTATATTCTTACACAGTTATAAATATTTTAAAGGACTATGATGATAAAAATTCCAAGGGTATCTTTAATTATTTTGCTGCAGGTTACAACAGAGACGGTTTTGCCCTAAGGGGAGTAAAATTTTTGTTGGATCAGAAAAAATCAAAAAAATTATTAATTATAGTTACTGATGCAAACCCCGATGATTTAAGGTACAATTCAAAAATAAAGGCTGATTACGGTATAGTTGGCTCTGATGACACCGCAAAAGAAGTTTTTAAACTCAAAAACTCTGGAATAGAAATCTGCGCCTTAATAACTGGAAGAAAAGAAAATCTTGAAAATGCAAAAAAAATTTACGGAGACTACGTCTATATAGAAAACTTGGAAAATATTACAAGTTTGGGAGCAGATTATATCAGAAAAAAAATCTTTCAATTAATTTATAAAAGCTGAAAAATTTAATTTGCACAATAAAAAGGGACGAGCTAAATTATACTCGTCCCTAAATTAATTTTAATTAATAAATTATAAAGTATATTTAATTTAGATTTAATTCTTATATTTTATAAATTAAAATCTAATCTATATCATCTAAATCATTTACACTTATCCCAGAACTTTCAACATTTCTTAGAAAATATTTTGCTTCTTTATCTCCTTTTTTCAAAATTAAAGTGTCATCACTTTCTATTGTGTCTTCATCATTTTTAAAATTATCTTCATATGCTTTTTGAATTTTTATGCTGTCATAATCTGAAGCATTTCTTATTTTTGATATAAAATCTTTAACCTTAATGTCTGAAGTTAGTTTTTCAGTTCCTGATATAATTTCATTCTTCTTAATTTTTCCAATTTCATAAACTCCGGCAAAATTAGGTGCATTTAAGGGAGTTCCTTTGTAAAGTTCAATAGTATAGGTTTTTGTTTCACTAACAGAAAGACTAGAATTTGATTTTTTAAATGTAAGTTGCAATTTATCTCCATCTTTTAGAGTATCTGTCTCCTTTAATAAATCCCAACCTCTTTTTATTTCTACTTCTGAAAATCTATCCTTATTTTTTAATTTTGACAAAAATTCATTAACTGTCATTTTAGACGTGATTTTTGTATTCTTAGATTTAATTTTTGAAACTAAGGCTTCTTTTGCTATTTCAAAATCATTTCCAAAATCTGCTTCTATTTCCTTATTTGGATCTGAAACATCTTTTGAAAAAATTAAATCATAAGTTTGTGTTCTATTTTTAGTATCATTTTTGGCAATAATACGTAAAATAGATTTTTCTTTTAATTTATCAGTTTCTTTTAAACCTTTTATTTTAAGTGATTTAAATTCATTACGATTTGTTAAATAACTTAAAAATTGACCAAGGGTTAAGTCTGTTGTTAACTTTACCTTTCCTGAAGAAATCTTTCTATTAGTGTGGTCTACTACAAAACTATCTCCAAAATTTATTTTAGAAATTTCTCCTGGCCTAATAAGAACTGCATCCTCTACAATCAGCGTATATCTTTGAGGAAATCCTCCTGTCTTTAAGCTTACTAATAGATAATCTCCCTTTTCTAATTTTTCATCATCTTTCTTAGGCTCATAAGTTATTCCGCTATTTAGCTTAATGTTTAAAAAGGCCTCTTTATTAGAAATAAGATCCAAAAATTCTTTTGTGCTTAGATTATTATCAAGTTTTTTCTTATTTGATAGAATCTTTATTCCTAAAAATCCTCCCATATCTTCAAGTTTAAAAGCGTCATCTTTAAATTCTAAGGTCAATTTTTTAGCTTCAAGGTTAATTGTATATTCTATCTTAGAACCATTTTCTGCTTTTACAAGAAGTACATCGCCTACTGCCAAAAATTCAGTATCTCCTTTTATCCTTTGATTTTTATCAATTACATTAAGTGTTTGTCTATCATCACCTTTTATAATATTTGATAAAAAGTCTTTTACGCTTGTTTTGTCAGTAATTTTTTTAATACTTGAAGAAATTGTTTTTCTGCTTGGTATAATTGTATAAAAAGCAATTTCTCTTTCATCTTTTTTTGATGTTATTGTCAATATATCTGACTTATTCTTATTTTCTTTTACAGTTATAATATAAGTTGCCTTTGTTCCATCTTCTGCTGTAACTTCTAAAATATCTAATTTTTCAAGAGTATCTGTAACTTTCTTAACAATTTTTGTTGAATTATCATATTTTATAATATTTAATTCTTGATTTTCATGTCCTTTTTTAATATTCTTCAAAAATTCTTCTACGGTTACTTTATTTGTGATTTCAAATGCTCCAGATTTTATTAATTTTTGATTTCCCTTGTCAAAAATTATTAAATTATCTTTATTTTCCGAATTTTTTACTGAAGAGATTTTTGTATCGCTACTCATAGCTTGTGCATTCTTACCAACTTCAAATAGGGTGTAGCTGTCATTTCTTGGAAATACTTGAATATGGGATGTATATACTACATTGTCTTCAAGATATTTGTAAGCTTCTTCAAGAGAAATCTTACCATTCTTATCAATATCTCCAATTATATTTCCATTTATTCCTGCAACTTGAGCTAAAACTTTTGTAAATTTACCTACCCCTTCTTTTTTATCTTCAAATGAAAATTCATCTTCTGAGCTTGCTGTAAGAACTTTATATTCATTTGTTGTAAGATATCCTACTGAACGGTCACTAGTTGTATTAAAAGCTCTTTTTACACTTTCATTAAATGCATATGAAGTTCTTGAGCTACTTGCTGTTGGGGTTGGTTGTGTTTCTGCATCTACTTTTTTACCAATAAAGCCTCCTGCATTACATGAGTCTAAGATCAATACTTTTGTTCCAGGTATTGAATCTAAGGCTTGTCTTAATTCATTTACACTAACCCAAGCTTGTGTTTGTGATTCCTTATCCTTTATAGGATCTACAGTACAAATATAGCTTAATCCATTAACGTTGTTCCCATGTCCAGAATAATATAAATAACTTACATCGTTTGATCTTGCCCCTTTAAAAGCTTCTTTAATTTTTTCTAAAAATTCAGCTTTTTTAACGTTCTCAGCAACAAGGATTTTATCAAATTTATTTGAATTTATTTCTTGATTTTCAAAAACTTTTTTCATTAATTTTTTATCATTTACTGGTCCTAATAAATTCAATTTTTTATTTCCATAATCGCTATTTGCTACAATTAAAGCACGATAAGTCTTTTTTAGATATTTTATTTTAATTACTCTTTCTTCTGTTCTATTATCTTTTTGAGCAATCAATTTATATCCGTCATCTATTTTTTCTGTTTCAACGCCAGACTGATCTAATATGCTAATCTTTGCTCCTTCTTCAATAGTAAGAGCATTTTTCAAATTTTCAAAATCTGTATTTTCTACTATTTCTACAAATGTAGTTCCAAGTTTTGTTACTATTGCACTATCTTTTATAGAAATTAAAGACCCTTGCTCATCGTTATTTAAAATAATTTTATACGCTTTAAATGCCTTTCCATCTTCTGCTGTAACTAATAAATAATCACCCTTTTTAATATTTTCATAAGATTTTTTGTAATTATAAATATTAGCTTGATCTATTGAATTATTTTTAATATATTTTTCTTCATATACACGAAGAGTTTGTCTTTCATTTACTTTTAAAATATTTTTAATAAATTCTGATACACTTGTTTTATTGTCAATGGTTTTAGAAGCTGAATTTATTGTGTCATTTTTTATGTTGTAAACATTTGAATTTACTTTTGTTTCATTGCTTAGTGCTTTTAAAGCTTTTTTAATGTGAATTATAAATTTTTCACTTCTAAAGTTAATTCCATTCTTTTCATCAAAGTATTTAATAATAATTTGTTTTGTTCCAAATTCTGTATCTTTATCATTTATTTGAAGTTTATCAAGATATTCTTTTTTTACAGTTACTGTCTTATTTTCATTGTCAATTGTTAGATATTTTCTATTAAACCTAATAGTTCCATCTTCTGTTTTTTCAAGGCTATCATCTTTCCAATCTACAGGAAATGGTTCAACATCCACACATTTTTCTAAATCAATTTCATCTGCCTTTAAGTTTTCACCCTTAGAATTTTTAAGAGAAACTATTTTAAAAATCATCCCTGCTGCTGGAGCATTTTTTTGTGTAAATGTAAGAGTACTTAGTGCTTCTGCTTGTCCTGATGAATTGTTTATAACACTTATTTTTAAACTTGTTTTTGCATCTAAAATTTTATTGTCTAAATCCTTAAGCGAAAGAACCATATCCTGTTCTTTTCCATAAATTGACGATAATATAGTATCTAAAAATGACTTTTTAACTGTTATTGTATCTCCATTTATTGCTAAATCATTTGCTTTTGCTTCATGATATGATACTTTTACTTTTAAATTATTAAGATTAACTTTTGAAATTTCCAGTGCTTTTCCACTTGCATCTTTAATTTCTGTTATTTTTATTTTAACTCCCTCATCTGGAGCAAATTTTTCAAAAAATGTAAATACATTTTTATTTTCAAATTGAGCCTTTATTGAGGATGCATTTGTTAAAGATAGATCAAAAGATTTTTCTATTTTTGAAACATCATTTGCCCCATCTGTATACTCCAATTTGATGCTTGAAGCTTTTGTCAATGTGTTTAATAATGATTTTTTTATAATAACTTTATCATTGTTATCGTCAATTTCGATTTCTTTTGTTTCCTGTCCATTAACAAACACTTTGACATTATTTGTAAGAATAGATTTTTCTTTTGTAACTTCTTGACCAAAGCTATTTTTAATATTTAAAATTTCTATTGGAAGATCCTCAGAAT
This sequence comes from Peptoniphilus sp. BV3C26, assembly GCF_000478985.1. Classification (GTDB taxonomy): domain Bacteria; phylum Bacillota; class Clostridia; order Tissierellales; family Peptoniphilaceae; genus Peptoniphilus_B; species Peptoniphilus_B koenoeneniae. The sequence continues at coordinate 9,725 of NZ_AWXB01000043.1, forward strand.
TTTTAAATACAAGGTTTGTAAATTGTGGTTTTATTGAAAATTCAGATGAATCACTATTCTTAATATTTATAATGTGAACTTTATCTTTTTCTACATTTGCATTATTTTGCAAAATTGCATTTGGCAAATCAATGGTTAAATTATCTGTGATTTTAAGGTTTGAATTTAATACAAGTTTTCCACCAGCATTACCAACGATTTTAATAGACTTAACAGTTTTTTCCTTTATCTTATTATCTGGAATAATTAAATCTTTATCATCATCTTTTACGATTATTAATTCTTCATTTTGTAAGCGTGAATTTTCCTTATTAATTTCTTCTATTGGATTTTTAAATCTGTAAGGCTGACCCAAGTATATAGGAGTGCAATTTAAAACACCCTCATTCTTATCATTTTGCTCTTTAGATTCAATTGTATTCGCTTTATATAATTCGTCTAAAAATTTTTTCTGTTCGCTATAATATTTGCCATTTATTTTTACACCATATACATTTTCTATATAGTTTATGCCAAGACCTACTTCAAATTTATTGGTTATTTCTTCTTCTTTTCCAAAGAAGTCTTTTTTAGCTTTTATTTTTTTTGAACCATATTTTGAAACAATATTTCCTTTAACATTAATATCTTTTCCTCTTCCAAACATAGAAATATCAATTCCATTTTGACCAATACCTTCTAAAATATTGTTTTCTATACTTAGACTTGCTTCTTTGTCAGCAGTAGCACCTATTCCATGATATCCATAATTAGAAATTTTATTATTCTTTATTTCTGTTACTGTGCCATTTTTTGTTCTTGTTATAATTGAAATAGCTGCATTTTGATAATTTTTTCCATTAATATCTGCTCCCAAGCCATTAACAGTATTATTATTAATTTTTAAATATCCTTTTTCCAAGCTGGTAACTATTCTTATTGCATTCTTAGCTGCTATAGTGTTTGTACCAAAATAAAAACTATTATTTGTGATTTCAAGATCGGATATATTGTCTTTAACAGTTCCTGATTGAGATATAGCTGAAGCATATATCATATTTTTTGCAGGAAGTTTTTCTAAATAAAAATTTAAACCATCTATTTTTCTTGTAGCACCTTGTAAATCTAAAGCACCTTCTATTTTATTTCCTTTAAGTCCTAAAACATATTTACTTGTCTTAAATGGCATATCAAGCTTAACATTTCCAACAAAAAGACTAATATCCCCACTAGTTGATCTGTCGTTACAAGATACAAATTCTCCATTTTTATCTGTGTAAATTCCATCTATTGTTTCTGGAATTTGTGATATTTTTTCACATTTCACCTTAAGATTTTCAGCATATAAAAGCACTTTTTTATTATCTTTAAAGACTTTTCCTGTGCAATAATTGTCTGAGGATAGGTATTTTTCTTTTAAAATTTCTTTTGCTTTTTCTTCACTGTCTACCTTACTTAAATCCAATAGATAAAAATTTTCATTGATTTCTCCTATTGCTAAAGGATTTGATTCTGTATTTGGTGTACTTGGTGTACTCGGTGTACTCGGTGTATTTGGTCTATCGTTTTTAGAGCCATATCCAAAAGTCTTATCTGAATTTGATTGTATTTTAAACTGCGCTTTTGTTTTTTCTTTACTCTTTTCTTCTTTTTGTTCTTTCTTATCTTCTTGTTTTTTTCTTTAATTTTACTAATTACATTATCGGCACTGTTGATTATGCTACAAACTTCCGCTCTTGTAATGGAATTGTTTACTTTAAAAGTTCCATCAGGGTAGCCTTTCATATATCCTTTTGATATTACAAATTTTATTGCATCTTTTGCCCATGATGGCACGTCTTCTTTTAAGTCTACTTTATTTTCCTCTTCTTTATTGTTTAACTCTTCACTATTTTCATTGGTAAAGATTTTATAAAGTAACATTGCCGTTTCAGCCCTGGTAATATTTGCATTTGGTCTAAAAGATCCATCTGGGTATCCAGATATGTAATTTTCCCCCACTGCAATTGAAATTCCTTCATAATACCATGAACCTACTTCAACATCATTAAATTTTACATTTGCTTTTTTATGAAAACCAAACGACTCATTTAGTATGCTAACAAATTCTGATCTTTTTATTTTATTATCTGGCAGAAATCTATTATCTCCATAGCCTTTTAATATTCCTTTTTTTACTAAGTTAGAAATTCCCTTTTCTGCCCAATGTTTTTTAGAAACATCAGTAAATTCACTTGAATTTTTTGTATTATCTGCAAAAGTTGATACTGGAAATGCAGATAATAAAACAATTACTGATAATAAAATTGATAAAATTTTAGAAAAATTCTTATTTTTTTTCATAAATCCTCCTTAACGTTTTTTCTCTTTACTAAAGTTTCATTAGAAGTTTATTAAAAATAATCTTTAAAATTTAATTATAATTATTAGTATCTAAAAACTTATTTTTTATCTCTTCTTATTTACTGTAGTAAAAGATAAATAAATCTAAAATTTATCTCAAAATATTCATTAAATTTTTTAATAAATTTTGAGATAAATTATCGATTTATTTTACTATTTACCCCTCTTTATTTCAATTGCTTTTATTAAATTAATAAAAAAATCAAATATATTTACCACACAGATTATAAATAAGGTATTATGCAGCAAAAACATATAAAAATAGCTAAATCTTATTTAATTATATGAAATAAAGAATTTTAGGAAACTAGACCTATAAATTTTCACTCCTGCATAAAAGAATAGAAATTTAAAATAGGAAAATATTAATTTTTCTATAAAATAACAAAGACTCTATAATCTTCATTTGAGGTTTTATTCTCAAAATATTATAGAGTCTTTGTGTTAATGTGAAATTTTAAAATAATTTTATTTAATTATTTACTGTAATCGTAAAATCCTTTGCCTGTTTTTCTTCCAAGTAGACCTGCTCTTACCATTTTCTTTAAAAGTGTATGTGGTCTATATTTAGAGTCACCAAATTCAGTGTATAATACTTCCATTATTGCAAGTACTACATCAAGTCCGATTAAATCTCCAAGAGCAAGAGGTCCCATAGGATGGTTTGCACCAAGTTTCATTGCAGTGTCAATATCTTCTGCTGATGCGATTGATTCTGCATAAATTCCTATTGCTTCATTAATCATAGGAATTAAAATTCTGTTTACTACAAAGCCAGGAGCTTCTGCTACTTCAACAGGTGTTTTTCCTATTTCTTTTGAAAGTTCTATTATTGTATCTTTAACTTTAGGATCTGTTAATTGACCTGAAATAACTTCTATAAGTTTCATTGCTGGTACTGGATTGAAAAAGTGCATTCCAATTACCTTATCTGGTCTTTTTGTTGCAGCTCCAATGTCTGTTATTGAAAGTGAAGATGTATTTGATGCAAGAATTGTTTTCTTGTCGCAAGTTTCGCAAAGTTCTTTAAAGATTGCTTTTTTTATTGTTGGATTTTCAGTTGCAGCTTCAATTACAAGATCACAATCTTTTATATCGTTTATGTCTGATGAAGTTTTAATTCTGCTAAGAGCTTTATCTTTTTCTTCTTCAGTCATTTTTTCTTTAGCTACATTTTTTTCGTAACCTTTTTTAATTTTTGCCAATGCACTTTCAAGTGCTTTAGGATCTATATCCCTAACTATTACATCGTGGTGGCTTGCAAGTACTTGAGCGATTCCTGCTCCCATAGTACCTGAACCTATTACAGCTATTTTCAATTTAAACCTCCTAAGTTTATTATCTATTTTTAAATTCCGGATTTCTTTTTTCAAGAAAGGCTTTCATTCCTTCTTTTTGGTCTTCTGTTGCAAAACAAAGTCCGAAAGAAGTTCTTTCAATTTCCATGCCAGTTTCTATATCAGCTTGAATTCCGTTGTTTATTGCGCTCTTTGCATATTTAACTGCAAGTTTTGCCTTTGAAGCAATTGTCTTTGCAAGTTTAATTGCTTGATCTAAAAGTTCTTCCGGCTCATAAATATGATTTACAAGACCTATTCTAAGAGCTTCTTCTGCGTTTATAATGTTTGCAGTATAAATTAATTCCTTTGCCATTCCTGGTCCAACTGCTCTTATAAGTCTTTGAGTTCCACCAAAACCTGGTGTTATTCCAAGGCCTACTTCAGGTTGACCGAATTTTGCTTTTGTTGATGCAAGTCTTATATCGCAAGAAAGAGAAAGTTCACATCCTCCACCAAGAGCAAATCCATTTACAGCTGCTATTACAGGTTTAGAATTTCTTTCAACTTGCATAAATACATCCATTCCCAGCTTTCCAAAAGCATAGCCTTCCGCTGCTGAAAGTGGACTCATTTCAGAAATATCAGCTCCTGCAACAAAAGCCTTACCTGCTCCTGTTAAAACAATAACCTTTGTTTCTTGGCACTTATCCAATTTTAAAAAGCAATCTGAAAGTTCTTTTAAAACTTCAGAATTAAGAGCGTTCAAGCTTTTCTCTTTGTTGATGGTAACAAGTTTTACTCCATCACCCTTATCTTCAACTAAAAGATATTTGTAATCCATATTTACTCCTTATCTTTCAACTATAAGAGCAGTACCCATACCGCCGCCTATACAAAGAGTAGCAAGTCCTCTTTTTGCATCTCTTTTTTTCATTTCATAAAGAAGAGTAGTTAAAATTCTTGCTCCACTGGCTCCGATTGGGTGTCCAATTGCAATAGCTCCACCATTTACATTTGTCTTATCTGTATCAAGACCAAGTTCATTTATAACAGCTCCTGCTTGAGCAGCAAAAGCTTCATTTGCTTCAACTAAATCTATATCTTCAATTTTTAAGCCTGCTCTTTCAAGAGCTTTTCTTGAAGAAGGTATAGGTCCTGTTCCCATTATCTTAGGATCAACACCTTCAGTTGCATAAGAAACTATAGTTGCAAGAGGTTCTATTCCAAGTTCTTTAGCTTTTTCTTCGCTCATAACAACAAGCATAGCAGCTCCATCATTAATACCTGATGCGTTTGCAGCTGTTACTGTACCGCCATCTCTTTTGAAAGCTGGTTTAAGTCCAGAAATTGATTCCATAGTTACGCCTTCTTTAATGTATTCATCTTCTTCAACTACAGTAACTTTTCCCTTACGACCCTTTACTTCTACAGGAACTATTTCATCTTTAAATCTTCCTGTTTTTCTTGCTTCTTCAGCTCTATTTTGACTCATTACTGCAATTTCATCTTGTCTTTCACGAGTGATGTTAAATTGTTCAGCAACATTTTCAGCTGTCATTCCCATGTGATAATCATTAAAAGCTTCCCAAAGTCCGTCTTTAATCATTTCATCAACAACTTTTCCATCTCCCATTCTTGCTCCCCATCTTTCCTTTGGAAGAAGGAAAGGTGCACAAGACATTGATTCAGTTCCACCGCAAAGTATAATATCAGCATCACCATTGGAAATAATTTGAGCTGCTAAAGAAACTGATCTTAAACCTGAACCACAAACAATATTAATTGTCATTGCAGGGCTAGTATAAGGGATTCCTGCACCAAGAACCACTTGTCTTGCAACGTTTTGTCCTTGGCCTGCTTGAAGTACGTTTCCTATATATGATTCATCAATCATATCAGGTGTAACATTTGCTCTTTTCATTGCTTCTTTTGCTGCTATAATTCCGAGTTCAACAGCTGAAACTGTTTTTAAAGATCCTCCGAATGATCCTACAGGTGTTCTTGCAGCACTTGCTATAACTACTTTTCTCATTAAAACCTCCTAATTATTCTCTTGGTGGCATTACAGTAGCCACTCCGTCAAGTACAACTTCTCCTTTTTGATTTGTACAAGTTGTTTGTAATTTTACAATTTTTTCTTTGATTATTTCAATAACTTCACAAGTTGCGGTAATGGTATCACCGAAATAAACGGGAGCAGTAAACTTCATTTCTTGAGCCATATAAATTGTGCCAGGCCCTGGAAGTTGAGTCCCTATAACTGCCGATACCAAACCTACCGTCAACATACCATGGGCAATTCTGCTCTTAAAAGGTGTCTTCTCAGCACTTATTTGATTAATATGAGCAGGATTTAAATCCCCAGTTATTCCCGCATAAAGATATACGTCAGATTCGGAAATTGTCTTTGCAAATTGACCCTTATCACCAATTTTTATTTGGCTAATCGTCTTTCCCACTTTTTATTCCTCCTTAATAAAATACATCACATTTCCAATAAATTTTTACCCTATTAACATATTGATAAACAAAATTTTAAATTTAATTCTTCTTAATTTTAAAATTGAATTTTTTAGAAAAGCATAAGGTTTATTAAAGAAAAACTAATTAAAATAATCTTTGTTTATATTATAACAATCATTTCAATAATATTCAACAAGTTTTTGTTAAATATTTATCATTGTTTTGTTCTTTTAATGAAATTTAGATTATTCATTAAAAAAATTGAATTTGTCCTCTCACCCTAGACACACGGGCCGATAAACCGGTTCCTAGAAGATTTATAAAGGTTATGGCAAGAATTTAGGATTATTCACAATAAAAGGATTTAAAAAATTTTAAAATGAATTTTAATTCAAAAGTAAAGAATAAATTTAAAAATGCTTCACGTGAAGCGTAAAAAATAAAAAATATATTTTCTATTAAAATTATTAAATTTTATCTACAAATGCCTAAATGATTATGCTCAATGTGGTATAATTTCAGAAGATACTCAAGGAGTTATTATGAAAACAAAAATTTTAAAAATTGAAAATCCAAATGATTTGGAAAAAATTAAAATTGCGGCAAAGGCTTTAAGAGATGGAAAACTTGTAGTTTTTCCAACAGAAACTGTTTACGGTTTAGGCGGTGACGGTTTAAATCCGAAAACTTGCAAGAACATTTATCTTGCCAAGGGTCGTCCCAGCGACAATCCTTTAATTTTACACATAGCAAGAAATGATCAGCTTGAGGCTCTTGTTAGAGAAATTCCTGAAGTCGCTAAAAAATGTATGGAAAAATTTTGGCCTGGCCCTCTTACTATGATTTTTAATAGAAGTGATATTGTTCCTGATGAAGCTACAGGAGGTCTTGATACTGTTGCTATAAGGATGCCTTCTCACAAAATTGCCAATGCAATTTTAAATGAAGCTGACATTCCTGTTGCAGCTCCTTCTGCTAATACTTCAGGAAGGCCTTCTCCTACTAATGCAAATCATGTTATTGATGATCTTTTTTCAAAGGTTGATTATATTGTTGATTCCGGTTTTACTGATGTGGGAATTGAGTCTACAGTTCTTGATGTTACTGTTGATCCGCCTATGATTTTAAGACCTGGTGGAATCACTCTTGAAATGTTGGAAGATGCTGTCGGAACAGTTTTAACGGATAATACTGCAATTGATGCAAATGATAAAAGAGTTCCCAAGTCTCCCGGTCAAAAGTATAAGCATTATGCTCCCAAGGCTGAGGCTTATTGTTTTGCTGGTAATTTAAAAAATATTGTAAATACTATTAATAAAAAATTAAAGACCAACCTGGCAAAAAAATTGCGGTTTTGGCAACGGAGGAGACTCAAAAAGACTACCTTGGAGCTTATAAGGTAATAAACCTTGGCTCAAGAGAAAATATGCCTCAAATCGCCCACAATTTGTTCTATGCTTTAAGAGAGTGTGATGAGCTTAATGTGGATTTAATTTATGCTGAGGGCTTTGAATTTAGAGGTATAGGTACGGGAATTATGAACAGGCTTTTAAAGGCTTGTGGTGGAAAAATTACATTAGGTTTATAGGAGGATTTTATGAGTAAATTAACAGTATGTGATCACCCTTTGATACAACACAAACTTACAATTATGAGAAAGAAAGAAACTTCAAGTCATGAGTTTAGAGAGTTGGTAAAAGAAATTGCTACTCTTATGGGCTATGAGGTTACAAGAGATTTAGAACTTAGCGATATAGAAATTGAAACTCCTCTTGAAAAAACAATAGGTAAAGAAATTTCCGGAAAAAAATTAGGTATTGTTCCTATTTTAAGAGCCGGCGTTGGAATGGTTGATGGATTTTTAAGCCTTGTTCCTGTAGCAAGAGTTGGTTATATAGGCCTTTATAGGGATCCCGAAACTTTAAAACCTGTTACTTATTACAACAAAATGCCCAAGGATATTTCAGAAAGAACTATGATTTTAGTTGATCCCATGCTTGCAACGGGCGGTTCTTTGATTGAAGCTGTCAGGGAGCTTAAAAATTCTGGGGCAAAATCAATCAAGGCTGTTTGCATTGTTGGAGCACCTGAAGGAATAAAAGCTTTTCAAGAAGCTCATCCAGATGTTGATTTATATCTTGCAGCAGTTGACAGATGCCTAAATGACCATGGATATATTTTACCTGGTCTTGGTGATGCAGGAGATAGAATTTTCGGAACAAAATAGGAGAAATAATGCAGAAAATTATTGTACCCTTTTTAATATCATTTATTATAAGTTTACTATTTACGCCGGTTGCAATTAAACTTGCACCGGTTTTAGGTTTTATGGATATACCTAAAGATAACAGAAGAATGCACAAAAAGCCCATGCCCCTTGCAGGAGGTACTGCAATTTATCTTGGAGTAATTATTTGTCTTCTTATATTTTTAAGAGACAAAAAAGATCTCTTTTATCTTATTGCTTCCTCAAGCCTCATTTTAATTTCAGGCTTAATTGATGATAAGGTGGGCTTAAGTCCAAAAATGAAAATATTGTTTCAAATTTCTGCGGCTATTATTTTAGTTTTAGGCGGCTCGAGAATTGAATTTTTTACAAATTTTCTAAAGGGTTCTTTTTTAAGCCACATGGAAAATGTAATTTGGCTTGAATATCTTTCAGTACCCCTTACGATTTTTTGGATTGTGGGAATTACAAATACTGTCAATTTAATTGACGGTCTTGATGGTCTTGCTGCTGGTGTAAGTGGAATTTGTGCCTTATCTCTTATGTTTATAGCTTTGAAGATGGATTTAATTACTGTTGCCCTTCTTTCTGCTATTGTTGCCGGTGGAGCTCTTGGATTTTTGCCCTATAATTTTAATCCGGCAAAGATATTTATGGGAGATACTGGAGCCTTGTTTTTAGGTTTTATGCTTTCATATATTTCTGTTCAGGGAGTAATGAAATATGCAACTGCTCTTACGATTTTTGTCCCTGTTTTAGTTTTAGGTGTTCCTGTTTTTGATACGACTTTTGCCATGATAAGAAGATTTTTATCTGGCAAAAAAATTTCAGAAGCTGACAAGGGTCATCTTCACCACAGGTTGTTAGCTTTAGGTTTAAGTCAAAGACAGACAGTTTTAATTCTATACACAATTTCCATTATATTTGGAGTTCTTGCAAATGTAATAAGCGATTTCGATCCTATAATAGGCATAATAAGTTCGGTAATTATAATTTTATTTATATTTGTACTTGCCTATGCCAAGGGCATGTTTAAAAACAAGGAGGAAAAATGAAAGTTCTAACAGTTTTCGGAACAAGACCTGAAGCTATTAAAATGGCTCCTATTGTTAAAGAGCTTAAAAGGCAAAATATAGATTCAAAGGTTTGTGTTACTGCCCAACATAGGGATATGTTGGATCAGGTTTTAAAAATTTTCAATATAGTTCCCGACTACGATTTAAATATTTTTAAATCCGGTCAAAGTCTTACGGAAATTACAACTAAATCTTTAATAGGCCTTGAAGACGTAATAAAAGATTACAAGCCAAGTGTCCTTCTAATTCAAGGAGATACTACTACTGTTTTTGCAGGAGCTCTTGCTGCTTTTTACCAAAATGTAAAAATCGGTCATGTGGAAGCGGGCCTTAGAAGTTTTAATCTTCATTCCCCCTATCCTGAAGAAGCAAATAGAAAACTCGTTTCAGTTCTTGCTGATTATAATTTTTGCCCCACTAATGCAAACAGAGAAAATCTTTTAAAGGAAGGTTATTCCGATAAAAATATTTATATTACAGGCAATACTGTAATTGATGCTCTTCATTATGCCGTAGATAAAAATTATAAATTTGAAAATTCTCTTTTAAATGAAATTGATTTTAATAAAAAAATAATACTTATGACTTGTCATAGAAGAGAAAATTTAGGACAGCCTATGGAAAATATTTTTAAGGCTGTTTTAGATGCAGTAAATGAAGATGAAAATGCTCAGGTTATTTTTCCTATTCATTTAAATCCCAAGGTTCGACAAATTGCAAAAAGTGTTTTTAAAGATAATAAAAAAATTCATTTAATTGAGCCTCTTGACTACTTACCTTTTTCAAATTTAATGGGAAAAGTTTCTTTTCTTGTTACTGATTCTGGAGGAATACAGGAAGAGGCACCTGCTCTTGGAAAACCTGTTATTGTTGTAAGGGATGAAACAGAGAGAATGGAAGGTGTAATTTCAGGTACTGCAAAACTTGTGGGAACTGAATATAAAAATGTTTATGAGGCTGTAAAAACTTTATTAAATGATGAAAAAGTTTATAAAGAAATGGCCCATGCAGTAAATCCTTATGGAGATGGACAAGCGGCAAAAAAAATTGTTGATATTTTAAAAGAAAATTAATTTAAGCTCCTTAAGGGAGCTATTTTTATAGGAAGATAATTTAGGAGGAAGTATGGAATTTGAGTGTAGTAAGTGTCATAAAATTTACCCCATAGATACTTTAGAAGCAAATTGTTCTTGTGGCGGACTTTTTAATTTAAAATACAAAAAAGAAAAGTTTGATTTAAATAAGATTAAAAAAAATGATTGGTCAATTTTTCGCTATATAAATTTTATGGCAAATAAGGAAGAAGACCAAATTGTAAGCCTTGGAGAGGGCTTAAGTCCCATTGTAAAATTAAATGACAATGTTTTATTAAAAATGGATTATTTTATGCCCACCCTATCTTTTAAAGACAGGGGTGCAGCAGCTTTAATTTCTCATGCAAAATCCATCGGTGTAAAAAAAGTAATTCAAGATAGCTCTGGAAATGCTGGAAATTCTGTTGCAGCCTACTGTGCAAGGGCAAATATCCAGTGTGAAATTTTTGTTCCCGAGGGAACTTCTCCTCAAAAAATAAATATGATTAAAGCTCATGGAGCAAAAATAAATATTATTCCCGGTTCTCGAGATAATTGTGCTGATGCTGCTAGAAAAAAAGTTAAGGAAGAAAAAATTTATTATGCAAATCATGTTTATAATCCTTTTTTCTATGAAGGCACTAAAACTTATATTTATGAAACTTATGAAGAACTTGGTAGAATTCCTGAAAATATTTTAGTTCCTGTGGGAAATGGAACTCTTTTTTTAGGAATTATCTATGGTCTTGAGGATCTTTTATTTAGCGGTATTATTGAAAAATTTCCAAACATTATAGGAGTTCAATCGGAAAACTGTGATCCTCTTTTACAGGCTAGGGAAAGAAATATGGATAGCTATTATGAAGTTAAACCTAAAAAAACTTTTGCTGAAGGAATTGCAATTGGTCAGCCTAAAAGAGATGAAGAGATTTTAAGGCTTGCTAAAAAATATAAGGTTAAGTTTATTCATGCAAGGGAGGACAAAATTTTAGAGGCAAGGCGCTTTCTTGCTAAAAATGGAATTTATTGTGAGCACACCAGTGCTGCAAATTATGCCGGCTATTTAAATTACATTGAAACTTTTGGTCCCCTTAAAGAAGTTCTAATACCCATGTGCGGTGCCGGTCTTAAATCAGACCATTAAAAAGCCATCAAGATTGATGGCTTTTTCTATGTAAAAATCATTTTTATTTTTTCTTTAAGTAAAAAAAGTAAAAAAAAGACACCTTTTAAGGTGCCTTTTAAGTGTTTTAGTTTTCCATTAATTTTTGACCGTTTATTTTAATACCAGGGCCCATTGTTGTGGAAATTGTTACGCTTTTTAGGTAACGTCCCTTTGCAGCTGCTGGTTTTGCCTTTATAACTGCTGCAACAATTGCCTTAAAGTTTTCTGATAGTTTTTCAGTTCCGAAGGAAACTTTTCCTATTGGTACATTAATAATAGCGGCTTTATCTACACGGTATTCAATTTTACCTGCTTTTGTATCGTTAACCGCTTTTGCTACTTCAAAAGTAACTGTGCCTGATTTTGGGTTAGGCATTAATCCCTTAGGTCCTAAGACTCTACCGATTTTACCTACAACGCCCATCATGTCAGGTGTTGCTATAACAACATCAAATTCAAACCAGTTTTCTTTTTGAATTTTTTCTACATATTCATCTCCACCTGCATAATCAGCCCCTGCATCAAGTGCTTCTTGAACCTTAGGTCCTTTTGCAAGTACAAGAACTCTTATGCTTTTTCCTGTACCGTTAGGAAGTACTACTGTACCTCTTACTTGTTGATCGGCATGTCTTGGATCTACTCCAAGTCTCATTGCAAGTTCAACTGTTTCATCAAATTTTGCTTTTCCTGTTTTTTGTACGATTTCAAGAGCTTCTTCAGCATCATATAATTTTGATTTTTCATATAATTTTAAGCTCTCTAAATAATTTTTTCCTCTTTTTGGCATATTTACCTCCTTGTGGTTTTAGCGAAAAATTTCTCCCACTTAATCAATAACTTCAACACCCATACTTCTTGCAGTTCCTGCTATCATACTAACTGCTGATTCAAGACTTGCCGCATTTAAATCAGGCATTTTTGTCTTTGCAATTTCTTCAAGTTGTGCTTTTGTAATTTTTCCAACTTTTTTCTTGTTAGGTTCTCCTGAACCTGAGTTTAGATTGATAGTCTTTTTAATTAAAACTGCAGCTGGTGGAGTCTTAGTTATAAAAGTAAATGATCTGTCTTGATATACTGTTAATACTACAGGAATAATCATTCCTGCTTGATCTTGTGTTTTTGCGTTAAATTCTTTTGTGAATTGCATAATGTTAACACCATGAGGACCAAGAGCAGTACCTACCGGCGGTGCCGGAGTTGCCTTTCCTGCAGGTATTTGTAATTTTACTAACGCTATGACTTTCTTTGCCATTTTTTACCTCCTGTGGTTTAGCGGAGTTACCCTCCCACTTTTTTCATTCTTTAAATCTTTAAAATTTGATTGAAATCAAGTTCTACGCTTGTATCTCTTCCGAACATTGAAACGATTACTTCAACTTTGCCCTTGTCATAAGACATGGATCTTATTTCTCCCACAAAGTCTTTAAAGGGACCTGAAACAATTTTAACATTTTCTCCCACTTCATAATTTCCGAAAAATTCTTTTTTATCTGCAACTCCAAGTGCAAGAACTTCTTCATCTGAAAGGGGAACAGGTTTTGATCCTGGCCCTACAAATCCTGTAACACCTCTTGTATTTCTTACAAGATACCAGGATTCGTCATTCATAATCATTTTAACAAGTACATAAGAAGGGAATAATTTCCTCTCTTTTACTTTTTCCTTGTTATCTTTCTTCTCCACATATTCTTCCATGGGCACTTGGATGTCAAAAATAACATCTTCCATTTTTCTATTTTGCACCATGGCTTCCATATTTGCCTTTACTTTATTTTCATGACCTGAATAAGTGTGGATTACGTACCATTTAGCCTTATCTTCCCTATTTAAGTCTTCTGACATTCTACTTACCTACAATAAGTTTCATAAGGAAATAAACTACTTCATCATAAGCTGAAAGAATCAAAGCTGTAATGATACTTGTAACAATAACAACAATGGAATATTTAATTACTTGGTCTTTTGTAGGCCAAACAACTTTTTTAAATTCGGACTTAACACCACGTAAATATTTTCCTACGCTTTTCTTTTCTTCTGTTTTTTTAACAGCAGGTTGTGCCATAAAATCCTCCTTATTTTGTTTCCTTGTGGTTTGTATGTTTCTTACAGAACTTACAATACTTTTTCATTTCCAATCTTTCAGTATTAGTTTTTTTGTTCTTATACGTTACATAGTTTCTTTGTTTACACTCTGTGCACTCAAGAACAACGCGGTCTGCCATCTAAAACACCTCCATAAACGGTTTATAAAAAGGCTTAATTTATAAGCCCCTTGTAATTTTGGCATTTGCCTATTAAATTTACTTGCCTATTTTACTATAAAGTTAATTGTTTTGCAAGTTTTAATATAATATTTTACAAAAATTCAATACAAAAAAACGAGCTTAAGGTAAGCTCGCATTTTTATTTTTTATTATTTGTCCAAAATTGTATCAAGTTTAGCTTTATCAAAGCCTACGATTTCTTGTCCATCAATAATTATTACTGGAACTCCAGTGTAACCCATGTTCATAAGTTCACTTCTTGCTTCCTTATCTGTTTGAACATTTTTTTCTTCAAATTCAATATTTCTGTCCTTCAAATATTCTTTTGCCATTGTGCAATAAGGGCAAGTATTTGAAGTATAAACTTTTACTTTATCCATAATATAACCTCCATTTTTATTTTTACCCTTTTATTTTTACCCTTTTATTTTTACCCTTTTATTTTTACCCTTTTATTTTTTATTTATTCACTATTTTATGTTTTACATGTTGGTGACCGTCTTCAAAAAGTCTTAAAACATGTTCATCATCAAGGGAATAATAATTTTTTCTTCCGTCTTTTTTCAGTTGAACAAGGTCTGTAAATTTAAGTAAAGACAGTTGATGGGAAATTGAAGATTGACTCATTTCCAAAAGTTCAGCTATATCTGATACACATTGGGGTCCGAAAGAAAGAGCATAGATTATTCTAAGCCTTGTAGGATCTCCAAGTATTTTGAAAATACCTGAAAGTTGATTTAACATTTTTTCATCTTGTGAAAATTCATTTATTTTTTCTTTTAAATTTTTTTCCAATTGATTACCTCCAATCAGGAAAATTTATAGCAAGTACCATAAATTCTTCCGGGCTTAACGTTTCTCCCCTTCTTTCAGGATCTATTCCCGAAAGACTAAGAGCTTCTTTTATTTGCACCTTGTCTAAATTAAAACCGTAAGTTGAAAGGGCGTTTAATATTGTTTTTCTCCTTTTTGAGAAGGATGCTCTTACAATTCTAAACATTTTTTCCTTATCTATTTCTTCCCTTTTATTTTTAAGTTTAAATTTTACCACCCCGCTGTCAACACGAGGCTTTGGCATAAAGACAGTTTTTGGAACTGAAAATTCATACTTGGCATCTGCATAGTAGTTTATGAAAACTGTAAGGGACCCATAATCTTTAGTTCCAACTTTTGCCGTAAATCTGTCTGCAACTTCTTTTTGTACCATTACCGTTATAGATTCAATATTTCCTTCATATTCAAGAAGTTTTGTTAAAATCGGCGTTGTTACATAATAGGGAAGATTTGCCACAACTTTTATAGGTTTATCTTTAAAGTGCTCTTTTAAAATTCCAAGATCCATTTTTAAAAAGTCTTGGAATACTACTTCTACATTATCATAATTTAGAGTTTCTTTGTGAATTTCTTTTAAATTTTCATCTATTTCTACAGATAAAATATTTGCCCCTCTTAATGCCATTTCCTCAGTTAAGGTGCCTATCCCCGGTCCTATTTCAAGAACATTTGAATTTTCATCTATGCCGGCTGTATCTGCAATTTTTCTTACAATATTTCCATCTATTAGAAAATTTTGTCCCAGGCTTTTTGTAAATCTGAAGCCATATTTTTTTAAAATTTCCGAAACTATTTTCGGTTTAAATAGTCTTTCGATTGTTCCACCTCTTTCAGTGCATTTTCAAGTTCTTCCACACTTATTTTAAAACTATTTAATCTTTTTAGCAAAATTTTTCCGTTTGCATGACCTATTTTTAACTTTTCGCAAATTTTTTCTCTTTTATATGAAGAGTCTTCATTTCCTAAAAGTCCATATTTATACAGGTCTTTCAGTTGAAAAATTTCTTCATATTGTTCAGTAAGGGGTTTAGCATTTAAAAGAGCCTCTCTTATGTCTTCTTCCCTTGCATTTTCCACTCCTACGTTTGTTCCTTTAAGGCTTAAATGTCTTGGAAGATAGGCTTGTTTTGCTCCAGGAATATTTTTTGTTAAATCTCTTCTTATTTTTTCTCCCATATAATCTGGATCAGTAAAAATGATTATACCCCTTCTCTTATTTATACTTTTAAGGGTATTTATAAGTTTTTTCCCGTAGCCAAAACCATGAGTTGCTATTACTTCACAATCAATGGCACTTTTTACCTTTGTAATATCGTCTTTTCCTTCAACTACTATTACTTCTTTAATCATGATAAAACTCCAAAGTATTTTTATCTGTTTGTTTTACAAGATCTTTTACGTCTATATTTCTTAAAGCTGCAATTTCTTTTGCTGTATATTTCATAAACATAGGCTCATTTCTCTTTCCTCTAAGGGGAACTGGTGCCATATAGGGACAGTCCGTTTCAAGTAAAAGTCTTTCAAGGGGAACTTCCTTAGCAACCTCCTTAGGTGTAACTGCGTTTTTAAAGGTCACAGCCCCTCCAAGAGCGATGTAAAACCCAAGCTTCATATATTCCCTCATCATTTCGACACTTGAGCTGTAACAGTGGATTAGGACCTTTAGAGAAGGGTACTTTTCTTTGCCTTCTTTTAAAATATCAAAGGTATCTTTATGGGCATCTCTTGAATGAATTATAATTGGAAGTTTTAATTTTGCGGCCAAATCTATTTGCCTTTTGAAGACTTGTTTTTGAACTTGCCTTGGTGAATTGTCATAGTAATAATCGAGACCTATTTCTCCTATCCCAACTACTTTTTCATTTTTTGCAAGTTCTTCAAGTCTTTTTTCAATTTTTTCATCATAAGAGTCTGCTTCATGGGGATGAACTCCAACTACTGCAAAAATATTATCATATTTATTTGCAAGATTTACAGAATTTTCAGAGCTTATAATGTCGGCTCCTATATTATAAACTCTGTCAATTCCGTTTTCTTTTAAATTGTTAATAAGTTCTTCTCTATCAAGATCAAACTTTTCATCATCTAAGTGGGCGTGTGAATCTATCATAATAATTTAACCTAAACTTACTCCGTCTTCTATTTTGTCCATAAGACTTGCAAGGGATAAATTACCATTTTTATCTTTTGCTGCAAGAAGCATGCCCTTTGATTCCACTCCTCTTAATTTAATAGGTTTTAGGTTTGCAACTATAATTATTTGCTTGCCTATTAAGTCGTCTTTTTTATAGTAATCTTTAATGCCAGAAACTATGGTTCTTTTTTCTTGGCCTAACTTTAAATTTAAAATATAAAGCTTATCTGCATTAGGATGATCTTCAACAGATTCAATAGTTGCGACTCTAAGATCAAGTTTTTCAAAATCTTCAAGA
>NZ_AWXB01000044.1 GCF_000478985.1 Peptoniphilus sp. BV3C26
ATTTTATTTTTCTTTCTTTTGAGATTCTTCTTCTCCAGCATCAATGATTATTTGATCGTCTTCTTTGTTTTCTTCTTTTTTCAAATCTTCAACTTTTTCATCAACTTTATTTTCGATGTCCTCTTTTTTGTTTTTAATGTATTCTTTGACATCAATTGTTGAACCATCTTCCATTATTATTTTAAAATCATATTCGCTTGTTAAAGCTGCTCCAACTCCTAATATGGCAACTATGGGATTTATAACAAATCCTATTGCTGAAACTGTTAAGGAAAGAGAAAGCACCGTTTCTCCATCTTTTTCAATTAAAAGTTTTCTTGCATTTCCCTTTTTTAAAATATCTTTAATGCCATCAAGAATTTCATCTAAAGATTGTTGAACGTGTCCAATTGTCTTACTTGTATATTCTCTCCAACTTTTTCCGTCTTTTTCTTCTTCTTTTTGTTCTTCTTTAGTCTTTGTACCTTGCCCTCTTTCATTTATTAATTTAATTGCTTTATCTACATTTCCGTCAGCTTCAAGAAGAGCAACTCTTACATCATCATAGCTTGCGCCTGTCATGTTAATTACATAATCAATTGATTCAAGTGTTATCATTTAATCACCTCGTTATTAGTATACCCAAGTTTTAAATTTTTTCTTCTTCTTTTATTGCTTTTTTTTCAAGTTTTTGTAAATTTTCAACATGACCTATAATAACAAGAACATCGTTTTTTTTAATTATAGTGTCAGGACTTGGATCAACCAAATTCCCATCTTCTTTTCTTTCCATTGCAAGAACTGTAACTTTATATTTTTTTCTAAAATTTAAATCTATTAAACTTTTATTCCACCACTCAGGAAGCGAATCAAATTTTGCAATGGAATAATTTGAACCAAGTTCAATATAATCAACTAATTTTGATTTGCTAAGATCTCTTGCAACTCTTATTCCCATATCTCTTTCAGGATAAATAACCTTTGTAGCCCCTACCCTTTTAAGTATAAGGCCTTGTCTGTTACTTACAGCTTTTACTGCAATATATGGAATCCCCGCTTCTTTAGCAAGTACTGTTGCCATTATTGCCGCTTCGAAATTTGAGCCTATAGCAACTACAGCTCCGTCAAAATTATTTAAACCTATTGAAGATGTTTCAGCTTCATCTAAAAGATCCGCTTGTATAGCAGTTGTAACATTATCTGCTATTGTTTCAAGTTTACTCATATCTTCATCAACTATCATTACTTCATTTCCAAGATCAACAAGAGTTTTTGCAATTGCCGATCCAAATCTTCCACAACCAAAAATAACATATGATTTCATTTTTTCACCCTACTAATATATTTCCTTCAGGATATTTTATTGAAGTTTTTTTTGTTTTTAATAATCCCATTGCAAGAGTTGCCGGCCCAACTCTTCCTGTAAACATTGTAAATGAAATTATAAGTTTTGATGCTGTAGAAAGATCCGATGTTATTCCTCGTGACATTCCTACAGTTCCAAATGCCGATACCGTTTCAAATAAAATATCTAAAAATTTAAATCTGTCCGTTTCTATTATTGTTATTGTAAGAGCAACTATAATAACTACTCCAAGTGATACTATTACTACAGTAAGAGCCCTTATAACCGTCTGTCTTGATATGGTTCTTTTAAATACAACAGTTTCCTTTTCTCCTTTTAAAGTAAAGTAAGTTGCAAAAATTAAAATTGCAAATGTTGTAGTTTTAAGTCCACCTGCTGTTGATGCAGGGCTTCCTCCTATAAACATGAGAATTATATATAAAAAAGCCGTTGCATCATGAACCTTTCCTATGTCAACAGAATAAAAACCCGCTGTCCTCGTTACAGTTGATTGGAAAAAGCTTGCCAAAATTTTCTGAGGAAAGTTCATTAAAGCTATTGTATCCTTATTTGTCCATTCAAGAACTAAAGTTATTATTGTACCGAAAATTAAAAGTCCTATAGAAAATATTATAACTACCTTTGAATGAAGTTTTAAATATTTAAAATTTCTTGTCTCGTAAATATCAAGAAAAACTAAAAAACCAAGACCTCCCAATATTACAAGAAAACAAATAATAAGACTTACATAATAATTGTTGTAAAAAGGAGCTAAACTATCACCAAACAAGTCAAATCCCGCATTACAAAAGGCTGAAATTGAATGAAAAAGTGAAAATAAAATTCCCTTTTTTAATCCATACATTGGAACGAGGGCCAAAGAAAGTAAACTTGCTCCTATAAATTCAATTAAAAAAGTTATTTTTGTAACATATAAAAGCCATCTTACAATCCCCTTCATAGAACTTATATTTAATTGCTCACGAATTATAAGTCTCTGCTGCAAAGAAACTTTTTTCCCTAAGAGGACCACTCCAATGGAAAATATTGTCATAGTACCAAGACCGCCTATTTGTATTAAGGAAATTATCACAACATTTCCAAAGGCTGACCAGGTTAGCTGAGTGTTTAAAGTTGTAAGTCCTGTTACCGCCGTCGCAGAGCTTGCTGTAAAAAGCGCATCTACAAAACTGACTCCCTCTCCGTTTTTTGTAGAAATCGGCAAAGTAAGAAGAACTGCACCCAATAAAATTACAAAGACAAAAGATATTCCTAATAATATTGGAGGATTTTTTGATAATTTTTCGTAAAATTTTTTCATATCCCTATTTTATCACTTGTTTAAATTAAAAAACACAATAAAAAAACTGCCTATTAAGCAGTAATTTTTATTAGTTATTTTTTGCAAGTTCAGCAATCTTTGCAAATCCTGAAGGATCATTGATTGCAAGCTCTGATAACATTTTTCTGTTAATTTCAACATTTTGTTTTTTAAGACCATTTATAAACTTTGAATAGCTTATACCGTTAATTCTGCAAGCGGCATTAATTCTTGTAATCCAAAGTTTTCTCATATCTCTTTTTCTTTGCTTTCTGCCAATATAAGCATAGCTTAAAGATTTCATAACAGCTTGGTTAGCCGGTCTGAATAATTTTGATTTTGCACCGAAATAACCCTTAGCTTGCTTTAAAATATTTTTATGTCTTTTTCTGGCGTTTACGCCTCTTTTAATTCTTGCCATTTTTAACCTCCATCATTAAGGAATCATATTATTGATTCTCTTTTGGTCTCCCTTAGAAATTATTGCGGACTTTCTTAATTTTCTTAATCTCTTTTGTGTTTTCTTGCCTGTTAAATGTCCTTTATAAGCAAAAAATCTTTTTATTTTACCTGAGCCTGTTCTTTTAAATCTCTTAGCAGACGCTCTGTGAGTTTTCATCTTACCCATGATATTCCTCCTTAATTTTCTTTATCTGTAATTGGAGACAAAAACATAGTCATGTTTCTGCCTTCCATTTTTGGCTTTTTATCTACAACACCGTACTCAGAAACAAGTTCAACAAACTTATCAAGAACTTCTCTTCCAATTTCAGTATGACCCATTTCTCTACCTCTAAAACGTACAGAAACCTTTACTCTATCGCCTTTTGAAAGAAATTCTTTTACTCTGTTGGCCTTAGTATTCAAGTCGTGATGTTCAATGCTCGGAGTAAGTCTCATTTCCTTTATACTTATAACATGTTGTTTTTTTCTTGATTCTTTCTCCTTCTTGATAAGCTCGTATCTGTATTTTCCATAATCCATAATTTTACAAACAGGTGGTTTTGCCTGTGGCGCAACCTTAACAAGATCAAGTTTCTTATCAATTGCCATCTCAATAGCACGTCCGGTAGCAACGACACCTAATTGATTGCCGTCAGCATCAATAAGTCGTACTTCCTTATCTCTAATTTCTTCATTAATTTGAAGCTCTTTAATTTCTAAGCACCTCCATAAAAAAATAACGGGCATATAAGCCCGCAAAAATAAAAATAATCCAAAGAATATTTTAAAATAACCTTAAACCCTAAGCGTAAGGTGAGAAGCGGACTTCTTCTTTAAATACTTAACTAATATACACGATTTATTCTTTTTTGTCAAATGTTTTATTTATATTTTTTATAAATATTTTTTATGCTCTACGTGAAGCATTTTTGTTTTATTTAAAAAACCTTAACAAAAAATGTTAAGGTTTAATTTATTATTTTACCTTTGATTGAAGGTAACTATATATAAAGTCGTCTAAATCTCCATCCATAACTCTGTTAATGTCTCCGACTTCTGTTGATGTTCTATGATCTTTTACCATGGTGTATGGTTGAAAAACATAAGATCTTATTTGAGAACCCCAAGCTATTTGCGAATAATTTCCTTGAAGATCGTCAATTTTTTCTTTTTGTTCCTCTTCTGCAAGGGCAATTAATTTTGCCTTTAACATATTCATTGCGGTTTCCCTATTTTGAATTTGGCTTCTTTCATTTTGACACTGAACTACAATTCCCGTGGGAATGTGTGTAATTCTTACTGCACTGTCTGTTGTGTTTACGTGTTGACCTCCTGCTCCACTTGAGCGATAAGTGTCAATTTTTAAATCTTCCGCCTTTATATCTATGTCGTTAACTTCATCAAGTTGCGGAAACACATCAACAGATGAAAAAGATGTGTGCCTTCTTTTATTTGCATCAAAGGGAGATATTCTTACAAGTCTATGGACTCCCTTTTCACTTTTGAAATATCCATAGGCATTGTCCCCTTTTATTAAAAGAGTTGCTGATTTTATTCCAGCTTCATCTTCTTTTAAAATATCCAGTACTTCAACAGAAAACCCTTTTCTTTCTGCATATCTTGTATACATTCTAAGAAGCATATCCGCCCAATCTTGAGCTTCTGTTCCTCCTGCTCCTGCATGAATTGAAAGAACTGCATCATTTCCGTCATATTCACCGTTTAAAATTGTTTCAAGTTTAAATTCATTTGCTTCTTTTTCAATTTCATTCAGCTGATTTTTAAATTCATCATAGGCAGAATAATCTTCCTCAATTTCCATAAGAGTTAAATAATCTTCGGCACTTTCTATTAATTTCATAATTTTATTGTACTTTTCAATTTTTGAATTATAGTGATTGCTTTCTCTTATTATTTTTTGAGCTTTCTGTCCATCATTCCAAAAATCAGGCTCCATTTGAAGTTTATTTAATTCTTTAACTTTTTCTTTTAATTCAGATAAGTTAAAGAGATTCACCAAGACTTTCCACTAAGGTTTTCGCCTCATTTAGGCTTTCCTTGTCAAGGTAGATGTTTTGTTCCATTTTCATCACTCCTTTTCTAATATTATATTTGCAAAAATAACATTATGCAATTTTATTAATTTTAAAAAAATAATTTTTTTATATTTTTTTGTTTTTAGCAAATTTCTACTTAACATTGCTATCAATTTAAAGTAAAATATTATTTAAAATTTATTTATAATTTAAATTTTTTATGAAAAAGCTTTTAACCTATTACTATGCTTAATTGATTAATGATAGATTTAAATTTATAATTAAATAAAGTGTATCATGCTAAAGTGAAATTAATTTCATTATAACAGAGTATTTGCATATTAATGCTATATTTTAACTTTAGTAAAAATGATATAATAGATACAATATATAAAACAGAATGGAGTTATATAATGGACAAAGAAGTATTACTGGAAACCAAAGACCTTCATACGGCCTTTAGAATTGGCGATGAGTATTACGATGCTGTTGATGATGTAAATTTGTCCCTATATTCTGATGAAGTTCTTGCAATTGTAGGAGAATCCGGTTGCGGTAAATCTACTCTTGCAACTACAATTATGGGTCTTCATGATTTTAACTATACTCGTGTAAGCGGGCAAGTTATTTTTGAAGGTAAAAACATATTGGAAAATAGTGAGGATGAATATAACAAAATACGTGGCGGAAAAATCGGGATGATCTTTCAAGATCCTCTTTCAGCTCTTAATCCTCTTCAAAGAATAGGTGCTCAAATTGAAGAAGCACTTATTTATCATACTGATTTAGATGAAAAACAACGTTTAGAAAGAGTTGAAGAGTTGCTGACTCGTGTAGGAATTGAAAATCCTAAAAGAATTATGAGGCAATTTCCCCACCAGCTTTCAGGAGGTATGAGACAAAGAGTTATTATTTCTATTGCTCTTGCTTGTAAACCTAAGATCATGATTGCTGATGAGCCTACCACTGCTCTTGATGTAACGATTCAAGCGCAAATATTGGACCTTATGCTTGATATTCAAAATGAAATTCATGCAGGTATTATTTTAATCACTCACGACCTTGGTGTTGTTGCACAAATGGCAGATCGTGTAGCTGTTATGTATGCTGGCGAAATTGTTGAGCTTGCAGAAGTTAAAGAACTTTTTAAAAATCCTTTACATCCTTACACAAGATCTCTTTTAAATTCAATTCCCCAAAAAGATTCTGAGTCTGAAGATCTTCATGTTATTCAAGGAATGGTTCCTACTCTTAAAAATTTACCAAGAAATGGCTGCAGATTTGCTCCTCGTATTCCTTGGATTCCAAAAGAAGCTCACGAAGAAAATACAAGCTTACATGAAGTAAGTGAAGGACATTTTGTAAGATGCACTTGCTATAAACATTTTAAGTTTGATTATGAGGTCTAATATGAGTTTAAACGTGATTATGTAAATGCTTCAAAGACTTTGGGAACAAGTGATTTAAAAATTATGTTTAATGGAATACTTCCAAATATTTCTTCAATCATAATTGTTGATTCAACTCTTGCCCTTGCAGGCAATATCGGTATAGAAACAACACTTTCCTTTTTAGGTTTCGGGCTTCCTGCCAATGTTCCTTCACTTGGAACTCTTATTGCTCTTGCAAGAAGACCTGAAATTATTCAAAGTAAATTATTTGTATGGGTACCCGCATCTTTACTTATATTGTTTATGATGCTGTGTATAAATTACATCGGTCAAGCACTGCGTCGTGCTTCTGATGCAAGACAAAGATTAGGATAACAGGAGGTATATTATGAAAAAAATCCTAAAGAAAGTATCTCTTTTTCTTGGACTTGCCATGTTACTGACTGCCTGCGGTCCCGCTTCAAGCGAAGGCAAATCTGCAGACACAAGTAAATTCCCGGAAGTTATAGAAAATGAAGGAGATGCTATTGATGGCTCAACTCAAACTCTAAAAGTTGCTTTAATAAGTGACTCACCATTTAAGGGTATTTTGCACCCATTCTTATATTCTGATAATAATGACTGGATGCTTATGCAAAATACTATGGCAGGAGCATTTCCTATTGATGATGAATTAAAACTTATAACAAATGATAAAACTACTCCGATCAATCTTTCATTTGACCAAAAAGCAAAAACTGCTACTCTTGAAATTAATCCTGATTTCAAATGGTCAAATGGTGATACAGTAACAACTGATGACATAATTAAAACTTATGAAATCACTGCTAACCAAGATTTTATTATTGCATCAAAATCACCAAGATTTAATTCTGATCTTAAAAATGTCGAAGGAATAGTAGAATATAACCAAAAGAAAGCTGATAAAATTTCAGGACTTGAAAGAGTAAGCGATTCAAAGCTTATTATTCACTTTAAAGAATTTACTCCATCTATCCTTTGGGGCGGTGGAATTATAAGTGAATTCTCAAATGCTAAACAAGTTGAAGGAATTCCTATGGCAAAATTATTTGAATCTGATGCTATAAGAAAAAAACCACTTTCTTATGGTCCATATCAAATAACAAAAGTAGTTCCTGGTGAAAGTGTTACCTATGTAGCAAACGAACACTATATCTACGGTGCTCCTAAAGTTAAAAATCTTGAAATTAAAATTTTACCAGTTTCTCAAACTGTAGCTTCAATAAAAGCTGGAGACTTTGATATATATCTAAACATAGGTGCAGATGTATATAACGACCTTAAAGATTTAACCAACATTAAACTTGCAGGTCACCAAGAGCTTTATATGTCATACATGGGCTTTAAACTTGGTAAATGGGATTCAGCAGCAAATAAAGTTGTAGTTGATCCTAATGCTAAAATGGCTGATGTTAATTTAAGACAAGCTATGGGTTATGCAATCGATAAAGATTCTATAGGCGAAAAATTCTATTATGGATTAAGAGGAAGAGCTACAGGACCTGTTGTTCCTCTATATGGAAAACTTCATGATGAAAGTATAAAAGGATATGAATACGATCTTGATAAGGCTAAAAAATTACTTGATGATGCAGGATATAAAGATACTGACAATGACGGTTTAAGAGAAAATCCAAAGGGAGAAAAACTTACAATTAATGTAGCTTCTATGAGTGGAACTGAACTTTCTGAACCTCTTGCTCAATATTACTTGCAACAATTTAAAGAAATAGGTTTAGACGCAAAACTTGTTGATGGAAGACTTTTAGATATAAATAATTTCTATGACAGAGTTGAAGCTGATGATCCAGGAATTGATGTATTCTTTGCAGCTTTTGGTATGGCTTCAAACCCAGATCCTTCAAGCTTATACGGAGCAGAGGCACCTTTCAATATGCAAAGATACACTTCTGAAAAACTTGAAAGTGCTTTAAAGAAAATTGCATCTAATGAATCTCTTGATGATAAGGTAAGACTTGAAGCTTATCATGAATTTGAAAAAGCTTTAAACGATGAAGCACCTATGATTCCAATGCTATTCTCTTATGTTTATCTTCCTGTTAATAACAGGGTTAAACAATATAAATTCTTAGTATCTGATGACGGAAGTCACTGGGGATGGAATGACATAGAACTTACAGCTGAAAAGCCACTTCCTTTTGAAGCAAAATAATTTTAAAAACAAATTAAAAAAGTCTGTTGAAATTCAACAGACTTTTTTTTATAAAAACTATTTAAAAAATTTCATATAGTCAAAATTTTCTTCCCTTTTTTTGTCTGGGCTATCAAAAAAAATCCTTAACTAATTTTTCAAAGGGTCGTCTTAACAATATAAGGCCTAAAAGGTTCGGTATTGCCATCATTCCATTTAGGGTATCCGTAAGTGTCCATATCTCTTTTAAGCCTCCCACAGAGCCTATAAAAGCCGCTGAGATGTATACAATCCTAAAGGGTATTGCTATATCTTTCTTAAATAAATATTCGCTGCATTTTTCTCCATAATAAGACCAACCAATAATTGTTGTAAAAGCAAAAAGAATAAGACCTAAACTAACTATATAGTGGCCTCCATTAAACCCTAAGTTAAAAGCTTGAGCTGTAAGGACTGCTCCTTCATATTGACTTGTTTTCCAAAGTCCAGATGAAATAACTACAAGGCCTGTTATGGAACAAACTACAATAGTATCCATAAAAACTTCAAAAACAGCCCACATACCTTGTTTAATAGGATGATCTGCACTTGAAGTTGCATGAGCAATAGGGGCTGAACCAAGGCCTGCTTCATTTGTAAATACTCCCCTGGCAATTCCAGACTTCATGGCAAGTTTTAAGTTAGATCCCAAAAAACCTCCGCTAGCTGCTTGAGGTGTAAAGGCTGATGAAAAAATAAGTTTAAAAGAATTTAAAATATTATCTCTTAAAAAAAATAGGACAACCAGACCTCCTAAAATATAAATAAAAGCCATTAAAGGAACAATTTTTTCAGCAATTTCTCCTATTCTTTTTACTCCTCCAATAAGAACAAGGCCTAACAAAAAACAAATGACCATTCCTATTATGCTTTTGTTAATCTTAAGATAGGAATTTATATTATTTGTAATTGAGTTTGCCTGAGTCATGCATCCAATTCCAAAACATGCAGTCATGCCGAAAAAAGCAAAAGTTTTTGCCAAAAATTTATTTCCAAGGCCCCTTTCAATATAATACATAGGTCCGCCAACTTTTTCATTTTTTGAATTTCTTGTTGAACTTGCAAGAGCAAGACTAACTTCAGCCATTTTTGTTGTCATGCCTACAAGAGCTGCAATCCACATCCAAAAAATCGCTCCCGGTCCTCCAGTTGTGATAGCAAGGGTTACTCCTGCAATATTACCTGTTCCCACTGTGGCAGCAAGGGCTGTTGAAACGGCTTGAAAGGGAGTCATATAGCCCTCTTTTTTATCAACTTTTTCAAAAATTTTTCCAAAAGTATTTTTTAATATAAAAGGAAATTTTCTAAAAACAATAAAATGACTGGAAAACATGAGAAAAATCCCCGTTCCCAAAAGTAATATTTGTGAAGGATAACCCCAAACTAGGGAGTTTAAAAAACTGTTAATTTTTAAAATATATGACATAAAATAGCTCCAATAAAAATTTATAAGTAATTTTACCACAAATCAATTTAAAGTGTTACTGTAATTTTTTATTTTTTTTAATTTTTATAAAAAAAAGGCACATAGGTGCCTAAAAAAATTCATTTTATTTAAGATTGTACCTGTCCCCTAAAATAGTTGTTTCTTTTGTCAAAATATCTTTTTCAACTAAATCATTTAATTTATCTCTAAAATCCTTTTCTGAAAAAGTCAAATTATAATGTTTTTCCAAATTATCCAAAATATTTGAAATATTATTAAGATCTATTGGAAAATAATTTTTTATCTTTTCCATTAAATCTTCAACTTCTTTATTTTTCATTTTATTTAACTCATCAAAAGGATTTTCCTTATGAGGACTTTCAGTATTTGCATACCTTATTCTCACATAAGAAGTCCTTCCCAGTTGCGATGATGAAATAAATACATCACCACTAGTAAGATATGGAAGTCTTTTGGCTTCTTCTGAAGAAATGTCCGTTTCTTCTCTTATGGTATCAATGTCTGAAGCCCTTACGGTTCTAAAAATAAATTTTGAATTTAATTGAGCTGTTATAGTTTCATCAAGAAGGGTTGGCCTTTGGCTTGCAAGAATTAAAAATACTCCGTATTTTCTTCCCTCTTGGGATATTTCCCTTAAAATTGATTTAGAAGGCGGATTCCATGCTTTTGGAGCAAAGTTGTGAGCTTCATCTGTAACTATAATAAAGGGCGGAAAATAATTTTTTTCCTCTCCAAAATTTAATGAATCTCTATAATCCCTTCTAAGGCTGTAAAGTTTATTTAAAACATAGGAGCTAAAAATTGAAATCATCTTTGTTGAGCCTTGAACTACTACAAGTTTTCCCTTTTTTATACCCTTTTCAATTTCAGAAATATCTCTGTTAAAAATTCCTGAATAAATTAAACTGTTAAGTCTCCAAGATAAACCTCTCAGGGAAGCGTTGTTTACTTTTTTATCATAGGTATTAAAAAGGTCCAGCATTTTGTTATATTTGTTGTATTGGTCCGGATCTTTTTCAGTAGAAAGAAGTTTTTCAATTTTTTCCTTTCCTAAATCTTGAGCTTCTATAAGATACTCAAGCCTCTTTCTAAAAGTTTCAATATTTTCTCCCCTTTTAAACAAAACATCAACTGCATTGTTCATGGATTCTGAAAGCTCTGAAACGCTGGAAAGTAAAATTTTCAAATCTCCCTGGCTTAAATCTTCAAATTTTATTCCTGTATTAACCCCAACTGTAAGACAAATAAATTTATCTTCAAAGGAATCTTCTCCAGTTAAATTTGAAAAATCCATTTCATAATGGGGATCAAGAACAAGGCCGGGAATTGATTTTTTCATAAATTCTTCCAGTAAAACTCTTAAACCGAAACTCTTTCCAGAGCCTGATCCTCCAAAAATTCCAATGTGAGGATATTCATGCATGGATCTGAAATTAAAAATAAAGGGCAGGTCCCTTTGTTCATGAATTTCTCCATCCTCAAAAGTTTTAAGTAAATTTTTAAATTTATCTGGGCTTCCAAGATATAGGTCATCAGTATTTTTTATAATTCCTAAAGTAAGTCCCTTTTCCTCATCGATAGGCGTAAGTAAATTTTTAACTTCATCAAATTCAGGAATTCTAACACTACTTCCCGCCAAAATTGGATAGAGGGCTTCTTTTAAAAGTCTAAGCCTTCCAATATAAATTGTATCTTTTGAAAGGTCGTAGCCCATGGCGGTTAAAGATGCTATAACTGAAGAATCTACAAAATCTCCCCCTATTTCAAGGGGAATAAATTTGTTGTAAGTTTGAGCTTCTATAATTTCTCCTATTAAAGGTCCTTGAGCCTTATCATCAACAATTAAAAATTCATTCATTCTAAAATTTCTGTCTTTTGAACCTATAAATACACTTGTATTACTGGTGGTTCCAAGAACTTTCATAGTATCTTTCAATTTCTCTTATCCCTTTCTGAAATAAAAAATCTTTCATAATATTGTCTGTCCAATTCACTTTCCAAGATTTTATTTAAAATATCATCTGTAATTTTAACTTCCTTATCCACTATATCTATTAAAAGAGGGACTCCCCTTGAATCTTTTGGAGTTAAAGTATAAACAAGGTCTGCAATTTTTTTAAGCTTTTCTTCAGTCCCATCAACTAAATCTATTCCCACAGCTCCAGGATAATTTGAGGTCCTTAAAAAACAAGAGCTGAAGCCATAATCTTTAAATTTTTCATTAACAGTATTTTTAATAAAAATTCCCTCTCCAACCTTTAGTCTGCCGAAAAGAATTTCCCTGTCATAAAAATCTTTTGAAAATTTTAAGGCTTTAGATATAATATCCGTTTTAATATCCTTAATAAGGCCGAAAACCTCTGTATTATTTTCCCTTGCTGTACTTATTAAAAGCTCAAGCTTTTCTTTCCCATAGATATAATATCTTACAAGACCTCCATCCATCATAAGAATTTGAGGTTTAAATTTTTCCACAGCTTCCCTTGCAGTTTCAAGTTCAATCTCTGCAAGAAGCTTTTTGGATTTATCTTCATTTTGATTTTTTTCTTCTGAAAGAATAGGGGTATAAACCATATTTTTTATAAGCCTTGAATTGTCCGTTCCAAGACCTAATCCCCTATAAAGTTCAATGTAATGAGGATAATTGCCCCCTGCCCTGTTTACTGAACCATCTACTGTAATTAATTTCCCAAAGTTTTTAAGTTGGTCTTCTTTCATTTTTTCAAGATCTAAAATTTGGCCCACCTTATCAATAATTAAATTTCTAAATTCTAAATTTTCCATTGAAAAAATTTCAGAATATTTTTCTTTAATGGACCTATTTATATTTTTTACCTGATCTCTTAAATTTTCATAAGTCATAAGTCTAAACTCTCTTTATAAACTGCATTTTTCTTTAAATTAAACTTGTCAGCAATTTCTTTTACTGCTTGAGAATTTGTCATTCCCTCATCTATTAATTTTCTAAGCTCTTCTTTTATATCAAGGGTAAAAACCTCTTCTTCCTTAGAGCCTTCAACTACTATAACAAATTCTCCCTTTTCTTTTATTTGTCCTTCTAAAATTTCTGAAACCTTTCCTCTTAAAGTTTCCTCATAAATTTTTGTAAGTTCCCTTGAAAGGGAAATTTTTCTGTCCCCTAAAATTTTTTCAATGGATTTTAAAGTTTTTATAATTCTGTGAGGAGCTTCATAAAAAATAATACTTGACCTTAAATTTTTTAAGCTTTCAAGTTCCTTTTCTCTTTTTCCCTCTCTTGAATCTAAAAAACCATAAAAATAAAAATGTTCCGTATCGAGACCCGAAGCAACAAGAGCTGTAAGAGCAGCATTTGGCCCTGGTAAAACTGTAAATTCAATATTTTCTTCAATAAGTCTTTTAACAAGTATAGCTCCTGGATCACTTATGCCCGGCATACCCGCATCTGTTATTAAAGCTATATCGCTTTTTTTTGCCAGCTCTATTAATTTTTCCGACTGTTTTATTTCATTAAATTTTTGATATTGTATAAGTTTTTTTTCAATTTCAAAATGTTTTAAAAGTTTGCCACCTATTCTCGTATCTTCACAGGCAACATAATCAACACTTTTTAAAACTTCCAATGTTCTTAAAGTTATATCTTTCAAATTTCCTATTGGGCTAGGACAAAAATAAATCATCTTTCATCACCATAAATACTAATTAAATCTTCAGTCATCTTTCCATCTCTATATAAAATTAAATCTCTTTCGATTTTTAAGGAAATATTTGCTCCCTTTTTGGCCTCTATTAAAAATATTTTTGCATCTGCATTTTCAGTATTTCTCACAAGTTTAAGCCTCTTAGGTTCAAGTTTATTTGCCCTTAAAATACTTATAAGTTCAGCTAATCTATTTGCTGGAAATACCATATTTATTGAACCCTTAAATTTTAAAGTTTTTACAAGAGAAGCTACTATCATGTTTAGATCATCTGAGTGCCTTGCATCTTTGGTTGAGTCTTTTGATTTTAAAGATTTACTAAAATATGGCGGATTAAATATAATCCCATCAAATTTCTCATTATATTTTCCCCACAGGTCTTTTAAATCACAATTAATTATTTTTATTTTTTCTATTTTATTTTTTAAAATTGATTTTTTAAATAAGTCCAAGGCATTTTCATCTTTATCAACCCCGTAAACCTCTTCAACCCTATCTATAATTCTAAGGGATAAAATTCCGTTTCCGCATCCTGCATCTAAGATAAGTCCCTTTACATTAGCAAAACTTGACAAAATAATGGAATCTGTACAATATCTAAAGGCATTTTTTTCTTGATAAATAAAATATTTACTTCCCGGCACTGTATCTAAACTTAATAAATTATTCTTACACATAAATACATTTTATCATCAGGCAAATTCTTTTTAAAGAAAACAATTACTAGTACGGTAATATCATTATCATTATTTGTGATAATAATCACATTTAATTTATTAAAGCTCTATTTATCGCCATTTATCTAATTTGTAATTGTTATCAATTGTTGAAATAATTCTTAAATTATTGTAAATTTGATAATGCAATGTTATAATTAGTCCGTAAGTAAATAAAAAATAGTTTATGGAGGTATTTTATGGCTCATATTATTACAGACGCTTGTATAGCTTGTGGCGCTTGCCAACCTGAATGTCCAGTAGGATGTATTTCTGAAGGCGACATCTATGTAATCGATCAAGATCAATGTATCGATTGTGGCGCTTGTGCAGCAGTTTGCCCAACAGGAGCAGCTCAACCTGAAGCATAATAAAAAATAAAAAAGACGATCTTTTTAGATCGTCTCTTTTTTTATGTCTTTTTCTCCAATTTTAAAAATCGTAAATATTATTGCTAAGATAATTGAAGGTATAACCCAAACAAAAGGTCCAAAACTTTCTGGTAGTAACCTTCTTATAAAAAAGTAAGGTTCTATTTCTTTTCCAAAAATTCCTGAAATAATTCCCAAGGAAGGAATTATTGCTCCTATAACAGCACCTATTTGTGTTGATCTTTTTCCTAAAACTTCTTTAAAAATACTTGAAAAAATTAAAACAATTACTACAGGATAAAGAGAACTTAATATTGGAGCTGAAACAGCCACAATACTATCTACTCCCGTTACTGCAAAAAATCCTGAAAATAAACTTGAAATTATTACAACTAAACTGTAAGGCAGCTTTCCTTTTGTAAGATTATTAAAAAATTCTCCAACTGTTGCAGTAAGACCTATTGCCGTTGTAAGACAAGCTAAACTCATAGCGATAGCAAGAATTAAGTTACCCCCATATCCAAGAAGCTCTCTTGTTGTATAAATTAAAAATTCACTTCTACCCATCTCTGCAAGGTTCAATGAAGATGCAGTTGCTCCCATATATAAAAGTCCACTATAAATTATAGATAGACCTATTGCTGCAATAATTGCAGATTTAACTGTGGAAGATAAAATTATTTTTTCATCTTTAATACCTTCGTTTCTATATCCGTCAATGATTATTTTTGTAAAAACTAAAGCTGCAAGAGCGTCCATTGTTTGATAGCCTTCGATAAAACTTGAGGTAAAAACAGATTTAAGTTCAAAGTTTTTTAAAGGTCCAAGAGGGCTTGAAATAGCTTTAAATATTATAAGTCCTAAAACTATTAACAGAATGGGAGTTAAAAATTTGCCCAAACTATTTACTATTTTTTTAGGTCTTAGTACAAAAAATAAGACTATTGCAAAAAATATAAGAGATGAAATTAAGGGATTTAAGTCTTCTAAAATCGAACCTTGAAATATCTCATACGTTGTTGCTGCAGTTCTTGGAATGGCAAGGCCTGGTCCTATGGCAATTAAAATAATTGTTCCGAAAACAGAAGAAAATTTTTCTCCTATTTTATTTGCAATGTTATCAATAGTTCCACCTGCTCTTACTGTTGCAATTACTCCAAGCATTACAAGACCTACTCCTGTTGTTAAAAAACCCAAACTTGCCGGGATAAATTGGTATCCCACATTTCTGCCTAAAACCGGTGGAAACAATAAGTTGCCTGCTCCGAAAAACATTGAAAATAATGCGAATCCCGAAAATAGTATATTTCTTTTATCTTTCATATCTTCTCCTTAATTTGATTTATGCTCTTATGCTATAATAACACTTGAGGTGAAATATGGAAATAACAAATCAGTTATCAAAAGAACTGAATATAGATTTGAAAAAAATAGAAGACACTATAAAACTTTTAGATGAAGGTAATAGTGTTCCCTTTATTGCAAGATATAGGAAAGAAATAACCGGCGGATTAAATGATGAAGAGCTTAGAAAACTTGAAGAAAGATTAAATTATTTAAGAAATTTAAACAGCAGAAAAGAAGAAATTTTAAGACTCATTGATGAGCAGGGAAAATTAACACAAGAAATAAAAAATGATATAGAAAATGCAGATGTTCTTTCAAGTCTTGAAGATATATATAGACCCTTTAAGAAAAAGAAAAATACTCGTGCAAGTATCGCTAAGGAAAAAGGCTATGAAATTTTTTCAGATATGATCTATAAGGGCCTTGACCTTGAAGAAATCTTTAAAGAAATAGATGCTTTTATTGAAAAAAATAATTCCACAGAAAACCCTAATGAAATTTTACAGGGCGCCTGCGATATTATAGCTGAAGACATTTCTGATAATCCCATGTATAGAAAAACTATAAAAACTCTATCAAAAAGATTTGCTTCTATAGTATCTCAAATAGGAAAAAATCCTAACGACATTTACAAAATGTATGAAGATTTTTCAGAACTTATAAGAAATATCCCAAGTCATAGAATCCTTGCCTTAAATAGAGGCGAAAAAGAAGAAGCCTTAAAAGTAAATCTAGTCTTTCCTGAAGAACTTATCTTTAATAATATAGCCATGGATTTCTTAGACGGAAAGCTTACTGATCTTAAAAGTGAAATCCTAAAAGATGCTTTAAAAAGATTGATCCTTCCCTCTGTAGAAAGAGAGCTTAGAAGCGATTTAACAGAAAGTGCCGAAAATGAATCTATAGAATTATTCGGGCTTAATCTTAAAAATCTACTTATGATAAGACCCCTTAAAGATAAAGTCCTAATGGCTCTTGACCCAGGTATTCGTACGGGAACGAAAATGGCAATCTTAGATAAAAATGGAAAATTTTTAGATAATGATGTTTTTTATATTGCCGGTCATCAAGGTAAAAATGAAGAGAATAAAATATTATCCTACCTTGAAAAATATAAAGTTCAAGTAATTGCCATAGGAAATGGAACAGCTTCAAGAGAAGTTGAAAGTTTTGTGGCAGATGTGCTTAAAAAAAATAATTCAGATGTAAAAAGAACTTTTGTAAATGAAGCAGGCGCTTCAATTTATTCAGCTTCCAAAGAAGGGACTGAAGAATTTCCTGACCTTGATGTAACTGTAAGAGGGGCAATAAGCATAGGAAGAAGACTTCAAGATCCCCTTGCAGAACTTGTAAAAATTGAACCCAAACATATAGGAGTCGGTCAATATCAACATGACCTCAACCAAAAAAAATTAAACGAAAAACTTTCAGGAGTTGTTGAAGATTGTGTAAACACTGTAGGAGTAAATTTAAATACAGCCTCAGTTTCCCTTCTTTCATATGTTTCCGGCATAAGCAAAAGTATAGCTAAAAATATAGTTGCTTACAGAGATGATTTTGGTTCTTTTAAAAATAGAAAAGAACTTAAAAATATAAAAGGTCTCGGTCCAAAAGCCTATGAACAGTCCGCAGGCTTTTTAAGAATCTTAGGTGGAGATGAACCTTTAGATATGACCGCAGTCCATCCTGAGAGCTACGAGATTGCCCGTAAACTTAAGGGAAATGAAAAAGCTGGCCAAGACCTTGCCCAAAGTTTAAACGTGGGCTTATACACCCTAAGAGACATTTTAGAGGAGCTTAAAAAACCAGGCCGTGATCCTAGAGATGAACTTGAGCCAGTATTTTTAAAAAGTGGTCTTTTAAGTATTGAAGATTTAAAAATTGGAGACAAACTAAAGGGTACTGTAAGAAATGTAGTTGACTTCGGTTGTTTTGTAGATATAGGTTTACACGATGACGGACTTGTTCATATTTCCAACTTATCTGAAAAATTTATAAAGCATCCTTCCCAAGTTGTAAGTGTTGGAGACATAATTGATGTAGAAGTTGTTGAAATTGATAAAGATAGAAATCGTATAGGTCTTAAAAAAATTAAATAAAATATTTTTTATTAAAAAATGCAAAACTAAAATGTTAAATTATAAAGTTTTGCATTTTTATTTTTG
This sequence comes from Peptoniphilus sp. BV3C26, assembly GCF_000478985.1. GTDB lineage: Bacteria > Bacillota > Clostridia > Tissierellales > Peptoniphilaceae > Peptoniphilus_B > Peptoniphilus_B koenoeneniae. Next base: position 18,455 of record NZ_AWXB01000044.1, read on the forward strand.
CTTTTGTCAATAAAGTTTTTTTATGTTATAATTGTTTTCTGAAGTTTGGAGAGATGACCGAGCGGCTGAAGGTGCACGCCTGGAAAGCGTGTATACGAGAAATCGTATCAGGGGTTCAAATCCCCTTCTCTCCGCCAGTTTTAAATTTGCCGTGCTAAATGGGGAATTAGCGATGCCTTGTAACCTGCAATTCGCTGTAGCAGGATTGAAGCCTTGTGGAGGATAAATTTTTGTATAGTCAGCCCCATAAAAGTGGTGTTGAAGATTGGGTCCTACGCAACGAATGCTCATGAACCGTGTCAGGTCTTGACGGAAGCAGCACTAAGTGAGAAGTTTCGTGTGCCGTGGGAGTGCCTGGTTGGAGCTAACTCTATGGGTACCGTGTATGAATTTTATTCGATATAAGGTGCACGGCTACATAAAAACACAGATTTTAAGATCTGTGTTTTTTTAATATTTAAATTTCTTATGCATTTCTTATCTTTTAGAAATTTATCTACATTTACAATAGATTTAAGTCTGTGAAAAATTATTATTACTTTTTATTTTCCATTAACCCATTTAAAAAACCCTGAATTTTTTTCTATTCCCATTAAGAATTAATATAGGTTCATCTTTTAAAAATACCCCTTCTATTTAAATTTTTAAGTAAAGTAATAAAAATAAAAAACCGGAGACATCAATGTCTCCGGCGAAAAATTATTTTATAAACTTATTAGAAATCTTATTTTTCTTTATAAATTTGAAGCCAATCTTCATCTACTAAACCATTTACTCTTCTTTCGAATTGATGGTCATTAGTTGCTTCCATGATTTCATAGTAAGCCCAATGAGTACTATCTAAGTCACTGAATCTAGAAATCATAGTCGGATTTGCCAATTTTTCTTTAAGTCCTACAATATCAACTGATCTTTCCATTAGACTGTTTGCAATCTTAACTGCTTCAGCTCTTGTGATAGGAGCATCTGGTCTAAATGTTCCATCAGGATATCCGTTTATTCTGCCATTTCCAAAAGCTTGGTTGATAGCAGCTTCTGCCCAATGACCCTTAACATCTTTAAAGGTTGCAACTGCTGAATTAGGTTTATCTATATTCATGATCATTTGTGCAAACTCTGCCCTTGTTATCTTAGCATTAGGTCTGAAGTTTCCATCCTTGTAACCTTTCATGATTCCATTTTTAAATACTGCATTGATTGCAGATGTGAACCAACCGGTCTTTGAATCATTAAACATAGGTGCACTTGTGTCGTTTAAGCTGTAGCCTTTAAGTCTTGAAATCATAGCAGCTGCTTCAGCTCTAGTAATGTTATTGTTTGGACGGAATGTTCCATCAGGATAACCGTACATATAAACTTCGTGGTATCCTCTTTCGTGAACTTCTTGTTCTTCTTTCTTAACTTCTATATCCTTGTAGAAGAACCATCCAGATATATCTCTGTCTCTATTTCCTGGATAAATAGGAGTTTGTCCACCGGAATTAATATCCTTAACGGTCTTATCCGGACTTAATTTTCCAATAACTTTTCCATCTTTATCTTTTACTGTTACTGTTCCGTCATCTGCTACGTCAATGTTTGCATCTTGTGGTAGATTTGGATTTGCATCTTTAACAGCTTTCTTAACAGCTTCTTTTTCTTCTGGTGTTAAGTTAGATGGATCTTTTACTTCAACTGGTGTAGTTGGTGCATTTAGTGCTGGCTTAACAGTTTTGTTTGCTGGAATTGTGCCAATTGGTTTGCCATCTTTGTCTGTCACTGTTACTGTTCCGTCATCTGCTACATCAATGTTTAAATCTTGTGGTAGATTTGGATTTGCTTTCTTAACTGCATCTTCAACAGCTTTCTTTTCTTCTGGTGTTAAGTTAGATGGGTCAGCTACTTCAA
>NZ_AWXB01000045.1 GCF_000478985.1 Peptoniphilus sp. BV3C26
TTATTACGATTGTATTCCCTGTCATTTACCTTATACTCTCCAAATGGAACATTTCCGATTGCTACATCAAAGAAGTTATTGGAAAAGGAAGTTTCTTCAAGCCCCTTAACCTGTATATCACTTTCAGGATATAAGAGTTTTCCAATACGCCCGCTTACCGAATCAAGTTCCACACCATAAAATTTTGACTTACTCATTTCATCAGGTAGATTACCGATAAAGTTCCCAACACCCATTGACGGTTCAAGGATATTTCCCTGTTTAAATCCCATACCTGAAAGCGTCTTATATATTCCGTCAATGACTGCTTTCGGTGTGTAAAAACTCGTTAGGGTAGATTCTCTTGCAGCTTCATATTCTGATGGCGATAGATTTTCCTTTAAGAAGGCTCTTGCCTCTTTCCACTGTCCATCCTTACTTTCATCAAAGACTTCAGATAATCCACCCCAGCCTACATATTTTGCTAAAACTTCCTGAGCTGTAATATCAAGCTCTCGTTCTCCACTTTCAATCCTATTAAGCATAGAGATTGCTTCAAGATTATTGTTTAATCTCTCACTTGGAGATAACTTTGCAGGGATCGTTTCTTCTGCAATCTTGAAATTGTGAGCCTCATTTTTCTTTATTTCTGCTTCCTTAAAAGTCTTTTCGGGCTTCTCATTGGTCATATTTTCAAAGATTCTATCAAGCTCACTTTCCTTACGATAAGGAATTACATCGGAGCCTGTAATCATACCGCCAAGATATTCGGTATTATCCTTAACCGTTACGGTCTTTAGATTATTCCCCATATCATCAAATCTTGTGATGGTATAGTCTTTATCCTTGTATTTCACTTCATCACCGATGATAAAGTCAGGTCTTTCAAGACTTATTTGTCTTAATAAATCCTCATTATCCGTAAAGGCTATAATCGGTATTTGATGATTACCTTGTCTTATAGGATCAAGCCATAAGTCATTTCTTCCTGTGATTTGATTTTTAGAAAGCTCTCTTACTCTGTACTCCTCATGATTAAAATAGATAATATCGCCTTCTTGAACTGCAAACTCATCTGAAGGGCTGTCCTCTTTTTCGTTAAGCTCTACTTCTTCTTTTTCCTTTAGATAATCTAATAAGGTAGCCTGAAAAGGTTCTGCTTGTATTCTTTCTTCTACTTCTTCAGGTGCTTCAAGGTCTGTAATATTCTCCTCAAAGCTAAGTTCTCCGTTAAAGACATGGTGAAGCTCCTGCTCATCCATCTGCTTTTTAAGTTCACTGTCTTTAAGTTCTCTAAAGGTCTTTGGAAAATCCTCTAAAATGAGCCTTTGGGCATTTAATTCCTTTAGCTCCTCAAGATTAAAATATCCCCATTCAGGTTCAATTCCTAAAACAAGTCCAAAAGCGTCTTTGCTTTCTCTATCGTACTCCGTCATATACCAAGTCCAGTTGCTTCTAAATGGAATGATATATGCTGCATGAACCTGTTTGTCTGCTAAGGCTACATCTTCCTGTGCATAAAGCTCAGGAACTTTCTCAAGCATTTCATCAGTCATTAGATTATTTGGATCATCTTTAGAATAATAACTTGGCTCTTTTTGTTCTTCTATCTCATCCTTTCTTTCAATGTCCTTTTCTTCAAGATAAAGATTTTTTGAAAGCAGCTCGTCTATATGCTTTGCTACATTTGACCAAGTAAGAAATACATCATTACAATGATTTTTCTGTAATTTAAGTCCCTTTGCATCGTGCCATTCTCCGCTTCCTCTTTCGCCTGAAACAGCATGAGAGCCTCCGCCAATTCCATATTCATCTTTTAGGAAATTCGCTTTTTCCTGCAAGATATGATTTTCTTTGAAAAACTTAATAATTTGCTCTTTCCCTTTATCGACTCCACTTCCTCTTGAAATCGTAGCAAGGACTTCATCTTCTGTAATAAAGCCATGTACCTTTGGAAGTTCGGTTAAGTTAGAGATATATTCCTTTCTCGGAATTGCAAGCTCCTCTAATCTCTGGTAAAGGCTATCTACCTTGTGATAATGAAACCTTAGTACATCTTTGTTTTCTTTATATCCTGTCAAAAAGCGACTGTACTCGGAAATAACATTCTTTAGATAGTCAGGATTTTTAAGAGCTTCCGATAACTGTCTTGTTTCTTTCGGAAAGCCACCACCTCTTTCTATAAAGTCAAAATAGCCTTGTGCTTTCCCTTCTTCACTTAAATCGTGGTATAGATACCATAAGGATTCTGAAACTCTATCTCTTTCATAGTCCTGTGCTTCCAAAAGCTCTACATTTGTTGCAAACTCTCCATTTTCCAAAAGTTCATTGATTCTTCTTGCAGCATTACTCCAGCTTAAAATTTGCGTCATATCTTCTCTTGCAGAAGTTCCATAAGCTAAATGAATACCTTTATCCGAATACCAGGAAGATACTTCTGCTCCATTAAGAAATAAACCGTTTCCGCCTCTAAAGGTATCTTTAAGGTATTCTCCTAATTCTTCTACTGTTTTTCCTTTGGAAAATTCAGCAATAATAGGAAGTCTTTCGCCCTCATGGTTTCCACCGTTTACAAGAATACTGTCAATATCATTTTGGGCAAGAGGTATTGTAAGTTTAATCTGTCCTAAGCTGTTTTCAGGCAAAGAAAAAGAAGCCTTGTCAGCTTCTCTTATCTCTTTATCCGTATTTTCTTTTAGATTTCCACTACTTCCTTGATTGTCATTTCTTTGAGAGCTGAAATCATCGCTTTGTACTGCGGATGGCTCTCGTCCTCTATCTTCCAAGCTATCATCAGTTTCGGCTTCTCTGCTCTCATAAACTCTATTGCCTGTTTCTGAATATCCATCAGGTGTCCTATCAGCTTCTTCTCCTTGTATAGATCCACTAACATCTCGAAGTGGCTCTGCTCCTCGCTGTTTGAAAGATAATCCAGCCTCATCACTGCGTAAGTCGGATTCGGATATTCTCTCATAAAGTCCATGTCCTCCTCTAACTGATTCAGTGTATTCTCTTTGATTTTCTCTATTATCTCGTCCGTACTCTCCATTTCGGAAAATTCGCTCGTTTTCACTAATTCTTTCCTGATCATCTCGTCGAAGTACATTTTCTTCTACCTCCTCTAATTCTGCTTTTATTTTATTATATCCTGCTTCTTTACCTCTTAACACTTCTTTTTGAAGCTCTAACTCTTTACTTTTTTGAATGGTTGCATCAATTATATTTCCGCTAATATCCGACACCGTTTCTCCAAGGCTCATAAGAGAAATGCTGTCAAGCCTTGCAAAGTTTTCTTTTAACAGCTCCTTATCCATAGGATAGTCTAACTTAAATCTTGCAGCTACTGCATAGCTCACTGAGTTCCTCACAAACTTGGTAAAGGCTATTCTGTCCTCATCAGATATTCTAAGCTCATTCATCAGGCTATCTATTTTTTTATCTCCGTAGAGCCTGCTTAAAGAAAAGATGTTTTCTAAGGTGCTTTCGATTTCTTCATAGCCTTCAGCTTTTATCATTTCTTTTAATACATCTTTGTGAGCTTCTTTATCAAATCTCCAAAGATTTACCTCATTGACATCTCTGTTTTTGGAAACGGTTTGACTTATATCAAAGATATAGTCCACCTTTTTATATGTGCCATAGTCCTCTAAAATGGGGATACCTTTCTGTCCCCTCATAACAGTTCGATTAAAGCGTTCCCTCCAATAGTCAAACTTGGCACAAGCTGTCGCTTCAGGATTTTTGTCATAAATACTTAGCTGACTTCTAAAGTCGTACCTCTGATTGTTTCCGACAACCTTTAAGAGCTTCAGATACTCTGCTTCACTCTGCAGAATATCTTGTTTTATTAGCTCCAAAATGTTATGAAAATCATTTATTCGCATGTTTACCTCCTTCTTTTTTGCATGAAAAAAGGCGGTTAGATTTTACTCTAATCACCTTTGTACTACATATTGATATTATCCTTTTATTTCAACTTTTTAATTGATTCACTCTCTGATAATATTTTCATCTGTTCAATTGCTATTGAATTTAGTTTTTCCAGTCTTTCAGATTGACTCATGCCCTCATTTATAAATACCGCATTAAGATTTTCAAGATTAGAAAGGCATACAAGCTGCGATATATCTGCATAATCTCTAATATTCCCTTTTAAATCCGGATTTTCATCACGCCATTCTTTCGCTGTTATTCCAAACAAAGAAACATTAAGAATATCCGCCTCACTTGCATAAATAAAGTTGATTTTTTCTTTTGAAAGTTTTTCGGGTACAAGCTTATTTTTAATGGCATCTGTATGAATCCTATAATTGATTTTTGCCAAATTCCTTTTTATATCCCAGCCTAACTTCTTTTGTTCTTCTTCCTTTAAGCGTTCAAATTCCTTAATCAAATACAATTTAAAGTATGGAGATACCCAAGAAGCAAACTCAAATGCTATATCTTTGTGAGCATAAGTTCCGCCATATCTTCCTGCTCTCGCAACTATACCGATAGAATTCGTTTTTTCTACCCACTGCTTAACAGATAAAATAAATCGGTTAAATCCTGCTTCATTTTTAATTCCCTCGAATTCGGGGGAATTAAAATTGGTATTATACATTTCTTCCCAAATACCTAAAAACTCTATTGTGTTCTTGTTTCTAAGCCATTTTTCTATTAAAGCAGATCCGTTCTCAATATTTCTAACCATATCTGTTAAAGAAATGTAATCCCTATTATCTATGGCAATAATGCTGATTTCTGAACCTTCAACATTTATTTTAGACACATAATCACCTCTCAATCATTACATTGATTATCTTATATTATAGCATTTTTAGGGCATTTTTTCCATCTTAAAATAAGTGCCATCTTACTTGCTATAAGTTGAAACCACTTCTTTTATCTCAGTTTCAATTGCCTCTAAAAAATTTTTCTTTGATGATTTTCCCTGTGCAATATCCGATAACTCCATTTCCCACTTTGCTGTTGTTTCTGCGGATTTAAAGGTACCAGCTACAATCGTTACAAGGCTGATTCCCTTATGTGTAGCAATAAGGTTTTTCTTATCTCTCTCAATAAATCCTTTGAAAATTAAGTTTTCAATAATCCCTGCTCTTGTTGCAGGTGTTCCAAGTCCTTTTCGCTCGACCTCTACACCTTTTTCCAGTGCATCATTACCAGCCACTTCCATTGCTTTCAAAAGCGTATCTTCAGTAAAGTGTTTCGGTGGTGTTGTGTACTTTTCTTTTATTTCCTTGTTTTCAATGCTCAATACATCACCAATGTTCACATCAGGAAGTACCATATCTTCATTTTTCTTAGACTTATATTCTTTAAGATATTTTGTAAAACCTTCATCTTTAATTGTCTTACCTGAGCTTGTAAAAGTAAAGCTATCGAATTCAGCTACAATCTTCGTTGTATTTTCCACTAAAGGATAGCCCACACTTGCGTGGAATTTATCGGATATAAGGAAGTAAACTTTAGCTTCACTTAAAGGAAGTTCTGAAACATCTTCTTTTAAGGAACTGATTGTCGGGATAATAGCATGATGATCCGTAACCTTTTCAGAGTTAAATACCGTCTTAATACGCTCTGTATCAAAATCATTTTTCCCTAAAATGTTATTAACCGTACTTACAATCATATCTTCCGTTAAGCATCTGCTGTCTGTTCTTGGATAGGTAATCAGTTTTTTCTCGTATAGGCTCTGTGCATAATCAAGTGTTTGCTTGGCACTATATCCAAAATACTTATTGCACTCTCTTTGAAGTGTTGTAAGGTCAAAAGGCAAATCAGGCTTTGTTATCTTTTCCTTTTGAATAACATCGGTAATTCCTATCTTATCGCCAACTAAATTGATTAGCTGTTCAGCAGCAACCTCATCATCAATTCTCTCTGTTGATAGTGTAAAACCATTCATAGAAAGTTCGACTGTAAAATATTTTTCTTTCTTAAAATTTGCTATCTCATCATCTCTATTTACAATCATGGCAAGGGTAGGTGTTTGAACTCTTCCCACACTGTAATTTTGCTTGTATAGACACGAATAGAGTCTGCTTAAATTCATTCCCACAAGCCAATCTGCAATCGCCCTTGCTTGTGATGATTCGAATAGATTATCGTAAAAACTTCCGTCTTTCAGGTTATCAAAACCCTCTTTTATGGCACTATCTTCCATTGATGAAATCCAAAGGCGTTTCATCTTCTTTTTACAATTTGCCTGATTGTAGACAAGCCTGAAGATTGCTTCTCCCTCACGCCCTGCATCGCAAGCATTTATCACGATGTCTATGTCCTTATCGTCCATGAGCTTTTTAAGAATCGTAAATTGTTTCTTTGTGGACTTTGCAATCTCATACTTATATTCTTTTGGAATAATCGGTAAATCAGCCATATTCCACTTTGCGTACCTTTCATCGTAGCTTTCTGGATTTGCCATTTTAATTAAGTGTCCAACACACCAACTTACCTTGTATCCGTTTCCCTCATAGTATCCGTCTTTCTTTTTTGTAGCTCCAATCACTTTTGCAATAGAGATTGCAACACTTGGCTTTTCAGCAATTACAAGTTTCATCTATATTTTTCCTCCTGTTTTTCAATATAAAAGGGCGAAAGATTTTACTCTCTCGCCCTGTGTTTTGCACCAAATATGAGATAGTTTTGGGTGCAAATTTATTCCAAATCATCATCTTCCTTATCTTCTGTTTCTGCTTCATCTACTTCATTTTCGCTTTCTTCCGCTTCTGAAAAGAAATCATCATCTTCCTCCTCAAAGCCTTCAAGCTCCTTATCTTCCTTTTTCTTAACGACCTTAAAATAATATCCTGCACCTAATGCTCCTGCTACTACAAGAATGAGAATTAAGTAGGTTCCCATATTGCTGCTTTCTTCTTTTTTTACTGGCTTAGATTCTTCTTTTTCAGGTTCTTCCTTTGTAATTTCCTGTTTCGGAGCTTCTTTTTTCTCAACCATATTAAGAAGATCATCTTCAGATACTTCTGTTAGGAGCATGACATTTTCGCTATCCTCATCATGGTTAATGATTAAATGAAAAGTCTTACCATTTTTAGTTGTAAAGGTAACAAACTGTCTTGCATCCGCTGAATACATATCCGTTTCTCTCTTATCACCGCTATCTCCATGATGAATCGAATAATCCTTGTTCGCATTATCCTTATTTTCCGTAACGGTTCCTCTTGCCTTTGATGGAACAGAAGCTACTCCCTTATTAGTATTTACAGTCTTACTTGTCCCGTCCATAGATGAATCCTGATTGTTATTGGCAGGAGCTTTCGGTGTCAGCTTATTAGGATAGCGAATATATTTCTCTTTCGTTTCAGAATCACTTGTATCTTTTACAGTATTTTCTGAACTCGCCTGTGTAGTTGTGCTTTTTCCTGTG
>NZ_AWXB01000046.1 GCF_000478985.1 Peptoniphilus sp. BV3C26
GGATTATATGCATGGTCTACTTCTACAGGTGCTGTGTATATTCCGTCTTCTATCGGAAGCTTTACGTCTTCACTTGCTTTAAAGGCTTCTACTGCTGCCTGTAGTGTCGCTACTCCTTGGTTTAAAGCTTCTTGATCTGTTGCAGTTTTTAATGTTTCTTCTGCTGTTGTTATTGCAGCTTTAAGAGTATTAAAAGCTTCGTCTGTTTTCTTACCTTGTGCTATAGCCTTAGCTTCATTCACCTTTTCTTGTAGATCAGCTTTATTTAAGCCAGGTGTTGCACTCTCCACAAGGACCATTTTATTCAAGTCAAAGTTATTGATGCCATACATGTTTTTGATGGGGTCTTCCCCTTCGGCCGGTTTGGCATCAACTTTTAGATTATTCCACTCACTATAGCAACGTACATATCTGGCATTTTCAAGATATATGAATTGATTTGCATCTCCAAGTTTAGATATAGGTACATTTTCTAATCTTATCTTTGTAATTCTCTCTCCATACTCTTCCATAGCCGGGTCTAATGTAAACTCTTCTCCATCCAATATTTCGACAGGTTGTAATTTTCCGTCGGCAGTTTTATATCTGATCTCTTCATCGTCATTTATTTTTACTAAACCATATTCTTCAGGACTTTCTTCTCCCATTACATTGTTTACATAAGATACTGTAAGGTTTGCTTTATTGTCTTTAATTTCAACTTCGTAATATGGATTAACTCCTATTTCCACGTTTAAAAGACCGTTGTTATCTGTGTGACGAGCCGCAAGCATCTTATTATATTCTTCTTTGGTGTATTTAAACTTTCCATTCTCCCAAAGCCCTTTTATACCTGCATTCATTGGGTCTGTTTCATCTATAAGAGGCATTGCTTCATACTTACCTAATGAAAGAACTGCCTTATTTGGCGTTGTTCTTAATTGGACTGTTTGAATTATAGGGTTTATATCTTCCACAGGTGCTATCTGGAATGCCGATACTGCCGAGGGGATTATCATAATTCCGACAAGTGTTGCCGATATTATTCTTTTTATTTTGTTCATTAGTACTCCTTTCATATTTTTCTTCTTACTTTTAGCTTTTAGTTTGCTAATCGTTTTATGTTCTCCGCAAAATAGTTTGCTGCTTTTAATAGTTCTTCTTCTGTTGCCTTTCTTGATTTAAGGCTTGTTTCTATCATTTTTTCTTTTATCTTTTTTGGAACTACAAGTCCTGTTATTCCTTTTAATTTTTCTATCATCTTTGGGTCTACTAGTCCTGGGCATATGTATTGTCCCAGGGAATCTCTATCTTTTAATAGGTCCTGCAGATTTTTTATCACCTTCCTTCCATGTTCTGAGTCTGGCATGGCTCCCAAGGTCGCAAATAAGCCAAGTTTTTTATTTTTGATGGTCTTTAAGAACTTTAGGGTCTTGGTCTCTAAGGTCCCTCTATCAATCCAGGCTCCCAAAAGTATAAAGTCAAATTGTTCTACTTCAGGTGCATCTCTTATGTCTTTTATTGTCATTTGTTGCTTGTCTTTTAAGACTTCATAAATTTTTTCTGCCATTCTCTTGGTGTTTCCCGTCTTTGATGAATAAATTATTAGTCCTTTCACTTTTCCTCCTTAGTCTTCTGCAAATACATATTTTTTATTTTCTATATCTATTATTTTTAGCCTTGTGTCGTAAATCTTGCTTATCTTATCTTCTGTCAAGACTTGGCTTGCCTTTCCTTGAAATTCGATTTTTCCCTTCATCATTCCTACTATGGTGTCTGAATATTCTAAGGACTGGTTGATGTCGTGAAGGACCATGATTATTGTCTTGCCAAGATTTTTATTCAAATTTCTTATTAGTTTTAAAATTTCTACCTGGTATTTTATGTCTAAGTAGGTTGTGGGTTCGTCTAAGAGAAGTATCTCACTATCTTGTGCAATTGCCATGGCTATCCACGCCCTTTGGACTTGTCCACCTGATAGAGAGTTTACTCGCTCTTTTCTTATTTCTTCTAAACCACAAACTTCTATGGCTTGGTTTATTTTATTTTTGTCCTCCTGACTTGGCTTCTGCATAAATCCTAGGTAGGGATTTCTTCCATAGGCAACAAGTTCTTCAACTTTAATATCGCCTGCTATTTGATTTTTTTGTCTAACTATGGCAACTTTTTTTGCAAATTCTTTTCTCTCTATATTTTTTATATTTTTGCCATCAAGACTTATAAAACCCATTTTTGGTTTTTCCACTCTTGTTATTAGTTTAAAGAGGGTTGATTTTCCACAGCCGTTTGCTCCTAAGAGGGTGGTTATTTTATTTTTTTCTATTTTTAGGCTTAAGTCTTTAATTACTGAGTTTTTTCCATAGGAGAAAAATAAGTGTTTAATTTCCATAGTTTTTTCCTCCTATTTTAAGTAGTGTAATGAAAAATATTCCGCCTATTACTGTCATTACTATTGATGGTTTTATTTCGTAGGGGTAGGCTATTACTCTTCCTAAGGTGTCTGATAATAGGAGGGTTATGGCTCCTAATATCATTGAGTAGGGTATTAAGTTCTTGTGGTTTGAGCCAAGAATTATTCTTCCTATGTGTGGTACTACTAATCCTAAAAATCCTATTACTCCTACTATTGCTGTTGATACGGAGGCTAGAATTATTGCTATTAGTGCCAGAATAAATCTGTCTCTATTGACGTTTACTCCCAAGGATTTTGCTGTTTGGTCTTCCAGTTGAAGTAGGTTTGCTGTTCTTATGGTGAAGAGTGCTATTATTAGAAATAGGATTCCGTAAATTGCCATAATTTTTACGTCTGACCAGGTTTTTTGTGCTACATTTCCTTCTATTATGGATTGTACGTTTGTTAGGTTTCCTCCCATCATGGCTTTTATTGCGTCATTTATTCCTATTAGGGTCATGTTGAGTGCCACACCTACGAGGATTAATTTTATTGGGTTGGATCCTCCGTTCCAAGCTAGTGAATATATTAAGAGGTAGGCAAGGAGTCCTCCCACAACTGAAAAAAGTGGGCTAAAGGCATATAAGCCAGGGAATAATATCATTACAAGGCTTGCTGATAGACTAGCTGCTGATGATATTCCTATTATTCCTGGATCTGTTAGGGGATTTTGCATTACTGCTTGAAGGAGAACTCCTGATGTTGCAAGGGCTGCTCCAGCTAGTATTGAGATTATTATTCTTGGAAACCTAAGGTCATATATTGTCGCCACGTCGGGATCATATTCTATGAACAAGCCTCTTATTAATTTGCCAAAGGTCATTTCTATAGATCCTGTTTTTGCTGAATAAAGTATGAGTCCTATTAGGACTAGGATTGATATGGTGTAAACTAGGATGATTTTATTTTTCTTCATTTGTCTTATCACCTGTATTTCCTACTTCATTTGAGTCTTTTCCATAGAAGAGTTTGTCTAAGTCATTTAGGGCTTCCTTGTAGTTGAACTTGGCACTCATACCAAATTTTTTGTAGTCAAGGTCATAAACCTTTCCCTCTTGAACTGCCCTAAAGTGTTTCCAAATGTCATTTTCTGCAAAGTCTTTTTTAAACATTTCCATTACTTCTTCTGGCAAGGCGTGGGCTGTTCTTAATATTATGTCTGGATCTTTTTGTAGCATGTCTTCTGTGTTTATTGTTATGAATTGTTGATTGGTGCCACCATAGACATTTTCTGCTCCTGCAAGTTCTGCGAGGCTTCCTACATAGGAGTTTTCTGTTGCTACTACATAGGACCCTGGCAAACCCATAAGGATTAATACCTTTGGTGCTTTTTTGTCCTTATGCTTTTCTCTGTAGTCGTCTATGAATTTTTTGTAGTCGTCAATTAAGGCTTTGGCCTCTTTTTTTCTGTTAAGTAATTTTCCCAGATCCTCTATTGACTTATACATTCCATCTGTGTTGTTTAGATTCAAAAATCCATAGTCAAGGTCTGCTGCCTTGTATTTTGGAAGTAGGTCTGAGATTAAGGACACTGGTGAAAAAACATAGTCTGGATTTATTTGTTTTAATTTTTCTATGTCTGGTGTCATTGCCATACCTACTTTTGGTACGTCTTTATATCTTTCTGGCATTTTATCTATTTCTGAGTCTGGTACTGCAACTAGGTCTATGTTTAATTTTTCCATAATGTAAACTGTTGCCATGGATGTTGCTGCTATTCTTAAGTTGCCTCCGGTCTTCTTTCCTTCTGTTTTTTGGTTGACGCATCCTGTTAATAGGAGGATTGCAAGTAAAAGTGTAGAAATTTTAGTTTTCTTCATTTTCATATGCCTCCATTCTTTCGTCTTCTAAGTCGCTTTCCATTTTTTTATAGTATAAAAATGTTAGTAGGCTTATTAGAATTAAAATTGTTGTTACTGAAAATAAAACTCCTATTAATAAATATATAAATGCCATTGTTATTTTCCCAAGGGGTCTGTTGTCTTTTTCTTCTTCGCTTGTGTCGGAGTAGTATAGTTTTTTTATTTGGGGTGAGTCTTTTGTTAATAGACCATGTTTATAGCCTAAATCTCCTGCTGAAAATTTTGAGTTTACTGGCTTTACTTCTATTTTTTCTCCTTCACTTGCTTGTAGAATTTGTCCTACTTGGGAGCCTCCTTCTACAGGTTTCATATTTTTTAAGTTTAAAGGGCTATTTCCTGTGTTTTTTTCAGTTTCTATAGGGTTTTGTGCTGTATTTTGATTTTCTTCTATTTCTTCTTCTTGCCCTATGTTTACTGGTTGATTGTCTTCTGGTAGGTCTTCTAAGGTTTTAAAGTCGGTGTTACCTGGCGCGGGATTTGATATGTCATAATAGAAAACTACATCTCTTCCCATTGGTCCTACGAAAAATGTTGCTCTTACTATTACATTTTTTGAGGGGATTTCAAATCTATAGTCTTTTGTTTCTTCTGTTTGACCTGTTACTTCTGCTGATACTGAATAAAAGTCTTTTTCTCCTCTTTCTTGCACTGCAAATGTTTCGTTTTTTATATAGTTTGCAAGACTATATCTAACTGATAGGAACATTCTTCCGTCGTCTGTTGTTTCTAAAAGGGCTTGGGGGTTAAGTACATTTTCTGTCATTCCTTGTCCTATGCCTGGATTGTTGCCTGCGTCTTCTATTACTCCTGTGACTGGATGTATGTAATAGGGTGTGGCTTTAAATATTTCTTGGGTGTAGGCTAGGGCTTTGGTGGTTGTCAAAAGGCTTAACATCAATAAAAATATTAAAATTTTTCTTTTCATTCTTTCCTCCTTAATTCTTTTAATAATCTTTCTTCGTCTTTTAAATTAAGGATTAAGTTTAAGCATTTTTTAATGAATATGATGCTTGTAATATTTATTGCTAATATAATTACTATGGCAAAAAATATTATGGCTTTTGATTCTCTTGTGTCTGATTTTAATGTTTCTTTGTCTTCTGTGTTTGCCTTTTCAGTTTTTTCACTGGCTTTTATCCCTAGGTTTGAGCTTGCATTTTCTCCTTGTGCTTTTACGCTTGCTTTTATTTCTTCAAGGCTTGGTGTTTTTTTGCTTATTGCTTTTACGCTTTTTGAGCTTTGTAAATTTCTTGAGCTTGTTGAAGTTTTTATTTTTTGTGATTTTGGTGCTTTTACAGAGTTCATAAAGGCTTTTGCTTTTGATGTTTTTTGGGAGTTTGTTGTTTTAAGCTTTGGTCCTTGTGTTTTATTGTCTATGGAGTTTGTTACTTTTGTTTTATTTTCTGCTACTTTGACCAAGGCATAGTTGCCTGGATTTTTTCCCCTAAATTTTACGTGTTCTCCGTCAATTTCAAAGTTTACTTCTTTTTTGTCTTCTGTGAAGTCATACACTTTTAAGTTATCGTCTTTGGAAAACTTAAATAGTGGAAGTTTTATTTCAAAATCTTTTTTAGGTTTTATTTTTTCTCTTTTGCCTTGTACGTCTTCTTTGTCTATGACTTTGTCAACTGGTCCCAAAAATTCAATGTTATATACTGCTACTTGATCTAAGGGTGTAAATTTGGATGAAACTTCTTCTGCTGCTTTTCCAGAGAGTTTGTTTCCATAAAAGGTGTATTCTTTGTCAAAGGTGTCCGGATCTGCGTAAACCCATATTCCCTTGTTTTGAAGGACCGCTTTTTCTTTTGGATTAAATTCTTTCTTTTTAGGTCCTTCTTCAAATTCCTTTATTAGTTTAGCGTCTTCATAGTTGATTTTTTCAAGTTTTGAAAAGTCAAGTTTTAGTCTTGCTTTTATGGGTGCATCTCCCATAGGCTCAACTTTAGGGTCAACATAAACATAGGTCATTTCGTTTTTATTTAGCAGGCTAGTTTTAAATACTGATGGCCTTTTTTCTTCTTCGTCAGGAATTTCCATGGTAAAAGATCCCCTGTCTGCTGGATAAAAAATCCCATCTTCTTTTTGCACATATAAATTTACAAGGGATGCTATTAATTTCATGTACTCCATCTTTCCTGAACCTATGTATAAATATCCTTCTTTATTTTTTACCTCTATCTCTGCTGTTTGATTTAAAGCTTTATTTCCCATGCTTTCTTTTTCTTCTATTGAATGCCAAAGTTTTATTGGAATTTTATAAAAACCGTCTTCTAAGCCAAGATCTTCTTTTTTTGGAAATTCTGAATCCATTTCCTTTGAAAAGCTTATTTTCGGTAAAAAAATTAAAAGTAAAATCAAAAAAAATACGTATTTCTTTTTAATTTTAAAAACCTCCTTTTTGTAATTTATAATTTGATAATTGATATCATATAATTGACATCACCCTAATTATAAACGCATTTCTACTTTTTTAAAGATTTTTTATAAAAAAAAATAAGTTAACCTGAGTTAACTTATTTCTGATTTTTTATTTTCTTTTTGATAATTGATTTTATTAAGCTTAAATTCAAGCCATTATTTTTAGATAATGATAATTATTTTTGATATTAACTTAGGTTAACAAAAAAATAAAATTTGCTTTTTCTACATGGCTGATAAAGCCTATTTGGGATTTTATGGTTAAATTCAGTGATGTTTGCATAGAGCTTTTCCCCAATTTGTTCCAATATTTTACAACTTTTAGGGGAATTTTAAAAATTCCATTTTCTCCATCTATTTTATGGCTTCCTTTTTCGTCTTCATAGTATAAGATTATTGCTATGGCTTTTTTATTGTATCCTCCATGAATTTTTTCTATTATTTTTGATTTTATACAAATGTAGGCTTCTTCGTCTTCTATTATTTCAAAATTTTTTTCAAATCCCATCATTGCCATGGAGTTTTCAACAAAGGACTCCTTGTTATTTTCACTGATTTTATAGATTGTTAGATGGGTTTCGCAGGGAAATTTTGAATATATGTTAAGGATGTCCTCTCCCGCTATTTTAGTTTTTAATTTTTCTATTTCTTTTATTTTTTCTGAAAGGTATTCTATAACGTCATTTAAATTTTCTATATAAATTAATTCTTCTGCTATTTCTCTATTTTTTTCGTCTTTTATTTTAAAGGCGTTTTCTACTATTATTTGTGAATTACTTATTTTTTTATTGTATGCTTCTGCGTATTTTTCTCCTATGGCTGTTAAATAATATCTGTTTAATTCTTTATAGAATATGCCTAAGATAACCATTCTATCCATTATTTTTTTTGCGTTTGCCTTGGAGCAATAAAAGTTTTTTGAAAATTCAGTTATTGTATTTTTTCCTGAATTATTGTTTAAAAATAAAAGATATTGGACCTGCATTTTTGTTAGATTTGTTTTTTTCATTTACGAACTTATACTCCTTTCCATATTTATTATACGATCACAGATTCTAAGGGTGCTTTTCCTATGGGAGGATATAAAAATTGTTTTGTTGTCTTTTTCTTTGTAGAGGGATTTTAATATTATTCCTTCGTTATAAGCGTCTATGTTTGCTGTTGGTTCATCTAAGATATATAATTTTGAATCTCTTAGGAAGATTCTTGCCAGGGCAAGTCTTTGAATTTGTCCTGTTGAAAGTAGGGTCTTATCTTTTACTATCTCTGTGTCAAATCCTTTTTCTAAGGATTCTATGAAGTCATATATGTTTGCTTTTTTTGTTGCTTCTATTAATTCTTCTTCTTTTGCGTCTTCTTTTGCTATTAATAAATTTTCTCTTATTGTTCCTTTAAAAAGATGGCTTTCTTGAGCTACATAGGAAATATTTTCTCTTAAGTTTTTGCTATTTATATTTTTTATATTTTCACTGTTTAAGAAAATTTCGCCTTTTTTTGGATCAAAGAATCTCATTATTAATTTTAAAATTGTAGATTTTCCGCAACCGCTTTTTCCTTGAAGTCCTATTATTTCGTTTAATTTTCCTGATAGGTTAAAGTTTTTTATTAATTCTGTTTCATCATAAGAAAATTCTATGTTTTTAAGGTCTATATTTTCGTAGCTTATATCTTTTTTGTTTTTAATTTCTTCTACTTCTGCTTTTTCTTTTAATATGCCCATTACTCTTTTTCCACATGCAAAGGTGAGTACTAAGTTGTTTCCAAGGGATGCTAAGGCTGATGTGGGTCCAAAGGATGATATAAATATTGTTATTGGAAATATTAAATTTACAAAGTTTACTTGTCCATTTTTATAGAGATTAGATCCTATAAGTATAAATATTAAATCGGCTAGTATTATTAGGCTTGATGATATGGAAAAATTGTTCCCCATATTTTTTGACAATTTTTTTGAGGACCTGTTTAAATCTCTTGTTAATTTTCCTATTTCTTCAAATCTTTGTTCTTGCCTTGAAAAATTAATTATTTCTTTTATTCCCTTAAAGCTTTCAAGGATTGATGAGTTTAGGTTTGATAGATTTTTTCTTTGGCTTTCTCCTACTTTTTTGCCTAATTTTTCAGTTATGACAGGAACAATTACTCCAAGAATTATATGAAAAATTAAAAGGCAAATACCATATTTTACATTTATTTTTAATAGGATTATGAAAAATATAAGTGTGTGGAAAAATGCTATTAATACTGGCGATATTGTATGGGCATAAAATACTTCTAAAAGTTCTATGTCTGAGGTTATTATTGATATAAGTTGTCCCTTGTCTTTTGTGTCCATTTTTGCTGGGCATAGTCTTATTAAGCTTTTAAATACCAAATCTCTTATTATGGCAAGAGTTTTAAAGGCTACATAGTGGTTGAAGAGTTGTTCAATATACTTAAATAGGGCTCTTAAAATTGCAAGGATAAGGAGTAAAATTAAAATATTTTTAAGTTTTATATTTTCTCCCATATATATTTTCCCAAAGTACAAAGAGCCAAGTCCTGGTATTAGACTTGCAAAAACATGTCCAGAAAGTCCGAACAAAATTGCAAAACACATTTGGATTTTTAATGGCTTTACAAGCCCTAAGAGGTCTTGTAAGAGAGTTTTTCTTTCTTTTAGACTTATCATTTGACACCCCACATTTCTAAGTCCATTTGAGCCTTATAAAGCTTCGCAAAATTATTTTTATTTAGCATTTCTTCAAAGCTTCCTTCTTCTATTATTTTTTTATCCTGAACAAAGTATATATAGTCTGAGTTTTCTGTGTTTCTAAGTCTATGGGTTATTAAAATTATGTTCATATTTTTCTTCATTTCCGATAATACTTTTAATATTATTTCTTCTGATTCTATGTCTATATTTGAAATAGCTTCGTCTAAAATTAAAACTTTCGGTTTTCTTAATATTGCTCTTGCTATGGAAATTCTTTGTTTTTGACCTCCGGACAGGTTATTTCCTTGGCTTTCAAGAAGTGTATCAAGTCCCTTTTGATTTTTAAAATATTCATAAAGTCCAACTATTTTTAAGCTTTCTTCCAGTTCTTCATCTTTTGCCAAGGGGTTTGCAAGAAGAAGATTATATTTTAAGCTTTGGCTAAAAATAAAGGGAGAATTATCTATCATACAGATATTTTCTATTAAGCTATCTGATTTTATATTGGTTTTTCCATTATAAATAATTGAGTCTTCTTTGTTTTTAAGCATTCCGCAAATTAGTTTTGCAATGGTCGATTTTCCTGAACCACTTTTTCCTACTAAACAAGTTATTTGATTTTTATTAAATTTAAGGTTTAAATTTTCTAATATTTTTTCTTTGTCATAAGAAAAGTTAAGGTTATTAAAGCTTATTTCTACTTCTTCATCTGTAATTTCATTTATACCATCTTCGGTTTCTTTTATGTCTAAAACTTCAAATAGGCTATTTGCTGCTGAAATTCCATTCATGGCTACATGGAAAAGAGCTCCAAGTCTTCTTAGGGGAGTAAAAAATTCTTGAGATAGTAAAATAAATGCAAAGCCTGTAAATATATTAATTTCTCCTTTACTGAAGTAATAAAGGGTCATAAAAATACTTGTGGCACTTCCTGTGTAGGAAACTAAGTCCATTACTGTTATATTGTTAAGCTGAACCATTAGAAGTTTCATTGTTTTCATTCTAAAATCTTCTGCCATCTTATTTAATTTTTCGTTATATTTGTCAGCGGTATTAAAGATTTTAAGGGTGCTTAGTCCATATAAAAAATCTATAAAAACTTCTCCCAAATTTGTGTATGATTTCCAATAGGATTTTACAACTCTTTTTGCAAGTTTTTGTACCATCATTATGGCTATGGGTATAAAGGGTATAAAAACAAGGGCTATTAGAGAAATTTTTATATTTATTAAGGACATTATTAAAAATAAAATAAGGGGTCCTAAAATTGAAAAAATTAGTTGGGGCAAGAGTTCTCCATAAAATATATTAAGTTGCTCTATTCCTTCTACACTTAAGTTTATTATTTCAGATATAGATATTTTTTCTCCATATTCCATTTTAAATCCATAAATTTTTCTAAAAAGTCTTTGTCTTAAAGATTTTTTTATATTTACTGATACTTTATAGGATATGTAGGAGTTTATTTTTATTATTAAAATTTTTGCAATTATTATTATTAATAATATTTGAATTATAAATATTTTTTCTTCATATTTTCCTGCTACAATTTCTTCTATAAATTTACCTATGGCAAATATTAAGGCTATATTTGTTAAAAGTTCAAGTATTTTTAAAATTATTAAGGTTATTATGGATTTTTTTTCTCTACCTATTTCATTTAAAAGTTTTTTATTTAGCATCTTTCATCTCCTTAACAGTCTTAACTTTTGTGAAAAAATAAATATAGTGAAAAAGTAAAACCATAATAAGACAAATTCTTCCATGAGAATTTTTTACCAAGTAAAATGATATTCCTATAAAAAGAGTTATCGTGGCTAAAATTTTTATCTTTTTCTTTAGGCTAAGGCCTTCTTTGTTTTTTATAGGCTCTAGGTTATTTTTATAAATTTTTGTATTTTTAAACCATTTTTCAAACTTTTTTGATCCTCTTGCAAAGCATGCTGTTGCTAAAAGTAGAAAAGGTGTTGCCGGTAAAAGTGGCAAATATATTCCAACTATACCTATTCCTAAAAAAATAAATCCTAAAATTATAAATATGTATTTCAAAAATTACCTCCTGATAATTGATATTATTATGCTTTTGATAGTATCAAAGTAATTTTTTAAAGTAAAGGTTTTTGATAAGATTTATTCTTTACCTTTTTTTGTTTATTTCTTATTTTTCTTCTACAAGTTTGTATATATCTACTTTTTATTGTTTTTAAATTTGTTAACCGGGGTTAACTTTTTTTGTATTTTTTAATAAAAAAACTTCTCGCAATTTTTACGAGAAGTTTTATATTATATATCTTTTTTTATGCAAGTGAACCCATTGGATCCCATGGTTCAAGTTCAGTTGGTTTACTTTCATATGCTTTTACTATTTCTTGTGAAATATTCTTTTTGTTAATTAATACTTGATACATATATTCGTTAAACCATTCATCACTCATTACTAAAAATCCATTATAGCCTGCATCTTTTCCCCATGAATTTTCTACACGATAGCGATTTATTTTGTCTTTTTCTTCATCATAGTCGCATCCCATAAATACCATTGCATGAGTCATTAAGCTTTCTTTATAGTCAAGACGTTCTTCTTTATTAAATTTAAAGTCAACTCCTAAAAGTTCATCTACTCTTAAACTTTCAAGGTCAAGTCTTGATCCTTGTCTATAGAAGTTTTGTCCTACGTCACATCCAAACCAAACAGGTTCACCACTTTGAAGTTGCTTTAAAACCATTTTTTTCATTTCTTCAATAGGAACATTTACATATCTTACAATGTCTCCTTCTACAACATTTCCAAGATATTTTACGGTGTAGGATTTGTAATATGGTTTGTCTTTTGTTGGTGCGTTTATAACTGAAATATAATCATCAAGATTCATTCCTACAAATTTATCAAAAAATTCATTTGGACTTAAATTTTTATGTGAAATAAATTTATCGTCTTTATCTCTTGCTTCAAAATCAATTTTGCTTGGTGGTGTTCCTAAGCAAATGCATAGGGTACGATAAATGGCTTTCATGTCTTCTTCTATTATTTTTTGAATTTCTTCATCTGATTTTCCATTTTCATGGGCATTTCTTAAATCTTTTGCAAACATTCTTAACATCTTTGTTAAATATGAATCCATACTTGATGTATTTGAAGAGTTTTCTGTTTCTGGCATTGAATATTTTGGGACTATTCCATATTTTTTAACTATATTTTTTAGCATATCCCATTGTCCACCATCTCCCATAGGGTCTGTTAAAAGATGGCTTACTAATCTTCCATGTACATCTTGGTCAAATGTTTTTACAATTGATTGTAAAAAATAATGAGAGCGCTCAAGTTTGTCATAAAATAAAGTATAGTTTTGTGAAAGTTCAAATTCTTTTAAATTATTTTTTTGACAAAGTTTATATTCCATAAGGTTTAAAGATGCAAACATCCAGCAACGTCCTGATTTTTTTTGGTTTCTAACTTCTGTTTCTTTTAAGTTTATATTGAAAGTATGACGATTTTGATTTATTTTGTCTTCAAATCTGTCAACGGATGCTTCTAAAAGTCCTGTGTTTGTTGCAGCACGTTGAGCTATTCTATTTGTGCGACAGGATTCAAATTCATCTTTTAATTTTTTTAAAAATTCTTTACTTATTTCCATAAATTCCTCCTTTTTTATTTACATTACTATAATAGCCCTTATGATAATAAAATTCAATTCTTCCTAGTGAATTTAATTGTAAGCTTTATAAGCCTCTTAAATATTCCGGTCTATAATTATTATTCATAATGGCATTTTCTATTTGTTTTTTTAATTTCTCAACATCTTCAGGTATCTGACCTTTTAATGACAAATAATTTGATGCGTGGTTTGAACGAAATATTGTTGGTCCTTTGCCCTTATAAAAGCTTAAAAAATAATATATTTCTTCTAATGATTCTTTGGGATTTTGCAAATAAAATTTACCTTGCATATATTTTTCATAAAGTTCAGAGCCAGGCTCTAAAGTCAATGCTAAAAATGATAAGTATTCTGGATTCATTTCTGATATTAAATCTCCTGTATCCTTTGCATATTCTAAAATATTTTTATTTTCTCCAAGACCTGTTATAAGGGTTAAACTTTGTTTTATATTTGCAGCATGAAGTTTTTTTGCCGCCTTTAAAAAACTTTCTCTATTTTCAGTTCTTTTTATTTTTTTTAATAGTAGGTCCGAACCTGTTTCTACTCCCATGTAAACAATTTCTATTCCAGACTCTTTAATTTCTTTTAATTCTTCTAAAGATTTTTTGTTTACATCTTTTGCAGTTGAATATATTCCTATTCTTTCAATGTAAGGGAAGAGTTCTTTAATTTTTTTATTAAGTCTTATTATTCTTTCCTTAGATAGGCAAAGACCGTCTCCATCACCTATAAAAGCTCTTCTATATCCATTAAAATTTTTTGATTCTTCTTCAAGTTCTTTAAATAATTTTTCTTCATCTTTTACATAAAAATAATCGTCTTTATACATGGAGCAAAAGGTGCAGGTATTGTTACTACACCCAACAGTAGCCTGAACAATTAAACTCCTCCATTCTGATGGAGGTCTATAAACTTTTCCTATATATTCCAAATAATCACCTCAAAAAAACCGGAATTATTTTAATTAATAACCCCTGTTTTTAAATTTATTTTAATATAATTTTGATCCTGCTGGAATATTATCATCCAACATTATTAAGTTAAGTTTTTCTTCTCCGTCGTACTCACAAATTGCAGATATAATCATACCTTCTGAGTCGATTCCCATCATCTTACGAGGAGGAAGATTACAAATCGCAAGTAGTGTCTTTCCAATTAAAGACTCTGCGCTGTAATATTCCTTAATACCAGATAATATAACTCTTTCTTTTTCAGAACCATCATCTAATGTAAATTTCAAAAGTTTTTTTGATTTTGGAACTTCTTCGCAGTTTAAAACTTTTACAACTCTAAAATCAGATTTTGAGAAAGTTTCAAAGTCCACTATGTCTTCAAATAGCGGTTCAACTTTTACTTTTGAAAAGTCTATTTTTTCTTTTGTAAGTTTGTCGTAAGTTTCGTAAATTTCTTTTGATGAATCCCTATTTTCTACCTTTTCTAAGCCTATTGGCTTCATTGTTGGGATAAGAAAATGGGAAAATTTCGCAAAACCCCTATGAGTCTTGTTTGCTATGTTTATTTTTAATGGTTTTTTAGTTATTTTAGTTTTGATCTTTTATTAGCGTTTAAGTATTGATTTTTAAATGAAAAGAGAGACTCGAGTTAACAAGTCTCCCCAAAATTTGACAAAGAGCCTATTTTAATCATTATCTCTTTGCATCAATAATAATTCTACTTTATTTATTTTATTAATAGCAATAATTGAAGATATTGGTCCTAACAAGGTTCCCAAAATTATTACTATTATTAACATTAAAATCATAAGGAATATATTCGGTCTTAAAAAAGGCATTTTCAAAAGTGATGAAAATACATTATTGAAAGTTATACTTAAAACAAAGGAAAGCACAGAACCTATGACTGCACCTGTACCATTAATTAGCATAGATTCAATAAGAACTACTTCACTGAGTTTTTTCTTTGTTGCTCCTAATATCCTTATGGTTGCAAATTCTCTTTTCCTTTCCTTAACTGATAAGGTATTTACAAGACTTAAAATAAAGAAAGCTAGTATCCAAATCAAAGCTATCAATATATACACATATACAAGCATGTTTTTTGCTGAATCTGAAACTTGTGTCATTATTTTTCTTGGCAATAAAGGATACACTTTTTCTTTTTTAAATTCTTCTTTAATAAGTTTTTGAATTGTTTTTGGATCTTTGTTTTTTTCAACTTTTACTAAAATAGAAGATATATCATCTTTTTTTGCCACCGGATGATTAATTATCTTTTCATATTCCTTGGCTAATCTATGAGTTTCTTCTATTGTCATAAAAACTGAATTATCAAAACCCATGCCAGTTTTTGCAAGCCTACCTCTTATATCAAATTCTTGATTAAAAAATTTAACCTTATGATTAATATTCCCCACAATGTTAGCACCTACAACAACTTGCCCAGCTTTAATTGGAGTTTTAATCTGTTTTTCAAGCCAAGGTTTAACGCTAAAGTCATCAGAAAAGTCAATTCCTATAACTTGAATGGGAAAAGAACAGCATCCAGCAGAAAGTGTAGCTAGATAAACTTGGCCACAAGCTTTTTCTATGCCCGGTATTTTTTTT
The DNA here is from genome assembly GCF_000478985.1 of Peptoniphilus sp. BV3C26. GTDB lineage: Bacteria > Bacillota > Clostridia > Tissierellales > Peptoniphilaceae > Peptoniphilus_B > Peptoniphilus_B koenoeneniae. The sequence goes on from NZ_AWXB01000046.1 coordinate 15,627, forward strand.
ACTCTACTTAATATGTCCTTGTCAAAAAAAAATGTATTAGGTTCTCCCCTTAATATTGCACCTGTAATTTTAGAATCATAACCTTCTGGAACTACTATAATGTCTGCTCCCATCCTATCTGATAAAGATTTCATGCCATTTTTAAGAGAAAAAATTATAAATGATGACATGAATAAAATAAAAGTTAAAATCCCTACAAGAAAAATCAAGGTAATTGATCTTGTCTTCTTATTTTCTATATTTTTTTTTGCTAAATTAATTGTGTATAAATCTTTCATTATTTTGCACCATCAAGAGCATTATTGCAAGCTTCTATAAATTGCTTGTAGGTTTCTGTTGCTCCCGAAATAACGTCCACTCCTTCAGGATTTCCTTTTTCCACTAATCTATCTGGGTATGACTTTGCAAGATTTATAGCTTGTTGGGCTATCTTATATAGTCCTTCATTTTGGCTTTGACCATAAGATTCATCCTTTTCTTTTCCATCTCCATCAATGTTTTGCATTGTGCAAGATTCAATCTTATTGTCTTTAACGGTTATATCCACCTTTACAAGTCCGCCTCTTTCATCTTTGGCAGATTCTCCTTGATATGTGCCGTCTTTATAGCTTACGCTTGGAGCTTCTTCTTTTTTATCTCCTCCACAAGCAACTAGGACAAGCCCCAAAGAAAAAATTATTAATACATTTAAAAATTTTCTCATATAAACTCCTTAAGTTTTTCATCTTTTTTTACAGAATCAAGAACTGGTCTTTTTCTTTTCATTTTTTCTTCTTTTGAAATTTTACCATGTTCAAGAGTTATCATTCTTTCAGATTCTTCACCGACTTCAGGGTCGTGAGTTACAACAATAATTGTTGATCCTGCATTGTGAAGTTTTTCAAATATGTCAAGAACTATATATTCATTCTTTTCATCCAAATTTCCTGTGGGTTCATCGGCTAAAAGTATTGTAGGATGATTAATAAGAGCTCTAGCAATGCATACTCTTTGTTGTTCCCCACCTGATAATTGGTTGGGTAAGTGCTTGGCTCTATCAGCAAGACCTACTGCAGCCAAAGCTTCCATTGCTTCTTGTGCATCTGGCATAGAATGATAATATTGTGACATCATTACATTTTCCAAAGCACTTAAATAATTAACTAAATGAAATTGTTGGAAAATAAGTCCTATCTTATCCCTTCTAATAACTGTTAGTTCCTTAGGTGATTTTTTTGCTATATCTTCACCATCCAAAATAACTTCGCCAAATGAAGGTTTATCCATGGCACCGATAATATTCATCATTGTTGTTTTACCAGAACCTGATGGACCCATTATAGAAATCCATTCACCCTTTTCTACACTTAAATTAATTTTGTCAAGGGCTTTAAGTTCACCATAAATTTTTGAAACATCTACGAGTTTTAATATATCCATAAAATTCCTTTCTATTCTCCACGAAGCACTAAAGCTGGATCAATATCAACAGTTTTAGATACTGGTATTAAAGATGCAACTATAGTTATTACTATACAAACAATAATTGTCATAGGTACTAAAAGAGGCAAGAAACTTACCTTTCTAGCAAAAACCGAAATACTTACTCTATTGGCAAATATATATCCTAATGCAACACCTAAAAGTCCACCAAAAACTCCCAAATATGCTCCTTCACCTAAAAAGTCAACGATTACTGAGGCATTTGTGGCGCCCAAAGCTTTCTTAAGACCTATTTCTTTACGCCTTTCAGTTACAACTGCCATCATTGTTGTGGATACACATATCATCATTATGAATAATACTATTATCGTTACAATGAAGACAAGAGCTTGTAATTTATTCAAAACTATATCTTGTGAGGCGGTAACTCTTTTTACCATTTGTGGAGTTAGAGATCCATCCTTTTGTGAAATATTTGATACTATTTTTGAAAGTTCATTTTGTTCAGCTTCTATTGAATATTCTACGATATCAAAATTTTTGTCTTTAACAAGCTGTGAAATATCATCAATACTCATAAAAATAAGTTCTTCTTCTTTACCACCTGTTGTTACAACTCCTGAAACAACAAAATTAGTATCTATAGAACCTTCTCCATTAACTTTGGGAGTATTTATAATAATTTTATCTCCCTCTTTTAATTCCAAAGCCTTTGAAACTTCATTACCTATTAAAACTTCTCTCGATTTTTCAGGCCATGAACCGTCAATAAGCCAGTATGGAGAATTTTCTTTCGCTCCCTTTAAATCTGTACCTGCAAGCATATAAGGTTGTTCATTAATTTTTGCATTTGTATAAATATAGGGTGCCTGACCGACAAGCTTTCCTGAAGGAATTAACGATTTAACTTCATCTAACTGTTCATTGGTAATTTTTTTATCAGGGTTAGTGGGAATTACCAACATATTTGCACCATAAGACCTAAACTCCTTACCCATTTGCCTAGGAATATCATAGTAAATAGTAACAAGTCCTGAAATAATTGTTGCTCCCATAGCTATAGCAAGTAGTGCTGTTAACATTCTTGCACGTCTCCTTGCCAAGGAAGTCATTATCATTTTTAAGTAAAATTTATTTTTACTTTGTTTATCTGCCATGTAGTACCTCCGTTGGATTTAAATTCAAAAGGTATCTTATAGCTGGTATTGACCCCAATATTGTAACAAGAATAATAAGTATTGCTACAATAGGAACTACCATAGCTGTTGGAGCTATTGCTGAGCCAAAAACTGTTAGACCAATAATCTGAGTAAGTAGCAGACCAACACCGTAACCTATAACTGTTCCAAATATCGCTGTCAAAATTATTTCCACAAGAATTATGCAAATTATCCTTCCATTTGACGCCCCTATAGCTTTTTGAAGTCCAATTTCATTAGATCTTTCCATTACAGATGCTGTAATAAGATTAGAAATACCAAAGCCTGAACCAATCAAAGTTAATACTGTAATTAAAACCATAAGAAGAGTAGTCTTATTTAAAATATCTCCTTCACTTTCTGCAACTTGGCGAATTGGCTTAGCTACAGAATCAGTCATTACTTCTGTTATTTGATAACAAATAGCAGAAACATAAGCTGTACAATACCATACTTCCCATTCCTTAATAGTTAAAGATAGTGGGTTTTTGGCAGCCTTTCTTGCTAAGTCATTGTCTGGTGTAGTAAGAGCTGATACTTCAACTTTATTTACAACTCCAGTAACTCCAGCAAATTCTTGTGCTGTTTTTAAAGTAGAATATATAAATGCATCTTCATCAGAACCTGATGAGAAAATACCCTTAACTTTTAATTTTTTGTCTAAATTATTGCTTTTTAGTTGGATTTCATCACCAACTTTAAATCCATTTCTGTCTGCAAAAATCTTTCCAAGCATAACTGAATCGCTATCATTTTCTGATAACCACTCGCCTTGAACTTCCCACCAGTTTTTAAGTCTAATCATACCAGTATCAACTGATTCTCCAGTAGGCAAATCCATATGATTATTAAACCATGTTCCTACCATCTTAGTATGTTTAGAATCATTATTACAAGAAACCCAAGTGTTAAGATATGGCGTATAGTCTACAATATTGTAAGCCCAAAAAATAGTTTTAATGTTTGGAAGTTCTGATTCCTTTAAATATTTTTGAACCTGCCCCTCTTTTTCTTGCATGCCATACAAATCATCAAGAAGGGAAGCTTCCTTAGGCAATACATTAATATTTGCTCCATAGGTCTTTAATTCTTGATTAACTTTATCTCCAACGCCGAGCATGGTATTTAACATTGAAGTGGCAAGAGAAGCTCCAAGGGCAACTGTAAATGCAATAAGAGCCATCTTTCCCTTTTGTCTAAAAAGCGCTCCTTTAACTATTCTCCAAAACATAAGCCCTCCTACTTAAATACATAAGACAATGCGTCAAGATCTTTTGGCGCAATCTTTATCTTTTTATCATGGACAATGTATGGGAAAGGTATCGGGTTACATCCACCCTTAAAACCTATTGTACCCCTATTCATTACAACGTCGCACAACTTACAAATAACATCATCGCCTCTTTCAAAATATCCAGATGGACCACATATCTCGCAGGCATCAAGTACAACTCCATAGGAACCTTCTGATTTTTTAATGCAGAAAAATCTCATTTTTGCACCATCCTTTGCCTTATACAAATATCTGTGCAAATGCATATCCTCTAAGCTACTTAAAGGAATAACAATCATTCCATTTTCAGTTTGATAATCTTCAGGTGGTGAAAGGGCCTGTTCCTTATTAGCATATGCCTTTCCAGCCGTTAATGAAAAAGTATTAATAAACAGAACGACAAGGAAAAAAATTGCCCAATGTCTTTTATTCTTCATTCTATACTTTATTTTTCTTAACTGAGCCCTATTGCTATAATCTTCATTAACTTTAATATTTTGCTTATATAAAATTACTGGAATAGCTATCATAATTAACATTGTTGCAAATAAAAACACATTTTCGTGATTAGCTATAAATGCAATAACTCTAAAAAAGTTAACATTTCTAGGAATAATCTCTTTAGAATAAAATCTTTGAATTATGACGTTAAATTGGCTTATACCTGAACATATCAAGCTCAAAAAAACAATAATCTTTAAGTTTTTACCTTCAAGTTTAACTGAAGACTTATATATGGCAAGTCCTGATAAAATCATCATGATTATCCCAAAAACAAAGCCTAAAATCCTAAAAAGTACAATAGTTGAAACAGCACTTTCGCCATAATATACAAATTTGTTTGATTGGTTAAATACATACGGTAAATAATAAAAACAAATTCCTACAAGATAAACAACAACCGATGATGAAATGAAATTATCATAAATTTTAGCATTTATCTTATCTTCAAATATCATAAAAATTAATATTAAAAATACTGAGATAACTATGGGTACCATAGACCAGAAATTCAATTCTGTTCTATTAATAAAATTAGGTATATTTCTTATAATTATTGAAACAATTGCTGCAATTACCCCTAAAACTAAAGAAATTATAATAACATACTTTTTATATTTGCTCTCTTTAGTTGTATAATAGGCAAGTATTAAAGAAATCATTAGAGAAAAGGCTATTCCCGCCTCCATAACTTTAATAAAAATTTTTAAAATAATTTCACCCCCATAAATGCATATAAGGGGAACGTGAATTCCCCTTCAAAATATTAAAAATTTTCAAAACTTTACCATTGTGGTCCGTTCCATTCGAAGTCAGTCCATTCTGCAACAAGTGGTTCTGTCCAGAATCTACCTGTTACACCAGTTTCTTTATCTACGTGTAGTAAGTAGTCATTGCCTGGTGCAGCTACTTCGAATTTTACATTATAAACGCCAACACCTTCGTCAAATTTAATATTTGCACCATAGTGCGGACCATCAGATGCGTTCATTGGCATGAAAGCTACTTCTTGAACATGGTCTGAACCTTTCTTTTGTAAATAAGCTTTTACTTTTAACCATGGAACAAAATCACCAACACCATAACCTAATGTTGAACCTTCTTGTGATGCTGTAATGTCAGCTTCAATATGGCAGTCAGCATCTTCTTTAGGAATTGAGTTTCCTGCTGGTTCCATATCAACTGGTTGGAAATATACACCAGAGATTACTAAAGGTCCTTTAGTTTGGTCATCGCCAATTGGAAATTCTTCAAATCCTGCATCTTCTCCTGGAGCTGCAGCTTTTGCATCTCCTGCTTCTTTCTTGTTTCCTTCAGCTGGTGCTTTTTCTTCTGTAGAAGTTTTAGCTGTATTATTAGCTTTTGTATCTTCTTTTTTACCACAAGCTGTAAACATTAATGCACACACAAGTGTCATAACAACAAGAAATAAACTTTTCTTTTTTAACATGATACCCTCCTATTTTTTTTCTTGGCTGGCTTCAAGCTCAGCTCTAATTTTTTTGTTTCTATTATTTTGATAGATAACAGAAACAATGGTTACTACTAATAGAATAATTTGTGGAATAAGATTTTCATACCTATCGTATATTCCTATAACTTCAGCAGACCATCCATTCATCCAAGGAACTATAGTTCTGCCAATTACATCTGCTTCTTGTAATTCTCCTATGCCCTTTCCTAAGAAAGACAAGCAAAGTATAAACATTAGCCAAGAAGTAAATGTAAAGAATGGTTTTAATGGTAGCCTTACAGAAACTTTAGCAATTAAATAATATACAATTGCAAGTATTATGGCGGCAACTAAAAGTCCAATCCACATATGCATCGGATTATCAGAAATGCCTGTTCTCATACCTTGGAAAAACAAAATAAGTTCTGCACCCTCTCTCGCTACTGCTAAGAATGAAGTGAAAGATAAGGCAAAATAATTACCCTTGGAAACAGATTGTTCAACTTTGTTTTTAATGTATCTATTCCAAACTTCAACTTCAGATTTAGAAAGCATCCAATTGGATACATAAAATAGTACGATGACAGCAAGAAACATCGCAATTCCTTCGAATATTTCTTGTCCCATTCCAGACTCAACTTCTCCCACTGTATTGGCGATGATATTAAATACTCCAGCTAGGACTACTGAAAAAACAATGCCTAGCAAGGCTCCAATATATACACCTTTTAAATAAATTCTATTATTAGTCTTTGATAAATATGCAGCAATGGCAGCTACAACTAAAATGGCTTCAAGTCCTTCACGAAGTGTAAGACCAAGAACTGCAAAAAATGTGCCAAATCTTTTTAGCAGCTCTCCCAACAATTGACCTGTTGAAAGGCTGTTTACATCTTCTTGACTTTGACCACTGGACTTAGAATCTCCAGAGGTTCCATCAAGAGTATGAGCATCTTCATGAAGATAAGTTATAAGTGCATCAATTTCATCTTTAACTTCTTTTGGGTCTGCATCTTCTTTGATAGATTTTTTTGCTCTGTAAAATTGATGTTCAACCATTGAACCCCTTTGGCCTGAAATTGCAGACATAGTTGTTTTTTCAAATCCAATTTTTTCATAGAATTTAAAGTAAGCAACATTAATTGCATCTGTGGCTGCTTTTTTAGCATCCTTATCTCCAGGCTTGTAAACTTCCACAGCTTTTTGTAAATGTTCTGACATAGCATCAGCGACTTCAACCCAGTTACTATAATTTGTTTCTGCTGCAAAAGCAGGCATGAAAGCGAGACTAATCATGATTACTATCAGTGCGAAAATGCTAGTCCTTTTCTTTAATAAATTCATCTCTATCCCTCTTTTTTTATTAAACTTCCATCTTCCATTTGGCAAAGTGTATTGCCATATTTTAAAATATCAAGCTCATGAGTAACTATAATAAGTGCAGTACCTTTAGAATTTATTTTTTTTAATAAATCCATTATCTCCATAGTAGTGTTTTTATCCAAATCACTTGTAGGCTCATCCAAAATCAAAAGTTCCGGCGAATTAATCATTGATCTGGCTATCAGCACTCTTTTTAGCTCTCCTCCAGATAAATTTTTAGGAAAATCATCTTTCAAATGCAAAATTCCCATCTCATCAAGAAGCATAGCGGCCTTTTCATAAGCAGAGTCATCTCTTTTAAATAGATAATAAGGAAGAGACACATTCTCTAAAACATTTAAATTCGGAAGTGTTCCTAGACTTTGTGGCACAAAACCTATGATTTCATTCCTATATTTGCTAATTTCTCTATCAGAAAAATCACTCATATCTTTGCCCTTAGCAAAAATTTTACCTTCAGTCGGCTTTAATAAACCAGACAAAAGATTTAAAAAAGTTGACTTCCCTGAACCACTTCTGCCAATTATATTGACAAAATCTCCCTCCTCCAAGGTAAAGTTTACATTTTTAACTGCAAAAAGTGTATTATAACCTCTTTTGAAACTCTTACTTAAATTTTCAGTTTCAATTATTGATTCCATTATGAATGTCTTTCTTTCATACAATAATAAATATTAACTAAAACCAATATACCTAACAACAACGTGCAAAATGGAATGGTTTTTGCTCTGCAAGCCATATCGGCTTTCATGCATCCACCAATAAGCACATGAGCGTTTAGTATCCCTAAAATACCAATTGCTATATTTGAAATAGATAATCCTAAAGATATTTTTGAATCTTTAACTACAATAAAAATGATTGCTAATACTAAAATGACCGCTCCAATACCCATAGTCATATTTCCCATCCAATGGCATTTCATGAACATCCCATCTTCCATAGGAGGACAAACTGGTGTTATAAATTTTGGTGCAAGCACTAACAAAAAACCTATAATAGCTGAAATATATCCTAAAATCTTTTTTCTACTCATTTTAATCACCCTTTCTACTTATCTTTATTAATAACATTGCAACATGAAAACGTGTTTATTTTTTTATACTTAACAGTCTTTTTTCAACAGTTACCCCTGGTCAGTTACCAACATATTGGTTGGAACCAGTGAGGCAGTTAAAAAGTGTTGACTTACCACTATTGGGGTTGCCGGCAAATGCAATAGTAATAGCCATCTTAGTCCTCATTCTTTTCAAAGGACCAGAACCATTGATTTTTTTAACGATGTAGTATTTTCCTACAACTGCATCTCTTAAAGTTTGCAAGTCTTACATCTTCTCTACTAATATTTTTTTCGCTATATCTTTTCCGATTGCAACTCTGGAATCTTTAACATATACAATTAAATTACCATCGTTCTCATTAACAACTTTTATAACTGCATCTTTGACAAAACCAAGATTCGCCGGGTGGGACTCAGTTACATTACTATCTCCTAAAGACTTAATCCTTAAAATCTTATAATTAACATTTAAGGGTGCCATTACTAAGCTAAGCATCTAACCACTCGTTTCTAGTTTTAATTTTATTAAAATAAATTAACATTTGTTTGATTATCGCTTTCTTAGTTATTATAACATAGGAAATTGAAAATTCAAATCAATTTTTCAGTTTTTTTAAAGGGCATATTTTTAAGATTGAGAATATTTTTAATTTATCTTTCTTATGTTGCCTTGTATATTATAATTTTCTTTTTTTATTGGCCTATATAATAGAAGAACTTTAATAAAAAAGGCTCGTTTATTTTTTGTTAGATAGTAATTTTTAGTAATTTTATAAGTAAAACTTATTCCCAAAATAATTTATTTAATAGAAATGCTCTCAAAAATCCCATCTTCCAGCAATACCATAGGTAACCTAATGAAGTTATACATTTCAGATTTCCTATTATAAAAATAATCAAAATTCATTCCTGCCTCCTTTCTTTGAAATAAAAAATACGACAGAATTATTGATTTCTATCGTCTACGATTGTCTAATATTTATTTTTCTTTAAATAGATTTTATTGTATAGTTTAATAATTCTAATAATCCAATAACATATATACCTAATTTAGGTAATCCAAATGGGCTAAATAAAAATGCTAAGATTAGTGCTTCAATTACAATTTGATTATCTCCTTGAAATATGTTAGCTAATCCAATTATAAAAATTAAAGTAGAAACTACGCTTAACAACGCAGTACTCAAACTTAATATGAAGGTTAAAAAAGCTATGAGCAAACTCAGCACTAATCTTATCGGTAATAAAATTATTCTAATTATCCATCTCATACATACCCCTAAAAATTAAACTGGGATTCGTAACAAACCCCAGTTTCATAATTAGCGTGTTCTTTAATATAATTTTGATCCTGCTGGAATATTATCATCCAACATTATTAAGTTAAGTTTTTCTTCTCCGTCGTACTCGCAAATTGCAGATATAATCATACCTTCTGAGTCGATTCCCATCATCTTATGAGGAGGAAGATTACAAATCGCAAGTAGTGTCTTTCCAATTAAAGACTCCGCACTATAATATTCCTTAATACCAGATAATATAACTCTTTCTTTTTCAGAACCATCATCTAATGTAAATTTCAAAAGTTTTTTTGATTTTGGAACTTCTTCGCAGTTCTTAACTTTTACAACTCTAAAATCAGATTTTGAGAATGTATCAAAATCAACCATATCTTCAAATAATGGCTCTACTTTTACTTTTGAAAAATCTATTTTTTCTTTTGTAATTATATCGCTGTTTCCCTTAGCTTCTTTTGAAGAATCTTCATTTTCTGTTTTTTCTTTACCAATTGGCTTCATTGTTGGGAAAATCCCCTCTACTTTAGATAATTGTCTAAATCTCTATAAAAGTCTATTTTATGGTACTTCTCCATTTACGACAATTTGCTAACTCTCTATAAGTGCCTATAGATTTCTAGCAAATTGTCGTAAATTTGTCGTAAGCTGTCGTAAATTCTAAAATATAAATTTCATCGCTTTTTCAAATTCTCCCATCTGTTCTATCTTAAAATCTTCTGTTGCATCTACATATATATCCATTGTTGTACTAATATCAGAATGACCTAGAATAGACTGCATTGCTTTTGTATTTATATTTTGTTCATTAAGCCTTGTAGTAAAGGTGTGTCTGAAAATGTGATTGCTTAAATGTGGAACTAATAGAATATCATTAGAGCTCGATTTATTTTTATCCATTATACTTAAATTGCAATCTCTAACAATTCTTCTTAAAGCTTTATTAAGTGTTCCATTATTGTGAACCTTACCAAATCTATTTAAAAATACAAAGTCTTTAAATCCATCGATTGAATCACAACATTCGATTCCAAAAGTCTTTTGTAACTCTCTTTCCATAAGAAAAGCATCTTTTACTTTTTGAACCATAGGAATACTTCGCTTACCTGATGCTGTCTTCGGTGTATTAATAGCATATCTATTGTTTAATCCTTTACCTTTACTATAATATACCAAAGTCCTATTTACATTTATAAGACCATTATCAAAATCTAGATCGTCCCATTGCAATCCTGTAACTTCTCCAACTCTCATTCCTGTCCAAAGCATAACAATGAATATTGGATACCATTTTTTATATTCATCACTATTAGATAAATATTCTTCAAATAGCACTTGTTCTTCTATTGTCATGGCTTTTTTCTTCGGAGATTCATTTCGATAAGCTACTTTCAATTCCTTCAAAGCATTGTCAGATGGATTAAATCTTATATATTCGTCATCCACTGCTAATTCTAAAACCTGATGTAAGACAGTATGAACACAATCTATGGTAGAAACCATCAATCCCTGATCTTCCTTTAATCTGTTATAAAAACTTCTAACATCAGATCTTTTAATATCAGATAGTTTAATGCGACCAAAAGTCGGTTCGACAAATTGTTGATACATATAGATGTAATTTTTAAAGGTATTATCTTTTAAACCTCTTTTTACCTTTGTCCATAGCTTAAAAGTATCATTTACAGATAAGCTACTTCCTTCGTTGTTGATTCCATCTATAGTATTGCGTAAAATATCTAATTCCTTTTCTCTTAATTCTTTTAGAGTTTTCGCATACATAGATTTTCTACGACCTATTTTGTCTTGCCACTTAAATTCATAAGTGCCATTTGATCTTTGATATTCACCGTCTTTTAAAACAACCCCTTTACTATCTTTGCGTCTTTTTACCATAAAAATTCTCCTTTTTTGATAAAAGACACGCTATAATTATTATACCGCATTAAGCGTGTTTTATATATAGTTTTAGATTAAATAGAGAACTGTCTATTTAAATATTCTTCCATTAACTTTTTCTTAATAAGACGCTTACTACCATTAAATAATACAAAATCGCAATCATTTTCATCCGTTAATTGTCTAACTTTATCTTGACCAATATTAAAATATTCAGATGCTTCTTTTAATGTTAGAAATGCTTTCTCAGAAACACGAACACCTTTTATATTTTCGTTAATCATAAATCCTCCAAATAATATATTTAAAATATTTATTTTAATATTTTTAAAGTTTTTTGACATTGACAAGTGCCTTGGATTAGCAACATAGGAATCTCACCTCCGCCTCTGTTCAGGATGAGCCGGCTTCAACCTTAGAAGTATCATTATCCTCATTTTCTTCATAGCGAATAGGGTATCCCTCCCTATGTTCAAACTCTTACTTATCGCTCCCTTTCTTCTTCCCTTGCTTTTTGCTTAGCAGTACTTGTTTTACCGAATTATTCAGCAGAAAGATCTTGGCGGATAGGTTATTACGCTCCAAAAATGATTAATGTCTTGTCTTGGTCTATTCAATTGTTAAGGTTCAAATATTATTTAGATTGCTTTTAAAATAGAAAGAGGACAAAACTCCCCTCACTTTATAAAGGAAAATTTGCCCTCTTTGGTAACCAGAAACTATATTTCTTCTATAAATTTCTTTAGTTTTTCTAAAATCTTATCTCGCCTTTTTATTAAAGCAGTATGTGATATATTTTGAGTCTTTGATACTGCACGAAGTGTTTCATCATTGAAATATAATCTTTCAATTATTTCTCGTTCATCCTTATTTAACTTTGACATTGCATTTCTTAGTGCTTCAATCATCATTTGTGTAGCTACAACTTTTTCAACATCAACATTTTTATCTTCTAGATTATCTTCAAAATTCCCATCGTGATTTAGAGACGAAAAAAATAGCAAGTGGTTTTTCTTGTCCACCTGCTCCAAATACTTTTCGTGTTCTTTTTCTCGCCAGTAGACTTTATAAATATCTTCACTGACTTTTACCTTTTGCCCTCTGACATAAAGGTAATACTCTTTTGCCATAAAGTTTCCTCCATTTCTTTTTTGTCTATTTGTTTTTCAGACAAAAAAGGAGGACTCCTGCATCTTGGCATAAGAAGTCCTCTGAAATGAAAGAAATCCGTTCTTTCTTTTACTATATTTAATTGTTTAGACGAGAAAATGTAAAGACAGACAACTACAAGAATTATAGAAAAAAGGAGTATTTTTATTCCATTTCAATTCTACAAGGTAACTTATACACTTGTTCATCTCCCTTTCCCTCCGTTCATTATAGATAAATAGCATCCATACCTACAGCCTCTTTTGATTATTTTCGCTTTTATATCAAATGTCCTTGTATTTATGCTTTGTCTTTTCCCATTTTCCTAAGTCCATTAAGCATTAAAAACAGTCCCAACATAATCATACTAAAATCTACGATAGGTTCTGTCCACCAAACTGCTGACGCTCCAAATGCCTTTGGAAATAGTAATATTGCAGGAATAAATAAAACTAACTGTCTAAGCATTACAATCATGCCTGCTTTTTTTCCATCTCCTATGGATTGGAAAAATGTAAGTGTCATAATCATAATTCCATATAAGATGAATGTTGAATAAAACATCTTAAAGTTTACAACACCAACTTCAATAATCTCCCTTCTCACACTGAATAATGATAGTAATTTTTCTGAACAAAACATTGATGGTATCCATGAAGCAGCTGCAAGAATTGTTGCACCATACATAAAAATCTTCATCGTATCTTTTACTCTTCCGTATTGTTTTGCTCCGAAATTAGCTCCAATAACAGGTTGTAAGCCTTGACTCATACCCCACAGTGGAATAAAGGAAAACATATATAATCGCATTGTAGCAGACATCAAAATTCCCCAATCATCTCCTCCATACGCAAAGGCTTGCTTAAACAAAAATGTTTGCTGTACTGCAAATAAAATTTGCATCATCATTGCTGAACTTCCTATACTGAACATTTCGCTATAAATTGCCTTGTATTTTTGAATTTTATGGATCCCTACAAAAGCACTTTTCTTTGAAAAATAGTGGAATGTCAATATTGCTTGTACAATTTGAGATATTACAGTTGCAATAGCTGCACCTTCAATCGCATATTCACCCATCAACTTCATAAAAATAGGATCTAAAATAATGTTTAATATAGCTCCCGCGCCCATAATCATCATTGATTGCTTTAATGCACCTTCGCCACGCATTGTCATATTTCCCGCTTGAGCAAAATTCACAAATATAGAGCCAAAGAAAACTATTCTTAAATATCTCACACCAAGTTCTTTAATATTTCCTTTAGCTCCTACCAAATCTAAAAAATGAGGTGCAAAAACCAAACCCAATATCGTGATAATTACAGAAAAAAATATTACCCAGTAACAAAAATTCCCGAATATTTTATCTGTCGTTTCTTTATCGCCCTTTCCGATTGCTCTTGATAGTATTGAGGCACTTCCAACGCCAATCAATGCCGATATTCCTCCATTTATAATCGTTAAGGACATAGACACACTAATGGCTGACATAGCATAATCACCAATGAGCCATCCTGCAAACACACCATCCATAAATGGATACAATCCTATGACAATCATCCCGATTATTCCGGGAATTGCCAACTTAAATAACAGTTCTTTAGGACTTTTGGTTAATAGTTGTGTTTTCATATCTTGTTTTCCCATATGACTTCCTCCAGTTGTTTTCAATATTTTTATAACTTATGACAACTGCCACTTTGCTGCCACTTGTCTTGCTTCAACAAATTTTTTGTAGATACCATCAACTTGAATAAGTTCTTCATGTGTACCTTGTTGCGTTATCTTTCCATTAGCCAAGACAAGAATTTGATTTGCATTTTTTATGGTTTTTAGTCTGTGTGCAATCATTATTACAGTTTTATCTCTTGTAAGTTCTTCCATAGCAATCTGTAGTTTATCCTCATTTTCAGGGTCTACATTTGCAGTAGCTTCGTCAAAAATAATAATCGGGGCATTTTTTATCATAGCCCTTGCTATAGATATTCTTTGTCTTTCTCCACCAGATAAACTTGCACCTCCCTCTCCTATAACTGTTTCATATTGTTCAGGAAGTTTCATAATAAATTCATGACAACACGCTTTCTTTGCAGCTTCTATAACTTCCTCATGAGTAGCATCTGGCTTGGCAAACTTTATATTGTTTTCAATAGTGTCTTGAAATAAATAAACATTTTGAAAAACCATACTAATTTGTCTCATTAATGACTCCAATGAATATTCTTTAATATTATGTTTACCTATGCTGATTTCTCCTTTCTCTACATCCCAAAATCTCGCTATCAAATTACAAAATGTAGTTTTTCCAGCTCCTGAAGCTCCAACTATAGCTGTCATTTGTTTTTGTGGTATCTTGACCGAAATATCATCAAGGATTTTTTTGCCTGAATATGAAAACTCTACATTATCAAAAGAAATATCGAAAGTAGTAGGCTTTATGTCT
Source organism: Peptoniphilus sp. BV3C26 (assembly GCF_000478985.1). GTDB lineage: Bacteria > Bacillota > Clostridia > Tissierellales > Peptoniphilaceae > Peptoniphilus_B > Peptoniphilus_B koenoeneniae. The sequence continues at coordinate 30,707 of NZ_AWXB01000046.1, forward strand.
TTTCCATCAATATCCATCTGTGGAAATTCCTCTAACTTCTTTGTTTGTTCAATAGATCCACTAACAACTCTGAGAGAGGTTGTTGCACTTCCTGCCAATTTTATTTGAGAAAAAGCAAGAAAAGAAATTATAATCGTCATAACTGTATTTAAGAATGAAAGTTCTCCATTAATATAAAAGAAAATACCTGCACCTATTATCAAAATGCTAAACAAATCCAAAAGAATATTTTGCAAAATCGTATAAGGTGTAAACAGTTTTTCACAATCAAGATTTATTTTTCTACTATTTTCAATAGCATCTCTGACTTTTTCATCTCCTTTCCCTGTTAAATTGAAGGATTTTATAACAGCCATTCCACCTATTTGTTCTAAAATAGTGTCAACTAATTTTGCCGATGCCACTTGTCTTTTAGGAAGAACATTTCTTGACTTGTTTTCCATTTTTGAAAGAATTAATAAGTACAACAAGCATCCAATTGTAACAATAAGACCGATCCTCCATTCAAAAGCCAAAATCATTATTGTAAAAATTATTGTGTTAATAAAACCAGATAAGGTATTTACCATAACCATTGCCGCAGTATTTTCTACATCTTCCAAAACAGTTGTAGAAATTCCAACGATTTCACCAATATTATTTTCATTAAAGAATCCCATAGGTATTTTTTTGAGCATTTCACCTATTGCAACTCTTTTATTTGCCACCATAAAATAACTTGCATGGCATTGCTGTAACTGTGAATAATAATTTGCAACACTTCTGCCAACTATGCTTATAACAAGAAGTATCAAAGCAATCCATGCAGGTGTCATACTCATATCTTTTTCAACAATAGCTTTAACAATAATGTATATTGCACTGATTTGGAGCATGTGAAAAATTGCAAACAAGAAACTTACCCATATAGAATGGTATACATTTTTCTTCTCATCACCTGAGAAGTCTAAAATTTTCTTTAAGGCACTTATCATTTTATTTCACCATCCTTTACTCCAATATGGGCATTCCACATCTTTTGGTATAACTCAGAATCTTCCATAAGTTCTTCATGCTTACCATGTGAAACAAGCTCTCCATTCTCAATTAAGAATATTTGTTCTGCATCTGTTATAGTTGATAACCTATGAGCAATAATAATCACCGTTTTATCTTTTATAAGCTTTGATAAAGCTTGCTTTATAATCACTTCATTTTCAGGATCTATATATGAAGTAGCTTCATCAAGTATTACAATAGGTGCATTTTTGAGCATTGCTCTTGCAATTGATATTCTTTGTCTTTCTCCACCAGAAACATGGCTCCCACTACTTCCGACAACCGTATCGTAACCATGTTCCATTTTCATAATAAAATCATGACAACCCGATTTCTTAGCAATGTCTTCTACTTCTTTATCACTGGCACTTGGATTGCCCATTCTTATATTCTCCCTAATACTTTCGTTGAACAAAAAATTATCCTGAGAAACAAAGGCGGTCAAACTATATAATTGCTTTAATGGAATTTCCTTAAGATTGTGTCCACCAATATTTATATTTCCTTCCATGCTATCCCAATATCCAGCTATTAATTTTGCTAAAGTTGACTTGCCACTTCCACTTGGTCCAACAAAAGCCACTGTTGTACCTTCTTTTATGTTTAGGGATATTCCATGAAGAATTTCTTTTTCTTCTTCATATCCAAACTTTACATTTTGTAAATCAATATTATATTGCTGGATAGTCACTTCTCTATCAGAATGCTTTTGTTCTTTTCCTTCTAAAATTAAGTTAATAGAATTTGCAATAGTCCCTATCTTAGCAAGACCATCAACAAAATTGATTGTTTCAAGTAAAGGTCCTGCAATACCTAAAGATAGAATAATTACAGATATAAATACTTCTGCACTTAAACTGCCGCTAATGTAGAAATACCAACCAAATGGAAGCATTGTGATTATTGTAGTAGGAGATATGTTTTTAGATAAAGACACAGGTAACTGACAGCTCTTCATCCATTCATAAAAGTATCTTGCATTTGCAATGACTTTATCTTTGTACTTTGCGTACGATCTCTTGTCTTGATTAAATGTTTTTATCACTTCTATTCCATTAACATACTCAATAATTGCAGAATTCATTTCTCGATTTACCTTTACAGATCCTTCATATTGAACAGCATAATTTTTCATTACGAGTCCCATAAAAAGCATCCCCACAGGAATGGATACTAATGATAAAAGAGCCATTCTCCAATCAAGAAATAATAAGTAAATAAATATACTCAAAGAACCTAAGAGATTCGATGTCATTTCAGGCAACAGGTGAGCGAGCGGTTTCTCCATACTTTCAACCTGATCCACTATAATCTGCTTAAAGTTTCCGCTTGGAACAGAGATTATTTCTCCTAACTGCATCTTCGGAAGTTTATCAATCATTCTCAAGCGAATATCTTTCAATACACTAAAAGTCGCTTTATGAGATACAGATAACGCCGTAGAGTATAAAACAGATTTTAAAATATAAGATAACAGACCTATTCCCATCCATAAAAAATAGACCTTGAAATCTGCAATTCCATTTAATAAATAGACTAAAATACGGCTTGCAGCAATGTATGGAACAATTCCGGCAATAACACCGATACTTGCTATAAATACAGATGTTTTTAACTTTGAATGTTCCTTATATGCAAGCTCCCACAATATTACAGCAGGACTTTTTTCTTTCATAATTTAACACCTCCATAATTGTATCCATTTGCATTTTATTTTAGAAATTCATATATTGTACCATCACAGTGTTTTATAAATTCAAAATCGTGTGTAATAATTATAATGAGTTTTCCTTCTCTCTCCATATCGTGTAGGAAATTAATTAATGTATTCATCTGTGGTTTACATAATCCACTTGTAGGCTCATCTAAGATAATAATAGGTTTATTACTAAGCCTTGCTATAGCAATCAACAATCTTTGCTTCTCTCCTCCCGATAAACTTTGAGGATGTTTTTCAAGCTTTGATAATAATCCCATCTTTTCCAACATTTTTTCATTTAGGCTTTTATCTTCACTTACTGTTGATACTTCCGATAATACACTTTCTGTAAAAAGCTGGGAGCTAGGATCTTGCATTACCATAAAAATTTCTTTATTTTGTTTTGTAACTTTTTTTTGATTAACAAATACATCTCCGTGACCTTTTGTAATACCGGTCAATAATTTAATGAAAGTACTTTTCCCTATTCCATTTTTTCCAATGATAAAATTTACTCCCTTATTAAAGGAAATACTAAAGTCAAAAATTTTATTCTTTTCATATTTTTTCTTAAAATTATGACATGATAAATCTCCATTGCTAAAATTATTTTTATCATCCAATAAATTCACTTTATAATATTTATTAATTTCTAAATCACTTTTCTCTATTTTATTAAATGTTCTAAGTTCATATCCTTCTGCAATAGCTTTCAAATTATAATCATTTAAATCTTCTTTTTCGTATAAATTTAAAGACCCATTATCAATAATACATAGCTTATCCATTATATTTTTTAAATAAAATAATCTATGTTCCACAACAATTATTATCTTATTTAATTCTTTTAATTTCACTAAGGCTTCTTTTAACCTTTCTATAGATTCATTATCTAATGATGAAGATGGTTCATCTAATAAAATAATATCATTTTCAGAAATTGCACAAGCTGCAAGTGCTATCATTTGCTTTTCTCCACCAGATAAATCAAATATATTTTTGTCTAATAAGTATTCTATATTTAAGAGTTTTGAGTATTTCTTTATTCTATTGATTATCTCTGACTTGTCAGTATTTCTATTTTCTAGCTGAAAGGCTAACTCCTCAGTGGAATTCATACAGTAAAATTGAGATTTTGGATTTTGAAATACATTTGAAATAATACATGATCTTTCAAATATATTTTTACTAAGTAAATCTAGGCTGTTATATTTTATTTCTCCATTAATATTAGCATCAAGGTATTCAGGTATTACTCCATTAATTGCTTTTAATAGTGTGCTTTTTCCACATCCAGAATGTCCTGTAATAACTGTAATTTCACCAGCTTTACATTCAAAATTTAGATTTTTTAAGATATTTTCATCATCAAAAGATAAATCAAGCTTTCTTATTTTAAGCATATTTTCTACCTCTTATATAAAAAAATAAAACTAAAATAGAAACAAAAAAATTAAATAGTCAGCAAATGTTAACTTTGCTTCTCTAATATTTGATCTATTTTGATTGACAGCAAGACCCTTAGTTAATGAAGCTACTGTCAATTCATCAGCAGAATTTGATAGGGTCATCAATAGTGGGATTATCCTATATTCAATTAATAAAATAGGATTCTTTAAAAATTTCCTAAAACTTATACCCCTCAAATAAATAGCTTGTTTTATTTGTCTATACTCAATTCTTGTTGCATAAAAATATCTAACCATAACCGCAACAGGAATGGCTATCTGATCAGGACACTTCACCTTTTTTAATGAACAAATTGCTTCTCCTACACTAGTCGTTAAAATTATATAATTTCCCATAACCATAGGTGCAAAAACTCTTTTTATTATAATTATAACTATGTGTATAAGTGATAATATTATAGAATCATTTAATTCCCTAATATTAATTTCTATAATATTCAATATTATAAAAAGTATGATTGATTTAATCCCGGATTTTATATGTCCAGATAAAAATAATAAAAAAGTAGGGAGCATACATATTAATACATAATATATAGGATTTAGGCTTTGAATATTTCCAATTGTCATAATAAAAGAAATAACCATCATTAAAAATAATTTTGCTCTAAAATCTATCCTTATCATATCTAATAACCCGCTCCCTAATTCTTACTTACCAATTTTTGAAAAATGTTTTTTCAAAAACACAATTCCTAAGCTACAACCTACAAAAGCACCAATAAATCCTAAAATAGCCATAACTATTAAAATCCAATCAGGCATAACTTTCATCATTGTGTCAATAAATTCTTGCTTATAACCTTGATTTAAAAGCCCTTGTGCATACTCATTTCTTGAGATGATAATCGGAACATAGTTTCCTAAAGTGCAAAGACTTGAAAAAGAAAATGCTAATCTAGATTTTCCTTTACTGTCATAAGAGCCTGATTTTAATATTATTTCTCCAATAAATCCTGCAATTGCTCCTGTTAAAAGTGCCCATGGACCATGACCCATGATGACATAAGCTAAAGATATTAGCATTGTTTGAATAAAAAGCATTCCTGGCTTCTTAATTTTTGTTGAAAAAAGCATGTTACTAGGTCCAACTAAAATTCCCTGTACTAAGGGAACAATTGGCATCAAAACAGGAACCATAGCTGTAAATGAGCCTATTAGCATAAAAATAAACCCAAGTACTGCAAACAAACCAACATTAATTAAATCTCTAACTTCTAATTTTTTATTCATTTCTGAAACCTCCTTAGTTATCTATTTTTTTCTAAATCTAAAATATAATTTAAAATTGTATCTTTTAGATATTTCCTATTCTCATCATATGAATCTCTTGCATTAAGAACTTGCGAGCTTAATATCATTCCATTTATATAATTTACTAAAAAACCATCTTCAAAAATCTTTGAATCAATTCCTAATTTATTAGATATTGAATCTAATTGATTTACTGTTTCTGTTTTCAAATCTTGAAACATCTTTTCTAAATCTTCATTATATTTTTTTGATTGTAATAAAAGAGAATAAACCTTAGTAATATCTGTATCTGGTAGACACTTATCCACTAAAATTTCACTCATCTGTTCATATTTATCTTGACCTATGTGAGCTTCTAAATAATTATCAATTAAATTATTTCTATACTGATTTCCATCAAGCATTAAATCTTTAAGCATTTCAGCTGTGCTTTTATAATGATGATAGACACCACCTGTGCTCATGCCAACTTCTTTAATCACATCTTCCATTGTTGTATTCTGAAATCCTTTATTCAAAAAACATCTCATTGCTGCATCTCGAATTTCTTTTTTTCTAATTTGACCAACTTTTGTTTCCTTATCTTTCAATAAAATACCTCCAATCATTCAATTATTTTCCGAGGATTCCCTCGGTTTTTATTATATCTTAATTGAAAAATATTTTCAATATCAATCAAATTATAAATTTTGCTCTACTCTACCGTATACTTCTTAATTAATTTATTTAAATGCGGTATAATTAATAAAACCTAATAAACGCTTAACGCTTACAACTTTAATAGCAAGCACAGTAAGTGTACGGACACTTACGAAAAAATTAATGGAGCAGCCCTTTACGGAATGCTCCATTTTTTTAATTTTTACCTTGTTAGGGAGAACCCTAAGACCCCGAAATATATTTTATAAAGGAGAATAAAATGGCAAATAGATTTAGAAATGAAAGAATAGAAATAAAAGTAACTAAAGAAGAAAAGGAAGTTTTTGAAAAGAAAATGAAACTTGCTAATTGCAAAACAATGTCCCACTTTCTTAGGAAATGTGTATTAGAAAAAGAAATTTATGTAGTAGATTTAGAACCATTTAGAAACCTGCAATGGTTACTCTCAAATGCTACGAATAATATAAACCAGATTGCAAAAGCAACTAATACAACTGGTGTTATTTACAAGAATGAAATTGAATCTATGAATAATCAGATAGAAAAATTATCAAAAGAAATATGGCAGATCCATTCCCTACTTCTTAACAAATCAAAAGAAAGTTCTGGTGATTAGTATGGCAATTACAAAAATACATCCTATAAAATCAACTCTAAATTTGGCAATAGATTACATTACTAAGAGCGAAAAAACTGATGAAAAAGTCTTGGTATCTTCATTTAATTGTCATCCATCTACTGCTCATATTCAATTTATGAAAACACGAGAAGACAATGATACTAAAGGTACAGTTTTGGCTAGACATTTGATCCAATCTTTTCTACCAGGAGAGGTTGATCCTATAAAAGCTCACGAAATTGGAATGGAATTATGTAAGAAAATTTTAAAAGAAGATTATGAATTTGTTCTTGCAACTCATATAGATAGAGGGCATATCCATAACCATATTATTTTTAATAATGTTAATTACAAGACTGGTAAATGCTACCAATCCAACAAAAAAACTTACCATAAAATCAGATATCAAAGTGATGAGTTATGTAAAGAAAATAAGCTTTCAGTCATTGATGAATATTATGAAGCTTACAAGAGAAAATATAAAACTGCTGGTAAATCTTGGTACGAGTATGACCAAAACAAGAAAGGAAATTCTTGGAAATCTAAACTGCAATTTGATATAGATAGAATGATTAATAGGTCTAACTCGTGGGAAGAGTTTTTAGAAAATATGAAAGCTCTTGATTATGAAATTAAGTTTGGTAAACACATTGCTTTTCGTCATAAAGATAAGCAAAGATTTACAAGGGCAAAGACTATCGGAGAAGATTATACCGAAGAAAAAATTAAAGAAAGAATAGATTTAGCTATTAAAAACAAAACTAATCCTATTAAAAAACGTGTAGGAAACGTCATTGATATATCTACTAATGAAAAAGCTCAATCCTCAAAAGGTTATGAAGTTTGGGCAAGAAAACATAATATCAAAACAATGGCTGATTCAATAATTAAATTAAGAGAACAAGGAATTAATTCAATTACACAACTCGATGATCTTATTAAAAAATCTGCAGATGATAGACAAGACTTGTTAGATGAAATAAAGAAAATTGAAGCTGAAATGAAGAGTCTATCTCAAGATATGGAAAATATAAATACTATAAACAAGTATCGTGAAATCTATAAATATCATAAGAAAAATCCTGAAGATAAACAATTTGCAGAAGAATATTATAGTGAACTTTCCGTCTATAAAATAGCTGCTAAAGAAATTTTAGAAAACTATAAAAAACTACCCAACACAAAAGAAATACTATCAAACCTTGATAAATTGCAAGAAAAAAAGAACACCCTTATGCAAGAGTATTCTTTAAATAAAGAACAATTTTCTGACCTTGTTCATTATAGGAAAAACTATGAAAATTATTATGGGAAGGAGGTGGAGAGGTAGCTGCTCTCCATCATCATTTATTACCAAGTTGATGGTTTATGTTCTATTCCATACTCAATTAAATCTTCAATATTATCTTTAATATCGCTATAAACATTTTTGCTTGATAAGTATACAGAATCAAAACATTTAACATACTTTGACAGTTTTTCACCTTCTAATGTTAAATAATCAAAAGGATTGTTGCCCTTATCATCTTGCTCTCCCAATGCATTCTCCAACTTGTGGATATAAATTCCAACAATACCTTTGTTTAACTCGTATGCTTTTTTTATTTCATAATTTATCCATTTTCTATTTGCTGTTTTTTCTCCAATCAAAACAACTAAACATGAACGCTTGTTTAGCTGTTCATCAATCCATTCTTTAATTTTACTTTCAGTTTTTTCTTTTACTTCCTCCCAGTCATTATCTGAAAAGGTAGAGCTACTGTCTACTTTCCCCATGTTGCGAACCTGTCCTGCCCTCCAATTATCATTGTCGTAATGAAAGCTAAAAAACACCTGTCTTTTTGCCATTTAAAACTCCTCCTTATTTAATATTTTAACTGCTTGTACTATGTTTTTAATAGACATATCTATATCGCCATTGCTTTGTTTATTTGCCTGTTCAATTGCACTTATTATATGTTTGTCTAAAATTTCTTGAGTTGTTTGTTTAAATATTTCTTTGGCTGCCCCGCCAGTATATTCAATAGGCAAACATACTAATCCATGTTTTTTACATAACTCAAATTCATCCATCACTCCATGTGCAATATCTTCTGTTTTTTTGTTTCCAAAAATGAATATAGCGATGCCACAATTTTCAATCATCTGCTCTCTATTTTCTTTATATAGCTTATCTAAATCAATACCTAATGAACTATTTTGAGGAAAAGGCATAAGCGTTAAAAAATCATTTATTTTGGACTTATGAGTCAAACAATAATCTGCAACTCCATTTAATACAAAATCACCGACACCTTTACCATATCCATTCACAATATGATAACCATTTTTTGATAGTTCAAAAGATAGTTTATGAATAAAATTTTCTCCAGTTTCCTGAGAATAAGTCGAATAGGAGTACGCACTACCCGATATAAATATTGTTTTCCTTCTAAATCTATCAACAAGAGTACTTAATATTTCAGTGATTTCATCATATTTATTTACTAAATATGTAAAAATACCATATCTATTTAGATCTTCAATTTGTAGCTCCTGTCTTGCTTTTTTGTATTCATAATCCTCATCGGTATCTTGGATCCTTTTCATAATACAGTAATGTTTTCTTGTATTCTTTTCATCGAGCAATACCCTCAATCTTCCAATTACATAGTTAAAGTTTGGATCTTCAAAACTAAATCCTAAAAATAGAAATGTCTTGGTAAGCAAATCTCCCTCTAAAACTTCTCTGAATAACTTTCTTTTGTTATATCCAAATTCTTCATAATCACTTCTTGTAAGTACTGCATCTTCAGGAGTTTCTACATCTCCGTGTAGTTTATAAACGATTGCATCAAAATCATGATTTGTGCCTCTTAATTGCTCATCTGTTGTTTTTACATAAGGCTTTTTCATATTATCTTCTAAAGCTTTTTCAATTAACTTATCATAATTAGTCGTCCAAAAAGTGGAAATCGGTAACTGTGATAATAGTTTATGATTATCAGTAGGTTTTAGTAATTGAGAAAATTGCACTTTGATCAAGTCATCTATTGATGTTCTCTTCTTTGAATTAGCATAATACTGAGCTAAGCTAACCAAATCATTTTCTTTTTCAACATTTAACCCAATTTCTTTTGCAGGCTCTCTTAGAAGTTCTTTCCAACTACAAAATCCAGCAGGAATTGATAGTCCCGCTCCAATGAATGCTCCCAATTCATCACTTTTAATGGCTTTTTCAATTTCTCTAATCAAATCTTTTTTAGATACTTCACCTTTAATAATAAACACCTCCCCTTATTTTCTCGGTCCTAAAAACTTATCTTCATTCATTTGAATTTTCCTTTATCCAATATAAATTAGCTTCCAGCAAATTTACAATATCTTCATCTGTTTCATAACATGTTAAATTTATCTTTTTTATAAGTTTACTATCAATAATTCTCTGAATTAGTGCCGCAGAAAGGATTCCAGAGCCAGCTCCTGGATCAAGAATAGATATTTCATCTCTTTTAATATTTAACTCAATTAAAGATGCCATAAATTTTGCTGTTTCTTTACTCGTAAAAAACTGTCCTATTCTTTTTCAAGTTTCTTTAGATGCGATCTTAATATATTCATTTGTCTTATCTAAAACATAATCAATCATTTTCATCTTTAACTAACTCCATAATTTCGCAAAGATTACAATTTAATCCTTCACATATTCTTAACAATACGTCAGTTGTAATATTCTCCCCATTTTTCATTTTATAAAATGTACTTCTACTAATATTTGTTTTTTCCATTAATTCTGTGTTATTTAAATCTAGGTCAATCATTTTTTTAAATAGCTTTTTATAGCTGATTTTTAACATGACTATCTCTCCATTCATGAATTCTGTATCAATTATATTATAGCATAAATCTTCACTTTTTTCATAATATTATTCACTTTTCTAAAACACAAATACAAAAAAATAAAGGCAGTCCGAAGACTGCCGATATTTATCTCTCTGTATC
>NZ_AWXB01000047.1 GCF_000478985.1 Peptoniphilus sp. BV3C26
TGGTTTCCCTCTTTTTCATTAAGCTCTACTTCTTCTCTATCCTTTAGGTAATCAAATAAGGTAGCTTGAACTGCATCAGCCCTTCTAACTTCTTCTGTTTCTTCAGGTGCTTCAAGTTCTTCTTCTTCAAAGCTAAGTTCTCCATTAAAGACATACTGAAACTCCTGCTCGTCCATCTGCTTTTTAAGTTCACTGTCTTTAAGCTCTCTAAAGGTCTTTGGGAAATCCTCTAAAATAAGCCTTTGTGCGTTTAGTTCTTCCAGCTCCTTAAGATTAAAATATCCCCATTCAGGCTCAATCCCAAGCACAAGTCCAAAGGCATCGCCGCTTTCTCTATCATATTCCGTCATATACCAAGTCCAATTAGAACGGAAAGGAATGATATATGCAGCATGAACCTCTTTATCCGCTAAAGCTACATCCTCCTGTGCGTAAAGCTCCGGCACTCTTTCAAGCATTTCATCGGTCATTAAGTTTTCAGGATCATCTTTGGAATAATATTGTGGTTCTTCAATCTC
>NZ_AWXB01000048.1 GCF_000478985.1 Peptoniphilus sp. BV3C26
ATTTGTTCCTGCAATGATTCTTCTGCCAATGGTATTTGGAGTAAAAGCTGTTTGGTTCACACAGCCCCTTGTTGATTTCATTATGATTGTTGTTGGAATCTTCATGATGCTTGGAGAACTAAATAAGATGAGCAAAGAAAAAGTACAAGCATAAGATTTTTTATTATGTGCGTGGATACCTGAAATAGTAGAAGGGCTTAATTTATGAGGAATAGTTAGTTGTAAAATGGAGGGACAGGATATGATAAAGGCTATATATTTCTTTGAAGTTATAACTCAAAACAAAATCCTTCCTTTTTCTTATAAGATTTACAGTTGTCTGTCTTTCCATATTCTCGTCTAAACAATTAAATATAGTAAAAGAAAGAACAGGTTTCTTTCATTTAGAGGACTTCTTATGCCAAGATGCAGGAGTCCTCCTTTTTTGTCTGAAAAACAAATAGACAAGAAAGAAATGGAGGAAACTTTATGTCAAAAGAGTATTACCTTTATGTCAGAGGGCAAAAGGTAAAAGTCAGTGAAGATATTTATAAAGTCTACTGGCGAGAAAAAGAACACGAAAAGTATTTAGAGCAGGTGGACAAGAAAAACCACTTGCTCTTTTTTTCATCATTGGATCATGATGGACATTTTATAGATAACCTTGCTGATGAAAGCGTTGATGTAGAAAAGATTGTTGAAACACAGATGATGATTGAGGCAGTCAGAAATGCTATATCAAAACTAAACGATGAGGAAAGGGACATCATAGAGCGTTTGTATTTCAATGATGAAACGCTATCAAGCATAGCGAGAGGTAAGAAAGTGAGCTATCAAGCTATACAATGGCGAAAAAACAATATTCTTAAAAAGCTAAAGGTGCTTTTGAAAGAATTTATAAAGTAAACGCCTTGTAGATGGGGGCAGATTTTCCTTTATAAA
>NZ_AWXB01000049.1 GCF_000478985.1 Peptoniphilus sp. BV3C26
TTTCTCTATTTTTTATTTACATATGTAACGCGAGGGGGACTAATGGACTTGCGATTGTCCCTAACGTCCCCCTCGCGGCTCCCCCTCCTTACCCCTCGAAACGCTTTTTATTGGTGGAAAAGCTTACGCTTTTCATTCCTATTGCCTTCATGGAGGTTTAATCTATCTTTATTCTTTTTCATTTTTTTATTTTGTTTTAAATCGCTCGGCTTACGCCGCCGGACCAATAGCAGATATTTGCAGCCAAATCAAAGATTTGGGCAAATAGTTGCATGAGACCTACCACGATTTTTTTTTCAAAAATCGGGTTAGGTCTTCAAAGTTGGTCCCTACATTCGCTTGCAAGGGTTTAATTTTGTAAAATCTCTTCGCACAAACAAACCCAACATTCCCATGTGTCTTCCATGTTTGGATAAAATTATAATAAATTTGTGTGTGGGTTTTTGTGGGCTGTGTTTTTTGTGGGAGAACAAAATAAATATTTGATTTAAAATTTATTTTAAATTTTTTATGCTCTACGTGAAGCATTTTATTTTAAATTTTTCCAATAAATCTTTTTTCTGAATTTATTCTTTTTCATTTTTTTATTTATTTTAAATCGCTCGGCTTCGCCGCCGGACCAATAAATTGGTCCCTACATTCGGTTGTAAGGGTTTATTCTTTTGAAACCTCTTCGCACAAATTTACCCCACATTCCTGCGTGGATTCAAAATTACAATAAATTTATACGTGGGATTTTGTGGGTTGTAGGGACCGGTTTACCGGTCCGCGTGTTTAATGTTGGAGAACAAATTCAATTTTTTTATAAATTATTTTTTTACGCTTCACGTGAAGCATTTTTATTTTAATTTTTTCCCATATCGTAAGTTATTTCTAAGTTCTTCTACATATTTATCTACTCTATCGAGTTCTTTTAATACTTTAAGTTCTTCATCTTCTCTTTCTATTACTTGTTGCACTGCTCCGTTATTTATTACGATTCTTCTTTTTGCCATTAGGGCAAGGGTTGGATCATGGGTTGCCATTAAAACTATTTTGTCTTTTGATATTAAAAGTTTTACTGCTTCTTTTCTATCTATTCCTGCATTTTCTATTTCGTCTATTAAGACAATAGGGCTTTCTGATAAGTTTGCTGTATCACTTATCATCAATGCTCTTGATTGGCCCCCTGATAAGGATGTTAAATATGTGTTTAGGCTAAATTTTTCTCCTGCAAGTTTATTTGCGTCTTCTATTATTTTATCTATTACATTTTCTGCTTCTATAAATCTTGCTTTTGCATGAAGTTCTATAAATTCTTTTACTGTCAAATCCATTATAAAGTTCATGTTTTGGGAAAGTTGAGCTACTAATTTATGGTTTCCATGAAACCTGTCTTCTTCATCTGCTTCTTTTCCGTCTATTAGTATTGTTCTTTTTGTTGGTGTGTCTTTTTTCGCCATCCATTCTATGTCTGCTAAGAATCTGGATTTGCCCGATCCTGTTGGTCCTACTATGGCAACTATATCTGATGACCTTAAAACTATTTTTTCAAATTTTTCTGGCTTTTTATCCTTATCAATTCCTGGCAAAATTATTAGTTCTCTTACTTTTTCTTTTATGCCTAAAAATTCGTTCATAGATTTGATGAAATCATTTAAAGATTCAAATATGCTTTCTCCCAAAAGACCAAGGTCTTCTCTTTTTTCTTGGTCTAAGTTTTCTACATTTTCTCTTAGGGATAAATTTTTATTTAATTCTAATTGATTTGCCTCAAAATATTCTCCTACATATGGGAATTCTTCTTCTAAGTCTTTTATTTTTATATTTTCGTATTTCATAATTTTTAATTTATTTTCTTTACATTACCAAGTTGATATTTCTCTCCTACTCTCATTTCTCCTAAACAATAGGAGCATAGAGCTGTGGGCATAGGATATCTAAGTTTCATTTCTTCTTCCTTTACATTGGAGTCTGTGTTTGCAATAAGTCTTGCAAGTTCAAAGCTTCCTTGTCCTGTCAAGCCATTTACGTTTAAAATTTTTGCTTTTGGATTTACTATATGGACTTTTGATGCAAAGACTTCTCTTTCTCCCTGAGATACTATATCTCCTTTTGTTATTAGGACAAGGTCTGCCATTCTTAACATAGGTCCTATTTTCATGGGAGTATTTATTCCTGAAAGATTATCTATTACGCAAACTCCCATAATGTCTTTTAAATAGGGTGAACACCTATTACACAGACCTGCTGATTCACTTATTAGTATGTCTAAGTTTTTTTCTTTTCCCCATTTTATTATTTCTTCTATATTTGAAACAAAAAAATGATCTGGGCAAAGTCCTCCTGACAGACCTTTTTTTACTTCTATTCCATTGCTTTCATAGGTTTTGTCATCATCTGTCCAGAGGCAGTCAAATTTTATTACTCCTACTTTTAATTTTTGTTTTTGTAATTCTTTTATTGTTTTTATAATTATAGAAGTTTTTCCTGTTGATGGAGGTCCACTTACTGTTATAAATTTCATATTTACTCCTATAATTTAAAAATTTCTTCTATTTTTTCAATTTTTTTGTCTATGTTTTTGTTTAAAAAGTCCCAGCCGGGAAACATTAATTTTTGGTCTGAACTTATGCCTAAGTCAGTATTTGGGTTTGTTGAGGGAAATTTTCCATTGGCTGAAAATATTTTGGCTACTTTTTCGCTTAAAAAGATACCTATAATTTCTTTTAATTTTTCTAATTTATCTTTTTTTGCCGTCATAAATATAGGTGAAACTATGGCTCCATCTTTAGGCCAAACCATTTGTAAATCTTGAGATTGTACCATTGCTGCAAAAAAGTAGGGTGCCACTGAAATTGCTGCAAGTTCTTTTTCTTTTACCATTTGAGCTGGATGTGCCGATGTATAGATTGCATCTTTTAATTTTTTCAGTCCGTCACTTCCATATCTTTCATAAATGGAAATTACAAGGGCATTGTATAAGTCCAAGTCTGACATGGGTATTGCCAGTGAATTTTTGTAATCTCCACTTAAAAGTTCTTCCCAAGATTCTGGTATTTTTTTATTTCCTAAGACCCTTTTATTTACAATAAAAACTGCTGGCACTATGCCTATTATATGAAATGTATTTTCTCCATCTTTAAGGTCTGCTCCTCTTTCTATAAATCCTTTATTTATTTCAGCTTGGGGACTTATATAATCTCTTTTTAAAATCTTTCTATAATTTTCATTTGTTATCATTTCATAACCTGCACTTATAATAAGATCTGGATTTTCATCTTTTTCAAAGCTTTCTTTCACATGATCAAGTCCTAAGTTTGCACTCTTTAGATTAAAAGAAAAATTTTTAAGATTATTTTTATTAAGTTCATCTACCAATGGAATTCTTATGGGACAGGGCAAAACTCCCGCCACTTTTAATTTTCCAAATTTTTTTAATTCTTCTTCGTTTTTTATGCTTTCTCTATATTCATCAAATGCTTTTATAAAAACTTCTTCAGCTATGTTTTTTGCCTTTAGTGCTGATTTTAAACTTATAAATTTACCCATTGTTGAAAGTTCTTTTTTGTCAAATCCTATTAGGACAAGATAGTCTGAAAGATTATTTTCTTCTTCTATAAGTTCTGCGATTTTTTTATTTAAGTCCATATTAGCCTCCTAATTCATTTCTATTTGATATTATATATTATTATTCTTCTTATTTCAGTAATTTATTTTGCAAATAAAAAAACCACCGTATAAAACGATGGTTTTGAAAATTTTTTTATCAACCTATTCCGCCAAGCATTGCTCCTGCTATTAAAGCAGTAATAGCTGCTAATACGTAAACGTATTTTGCAAGAGGATAATACCATCCTCCTATTGGTTTTATTGTTCCTTCATTTACTCCATTAAGGGCAAATTCTTTGTCTGCTACCCACTAGGAA
>NZ_AWXB01000050.1 GCF_000478985.1 Peptoniphilus sp. BV3C26
GTCGGATACTAAAGTTGATTTTAATAAAGAAGACTTAACTTCAAAAATTTTAGAGGAAGAAAAAAAACCTATTTTAAAAGATTCAAAGGATATTAAAAATTCAGAAAATTTTAAGGAGAAAAGAGAAGAAATCGTAAAAAATCCTGAAAAACCTGAGGTTTCTCAGGAAAAAACAGATTTTTCCAAAAAGCCTGAAAAGAAAAAGAAATCCTTTAAAGAGCTTTTTAAAGATTTTATAAATGAAGAAGATGATGAATTCTCTATTTTTTCAGGTTTAGATAAAAAAAATAAAAACACTGACCATCTTCAAAATCAAAATATGAATGAAACTTTAACTGATCTTAATCCTATCAGCATGGAAAACACCATGAGCATTCCTAAGGTTGATTTGGAAGAAGAGTTAAAGAAAGCGGAAAAATTTCATCCTGATAAAAGTGATTTGATTTCTGATGATTTTAAAAATGTAGAAAATTTTATTAAAAAAGAATCTTCAAAAAATCTAAATAAAATTAAGCGTCACAATGAAGATATTACAGAAATCTCTCAAAATTTTGTAATAGATAAAGATGATACAAGTCAAGATTTTCTTTATAAGGACAAAGAAAAGAAAAAAAGTTCCTCTTCAAATACCAATAAGCCTTTAGACCAAAAGGAAGATTCAAAAAAAGTTTACCATTCAGATGCAAAAACTTTTTTTGAGCAGGTTAATGAAGCTTTAAAGGAAGAGGAAATTAAAAAAGCTGAAATCGAAAGAAACAAACCTATTAATAAAATTAAATCTTTTTTTGGAGATGCTGTTTCAAAAAATAAAGATAATTCTAAAAAACCAAAGAATTCTTTCCAAGAAAAGGAAACAATCATTTCTAAAGACAAATTTAAACATTCTAAAAGTGAGAAAACTAAAAAAAATTTAGAATTTAAAAATTTAGATTTGGAAAATATGGGAAATAAAATTTCTCTTGTTGATGAAAAAATTGCAAAAAAAGATAAAAATGCAAAAATTGCAATGATAATCATAATGTTTATCTTAGATCTTATTGCTGTGAGTCTTGCTTACAAAAAATTTTTTATAGGAATAATTTTCATTCCTATTTTAAAAATTGTAATTAGTTTATTTGACCACTATCTTGCCTTTTCCATTGCCAGTGACAAAGTTTGGATAAAGGCAAACAAGGATACAATTTTAGACAAGGCTTTCTTTAATTGGTTTGTTTGCAGAGTTTTTATTTTTATATTATTTTTAATAAATCCCTTTGATGGAATTTTAAATTGGAGACCTATAGAAGCGATGACTCCAGGGCTTATCTCAACTGTACTTTTGTTTTTGCTTACTATTTTTATTGCTCTTAACCAATATAAACAAGAGCTCGAGTCTGCAGATAGAATCAATTTTATTGGTTGGTATATAGTGCCCTTTATAATAATAGAAATTGTTTCAAAATTATTTTTTATGCTTATTAATTTCATAATAATTTAAATTAAAATTGCTTTTTTTCTGCAATTTATAAAAAAAGAGATCTCTTTTCGAGATCTCTTTTTATTTATAAAATTATTTTTGTTCCAGTGTTCCTGCTTCATCATAACGAATATAGTTTTCGTATCTTTCTTTAGCATTCTTTTCTGCAATTTCATATAAAGCTTCTGCTCTTTCAGGGAATTTCTTCTTAAGTGAAGTGTATCTAACTTCTCCGTCAAGGAATTCTCTATATGGTCTTGTAGGTGCTTTAGAATCAAGAGTGAATGGGTTCTTTCCTTCTTCTTTAAGAGTTGGATTGTATCTGTATAGATGCCAATATCCTGTTTCAACTGCTTTCTTTTCTTCTTCAATTGAAACTCCCATGCCCTTTCTAATACCATGGTTGATACATGGAGCATAAGCAATTATTAGAGATGGTCCCTTATAAGCTTCTGCTTCTTTTATTGCCTTTAGTGCATGGTTTTTGTCTGCGCCTATTGCTATTTGAGCAACATATACATAACCGTAAGTTGTTGCCATAAGTCCTAAGTCTTTCTTTCTAACTTCCTTACCTGCTGCTGCAAATTGTGCAACTGCTGCAGTTGGTGTTGCTTTAGAAGATTGACCGCCTGTATTTGAATAAACTTCAGTATCTACAACAAGTACATTGATATCTTCTCCAGATGCAAGAACGTGGTCAAGTCCGCCATATCCAATATCATATGCCCAGCCGTCTCCACCTAATATCCATTGGCTCTTCTTGATTAAGAATCTCTTTAGACCCTTTAGATCATAGATAATGTCGTCTGCTTCTTTATTTCCATAAGTTTTATCTAAAGCTTCTTCAACTTTTACTGCTGCTGCTTTAGAAGCCTTATAGTCATCCATTCCTTCAATCCATGCCTTAAATGCTTCGTTAGCTTGATTATCAACATTTAATTCAATGAATTTTTCCATGTTAACTTTTATTAATTCTCTTGTTTGAGTTTGAGATACTGCCATTCCATATCCATATTCAGCATTATCTTCAAATAGTGAGTTTGCCCATGATGGTCCACAGCCATTTGAATCTTGGCAATATGGCATTGATGGTGCTGATCCACCCCAAATTGAAGTACAACCTGTTGCGTTTGCTATACTCATTCTATCTCCAAATAGTTGAGTTACAAGTTTTACATATGGAGTTTCTCCACAACCTGCACATGCTCCTGAGAATTCAAGGTGAGGCATAAAGAATTGTGAATTTTTAACATTGTTAGGTTCAAAGTTTTCTTGTTTAGAAGTTACGCTCATGGCATAATCCCAGTTTTTAGCTTGAACTTCAAGTTCGCCTTCATATGGAACCATAACTAAAGCTTTTTCCTTTGCAGGACATACTTGAGCACAGTTTCCACATCCTGTACAGTCAAGAGGTGAGATTTGAATTCTATATTCAAAGTCGCTTGCTCCCTTACCCATACCTTTTTTAGTTTCAAAAGTTTCAGGTGCATTTGCCTTTTCTTCTGAATCAAGTAAGAAAGGTCTTATAACTGCGTGAGGACATACAAATGAACATTGGTTACATTGTATACAATTTTCAATTTGCCATTGTGGTACATTTACTGCAATTCCACGTTTTTCATAACGTGATGTGCCTGCTGGGAATGTTCCGTCTTCCATGCCTAGGAAAGCTGAAACAGGAAGTAAGTTACCTTCTTGTCTGTTTACAGGAATTAAAATCTTGTTTATGAATTCTGGAGCGCCTTCAATTTTGTGGCCTTCTTCAACTTCAGAGTTTTTCCAAGATTCAGGAACGCTTACTTGATGAAGAGCATCAATTCCTGATTCTACGGCTTTATAGTTCATGTTAACTATATCGTCACCCTTAGCACCGTAATCTTTAACAATCGCTTTCTTTAATAGATCTACTGCTTGGTCAATTGGAAGTACTTCAGAAAGTTTAAAGAATGCAGATTGCATTACCATGTTTGTTCTTCCGCCTAATCCTATTTCAGCAGCGATTTTTGTTGCATTTATTGTATAGAATTTAATTTGATTTTCAGCAATATATTTCTTCATTGAGCCTGGTAGATGTTCTTCAAGAGAAGCGTCATCCCAAGTAGTATTCATTAAGAATGTACCACCTTTTTTAAGGCCTCTTAAAAGATTGTATTGATATACATAAGATTGTTT
This sequence comes from Peptoniphilus sp. BV3C26, assembly GCF_000478985.1. Taxonomy (GTDB): domain Bacteria; phylum Bacillota; class Clostridia; order Tissierellales; family Peptoniphilaceae; genus Peptoniphilus_B; species Peptoniphilus_B koenoeneniae. The sequence goes on from NZ_AWXB01000050.1 coordinate 3,629, forward strand.
TGAGCAAGAAATAAAGTCCATTTCACTTAATAAATAAGTTGATGTGATTCTATTTTTACCAAATCTTAAGTGAGACATTGTAACACCACCGGATTTCTTTGAGTCATAGTCAAAGTAACCTTGAGCGTACATATCAGTGTTGTCACCAATAATTTTAATTGCAGATTTGTTGGCACCTACTGTACCGTCTGAACCGAATCCCCAGAATTTACATCTGATTGTTCCTCTTGGTTCTGTTGTAATAACTTCATCAACAGGAAGTGAAAGATTTGTAACATCATCTTCTATGCCGATTGTAAAGTTATGTCTCGGATTTTCTTTGTTAAGATGTTTATAAACTGCAAGAATATGAGATGGGTTGGTGTCTTTTGAACCAAGTCCGTATCTTCCGCCTATAATAAGAGGTCTTTCTTTTTCATCATAATAAATATCTCTTACATCAAGGTAAAGAGGTTCTCCAATTGATCCCTTTTCCTTTGTTCTGTCAAGAACTGCTATCTTCTTTACAGTCTTAGGCATAGCATTCATGAAGTGTTCTTTAGAGAATGGTCTGTAAAGATGAACTTTTAATAGACCTACTTTTTCGCCTTTATCCATTAAATAGTCAACTACTTCTTCTATACATTCAGTAACTGAACCCATAGCTACTATGACTCTTTCAGCGTCTTCTGCTCCGTAGTAGTTAAATAGACCGTATTTTCTTCCGGTTAAATCAGAAATTTTATTTAAATAATCTTCTGTAATTCCAACTACATTTTCATAAAATCTATTTGAAGCTTCAACTTCTTGGAAATAGATGTCTGGGTTTTGTGCAGTACCACGAATTTGTGAACCATTAGGATTTAAAGCTCTTTCTCTAAATTCTCTTAGAGCTTTTTTGTCTACTAATTTTGCAAGATCATCGTAATCTAAAACTTCAATCTTTTGTACTTCGTGTGAAGTTCTAAATCCGTCAAAGAAGTGACAGAAAGGAACTCTTGATTTAATTGCAGATAAGTGAGCAACTCCTCCAAGATCCATAGCTTCTTGAACTGAACCTGAACAAAGAAGGGCAAATCCTGTAGCTCTTGCTGCCATAACGTCTTGGTGATCACCAAAAATTGATAGGGCATGTGAAGCTAAAGCTCTTGCTGCAACGTGAAATACGCCTGGTAAAAGTTCTCCTGCGATCTTATACATATTTGGAATCATTAAAAGAAGTCCTTGTGATGCTGTATAAGTAGATGTTAGTGAGCCTGCTTGTAAAGCACCATGAACTGCTCCTGCAGCTCCTGCTTCTGATTGAAGTTCTTTAACTAAAACTTCTTGTCCGAATATGTTTTTTCTTCCCTGTGAAGCCCAAGCATCAATGTGCTCAGCCATAGGTGAAGATGGTGTAATAGGATAGATACATGAAACATCGCTAAAGGCATATGCCACGTGAGCAGCTGCTTCATTACCATCCATGGTTTTAAATTTTTTTGCCATAATAACCTCCCATAAATATACACATAACTACAAAATAATTATAAAGCTAATAAATTATTTTTGCAATTTTTAGGTTTTAACAATCGATTTCATCGCGTATAAAAAAATTATATACTTTAAATTTTTTCTTTTATGTGACATGTATCACATTTGCTGATATTCACATTATCCTTTGAAAAATTTGTGAAATTTAAAAGATTTTATTTTAATAAATAAAAAAGGAGGATAAAATCCTCCTAATAAATTTATTAAATTTTTAAATTTCTCTAAGCTTATTTAAAATCATTCTTTGTTCAACAGATGCAATAAGCCTTCTTGTATATTCAACAGTGTCTGGATTTACTGAAATTGAAGTTATTCCACACTCAACTAAAAATTCCGCAAGTTCAGGATATTGACTTGGACCTTGTCCGCAAATAGAACAGGTTATTCCTTTTTTCTTTGCAGCATTTATAAGAATTTTTAAGGCTCTTTTAACGGATTCATTTCTTTCATCAAAATATCCCATATTATTAAGAACACCGTTATCTCTATCGGCTCCCATAACAAGTTGAGTTAAATCGTTGCTTCCTATGGAAAATCCGTCAACTAATTCTGCAAATTCTTCAGCTTGGAAAACTACTGCAGGAACTTCTGCCATTATCCAAATTTTAAAATTCTTAGATTGTTTTAGACCTTCTTCAGCCATGATTTCTTTAACTTTAATAAGTTCTTCTGGAGTTCTTACAAAGGGAAGCATTGCTGTTACATTTGTAAGACCGTATTCTTCTCTTACTTTTTTTATTGCACGACATTCAAGTCTGAAACCTTCTTCATATTCAGGTGAAATATATCTTGAAACTCCTCTCCATCCTATCATAGGATTTTCTTCAATGGGTTCAACTTCTTCTCCACCTTTTAAACCTCTAAACTCATTAGTCCTGAAATCACTCATTCTTACAGTTAAATTTCTTGGGAAGATTGCCTGAGCAACTTTTGAAATTCCCTCAGATAGTTTTTCAATCATTAAGTCGCCCTGACCAGTCTTTACTAAATACATAGGATGGGCTCCTATCATATTTGTAAAAATAAATTCAGTCCTCATAAGTCCTATGCCATCAAAGGGTAAATTTTTATACTTATTTATTAAACCTGGTTCTCCCAAATTCATATAAATTTTTGTAGCTGTAATAGGAGCACTCATTATTTGAACTGGAGAAACTTTAGTTTCTTCTGTTTTTTCTTCTTTTAAAACATCTCCCTCGTAAACAACTCCCCTTGTTGCATCAACAGTAACTGACATTTTATCTTTTAAAACATCAGTTGCATTTCTTGTGCCAACAATACATGGAATTTGAAGTTCCCTTGAAACAATTGCAGCGTGGCAAGTTCTTCCACCTTCATCCGTTACAACTGCTGCAGCTTTTTTCATAGCTGGAACCATATCTGGGTTTGTCATTTCAGTTACAAGTATGTCCCCTTGACTAACTTGATCTATTTCTTTTAAATTTTTAATATTTCTGACTTTTCCCCTTCCTATGCCGGGGCTTGCAGGTAAACCTTTAATAAGGGCTTTTAATTTTTCTTGACTTATGCCTTCATTATTTTCTTCTTTTTTATTTTGAATAGTTGTAATAGGTCTTGATTGTAAAAAATAAAATTCATCAGTATCGCTGTCAAAAGCCCATTCTGTATCTTGAACTTTGCCATAAATTTTTTCAATTTTTAAGCCCATTTCAATAAGTTTGTTAAGCTCTTTTTCAGTCAAACATTCTTTTTCAACATATTCGCTACCTAAATAATTTTTTACATCTACATATTCAGTGCCCACAGTTTCTTTTTTCTTAACAACCATGGTAATTTTTGAAGCTATATTTTTTTCTATAACCTCTTTTGTCTTTTTATTTATAATATATTCATCAGGAGTTACAGATCCTGAAACAACTGCTTCTCCCAATCCCCAAGATGCGTTTATCATCATTTCGTCAGTATTGTTGTTTATAGGATTTGCAGTAAACATTACACCTGCTTTTTTTGCATTGACCATTTTTTGAACTACTGCTGAAAGTTTTACATCAAAATGATCATAATGTTGTTTTTCTCTGTAATAAATTGCTCTTGAAGTCCATAGAGAAGCCCAGCACATTTTAACGTGTTTAATTAATTCTTCTTCTCCTCTTATGTGTAAGTAAGTATCTTGTTGGCCTGCAAAAGATGCATCAGGTAAATCCTCTGCTGTTGCCGAGCTTCTAACTGCAACTTCCGGATCCGTCATAGATATGCTTTTTGAAAATTCTCTATAAGCTGATCTTATTTCTTCTTCAAGTTCCGGTTTAATTTCAGCAGACATTATTTTATTTCTGATTTCCATGGAAATTTCATTCAAGGCATCAACATTGTCAACATCTAAAGATTCAATTAAAAATTGAACTACATCATCAAGTTCACCGTAATCTATAAATTCTCCATATCCTTCTGCAGTTACACAAAATCCAGGAGGAACAGGCAAACCATTAATTGTCATTTCTCCTAAATTTGCTCCCTTTCCACCCACTATTGACACATCATCTTTTTTAATTTCTTTAAAAAATTTAATAAATTTGTAATTCATTAGAGCCTCCTTAATAATATTATAACACTTTCAAATAATATGTCATCATATTTATTCTAAACCCAAATCTTTTCTAAGCTCTGCAATGGATTTTGTTGTAATATTTTTTTTGTCAATTTTGAATTCTTTTAAAAGGTCCTCCAAATCATTTTTATCTTTTAATTCAATTTCAAGATAAGGGCTTGGATATGAGTTTTTGTCCCATGTATCGAAATCAAATCTGGCATTTTTATAGGAGTAGGACTTCCTTATTTTATAGCCTCTATTAAAAATATTAAAACCTATAAGTTTTAAAATACTCATCATTTCTTCTAAGTTATCAAATTGTATTGTGTGTTCCAAACTTTGTCTTACCTTTAAATCTTTAACCTGTTCCTTAAAAGTAAGTTGGTAAATAGTTTTATTTGTTATACTGTTTAAACTTTTTCTAATTCTAAAGTAACCTTTTTCGCTTTTTATCTTTAATTTTTCCGAATTAATTCTAATATTTTCCTGTTCTTCTCTGCCTAAAAATTTAGCACCTGAAGATTTAAGTTTTTCTTCAAGTGCATCAAAATCAATTCCCAATACTTTTACTTCTAATTCTCGCTCCATATTTTTACCGCCTTAAAATCAATAAAATCACTGGAAACACATATAAATTGTGTTTCTTCAAATTTTCCTTCTACAACTTCGCTATGGCCCTCTCCATGGAGGTGCCCATAAATACAAATAAAGGGTTTGTACTTCACAATTAATTTTCCCATTTCATTTAATTCTTTATCTGCATTAAAGGGCGGATAGTGAACCATAGCAATAATTTTTTCCCCGGTTCTAGATTTAAAAGAATTTTCCATTCTTAAAAGTTCCCTGTTAAATATTTTTAAATCTTTACTTTGAAAATCTCTTGAGCTTTTATCAATCCAACCCCTTGTCCCACAAATTGAAATATCTTTCCAATTAAGACTGTTATTATTTATAAATTCTATAGTCTTATAGCCAAGTCCCTTTAATTTATTATTTGATGCCCACCAATAATCATGATTCCCCTTTGAAATAATTTTTCTTCCCTTTAATTTTTCAATTTTATCTAAATCATGGGTTACATCTTCTAAGTGTAGGGCCCAAGAAATATCTCCAGGTAATAAAATTAAATCATCTTCTTTTATATTTTCTTTCCAAAATTCAAAAATTTTTTCTTCATGGTTTATCCACTTAGGACCAAATATATCCATGGGTTTTTCTCCGCTGTTATCCATGTGAAGATCGCCTATTGCCCAAATATTCATAATTCTATCCTCTTTATGTTAAATTCAACTGCCTTTTCATAATCCCTTTTTGATGACGAAAATATAATTACTTGCCTTTCTTTTGAAATTTCTTTTAAGGTTTCATAAGTAAATTTTAATCTGTCATCATCAAAGGTTCCAAAAACATTATCTATAAATAGGGGTAAGTTTTTTTTGGAAATAAATTTACAAAGGGCGATTCTAAATACAAAATACACCTGGTCGCAAGTCCCCTTTGAAAGAGAACTCAGTTCAACACTTCGTCCATTTTCCCTGTCAAAAACACTTAAATTTAAATTATCATCAAGATTTAAATTCTTATATTTTCCCCCGCTTATAGTTTCAAATAATTTTGATGTTTCTTCAATAAGTCTTGGAAGATAATTACTTTTATTTTTTTCCAAAACTCCCTCTAAAGCTTCAAGAGTTAAAGAATATACATTTAATTTTTCTTCCCTATCCTCTAAATCTTTTTCTAAAACTTCCAAATCTTCAGAAAGTTTCTGAGCTCTATCTAAATATTTTTCAAGATAGTTTATATCCCTATTAAGTTCTGAAAGTTTTAAGTTTAAATTGTTGAGTTTTTCTTTTAAAAGAGGTCCATCAAAATCTAAGTTTAAATCTTTCTTATTTAAACTTTCAAAATTCCTTCCCCTTAATTTTATATCAATTAAATTTTTAAGATCTTCTCTTCTTTTTCTTATGCCCTTTTCAGAATCGCTTTCTGAAAAAGCATTTTTAAGCTCATAAATATTGTCGAAACCCAAGTCATTTAGATAAATCTCAAGGTTTTTTAAAGATTCATCTCTTTGAGATTTTAATTGTAATAATTCCTCTTCATAATCTCTTTTTTCTTTTTTTGCAGTTTCAATTTTATATTCCTCAAGTTTTTTTTCTGCAATTTTATCCCTAAAAATATTTTCTAAATCTTCAATATTATCTGCCCCATACTTTTCAAACATGGATATAAAAAATGTATCCATATTTTTCTTTTCTGCTTGCTTTTCACGACTTTTTTGGGACATGATTTCAATTCTATCCCTTAATCTTTTATATACATCTCTTGAAACCCTGTATTTTATAATTCTAAGATAAATATAAATTCCCGACGGTAAAGTTAAAATAAGAAGAGGGTAAATTTTAAAAATTATACTTAAAATTATTAAAGCTAAAATTACAATTCCCTGTAAAGACATAAGGCTTATCATAGATTTTTGCTTAGTTTCCAAGTTTGAAACATCATTTTTAAGAGCAATGATTTCTTGGGAATAGTTTCTTGAGTTAAGTTGTCTTAGTCTGTCGAAAAGTTTTTGAGCTTTTTCATAATCATCTTGAAAATCTTTTTCCGGAAAATTTTCTTCAAGATTTTCTATGGATTTCTCCTGTAAAAAATCCATGCGATTTTCCAAATCATGAATCTTTTTATTTAAAAGAATTACCTTTTCATATTTTCCCCTGTCAATGGTTTTTATTTCTTTTAAATTTTCTAATTCTTTTTTAAGTTCTTTTACCCTATTAAAAGTTTCAAATTCTTCTTGTAGGTCGGCTTTTTCTATTTTTTCTGACAGATTACTTATTTTTTCTTCTAACTCATTTAAGTTTTTTAAGCTTTCCCTATAGAGCTTTAACTTATCTTCTAAGTTTAGAAGCTCAGTTTTTTTATCATTTATTTGAGAATAAATTTTCCCGATTTCCGAAGATCTTAAAGACCTGTCTCCTAGTTTTTTTATCTGGTCTTTTAAGATTTTAACTGCATTTACCCCTCTATCGCTGTTTTTTAAACTTGAACTTTGATTTATTATTTTTTTGCCAATAAATTCTTTTGCATTTTGATTTATAAGAAGGCTGTCTTCATTGATAAAAAGGGTATTTCTAAAAACTTCCGAATTTATATCCAAAAAAATTTGTCCCGGTTGAGATACTTTTGAATCTTTAAATAAGTTTTTATCCTCAGATAAATTTTGGCCTCTAGTAAGATTTAAAATCTTTGTTTCATCTCTTGCAAAGTCCCTTTCAATTCTAAAAAGATCTCCATCTTCTATTTCTATATAACCCCTATAAATTTCACTGTTCCAGGGTCTATACTTATCTAATTTTTCCGTATAAAGCCTTCTTTTTAAAGAGTCTTTTGAAAATCCATAGAGAACCCCTTCTATAAAGCTGTGGATTGTTGATTTTCCATCTTCATTTTTCCCATATATTAAATTTATATTTTCATCTAAATTTATTTCTTTTTCTTTAAATTTTCCAAAGGATAATAAGTTTATTTTTTTTATTATCATATTAATCTCCCAGCAAAAGTTTCACTGCAAGGTCAAGGGCCTTATCCTTATAGGGACTTTGAGAATTTTTAAGATCTTTAAAAACATTTTCTATATAGGTGTTTTTATTTTCTTCAATTAATTTATCTATTTCATAATATTTTTCTGTTTTATCTATAATTTCAAAGTCAAATCTACTTTTTATAGTTTTTATATAAAAGTCTTTTTCAGAATTTTTGCCTAAAAGTTCCAATCTGTATATTGTATATTTATTAAGACCACTAAGCTCTTCCAATATTTCATTTATATTTTTTTCACTAATGTCAACCTTATAATTTTCAAGTTTTTTTATTTGGCATTCAACTTGTTTTGTAGTTAAAGTTTTATCTTTTAAATTTCCATAAATGTAATATCTGGGCCCTGTTTCTTTAAAGCTTAAGCCTTCAGGAGAACCTGGATAAAATATTTTTTCATTGATTTTCATAAATTTGTGAATGTGTCCTAAGGCTACATAATCAAAGTCTCTTATTTTTTCAATATTTATTGGCAAATAGTCATCGAGACCATCAACTGTTCCATGCATAACTAAAATATTGTTATAATTTTTATCTAAATCAAAATTTAAGTCATAATCCTTATAAAGATCTTTTTCCCATGAAAAACCATAAATTCTAAGATTAAATTCATCAAATTGAAAATATTTTTTATAGGGCGGAAATACAAATACATTTTCAGGAAGTTTTATATTTTTAAAAACCGAATCCTCTTTATAATGGTCATGATTTCCCAAGGCTATAATAATCCTTGCCTTTGTATTTTTAAAGGCCTCTAAGAGCCTATGAATGTCTGAGAGAGTAAAATATTCCCTTTCATATAAGTCGCCACTTATCATTAAAAAATCAACTTCATTTGAAGCTTCAATTATTTTTTCAAGACATTTCCATTGATCTTCTCGTCTCAAATTTTTATCTATATTTATATTTTTAAAAATTCTCTTTAAATGTAAGTCTGCAGTATGTATAAATTTCATCATATCACCAAAATAATTATAACATAGTAAACAAAAAAATAAGTGTAGGGCTTTTACCTACACTTATTCTTCTTTTTTATTTAAATTATAAAATTTTATTCTAAGGGAAGCAAAATAGCTGCAATAACATAAACCCACAAACTTAAACCGCCGAACATAAATAAAATGACTGCTATAAGTCTTACTGTTGATGAGCTTATTCCTAAATATTCAGCAAGTCCTCCGCAAACTCCTGCAATTATCCTATCTGATGATGAACGATGTAACTTATCCATATTATTCCTCCATATAAGTATCATTGATATTTTTATTATACCCAAATTTTTTTGCTATAAGCAAAGCTTCTTTACTATTATTATTAAATACTTAGATTAAGAACTTATTAATTAATTCTAAAAATTTTCTAAAAAAAACTCGGACTGAATCCGAGTTAATTTTTTTATTTTATTTTACAATTCTTGTTGCGTTTGTATAACATGATGCATAATAATCTTCTGTTAAATTATTTATTGTTACTTGTTTTTTTCCTGTAGAAGAGTGAACGAAATCTCCGTTTCCTATATACATACCAACATGGGATACTCTTGATGTGCCTGTTGTTGCAAAGAAAACTAAATCTCCTGCTCTTAAATCATTTTTATCAACTTGCATTCCATATTGAGACATATCTGATGATGTTCTTGGTAGATTTACTCCTAAAGTATTTTTATAAACACTGTATATAAGTCCAGAACAATCATATCCTTCTTTTCCTACATCTCCCCATACATAAGGTGATCCTATTTTATCAAGAGCAAGTTCAACTGCTCTTTTACCTGTTTCAGATCCCTTTAAATCTTTAGATTCAAAAGAATTTGCATTTGAAGCAAGTTTTCTTAAAGTATCTTCATCTTTTTTAAGAGTTTCTTCTGTTACAAGATTTACTTCTCTGTTGATTTTTTCTCCACTCTTTAAGCTTAATTTATCTGCTTTTACTGTATAAAGTATATTATTTAAATTTATTATAAATTTACTGTCTTTGTAATCAACTATGTTTACATTTAAATCTTTATCAAGCTTTACAGATTTCTTTCCATCAGTTGAATTTGCATTTGTAGCTGAAAGTATAGAGGCCGGTGTTAAAACAGGTCTATTTCCTTGAGATTTTAATTGTACAAACTCTTTGGAAATTGTTCCCGTTTCATTGTCAAGGCTTCTTACTTTTAAAGTTTGGCCTAAATCTTCAACAAGAACAACATCTTCGCCTACAAATAAATTCCTAATAAGGGCGTCTCCATCTTTTAAAGCTGTAGCTTTCGTTACTGTATATGTAACAACATTTACATTCTTTAAAAGAATTTTTGACTTAGGCACAGTTACTTTAGCCTTGCCTTTTTGAACTATGTAGCCATCGTCAACAGCTTTTATTATGTTTGCCTCTTCTTCCAATTCAAAATAAATTTTATTACCTGAATAAGTCGGCTGAACGTGTTCATTAATAAAAATCCCTGTATCTTTAAGGCCTAATAATGATACTGCACAAAGTGCTATGACCCCAAGGGGAAACTTTCTATTCATCTTAAACATTACAACTCCTTATTAATTTAATAATTTTGCTTAATTAAGTATAACAAACTGGTTACAAAAATTCAAGAAAAAGTAACAAAAAGGTTAAAATTTCACAATTGAAATTTTAACCTTTTCAAAAAAACTTCTATAAAGCTTGAAAATTGGAGATTCTTTAAAAAACTATTTTTTAATATTTTTTTAAAATTTCACAATTCTCCCTATGTATTAAAAACCGACTTGCGGTTTTTAAGTAAATCTATAAGCTGCGTTCTGTCTGTTCGACCATCTATCTAATCTTATAGTTGCCTATAAGCTCAAGCGACCTACCTACCGGGAGATACGAGCAGCATCTCTATTCCTATTTGGTCTTGCTCCGAGTGGGGTTTACAGGGCATCTATATCACTATAGATCCGGTGAGCTCTTACCTCGCCTTTCCATCCTTACCTTTTCAGGCGGTTTATTTCTGTTGCACTTGCCTTGGAGTCGCCTCCACCTGTCGTTAACAGGCACTCTTGCTCTGTGGAGCGCAGACTTTCCTCGCTTACGCGCGGTCGATCGATTTACTTTTAAAGTATAACAAAAAATTCTAATTTAAACAATTTTCAAATTCTAATTTTCGTCTTTTAAGGAAAGAGGTTTATCTATAATTTGACTGAAAATAAATCCTTTTACAAAATTTTCTCTCATGTTTTCTTTGTAATTATTTTCTTCAAACATTTCTTTTTCTTTTATAATTTGTTGATTTAAAGCTTCTTTTTGTTTTTGGTCTTCTTCTTCTTTTTTTACCTTATACTCAGCCAATCTCTTATTAAGAGGCTTATCTAAGTCAAGACCAGATTTTTCGCTTTTTTTATTTAAGTATGGATCAGTATTTCTGAGGGAGCCTTGAAAATAATCATCATCAACTTCGTCAAATTTTTTATAAACATCGCTTCCTTCACATTCATCATCGGATTTATAAATATTTTGAGAAAATTGGGAAGATTTTTCCTTTATATTCTTTTTATTTTTATTTATATTTCCAATTACTTTTCCAAGTTCGATTTGTTCTTCATTAAGGGCAAAAGATTCTAAAATTTGATCTACAAAGGTAGAATTTTTTTTATTCCCCTTTGCTCTTGTTTTATTAATATCACTAATATCCTGAGATTTTCTCATTTGATTCGTTTTTTTATTTTTAACATTTTCTTTTTTTCTTTTTTTTGTTTATTAATGAATAAAGATCATACCCTAAAACAAAAATGAATACTAATAATCCAAAACTCATAAAATCTCACTCCTACAACTTTAAAAACTTATTTTTCAAGAACTTCAATAGCCTTTTTTAGTTGATTATCTGTGTCTAAATGTTCTATTCCTATTCCCTTTACATTTTCAGGCAACTTTACTTCAATGTCAGGCTTTATACCTTTTTTGTGAATATTTTCTCCACTTGGTGTGAAATATTCAGAGGTTGTTATTTTTAAACCACTTCCATCTGGAAATGGGAATACAGACTGAACAATTCCCTTACCAAAACTTTTTTCCCCTATTAATGTACCCATTTTAAAATCTCTTATAGCACCTGCAAGAATTTCAGAAGCTGATGCACTTCCTCCGTTAATTAAGACTGCCATGGGTAAATTTACATATTCTTTGTCGCTCTTGTAATCAAAAACTACTTGACCATCTCTATTCTTAGCGGAAACAATGGTTCCTTCCGGTAGAAGTTCGTTGGCAATTTTTTCAACACTGTCAACGGTTCCCCCTGGATTTCCCCTAAGATCAATTATAAGTCCCTTTACGTTTTTTTCTTTTAAGTTATTAAGAGCTTTTGTAAATTCATCATAAGTGTTGTCATTAAATTGAGTTATACCTATATAGCCTAAATCTTTAATTGTATTTGAAATTACCGTTTCCAGTTTAATTTCATCTCTTTTTACGTCAATATCTTTTGTTTCTTTTGTAGAGGGTCTATAAATAGTAATCTTTACACTTGTACCCTTATCTCCTTTTATTTTAGCAACTGCAGCTTGCAGGTCATTTCCCGAAACAGGTTCTCCATTTACTTTTAAAATAAGATCTCCTGTTTTTATGCCAACCTTTTCAGCCGGTGTATCTTTAATAGGAGCAATTACTAAAATCTGACCTTCTTCATTAGATGAAACGGAAACTCCTATTCCAAAAAATTTTCCATTTGTCTGTTCAGCAAGAGCATCAAAGTCTTCTAAAGTTAAATATTCAGAATAAGGATCTCCTAAGGATGCAACCATACCTTTTAACTCTCCCTGGCGAAGTTTTTCCTTATCAACCTTATATAAAAAATCATCTTCTACTTTTTTTCTAAAAATTTCATTTTTTGAAGATGCATTTTTTCTTCATCTTTTGTTAAATTATAAAAATATCCTGAACTTGCTAATTTAAAAGTTCCATAGTTTGTAAAAACAAGAAGAATTAAAACAATAATAATATTTCTAATTTTTTTCATTTATTCCACCTATACATAATTTACGGGATTTTGAGGTATCCCGTTAACTCTAACTTCAAAATGTAAATGAGGGCCTGTAGAAAGACCTGTAGAGCCTACTAATCCTATAACTTGTCCTTTTGCAACTGAACTTCCCACTGATGTTTTTATTGCAGATAAATGGGCATAAACTGTAACACAATTTCCATGATTAACCATAACCACATTTCCATATCCACTCATATGTCGAGCAACAATAACTGTTCCTCCTTCAGCAGAAACTGCAGGAGTTCCCGAAGGTGCAGGAATATCAATTCCCGTATGCATCCTTTGTATTTTTAAAATAGGGTGCATCATAACCCCAAAACCTCTTGATAGTCTTGTATGTCCCGGGACAGGCCAGCCAAGTTTTTTTCCAACTCTGTTACCGGTTCCTAAAATTGCTCCATTTGAAGCTTCAAGTTTTTTTGCAGTTTTAATATCTTTTGTAAGCTTTTCAATTTCTCCAGATAATTTATTCCACTCATCTTCAGCCTTTTGATACTCTGCTCTATACTTTTCCACATCTTTCATAAGGCTTGCCATATAAGCTGACTTTTGATTACTTGCAAGATTTAAGGCATTTCTTTGAACTATAACTTGATCCTGAGATTTTTGTAACCTATCTTTGTCTGTAACAAGTCTTACTTTTGTTATCCTTATGGTGTCTATTTGACTTGCAATGTACTCTATAAGCTTATTATCTTCATCGGCAATTGTCTTTGCAAGCTCAAGATTGTACATCATATCCTCTATGTTTTTAGAATTTAAAATTACTTCCAAATATCCCACTTTGCCATTCATATAAATAGCTCTTATCCTATTTTCAAACTCAGCCTTATTTTTATCCAAATTATTTTGGGCTTCTTGTAATTTTTTTTCAGACTCTTCTATTTCTTTTTGTAAAGCTGAAATTTGATTATTTAAAGAATAGATTTTGTTATCGGCAGCGGAAATTTTCTCATCAAGGATATCTATTTCATTTTTAACGGTCTTAGCCTGATTTTCTTTTTCATTTGCCTTTTTGTTTTTTTTCTTTAATTTGTTCAGTTATCTTTTTTTGTTGACTTTCTTTTTTCTTTTTTTTCTCTTCCAAAGACTTTGAACTTGCAAATACACAAGTAAAAATTGTAGAGATTATTAAAAGAAAAGAGATAAATTTTTTAAAATTCATATTAAACATCCATAAACTTCTTTGTACTCATTAAACTTCCTAAATAGCCTATGCCTACACCAATTGACAAAAATATTGTAAGTAAATCAAAAGCAATTAATTTAGGATTGGCAAGTTTTAAATCCATAGAGGAAATCTCCCTCATTATAATAGTATAAAGTTTAGAATATCCAGTATTTATAACTAAAAAAGCTAAAATTGCACCTAAAATTCCAAAAGTTATACCTTCAATTAAAAAGGGCCCTCTTATATAAGAATTACTTGCTCCTACATACTTCATAATACTTATTTCTTTTTTTCTGTTTGATACTGCAACTTTAATAGTGTTATTTATAATTACAATGGAAACAAAAACAAGGACTGCAACTATACCTGCGCCTAAAAATTTCACTCCTCTTTTTATGCTTGCCATTTTGTCAACTAAATCTCCCATAAAGCTGTACTTATCTATGCCTTCAAAATTTTTAACCTTTTCAATTAAATCTCTTGATTTTTCAAGGCTTTTCATTTCAACAACTAAAGATGCTGGCAATTTATTTATATCAAAATTATCAAAAACAGAGCTTTTATCTTTAAACTGTTCTTTTAAAGAATCCATGGCCATTTCTTTTGACACATAGGAAATATTTCTCACATTTTCTTCTTTTCCTATGTTTTGAATAATATCATTTACTTGATCAGCGCCCATATTATCCTTTAAATAAAAAATTACCTTATCAACTTTTCCTGTTGTCTGATATACAATTGTATTTAAATTTAAAACCATAAGAGAAATAAATCCGAAAAGTATAAGCATGGCAGCAATGGAAATTGTAGATGCAAATCCCATGGCTTTATTTCTCCAAAGACTTTTTAAGCCCTCTTTAAGGACATTTATGCACTGTCTAAGAAACTTCATAATAGCCCCCTTCTTTTACATCGGAACTTATTTTTCCGTCATTTAAAGTTATAACTCTCTTTTTCATTTTATCTACAATTTGAGTTGCATGAGTTGCCATTATGACTGTTGTTCCTTCTTTATTAATTTTCTCCAAAGCTTCCATAATTCCCATGGCAGTTTCTAAATCCAAATTACCTGTAGGCTCATCGCAAACTAAAATCGGAGCTTTATTTACTATAGCTCTTGCAATGGAAACTCTTTGGCTTTCTCCGCCTGACAATTGATCGGGATAAGAATTTTCTTTTCCTTCAAGTCCCACAAGGGCAACTGCCCTTTTTACATTTTCCCTTATAAAATCTTTGGACATGCCTTGAATTTCAAGAGCATATGCAATATTTTCCGCAACAGTTTTTTGCGAAATAAGTCTAAAATCTTGAAATACAACTGATATTAAACGTCTTAATTTAGGAATTTTGCTTTTTCTTAATCTTGTAATATCGGTCCCGTTTATAATTATTTTTCCCCTTGTGGCTTCCTCTTCTCTTATAAGAAGTTTTAAAAGAGTTGATTTTCCAGCTCCTGATGAGCCCACCAAAAAAACAAACTCTCCATCTTCTATTTGCAAATTTAAACTTTGAAGAGCAAGAGAACCATTAGGATATTCTTTAAATACATTTTCAAAAGTTATCATACTATTCTCCTTTAATTACTTTATTATAACTTAATTGACCTTTAAATACCAAATATCAAAAAGTAATTGATATTAATATTTGAAATTTTTTTCTGATTTTTTCTAACTTTTAATTTTTTATTGCTAACTTATAATAAATTATGTAGAATAAACTGTAAGTATATTGTTGTTAGTTATTAACGGGAGGTACTATGGATAGATTAGTAGGTACAGTAGTTAGAGGTATTAGAACACCCATCGTAAAAAAAGGTGATGATGTTGCAAAAATAGTAGTTGATTCTCTTTTAGCAGCAGCTGAAGCTGAAAATATTACTTTTAAAGATAAAGATGTAGTTTGCGTTACGGAAAGTCTTTGTGCAAGAGCTCAAAATAACTATGCAAGTATTGATGCAATTGCAGAAGATGTAAGAAATAAATTTGATGGAGAAATAGGAATAGTTTTCCCAATTTTATCTCGTAACAGATTTTCTGTTCTTTTAAGAGGAATTGCAAAATCAGGCAGAAAACTTCATTTATTACTTTCATATCCTTCTGATGAAGTGGGAAATCACCTAATGGATGAAAGAAAACTTTACGACAAAAAAATCAATCCCTATAGTGATGTTTTGGAAGAAAGTGATTATAGAAGACTATTTGGACAAGAAGTTGCCCATCCTTTTACAGGAATTGATTATGTAAAACTTTATAAAGAAATTGCTGAAGGTTGCGATATTCATTTTTCAAATGATCCAAAAACAATCCTTAAATATACGGATCAAGTTTTAGTATGCTCTACTCACACAAGATTTTTAATAAAAGATGAACTTAAAGATGCAGGAGCAAAAATTGTTTTAGGTCTTGATGATATTTTAAACGAATCTGTAAATGGGTCAGGATACAATGAAGAATACGGCCTTTTAGGTTCCAACTTAGCAGACCTTGATATGGTAAAACTTTTCCCAAGAGACGGATCAATACTTGTTAGAAAAATTCAAAAGGATTTAATCGAAAAAACCGGTAAACAAATTGAAGTTATGATTTACGGCGATGGAGCTTTTAAAGATCCTGTAGGAAAAATTTGGGAACTTGCAGACCCTGTTGTAAGCCCTGCCCACACTGACGGTCTTGTAGGAGAACCTAACGAACTTAAGATAAAATATATTGCCGACACTGAGTTTAAAGACCTATCAGGTCAAGAATTAACAGATGCCATGGCTAAAAAAATTGCAGAAAAAGAAAATAATCTAAAAGGAAAAAATGAAACTTTAGGAACTACACCAAGAAAAATTACAGACCTTTTAGGATCTCTTGCAGATTTAACTTCTGGCTCTGGAGATAAGGGAACCCCAGTTGTTTTCATTCAAGGATATTTCGACAATTATTCAACAAAATAAAAAATTTACCCATCCTAAATCAGGATGGGTTTTTTTTACATATTTTTGTAATAAGCATTTCCATTAAAAGCATTTGGTCAAGGTCTGTTGATTTTAATTTCAAATCAATATCCTCCATAAAAGAATAAATTTCCTTAAGCTCTTCAAGTTCAAAATTTTTTTGGAAATTTGAAACTTTTGTAAATTCATAATTTTTAATCTCCATTATATTCATAATTGAACTAGGACTATATTCAGCTTTCTGTAAAATCTTATAAGCTAAAAGAAGCCTTATCTGTCTTTGGATAATTACAAAAGTTTTTTGAACTGGCTCATTTATCTTGTATAAGTTGTGAAGTTCTTTAAAAGATATATCTAAATTTCTATCACCTATTGCATCAGTAAGAGCAAAGACATTTGTATCAATATTATCGGTCATTAAACTGTCAATTTTTTCCTTAGTAATTTCTCCCAAAGCAATAAGTTTGTCCATTTCATTTTTTAAATCATAAAGAGTCATATCAAGATTTCTTGAATTGTAACCTGATTTTTCAATCATATAACTTGTTAGAGCCTTTGAAACTTTAATCCCCTTTCTTAAAAAATATCCATCAACAAAGGAATTTACCATACTCCCCTTTAATTTTGAAAACTCAACATTTCTATTTTGCCCTTGAAAATATCTGTAAAATTTTTTTGTCTTGTTAAAAGGATTTTGCCCTTCCATAATAATTAAAATATTATAAGGAAAAAAATTATCCAAAAAATCTTTAAATTTTTCAAAATCTTCCAGTTCTGATTCAAACATGGCTCCATCATCAATTAATATAAGTTTTTTTTCACTCATAACAGGAAGGGTCCAAGCAGACTTGTAAAGCTCATTAAAATTGTTTACCCTGCTTAAATTAAAAGCATAAGTCCCCTTGGGAATATACTTATTTATAATATATTTAAGAGTATTTTCCATTAAAAGTTTTTCGCAACCGAAAAACAAATAAAAACCACTCAAATCTTTTTTATACAATTCTCTATAATCCATACTACCTCAACTTTAAATTTACTTGTCCCTTGCTTGTTAATTTCACTATAGCTCCCTCCACCTCGAGAGCTTTTATAACTTCTTGAGAAGGCATGCCATAATTATTTTTCCCAACACTTATAACTGCAAGATCTGGTCTTAATTTTTTGTAAAAACTTTTTGAAAGAGAATTTACAGATCCATGGTGGGGAACTTTTAAAACATCAACTTTTTCTTGTTCTATTTTATCACAGATATTTTTTGAAATATCCCCTGTAAATAAAAAGGTCTTTTTTCTTAAAGTGACTAATAAAACCATAGACCTATCATTAGGACTCTGACCACAGGGATAATAAATTCTTTTAATCTTTAAATCTCCCTCTTCATATGGAGTCTCAAAAATTTCATTTTTATAATTTTCCTTAATATATCTATAAAACTGATTCTTTTCCTCAACCCCTGACAAATAAACTTTATCAACTTTTATATTTTTAAAATGCCTTATGCCCTCCACATGATCAGCATCCATATGAGAAATAAAAATACCCTTTATCCTATTAATTCCCTTACTTTTTAAATAGGGTATTAAATATTTTTTAGAAAGACTGTTTTCCACACTTCCACCTGTATCAATTAAATAGTAGGAATTTTTATTTTTTATAAGGCAAGAATCTCCTTGACCTATAAAATTAAAACTTACCTGATAAAGAGGATTTTCCTTTATATAAGCAAAACTTGTGATTAAATACAAAATCCCTATAAAGCATAAAAATTCTTTTTTATATTTTTTTAAATAATCTTTTAAAAATAAAATTTCTCCCAATAGGAAATAATAAGTTGCCATTGTTATAGGAAGTGGTCTTCCTAAAATAAATGGATTTATTATGGAGTTTAGATAAATTCCTATTTCTCTTCCCAAGTCAAAAATTAAATCTAAGCTTCCAGCAAAAACATAATTTGGAATTATTAAAAGAAGACTTGCAAAACAAAGACCCAAGCTATAAAGAGGTATTAAAATTAAATTTGCAATTATAGAAATTATGTTTACTTGATAAAAAAAGTAAAGCTGTATAGGAAGCGTTCCTATAAAAATACTTAAACTTATATCTAGGCCCTTTCCCAAAAAAGTCTTCCCCGTATAAAGTTTTAATTTAGGATAAATTATTACAAGAGAAAGGACAGAGGAATAAGATAAAATAAAACTTGGAGAAAAAATATTGTAGGGATTTATTCCTAAATTTATAAGGGCTGAAAGTATTAAGGCAGTGGAGGTTTTATATTTTAAGCCTATAAAAAATGACAAATTTAAAAATAAGATCATTAAAAAAGCTCTCACTGCTGATATGGGAAAGCCTATTAAATATATATAAAAGAAAGTTAAAAAAAGGCTTAGTACTTTTTTAATTTTCTTAGGTAAAAAAAATAAGGCTTTTGAAATAAATAAAAATATAAGACCTATATGAAGCCCTGAAACTGCAAAAATATGAGCAAGTCCAAAGTTTAAAAATTCTTCCTTATCTTCACTTATGGAACCGTCACTTAAAAGAATACTTTTAAAAAGTTCTCCATTCTTTTTATTTAAAAGTAGAGATGTTTTTTCAATCCTATTTCTGAAATCATCTTTTATATTTTTCTTAAAACTTATTTTTTCTAAATTTTTTATGTAAAATTTTCCCTGTAAATTTTTTGTTTTATAATAAAGTCTTTCGTTAAAACCATTTTCATTTAAGGGAAGACTCCCCTTGTTAAGGCTACCTTCAATCTCAATTTTTTCTCCTATTCTTAAGGGTTCTTCATAGTAAAACAAAATTTTATAGGGTCTTTTAAATTTTCCCCTTGAAATATTTATTGTATAGGCTCCATTTTTTATATCTGCTATTTTCCCTCTAAGTATATAGTCTCCCTCTCTGAGATTTTCTTTAAAATTATTTATTAAAAGAGCAAAAAAATATTGAAAAAAATTAAAAAATAAAGAGCCTTTTGACTTTTCTTTTTTAAAAAAATATAAATTCCAAAAAAAATTATAAATACTGAAAATATGTAAGTCATAGATTAATTATAAATCTTCTTCTTTAAGAAAAATAGTTATGTTACAATTTAAATAAAGAGAGGTAATTAGATGAAATATATTGATAATCCTTACGCTAAAGAATTTCAGAGTGAATTTTCTCACATTTTTGAAATTGAGGGAGAAAAATTTGGCTTACTTAATGATATTTTTTCAGGCACAGATAAGGTTGAAGCTGATGAATTTACTATAAATCTTCATGAATCTTATAAAAAAATTAAAATGGAAAAGTTTTTTATAAAATTCAGGATTCAGAAAAAGTAAAAATAAATATTGATTTTGAAAAAAGAATGGACCTTGGAGAAAGAGTCTTATCAAATGCAATTGTAAGACTTCTTCTTAAAAAGACCTTTAATATTGAAAGTGATTTTTATATTTTTGAAGACAATAAAATAATAATTTCCCAAACAGACATTGCTTTTTCAACTTTGGAAAAACTTGAAGAACTTGCAAATCAAATTGTAAGAAGTAATATCTCAACTAAATTTTCAGAAAATTTTTTGTCTTTAACAGGCCTGGGAAAAATTTATTTTGAGGGTCCCCTTCTTAAAAGAACCGGTGAACTTGCCCTTATTAAGATTTTGCCGCCTGAAAAAATTGAAAATAAAATTGTCTTAAATATTCTTTCAGGAAAAAGAGCTTTTGATGATTATAAAAATAAGTCAAAAATTTTTGATAATATGATAAAAACTTTTAATGTTGATTCAGAAGACCAGCTTTTTAAAAAATTAAAAGTTCTAAAGGCTTCAAAGCAAAGTCTTGTTGCTCAGAATAAAAAAATGGAAATGGAGCTGGGATATGAAGCTGTAAAAGATTTTAAAAATGTCGCCACAAATTTTAATGGAATAAATTATATTTATAAAATTTTAAACAATGTTAATTTTAAAGAGCTTAAGCTTATTTCTTCTAAAATTATGGATGAAGCTGATTATGTTCAAATTTATGGAATTCCCAATGGAAATATGGGACAAGTTTTAATTTACAGAAGTAGAAATTTAAATATAGATCTTAAAGGCATTTTAGATAGGGATTTTTCAAACTTAAATGGTAGCGGCAATATGTTATCTATAAAATTAAATTGTTCCATCAATGAACTTTCCAATGTTATGGAAAAATTTTTATTAAAAATAAAAAATTCTTTAGAAAAGGGCGGTAAAAATGTATAAAATTAAGAAAAAATTAAACCTTGCTCCCAACATCTATTTATTTGATGTGGAAGCACCTCGCATTGCAGCTTCTGCAAAGCCCGGACAATTTATAATTGTAATAGCCGATGACTATGCTGAAAGGATTCCTCTTACAATTTCAGATTATGATTTAAAAACTGGTTGTGTTGAAATAGTCGTACAGGCTTCAGGAGACTCTACAAAAAAGATTTGCTCTTTTGATGAGGGAGAATCCTTTAAAGATTTTGTCGGCCCTCTTGGACGCCCCAGTGACTTCTTAAGCATGGATTTAGAAGAACTTAAGAGTAAAAAATATCTTTTTGTTGCAGGCGGTGTTGGAACAGCTCCCGTCTATCCTCAAGCAAAATGGTTTAAAGATCATGGACTTTCCTGTGACATAATAGTTGGTGCAAAATCAAAAGAATTTGTTATTTTAGAAGATAAATTAAAAAGTGTTTGCGATAATCTTTACATCTGTACCGATGATGGTTCTTACGGTTTTAAAGGCTTGGTTACCGATAAAATTGTAGATCTTATTGAAAATGAAAATAAAAAATATGATCAATGTGTTTCCATAGGACCTATGATCATGATGAAGTTTGTATGCCTTACTAACAAAAAGTTTAATCTTCCAACAATAGTTTCATTAAACCCCATAATGGTTGACGGTACAGGAATGTGCGGAGCTTGTCGTGTTTCCATTGACGGAGTTACAAAATTTGCCTGTGTTGACGGTCCTGAGTTTGACGGATATAAAGTTGATTTTGATGCAGCTATAAAAAGGCAAATGCAATATAAAAATAAGGCCTCTGCAAGAAAAGTAAAAGATCACGCCTGCAACATTGATTTTGAAATAGAAAGACAAAATCACGAATTAGACCTAAATGGCGTTGAGGCTCCTAAAAATAGATTTACAAAAGTTCCTGTAAGAGAACAAAAACCTGATATAAGAAATAAAAACTTTGAAGAAGTTTGTTACGGTTATAATGAAGAAGAGGCAGTTTTAGAGGCAAAAAGATGTTTAAATTGTAAGGTTCCAAAATGTAGACAGGGTTGCCCCGTTAATATTGACATACCTGGTTTTATAAAAGAAATTTCAAATAAAAACTTTGAACAATCTGCAAAAGTTCTTTCTCTTTACACTGCTCTGCCGGCAGTTTGCGGAAGGGTATGTCCTCAAGAAAGTCAATGTGAAAAATATTGTGTTTTAAATGCAAAGGGAGATTCTGTCTCCATAGGTAAACTTGAGAGATTTTCAGCTGACTATGCAAGAAATCATAAGGTTAAATTATTTGAAAGTCCTGAAAAAAACGGCAAAAAAGTTGCAGTTATAGGAGCCGGTCCTGCAGGCCTTACTTGTGCAGGAGAGCTGGCAAAAATGGGTTATGAAGTTACAATATTTGAAGCTCTTCAAATGTCCGGTGGGGTTTTAGTCTATGGTATACCTGAATTTAGACTTCCTGATGAAATTGTTGAAGCTGAAATAAATAATCTAAAGAGTCTTGGCGTAAAAATTGAAAATAATGTAGTAATTGGTAGAACTTTAACAATTGATGAGATTTTAAATAAAGGATACGAAGCTGTATTTATCGGTTCCGGAGCTGGTCTACCTATGTTTATGGGAATACCTGGTGAAAATTTAAATGGAGTTTATTCTGCCAATGAATTTTTAACAAGAAACAACTTAATGAGAAGTTTCGATGAAAAATTTGACACCCCTATAAATGTTGGAGATAAAGTTGCAGTTATAGGCGGTGGAAATGTTGCCATGGACGCTGCAAGAGTAGCAAAAAGGCTGGGTGCTAAGGTTTCAATTTTATACAGGCGTACTCAAAAAGAACTTCCCGCAAGAATTGAAGAAGTCCATCACGCTATTGAAGAAGGCATAGAATTTCAAATGCTCACTGCTCCAATTGAAATAAAGGGAGATGAAAATGGCTGGGTAAAATCTTTAATTTGCGTTAAGAATGAACTTGGAGAACCTGATGAATCTGGAAGAAGACGCCCTGTAAAAATTGAAGGCTCAGATTATGAAGAAGCTTTTGATACGGTTATAATGGCCCTGGGAACAAGCCCAAATCCCCTTATTGCCCATACAACAAAAAACCTTGAAGTTAATAGAAAAGGTGGAATTGTTGCAGATGAAGATGCTCAAACTTCAAGAGAAAATATTTTTGCAGGAGGAGATGCAGTTACAGGGTCTGCAACTGTAATTCTTGCAATGGGAGCCGGAAAAACAGCCGCAACTTCCATCGACAAATATATAAGAGAAAAAAATAATAAATAAATTTTAAATTAATTTATTAAAAAAACTCCACAATTTATAAAAAATAACGGAGTCTCTAAAAATTGACATAAAAAAANANANATATATATATATATATATATATAT
>NZ_AWXB01000051.1 GCF_000478985.1 Peptoniphilus sp. BV3C26
TTTTTTATTGTATTTTAATTAATATTTGTTTTTTATGATCTATGTGAAGCATTTTATTTTAAAATTTTTTCATTCGCCTTTCGGCGCCGGACCAATAAATTGGTCCCTACACCCTCTTGCAGAGATTTGCTTTTGTGGCATGTAGGGACCGGTTTACCGGTCCGTGTGCCTAGGGTGAGAAAACAAAATCGACTTTTTTTTGAAACATATTTTTTACGCTTTACGTGAAGCTATTTTTAAATTGAAATTTATTTTTTACCATGTTTTCTATGAAAAACTTTGTTGGCCTGCCTGTTTCTTGGGAGAAAACAAAATCGACTTTTTTTTGAAACATGTTTTTTATGCTTTACGTGAAGCATTTTTATTTTAAAATTTTTTCATTCGCCTTGCGGCGCCGGACCAATAAATTGGTCCCTACGTTGGGTTTTATTTTCAATGATGTTATTATTTTATATTTACCTTTTCTCATTGCTTATCTTATTTCATTCGCCTTGCGGCGCCGGATCAATAAATTGGTCCCTACATTGGGTTTTATTTTCAATGATGTTATTATTTTATATTTACCTTTTCTCATTGCTTATCTTATTTCATTCGCCTTGCGGTGCCGGACCAATAAATTGGTCCCTACAAACCTATGTAAGACTCTAGGGCCCGGTTTACGGGTCCGTGTGCCTATGATGGGAGAACAAATTCAACATTTTTTATAAATATTTTTTGCCCTTTATGTGAATCATTTCTTTTTTGTATTTTGTATTTTTTATTTTTTATGTAATTTAAAAATTTTTATAACAATTGTTATAATTATTCTTCTTTTGTGTTAAAATATAAATAATTTAAGAAGGGAGTAAAAAATATGAAACTTACAAAAACAAAAGAACTTGTCCTTTCAGGACTTTTAATTGCCCTTGGTCTTGTACTTCCAATGGCTTTTCATTTATTTAAAGCAGGTGGCCCGGTATTTTTACCTATGCATATTCCTGTGCTTTTGGGAGGAATGATTTTATCTCCTGTTTTCGCTTTACTAGTTGGGGTGCTTACGCCTATTGTATCTAATTTACTTACTAGTATGCCACCTCTTATGCCCATGCTTCCAATTATGATTGTGGAACTGGGTCTTTATGGTCTTGTGGCTTCGATCTTAAGAAAAAAATTAAATTTAAATGTTTTTATTTCTTTAATAATTTCAATGATTATAGGTAGGATTGGTGCTGGCCTTGTAGTTTATGTAATGACAAGTGTTTTTGCAGTACAATTTGCTCCTCCTATTGCTTTTGTTATTGGAGGAATAAGTAAGGGTATACCGGGTATTATTATTCAACTTATTTTCATTCCTATTATTGTTAAGGCTGTGGAAAAATCCATGAGGTAATGTGATGGAAAATATTAAAAAAATTAATGAAAATATTTTGTTTTTTAATAAGATGGCTGAAAAATGGGATCAGATTGCTGATGATGATTTTGATTTAATTAGGGCTATTTTAAAATTATCTTCTATTGAGGATGAGGGTAAAGTCCTTGATGTTGGTTGCGGTACGGGAATCTTGGAAAATTTTTTCAAGGGTACAAATTTAAAGGTTACTGCTATAGATATTTCAGATAAAATGATTGAAAAGGCTGAATCAAAATTTAAGGAAGATAATATTTCTTTTAAAAATATTGATTTGTTTGATTTTGATGAAAAAGATTTTGATTTTATAATTTTATATAATGTCTATCCCCATTTTAAGGATCAAAGAGCTTTGGCTTCAAAGTTATATAATCTTCTTTCTGATTCTGGCAGATTAACTATTGCTCATGGTCATGGGAAAAATTATATTAATAAGCTTCACGGCAAGGTTGAGAGTGATTCTAATTCCCTTAAAGGCGTGGAAGAAGAAATAAAATATTTTTCTGATTTTTTTAATGTTGATATAAAAATTGACACCGATAATTGCTTTATGATGTCAATGACTAAAAAGATTAACCTTTTATAGTGTTCATAATAAT
>NZ_AWXB01000052.1 GCF_000478985.1 Peptoniphilus sp. BV3C26
GCTCTACCTACTGAGCTACGATAGCATTAGCTATATTTTAATTTTAAAGGACAAGTTTGTCAATCTTTTCATTGATACTCGTCCTTTAATTTTTCTAATAATTCCATGTGTCTTGTCATGGTGTTTATTTTATCTTTTTTAAGTTCTTTTGTTTTTCTTTTTATTTTCTTTTTGCCTTCGAGGATTTCATTTTCCAGTTCTCTTGCAGAAAGCCTAGTCCCACCTCTTGATAAAATAAGTTGCTGCTCCATGTTGTCTGATGTTGCTACTCTTACTGTGTGAAGTCTTCCTATTTTATCAAGTTCATGTTCTATATAGGCGTCTGCAGTTTCAAATTCTTTTGTAAATACTACGTCTATGCCCTTTCTATGAAAGGTTGAGCCGGGAGATTTTTTTACTTTATAACCGTCAAAGACCAGGATTATATATTCACCTGTTACGTTACTGTGTTCAGCCAACATATCCATTAAAAGTTCTCTTGCCAGCTCCAAGTCCTGAACTGATATTTCTTTAAGTTTTTGTATGTGGTTCAATATATTGTATCCATCTACAAAGAGATACTTCCTGTTCTTTTTATAAATTTTCATTTTGCTTGTCTCATTACTTCAAATATCATTATTGCAGCTGCACATGAAGCATTAAGAGAGTTTATATTTCCTTTCATGGGTATGGAAATTATTTGGTCACAATTTTTTTCTACGCTGTGGCCAAGACCTTTTCCTTCATTTCCTATTACAAGGCATATATTCCCTCGCAAGTCGCTTTCATATATGGAGTCCCCTTCCATATCTGCTCCATAAACCCACACGCCCTTTTCTTTAAGCTTTTCTATTGTTTGTGATAGGTTTACTACTCTTGATACTTTTACACGCTCTATGGCCCCTGCTGAGGATTTATAGACTGCATCATTTACTAAGGCAGATCTTCTCTTTGGAATTATTATTCCTGTAAAGCCTGCTGCCTCTACACTTCTTGCTATGGCTCCGAAATTATAGGGATCTTCTATTTCATCAAGGATAATAAGGCGAATTGTTTGGTCTTTTGCCTTTGCTTCTTCTATCATTTCATCTAAATCTGTATAGTCGAATTGACTTACAAGGGCAACTATGCCTTGATGGTTTACATCTCCTACCATTTCAAATATTTTTTTCTTATCGCATTCAGTCAAGACTACTTTTTCTTCTCTTGCCATGGCAAATATTTTATTTGCTGATCCTGATAAATTTTTAAGAGCGTAAAGTTTGTCGACTTTTTTTGCTTTTAAGGCTTCTATTACTGCGTTTCTTCCATATATATAAGTCATTTTACACCTAAATTTCTAAATTTTTCCCTTACTTCATTTATTTTTCCGCAAGTCATTTTTCCTTCAGGACATGGTCCTTTTACACATCCGGGACCTGCATCTTTAAAGATTACAGGACTTATTTTTTTGAGTTCTTCAAGCATCTTAGTTGCTAAATCTCTTATTTCCCACTGAGCTCTGTTGCAACATCTAAGTTCTAAAAAGTGAAGAAGACTTCTCACGTTCATTGTGAAGACAAGTTTTGTTTCGCAGGCGTTTGGAAATACATATCTTGCATCTTCTATAGATTCCTTTGTGGCGGATTTTTTTGCCTTTTCTTCTTCCATACCTTCTGCAATATATTTTTGAGCATTATCTTTTATTAAAAGTTCAGAGATTTTTCTATAGGCCTCTTTGTCATTTTCCATTGTCTCTTTAAATATTTTTAAAGCTTCTTTATTTTTTGCAATTTTGGGAGGCACTATATATTCAAAGTTGTTAAGCTCCACATATCTTTGGGATTGTTGAGAGTAGCTGGCAATTCTATGTCTTACCAATTGATGACTTAAAGTTCTTGAGACCCCTTCTACTGCAAAGGTAAAGCTTACATGTTCAAGGGGTGAAACGTGAGAAAATCCCATAAGCATTTTTATAAATTTTTCCGTTGCTTCCTTATCTAACTTTTCTTTTATTTCATCTACCCCGACTTTTGAATAGCAAAGCTTTGCTGCTTGAGCTATTAAAAGGTCAGGATCAGGTGTATGTGCTATTATTTCAACTTTCATTTTTCCTCCATCAAATCAATTAATTGTGACATTCTTAAGTCTTGCCCTGTTAAATATAAATATCCAAATAGGGCTTCAAGGCCTGTGGCATTTTTATAATCTATGACGCTGGCATTTTTGGCCATGGTGTGGGGCTTTGCATTGCGGCCTCTTTTAAAAATATAAATTTCATCTTCTTCTAACAAATCCATGATTTCCAGGATTTTTCTTGCTTGAGCTGAAGCTTTTACCTCTCTTGCCGATTCTCGATGAAGAGTTGAGGCTTTTTTATTTTTATTTAAAACTTTTGTGCGGATAAAAAGTTCATAAACTCCATCGCCTATAAAGGCAAGGGCAAGGGGTGAATATTGCCTTGCCTGGTCCTTTGTTAAAATTTTTCCCTTACTTAAAAAAATATTTAAATTCTCGTCCACTTGGTTCCATTCCTTGAATCTTTTATTTCAATTCCCATCTCTTTAAGTTTATCTCTTATTTGGTCAGCCTTTGCAAAATCTTTATTTTTTCTCGCATCTTCTCTTTCTTTTATAAGATTTTCAACTTCTGAGTCAATGTCTTCTTTTTCCATTTCGAGGATTCCCAAAACTTTTGTAAGTTTCATTAAATAATTTTGTGCAAGTAAAAGATCTTCCTTACTTGAATTTTCATTAAGATCAGTATTTATTATTTTTACTATGTTAAATATTGCCGTTAAAGCGTCTGCCGTATTTATATCATCTTCCATGGAAGCTTCAAAGAATTTTCTTTCTTCTTCCAATTTTTCTTTCAAGTTTTTAGATTCTATACCTTCCTTTGCATCTTTCATTAAATTTTCAAGTTCTTCTTTTGCGTTATAGATTCTTTGCAAAGCATTTTTACATTGATCCATTATGTCTCTTGAAAAATTAATAGGATTTCTATAGTTGGCAGTTAAAAGAAAATATCTTAAAACTTCAAGATCAAATTCCTTTGAAACTTCACGAATTGTGAAGAAATTTCCCTTACTCTTACTCATCTTTTCATTGTCAACTGTAATCATACCGTTGTGAAGCCAAAATCTTGCAAAGGGCACTCCGTTACAAGTTTCACTTTGAGCAATTTCATTTTCATGATGAGGAAATTGTAAATCTTCTCCTCCTGAGTGAATGTCAATAGTATCTCCAAGGATAGTCTTAGCCATTACAGAGCATTCTATGTGCCAACCCGGTCTACCTTGAGACCAAGGTGAATCCCAATAGGGTTCTCCTTCTTTTTTTGCCTTCCAAAGAGCAAAATCTCCTGGATGTTTTTTATGTTCACTCACATCAATCCTAGCTCCAGACATTAATTCTTCAATATTCTTTTTTGAAAGCTTTCCGTAGTCTTTAGCCTTTGTTATATCAAAGTAAACATCACCGTTTGATTCATAAGCTGCACCTTTTTTTACAAGAGTGTCTATAAATTCAACCATTTCCTTTATCATATGAGTAGCTCTGGGATTTATAGTTTCATAATCGTATAAATGCAAGCCATTTGCATCAACTTTAAACTCTTTTATATACCTGTCGGCTATATCTGAAACTTGCACTCCTTCTTCATTGGCTTTTTTTATCATCTTATCGTCAATATCAGTAAAATTAACAACAAATTTTACTTCAAGGCCCTTGTATATGAAATATCTTCTTAAAGTATCAAAAATTACAAGGGGTCTGGCATTTCCTACGTGGATAAAATTGTATACTGTTGGGCCACAATTATACATTCTCACATGGCCTGGCTCTATAGGTTTAAATTCTTCTTTTTTTCTTGTAAGTGTATTATATAGTTTCATGATACCTCCTAAATTTTAAAAAAAATAATCGTCCCAAAGAGACGATTCCACTCAAATTCATTTAGATAAAGCTCCCGCTATAAGCAAAATAGACGCATCTGTCAAAACTTGCCAAAACATCTTTCACCAAGGGATGTTCTCTCTTTGTAACAAGGCTTTTGACCTTTTTCTATTTTTTCGCTTCTATTAATTTTTCAGCAGAGTTGAAAAAATCTCTGTAATAACTGAGATTAAGTAAAATTCCTTCATCTATCATCCTAAAAATTTCATCAACTGAAGCAATTTTTGCATCTTCAACCTCTTCTTCCTGAAGTTTTACATCTTCAAGATTTACATTCATATCTATAAGATAAATATAAAAGATTCCGCTATTCTCTCTGATAATTCTCTTTAAATATATTTTATCCCTATCTAAGTCTATGCCAAGTTCTTCTTTTGTTTCACGCAAAAGTCCGTCAATAGGTTCTTCTCCGCTAATAACAGACCCTCCAACAGAACAATACCACATTCCTCCAAAAGATTTTTTTCTCTTTGAGCGTTTTTGAATCAAATAAGTTTCCTTGCCGGTCCTTATCCAACCTTCAACTATAATATGATACTCTCCTGACAAAAGAGGTGAGCCCTTTTTTACAACTTTATACTTTTTTTTCCATTTTTATTGTAAATATCCCAATACTCAGTCATAATTTCCTTTATTATACTTTATTTTAAATAAATTTTAAACCTTATCTCTATGGGAAACTTCAACGCTATGGCCCAGGTCACTTAGTCTTTTTCCCACTTCATTTGCTATTGCAACAGACCTGTGAAATCCTCCTGTGCATCCGAAAGCAACTACTATTATAGTCTTGCCCTCTTTCTTATAATTTGGAATTAAAAAGTCCAACATATCTACGCACTTGTCAATAAACTTTTGAGTAACTTCCCACTTCATTACAAAATCTTTTACAGGCTTTTCCTCTCCGCTAAATTCTTTAAGTTCCTCTATATAGAAGGGATTAGGTAAAAATCTAACATCAAAAACTAGGTCCGCATCCTTTAAAATTCCGTTTTTAAATCCAAAAGAAACAACGGAAACTGTAAAATCACTTTTTCTTGTTTTAAATAAATTTGTAATTTCAAACTTTAATTCGCTTGTCTTTTTATTCGAAGAATCAATAATATAATCGCTTCTTTTTCTTATTTCTTCAAGCAAGGTCTTTTCTTTTCTGTAACCTGCAACAATGGATTTATCAAGGGGATGGGGCCTTCTTCTCTCCTTGTATCTCTTGATAATAACTCCCTCACTTGCTTCAAGAAAGACAATTTTATAAGTTACATTTAAAGATCTTAAGACTTCAAGAGAACTGGAAAAATTTTTAAAAAATTCTCCACTTCTTAAATCAACTACAGCAGCCACCTTGTCCACCGGAGAAGACTTGGCAATTTCGGCAAACTTTGGTAAAAGCTCCGGAGGAAGATTGTCCATGGAAAAATATCCCAAGTCTTCCATAATATTAAGAACTTCAGATTTTCCAGCACCACTCATGCCAGTTATAATAATTATTTCCATCAATCCACCCCAATAACTTTAAGTTCTCTTTCCAGTTCAACCCCAAAATTATCAAAAACAACTTTTCTTACAATTTCTATAACTTTTAAAATGTCCTTGGCACTGGAATCTCCATAATTTACAATAAAACCGCAGTGCTTTTCACTTACTCCACAGTTTTTATATCTAAAACCCCTTAATCCAGAATCATCTATTAACTTTCCGGCAAAATATCCCTGAGGTCTTTTAAAAGTAGAACCGCAACTTCTAAGTTCAAGAGGTTGTTTAGACTTTCTCCTATTGTCAAAATCCTCCATTTTTTCTTTAATCAAAGATTTGTCGCCTTTTTTTAGTTCAAAAGTTGCAGAAAGGACAATTTCTTCATTTTTTAAAGCTCTTGAATTTCTGTAAACAAAATCCATATCCTCATTGTTTACCTCAATAATTTTAAAATCTTTAGTTAAAAGCCTTACACTTTTTACAATGTCTTTCATTTCTCCCTCATAGGCTCCAGCATTCATAATCATAGCTCCACCTATAGATCCGGGAATTCCATGAGCAAACTCCATATTTGAAAGAGAATTTTCATAAGCAATTTGAGCAGCTTTTTTAAGAGTTGCCCCTCCCTCAGCTGAAATTAAATTATCCTTTACTTTAATTTCATTAAAGGTATTTTTAAGCATTATAACAAGACCTCTTATTCCTCCATCCCTAATTAAAACATTTGTGCAATTACCAAGAACAGTAATGGGAATTCCTTCATTCTTTGCTGTTTTTATTGCTTCTATTAATGAATTTTCGTCTTTAGGGAACAAGAGTATATCTGCAGGTCCGCCAATACCAAAAGATGTATATTTATAAAGTCCTTCATTTAAAAGAACTTTTCCGAATTTTTCAAACATTAATTCACCTCATACATATTAATTATAACATTAAAATGGGTAATAAGTTAAAGAAAGGATGATTTTATGGATAAAGCTAAACTTACAATGGAAGCCTTTTTATATAGGGAACTTTTATCTGATAAGATTTTTTTAAAAGATGTTTTAATTCCTATAAGAAGGGCTTTTTATACGAAAATTTATGACCAATATAAAATGAAAATTTTTGAACTCCAAACCCTTTGTCAAGTTTTAAGAATGGATTTAAATAAAAATTTAAGTTTAAATTTAAAGCAGGAAAAAAATCTTGCAAGAGAGTTTCTTAAAATTGATGAAAATAATTTGTATTTAGAAAAAGTTGACTCTCTATTAAACCTGGATAGTCAAAAATTTGAAAAAGTTATTAAAGAAATAATAAACCTCTTTAATCCCTATGAATATGACTTGAAAGAAGAAGAATTTGTAATTTGGGAAAACTTTAAAAAATATACAGAAGACTTAAATTTACAAGAGCTTATAAAAATTCAAAATAATAATTTAATAAGGTCCTGTGTTTTAAAAAAGGATTTTAACTATAAAAAAGAAATCGAAATTAAAAAAGATGAAATTAAAACTTTAACAAACAATTTACATGACATACCCCTTGAATTTTCAAAAGAGGAAATTGATGAATTAAAATTTATGGTAAAAAGTTTGGAAGAAACTTATGGCACTTTAAAAGAAAATGCAAATATTAAAAAATTTGACAAATAAAAAACTTTACCCCAGTTTATCTAGGGTAAAGTTTATTTTTATTTCAAATATTTTTTACTTGAATTAAGTCTTTTTAAAAGATTTTCTTTTCCAAGTAAAAGTATAATGTTATTTAATTCCGGTCCGTGAACATTTCCGCTTATAGCAGCTCTTACAGGCATATATAAATCCTTCCCTTTAATTCCTGTTGCCTTTTGAATTTTTTTCATAACTGTTCTTGAAAATTCATCGTCAACTTCTTCTAGGGAATTTAATTCTTCAATAAATTGATCTATTAATTGAAGTACATGGTCTTTTTTTAGTTCTTCAAGAGCACTCTCTTCTTTTACATTTAAATCGCCAAATAAAAATTGAACTGCCTTAGGCAAATCTTCAAGCTTATCCAAACCATCTCTAACAGTTTCCACAAGAATCTTAAACCATTCAAAATTATTGTCAATTTCTTCTTCAGTCATAAGACCCGATTCAATCATATAAGGCTTTTCCAATTGACATAACTTTTCCAAATCATAGTCTTTCATATAATGAGAGTTGACCCAGTTAAGTTTATCAACATCAAAAATTCCCCCTGATTTTACAACTCTATCAAAGCTGAATTTAGGAATTAAATCTTTTAAAGTCATTATTTCTTCATCATCTTCCGGACTCCAACCTACAAGAGCAAGATAATTTATAAGTCCTTCCGGTAAATATCCCCTCTTTTTGAAATCCTCAACAGAGACATCCCCTTCACGTTTTGAAAGTTTCTTGTGATTTTTATTTAATACTGTGGGAAGGTGAACAAACTCCGGAGCTTCCCAACCTAAAGCTTCATATAAGAAAACATGCTTAGGTGTTGAAGCAAGCCATTCTTCACCACGAACAACATGGGTAATCTTCATCAAATGATCGTCAACTACAACTGCCATGTGGTAAGTTGGAAAACCATCGCTTTTCATAAGAACCTGATCATCAATTTCATCTGTATTTATAGTTACATCCCCTCTTACCAGGTCATGAAATTTTATAAATCTGTTCCTTGGAAGTTTAAGTCTTACTACATACTCTTCCCCATTAGCAATTCTTCTTTTAGCTTCTTCAATAGGAATTGAACGACATCTTCCATCATATTTTGGGACTTGTCCCTTTATTCTTTGTTCTTCTCTTAAATTATCAAGTCTTTCCTTGCTGCAAAAACAATAATAAGCATGACCTGATTCAATAAGTTTATCTACATATTTTTTGTAAATATCAAGACGGTTTGATTGAATATAAGGTCCGCATTGACCCTTTTCTGTAAGTTTTCCTTCTTCGTTTAGGATTACTCCTTCATCAACTTCTATTCCCGCCCATTTTAATGATTGAATTAAATTTTCTATGGCACCTTCTACATATCTTGTTCTGTCCGTATCCTCTATTCTCAAAATAAAATCGCCATTATTGTGTTTGGCGAAAAGATAATTATATAGAGCCGTCCTTAGGCCTCCGATGTGGAGAAAACCTGTAGGACTTGGGGCAAAACGAACTCTTACTTTGTCCATTAAATCACTCCTAAGATTAAATTAAATTTATTATATCACAATTTTTTCTATATTCCTAAAAAGGCAAGCCAATCCCTATATTCATTTAGGCCTTGAAAATATCCCTGTTCATAATTGTCCTGAAGTTTGAAAAGATTTGTTTCCGTGCTTTCAACCGCCTGGTTTTTCGCATAGACAATATAGGCCTTTCCCTCTTCTTTTAACTTTTCCAATCTGTCCAAATCCCTGTTATATCTCTTGTATCTTGTAATCATGGCATTAGCAACATGAGGATAACTTTTAAAGGATTTTTTTATTAATTCCTTATGCTTAATAGGCTCTTTTCTGTAACCTTCAGGTCTTGTTAAAACAGCAAAAATTTTTTGGTAGCCATCTCTTAAAGCCATATCCAGGCTTATTCCATAACCCAGGCCTCCATCATAATAGACCTGACCTTCAAACTCAGTAGGTTGCATAATATAGGGTAAAGACGAAGAAGCTCTTATGGCCTTTCTAAGTTTTTCCATGGAATTAAGTTGCCTTTTGTTCCAATATTTCATTCTTCCTGTGTTGGCATTAAAAGCCCCAATTCTTATTTTTGCGGGATTTGCATAAAACGTTTCAAGGCTTATTATGGAATCAGGATAAGGATCCCAAGATTCAAAAATATAATCTGAATTAAAAAAGCCCTGTCCCTTTAAAAGATTTTTTATGCCTGCAACATTTTCATCTCTCACAGAATCGACGAAAGATCTCTTGGCACGAATTCTATCCCTTAATAAATAGTTAAAAACATGAGTTGAGCCTGCAGAAATACCTGATACATAATCAAAATAAATTCCCTTTTCAAGAAGAACGTTTAAAATGCCTGCGGAGTATGAATTTCTCATACCCCCGCCTTCAAAAATAAGAGCAGTATCAAATACATTTGACTTCATTATTCATTAAAACCCTCATAAAGAGTTCCCTCTTGCTCTTCAATATACTTGTAGGCGTTTATGGCAGCTATTGTGCCGTCCCCTACAGCAGTTGTAAGTTGTCTTACAGTCTTAACCCTTATATCTCCTGCAGCAAAAACTCCATCAATGTTTGTTCTCATTTCTTCATCAGTTAAAATATAACCGTCTTTCATATTTATTTTGCCTTCATAAATCTCAGTTTCTGGGACATAGCCTATAAATACAAAAACTCCAAAAGGTTCGTCCTTTGTGATTTTTTCTATATCTCCACTCTTATTATTTTTAATATAAAGTTCCTTTAAGGTTTTATCTCCCTTAAGCTCTGTGACCTGACTATTCCAAATAAAATCAATCTTTTCATTTTTAAAAGCCTTAGCCTGCAAATCCTTTGAAGCACGAAGTTCATCTCTTCTGTGAATTATATGGACTTTCTTAGCAAAATTAGTTAAATAAATAGCCTCTTCAACAGCAGCATCTCCGCCACCTACTACATAAACTTCAAAACCTTCATAAAAAGCTCCATCGCAAGTTGCACAATAGCTTACGCCTCTTCCCTGAAAATCTTCTTCACCAGGAACCCCAATTTTTCTCGGACTTGCACCACCTGCAATAATTACAACTTTTCCTTCATATTGGTCAAACTTTCCTTTGAC
Organism: Peptoniphilus sp. BV3C26; assembly: GCF_000478985.1. Taxonomy (GTDB): domain Bacteria; phylum Bacillota; class Clostridia; order Tissierellales; family Peptoniphilaceae; genus Peptoniphilus_B; species Peptoniphilus_B koenoeneniae. The sequence goes on from NZ_AWXB01000052.1 coordinate 10,130, forward strand.
TTTTTTTATTTTTCCCTCAAGATCCACTTCAATAATATCGTCATTTACAATTTGACAGCCAAACTTTTCAGCCTGATCTTTTATTGTAAAAGCCAAATCAATTCCGCTTATGCCAGGAGCACCTGGATAATTTTCCACATCATTTGTGTTTGTTATTTGTCCCCCTTCAACGGATTTTTCTATAACTAAAGTTTTTTTCTTATCTCTTGCGCCGTAAAGACCTGCCGTAAGCCCTGCAGGACCTCCACCAATAATTATAATATCGTACATGTCTTCCCTTTCCTTTTTTTATATTTTACACATAATAGTTTACCCTAATAATAATATATTTCACAAATTTTTGATATAATTAATTTGGTGATAATATGAAATTAAAATTATTTTTATATAAATTTTGTAAGTTTGTACTTTTGTTTTTTATTTTTTCTTCTCTTTTTCTCTTTCCCAGGAAAATTTTTGCAGAAGAAATTTCCGTAAACTTTGACACCCATGTCTTAATTAAAGATAACGGAAGCCTGTATTTTGAAGATGATATAGTATATAAATCCAAAAAAAATGAAGACGAAGTAATAAGAAGCATATATAAACCTAAAAATTCAAAAATAGAAAAACTGACAATTTCCATAGGCAATGAAAAATTGACCCTGGATACCAATGCAAAAAAGGGTTATTCCAAATCATACACCTTGGACGAAGAAGAAGACAGGATTCTTATAAAAATTTTCAATCCCTTTGAAAGTACCTTAAATTTAAAAATGTCCTATGAAATTTCAAACCTTGGAAAAATTGGCAGCGACACCGGATATTTTTCCTATACTTTTTTCAAAGACCTTGAAAATAAAATCGATTTTTTTAAAGGAGACCTCTTTTTTGAAAATGGAATTTCTAAAGAAACAAGTCCATTTTTATACTCATCTGGCAAAAAAGAAATTAAAAACGTAAAAAACGGCTTGGAAATCAAAGTAAGAGATATAAAAAAAGGTGGCTATTTATTTTTGGACCTGGGTTTTGAAGAAGAAGCCATACCCTTTTCAACTCAAAGGACAGATATGACATTAAAGGGCCTTAAAGAAATCCATAAAAATAGCGGCAGGCTATCCTTTTTAGACGGAGATAAAAATAAATTTTCTTATTTTATTTCCACCGGAGCAACAATTTTTTCCTTCCTAATTTTCTTATATGCAATTTATTTATTTAATTTAAGAAGAAAAACAAAGGAAGAAGACCCAAATATAGTAAGTTCCTTAGAAGCCTCCTACCTTCTAAAAGGCGACGGAAGTTTACAAAACCTTATTCTTGCAAATATTTTAAGTTTACAAAGAATTAAGGCCCTGGAAATAAAAAAAGAAGACTATGTAACAAAATCTGGCAAGAAAAAAATAAGTTATTTATTTATTTTAAATCCTAAAAAACTTTCTCAACTGCAAATTGAAGAAAAAACCTTTATAGAAAATTTCTTTAAAGATGAAACTATCATAAGCACAAGAGATATTGCAGAAAAAATAAAAGCCGGACCGGAATTTTATTTACAATTTAACGAATATTCAAAAAGTTTAAAATATAAACTGGAAAATTTAAACCTCTTATACAAAATTGACACTTACAAGAAAAAAGTTATTAAAATTTCCCTTCTTGCAATAATTGTATACAGCCTTTCAGTATTAAACTTTAAACCCATAAATATTATTTCATCTACAATATTTACAATATTTTCCATATCCCTCATGTTTTTATCAATGCTTTATAAAACTCCAAAGGGAAACTATTTAGTAAACTTTTACAATAAAAAAACCGTGGAATACGAAAAAAACGAAGACTTTGAATCCTACACAAATGAGGATATAATCGCAATGATAAGCCTTGGAATAGATGATAAAAAAATATACGAAGCCCTGGGCAAAATGCCCCTTAGTAACTTCTTTGACAGGAGCATTTTTAAAACATTTAAAGAAGACCCCGAAAAATATAAAATTTTTTCAGAAAACTTTTACAATTCTTTTTTAAGTGATATTGTATTAAAATCAAAAAAATAATTATATTAACATTTTTCATTCTTGATGATATTATTAAATACAGGAGAAATTTATGAGAAAATATAGAAAAAGAGAACATATCGAAAGTTTTTTAAGATCAAGTTTCCTTGGAAACCCCCTTTTTGAAGATGTTTTTTTGCCCCACAATTCCCTACCGGAATGTGATTTTGACGAAATAGACACATCAACAAGGTTTTTAAACAAAAAAATAAACTTTCCCCTTATGATTAACGCCATGACCGGTGGTTCAGAATTTACCGAAGACATAAATAGACAACTTGCAGAAATCGCAAGAGAATTTAACATCCCCATGGCAGTAGGCTCACAAACAATAACCCTGGAAGATGAAGACTCCATTGAAAGCTTTAAAATTGTAAGAGAAATTATGGGAGACTCAGGAGTAATCCTTGGAAATCTTTCCGGTCGTGCAAGCATAAAAGATGTAAAATTTGCAGTAGACATGTTAAAAGCGGATGGAATCCAAATTCACTTAAATCCCGCTCAAGAACTTGCTATGGAAGAAGGAGAAAGGTCCTTTAAAGGAATCCTCTCAAACATAGAAGAAATTGTAAAAGGGTCTGAAGTACCTGTAATTGTAAAAGAAGTTGGCTTCGGCATGTCAAGAGATGTAGCAAGAAGACTTTACAGTGTAGGCGTAAGACACATAGACGTTTCAGGATTCGGCGGAACAAATTTTATGGAAGTGGAAAATTTAAGAAGACCGGAAAATGATCTATCAGAACTATATTCCTGGGGAATACCCACAGCCCTAAGTCTACTTTCAATTAAAAACCTTAACCTAAAAGACCTATCCTTAATAAGCTCAGGAGGAATTAAAAATTCCATGGACCTAGTAAAAAGTCTTGTCCTTGGAGCAGACATGGCAGCCATGTCCGGAGAAATACTTTCATACCTGATTCACGGAGGATATGAATACACAATGGAATACCTGGAAAATATTATGTACAAAGCAAAAATCATAATGCTTTTAACAGGCTCCAAAAATGTAGAAGAATTAAAAAAATTGCCCTTTACAATAAGTGGCACACTAAAAGAACTTTCAAAATAATTTTTAAGATTTTAAAAAAATCAAACCACTAATAAAGTTTTGATTTCCAAATTTAAGGCACAAAAAAACACGCATTTCTGCGTGTCTTTTTTTATCTTTCTATAATTTATTTTTCTATAATTTTTATCCAAGTTTCTGGTATACTTCCTTTTGCTCTTTGATATTCATGGGAGTTAGCTGCTTCCATAATTTCACAATAAGCCCAGTGGCTTTCGCTTATATCTGTAAAGTGAATTAAATCTTTCTTTACGCCACTTAAACCTTCTAAGGTTACATTACGACGGGCATATTGATTTAAAATTCTTGCTGCTTCTGCTCTTTGAATATATGCATCAGGTCTAAAGGTGCCATCTTCATAGCCGGCAATACGTCCATTGCCATAGGCTTGATTAATAGCTTCTTCAAATTCGTGACCTTTTACATCGGCAAAGGGTGCTATCTTATCATTTTTCTTGTCTATATAGTAAATAGCTCTTGCAAATTCTCCACGAGTAATCGGTTGGTTAGGACGGAAGTTGCCGTCTTTATCTGCAAACATTAAATCCTTTTTAACCATAATATTAATAGCTGAATTGTACCAAGCTGATGGTGTGTCTTTAAAGTTTGGCTTAGTATTATTGGTCATGTCAAGATTTGCCAAACGAGCTATTAAAGCTGCTGCTTCTGCTCTTGTCATCAATCCTTCAGGACGAACACTTCCATCTGTATATCCATAAAGATATTTGTAGTGGCGATTTATTTCCATATCTTCAATAATTTTAAAGAAACCTAATGATTTTTGATTTTCTTTATTTTGAAGACCAGGATTATTTGGATTATTTGGATTATTTGGATTATTTTGATCTGATTTTTTATCTTTCCAAATAGCTTTTACAATAGTATCTGCATTTACTTGAATAGACTCCCCTGCTTTTTTAGTTTCCTTACCAACTTGCCATCCGACAAACTCTTTATTTGGCGGGAAATATTCTGGTGCAAATATTTCTGGTAAAACATAGCTTCCACCCTTAAGAAGGATTGAACCATCTATGTTTTGCTTTCCACCATTTGCATCAATAGTTACTGCTACTGGGGTTTTTGTATCATCTGTAGATTTATTATTTGCATCATCTTTACCAAATGCTGTTACAAGTTCTTCTGTCTTGTAACTTCCCTTTTTAAGGGTAATTACACCAGAAGTTCCATCTACTTCTTCACCGTTGTCGACTGGAGTGCCATCTGGAGTGCCATCTTCCTTGGCTAATGACCATGTGCTACCAGTTTTTTTAGCCTTGACTTTTATTTCAGTATTATCAGCCTTCTTGTAGGTTACTGTTACTGATGTTGTGTCCTCATCTCTTGGTGGTGTTATAGTAATATTACCAGTTTTTGTATCCACTTCTACCTTTGGGGGATTTGGAGCAGTTTTATCTGAAACAGTTCTCTTTTCAATTTCAGATTTTAAAATGTCACTAATATCCCCATCATTGGTTTGAGCTGTTATTTGAGTTCCGGATTTTATTTTGCCATTTTTAATAGTAATATTTTTTCCATCTTCGCTTACTTCAAAATCAGTTTTGCCTTCAATAGACCATTTGCCTTCGTCATTTCTAGTAAAGGTTACTGTCTTAGGATCTGTTTCTCCTGCTGGTGTGTAGGTAACATCCATTTTTTTAGCAACCCTATCTTTATCTTTTTCAACTGGAGTGATGGTTACATCACCAGTTTTATCGTCAACCTTGATTTCTGGTTTCTTTGGATAGATTTTGATTGTTTCGCTCTTGTTATCAGATGTTTTCTTTTCTTTATCATTATTTGCGATACCACCATTATCTGTTACAGTTGCAGAGACATCGGTTTTATTTTTGATATCAGAATCCTTTATGGTCACCACACCGGTATCTGGATTGACTGTTACTTTAGAGCCTTCTGGTGTACTCCACTTGCCATTTTCCCCATCCTCTTTTTCTATTATTTCTGTTTTTGGATTACCATCTGGATCAGTGTATTTAACTTCTATTTTCTTGGCATCTGTATCAAGAGGGTTTGGACTTATGGTTATCTCGCCCTTGTCTGCATCTGGTGTGATTGTAGGAGCATCTGGTGCCTTGTTTTCTAGGACCTCTTCCTTTTCAAATTTGGCAACATTGTTTTCTTTGCCAGCTTCAACCTTTACAGTACCGTCATCATTCTTTTGAACAATAGGATTTCCACTACTATCCCAATCTACTTCAACATCATTACCACTTATTATTTTTACATTTCCTTGGTCATCAACTTCTATAAAGGCAGGTATACCATCATTGTATCCTGTACCGTTAGGGAGTTTTGAAACACCATCTTCTCTTGTATTGGCTTTTTTAACAGCTTCCTTAATTGCTTCTTTTTCTTCAGGCGTTAGTTTTTTAGGGTCTCTTACTGGTACATTTGGTATTACATATTCAACAGTAGTAGAATTACAAGCCTTAAACTTATGAGGTTCCTTTACTGTAAGACCAACTTCTTGCTTATAATCAAAACCATTTGGCACATTGATTTCAAAAGTTCCATCAGCATTTACACTAGTCTCTCCTAATTGAGAGGAGTTTTTATCTGTGCTACACTTGCCCGTACAATAATCTTTATTCGCATTATTGTTACCACTTGGCTTTAATATGGCTATTACCTTTGTTCCAGCAGCTATCGTACCATCTGGATCTGGGACAAATGTACCATCTTCGAGCTTTTTCTGTGGCACTAACTTACCTGTGATTTTTGTGTCAGTAACTACTATCTTCTCTACGTTTGTAGCTGCTGAGTATTCGGTAACTTGTTTTACAGTTAAGTTTGGAGCTTGTATTTCATCTGATTTTGAATTATCTTTGTAGGTTACTGTATAAGAGGCAGTTTTAGTACCTACTCCCTCGATTTTAAAATCAACAGACTTAATATCATTAGCTATTTCAGTAGAGTTTGCTTTTTTTAACAAATCTAAAGCTTCAGATTTTTCTTCCTCGCTAACTATATTTGCAACGTATTGTTCTATCCAGATTTCTCCTGTTGGCATTTTTATTTTAGTTTTATATTCATCAGCCTTAGAATTAGGAACTGTATATGAACCTGTGTCACCAACTTTAATTCCTTGATCATCATACACTTCAGCCTCTACTAAATCACCGGCTTTTAGTTTACTTTCTAGTGTTACACTAGGTCTTGAATCATTTTTAGTTAGTGTTAATTCTCCACGTTTAAAATTGTTCACATATACAACTATTCTATATCCCTTTTTTAACTCTTTACTTCTTAATCCAATTTTATCGACTCCAGCTTTGATAGCATTTCCAGCGGTATAAAATGTTACAGTAATAGATGCTCTTTCTGGTCCTGGAGCTTTTTGTGCTGGGGCATTTTTAAGGATAGCTTCATTAATAAGACGAGCCTTAGCTTCCTCATAGTTTACTGATGGATCGGCTTTTGCTTTTCTAAGTTCTGCCTTTAATTCTTCAAACATATCACCATTAAAGAAATAATCATTTTCTAAACTATTTGCCCTATTTTTAATATCTTGAATTTCTTCACCACTTAGGATATTTTCAAGTTCTTTTTCAGCTTCTTTCTTAACCTCTAGTCCATTTTCTGCTTTTGTTTCTTCAATCTTTTTTTCTTGACTTACTATAAGTGTATCAACCTTTGCTTCCTTGGTTTCATTAGCTGCTTCCACCACTCCACTAAGGCTTGGTAAGACTAAAGAAAACGCCAAAGTATAAATACCTAAGGGTTTTAATACTCTGTCTTTAAAATTTTTTTCCATAACTTGGTCCTTTCTCTAAATTTTATTTTCATAAATTTTCATAAATTTTTACCACATATAGTTAATGTACCACTATTTTCCTATTCTTTCAAGTTTTTCGGATTTTTTGTCATTTTTAAGCTCCAATAAAAAACCAGACTTTTAAGGTCTGGACTTTTTAAAAAATTTGAAATTTTTATAAACTTTTAATTTTATAATTTTTATTTTCTCATAATAAGGGAAATATTATTTGACAGGTCTTTTATCGAGTCTGACAGCTCCGTTATTTTTGATTCTATCCTTACTAAAAGAAAAACAGAAACCGCCATGGGAAAGCCTATGTTGGCAATTTGGCTTATGAGTTCTTCCATATAAACACCTCCTATGTAAAATAAGATTAGACAAGAATTTCTTCTTTTACACTAATCTTAACCGCTTGGGTGAATTCTTCAACTATTTGGTCATTTTTCTTGAACATTTTAGCTGAGGCTATGCTTTCTCCAAGATTTTTTGCTATTTCTTTTGTGACTTGCGGGTCGCAGTCTCCAAAGGAAATGGACATGGCTTTTCCATCATCCATGTTGAATTTCAATCTTAAACTTACTCTTTCCATATAAACCTCCTATTAACCGATTTTTACTTCTTCTACTGTATAAAGGCTCACTTCTTTACCTGTATACAATTGTTTTAACAGGGTTAAAAATCCTTGCAAACTTCCTTCTGAACCTGGATTTAGCTCTGGTAAAATTTTTCTTTTAATTATGTTTTTACCTTCCAGGGTTTTACTTACATCACATCTTAATTTTTTCATACTTACTTTTTATAACCTCCTTAAAAATCCACCATCCCTGCCAATTATTTTTACATAGACTTGATGGGCATATTTTTCTTGATGCATCATAGTGCCTTACAATTTTATCGGGTTTTAAGTTGTAAAATTTTGCCAGGCATACTGCAAGATCAGCTGTCCTTTCCATGACTTTTTTAAAGTCCGATCCTTCATTTATGCACATCTCAATCCCCAAACTATTGGAATTTGTGATTCCATAGCGACCTTTTCCATCTCCACAATGCCATGCAGACATATTGTCTTCAATTATTTGGACTATGCCCTTATCATCTACAAAATAATGGGCGCTTGCTTTCCTATTTCCGCCTGCAAAGTACCTGTAGTGGTTTAGGGCATTTGCTCCCGGGGCCTTATTTGCCGTATCGTGAATGACTATATAGGCGATTTTTGTCCCATATCTTGGCGAAAAATTGTAATGAATGAGTCTTTTGTCAATGATCATCTCTTTTTCCTCCTTCACAATATAAATAGCAAATTTTATGAAAAAGTGACAAAAATATATAAAAATATAAGGGAGATTGCTAATAGCCTTTTAAAATAAAAAAACTTGCAGGTATGTATTTTCAATCCTGCAAGGAAAATTTATTTTTATTTATTTTTTGTATTTAGCTTATAAAGTTCCATAAGTCCTTTTAAGGTCAATTCTCTTTCTATTTTTATGGGATATTTTAAATTTTTTGTTAAAAGAGGGGCAAAGCCTCCTGTTGCAAAAATCTCAGTATTTTCTGCTCTTAATTGTTTTTCTTCAAATATTTTATCTATTATGCCCTCTATCATTTTTCTATATCCGAAATAGAGACCTGCCTGCATACTTTCTACAGTTTCATCACAGATTACTTTTTCCGCTTTTATTATTTCAATTTTCGGAAGTTTTGCTGTTCTTGTGGTTAGGGCATCGGCGCTTATGCCTATTCCCGGTATTATAAGACCGCCCATATATTCTTTTTTATCTGTTAAGTAGCAAAAGGTTATTGCCGTTCCCATGTCTATTATTATGGCGTTTTTTTCTGTCATTTTTGAAACAGCCACTGCATTTACTATTCTGTCTGCTCCTATTTCTTTGGGATTTTTATATTTCAATTTTATGCCTGTTTTTATGTCTGATGTTACTATGAGGGGATTTATGTTGAAATATTTTATACTCATTGTTTCAAGAGTATGCATAACGTTTGGAACTACTGATGATATTATTATTCCTTCTATGGTGTCTACTTTTATGCCTTTTGCTTTTAGGGTTTGGTAAAATATCATTCCATATTCGTCATTGGTCTTTTTTTCTGAGGTTGATATTCTAAATTCATAGATTAATTTTTCTTTTTCAAATATTCCGTAGACTATGTTTGTGTTTCCCACATCTATTACTAAAATTCTCATAGGTCCTCCATGGCTAAGTAGCCTTCTTCTGTCTTTGCGTTTTTTACTCCACTTATTATTGCATTTTTTACGCAGATTGACCCTAAAGCTTGTACAAGTGTGGGATCTGCTTCTACTTGTCCTGTTGATAAAACGAAAACTGTATCTCCGTCATATTGGGTGTGAACTGGAAATATACTCATGGCGTAACCGTTGTGGGCCACATTTGCAACTTTTTCTGCCTGAGTCTTATTTAGCTTTACATTTGTTGCAAGGACACTTAGGGTTGTATTTGTGCCTTTGAAATATTTTTCTTTATTTTCTTCCATAAGTTTTAAAATTTCTTTTGGATTATAAAATTCTTTTGTTTTTTTATTTATTGCTCCTGCTATTTTCTTTCCGTCTTCAAATATATCTCCAAAGGAGTTTACTACGCTTAGGGCTGATATTGTAACTTGTCCTACTTTTATTGTGTAGGATCCCAAACCACCTTTCATTGCACTTTCCATGCCTAATATCTTGCCTACTGTTGCACCTAGTCCTACTCCTACATTGCCAAGTCTATTTTCTTTTTCACTGGCATTTTTTGCAGCTTCATAGCCCATTTCTGCATCGGGTCTTGTTTTATAATCTTTGTAGGCTAAATCAAATATTACTGCTCCCGACACAATGGGAACTATTCCTAGACCTACATCAACGCCTCTATTTTCTTCTTCCAAATATTTCATAACGCCTGCTGCTGCATTTAAACCATAGGCGGATCCTCCTGTAAGCATTATGGCGTCAACCCCTTGGACCATGTTTTTTGGATCTAACAAATCCGTTTCTCTCGTGCCAGGTCCTCCTCCTCTTACGTCAACTGCACACACTGTCCCTTTTGGGGGAATTATTACTGTTAGTCCTGTTGCTTGGTTATTGGCGTGTCCGACTTTTATTCCTTTTACGTCTGTTAAATACATAAAAACCTCCGTTTTTTTCTAAAAAAAAATCCCCTGAGGGATTATTTTGTAAAAATTTCTAGGGCAATTACTAAAATTCCCAAGATAATTCTGTAAATTCCAAAAACTTTAAAGTCATGTTTTTTTATATAGGCTAAAAATTTTTTTACAACTATAAGTGCAACTAAAAAAGATACTATAAATCCCACTAAAATAATTATCCATTGGCTTAGGCTCAAACTTACTCCTATTTTAATAATTTTTAAAAATGTTGCGCCTAACATGGTTGGTATTGCAAGATAAAAGGAAAATTCTGCTGCCGTTATCCTATCGGCTCCCAACAAAACTCCTCCTATGATAGTTGCTGCACTTCTACTTGTACCGGGAATCATTGCAAGGCATTGAAATAATCCTATTAAGATAACGGTTTTAATAGGCAGTCTGTCAATGGATGTATATTTCCCAGATTTATCTTTTTTTTCTATTAAAATAATAACTATCCCATAAAAGATAAGGCTTATGGCAACTGTTATGTTGTTAAAAAGATACTTATCTATTAAATCGTCAAACAAAAAACCTAAAACAGCTGCAGGTAAAAATCCTATTATTATTTTTGTCCAAAGTCTTAAAGTCTTCTTATCTGCCAGGGCAAGTTTTTCTTTAAAAGTCAGTCCTTCAAGGGGTCTTTTTAGTTTTCTTTCAAGTTTATTTTTTCCTAAGGGATTTAGGGAATTAAAATAAATAACAACAATTGCTAAAATTGCCCCCAATTGAATAATTACGTTAAAAGCATTTTGAAACTCTTTATTTGAAAGATTAAAAAAATTCCCTGCAAGAATTAGGTGTCCCGTTGATGAAATCGGAAGAAATTCAGTAAATCCTTCTATGATTCCAAGAATTATCGCTTTTATAAAGTCCATTTTATCTCTCCATGTTTAAAAATTTTGTAAATTCTTTTTTGAATACCAGTTTTATTGTTCCTGTAGGTCCGTTTCTATGTTTTGCTATAATAACTTCTCCAACATTGGGTTCTTTTGACTCTTCCTTATTGTAATAATCGTCCCTGTATAAGAACATTACAACATCTGCATCCTGTTCAATAGCTCCTGATTCTCTTAAGTCCGATAAAACCGGTCTATGATCTGAACGAAGCTCCGGTGCTCTTGAAAGTTGTGAAAGAGCTACAACTGGAACGTCCAACTCTTTTGCCAGAGCTTTTAGGGAACGGGATATTGCTGAAATTTCCTGTTGTCTTGATTCAGTTCTGGAGCTTAATTCCATAAGTTGCAAGTAGTCTATAACTACTAAGTCCAGACCCTTTTCAGCTTTTAACCTTCTGCATTTTGCCTTCATTTCTACAGGACTCATGCCTGGTGTGTCATCAATGCTTATGTTCAAATTTTGCAGGACGGTCATGGAGTTTATAACTTTTGTCCATTCTTCTTCATTTAAACTTCCGCTTATGATTTTCATAAGATCTATATGAGTTGCCGCAGAAATCATTCTTTGTACAAGTTGATTTTTGCTCATTTCAAGAGAGAAAACTGCAACTTTGGCGTCTCCTTTTTGAGCGGCGTTTGTAGTTATATTTACCATAAGAGCTGTTTTTCCCATTGATGGACGAGCTGCAATTAAAACTAAATCAGATTTTTGAAGTCCAGAAAGTTTTCTGTCAAGATCTGTAAAGCCTGTTGTAACTCCTGTTAGAGCGTTTTTATTTTGGGCTCTTTTTTCCATAAGGGAAAAGCTGTCAAGAAGGGCTTCTTTTAGTGGTATAAGACCATTGTTCATAGAATCCTGAGTAATTTCAAAAATTGTCTTTTCTGCAATTTCTATTACTGAATTTGCCCTTGCTTCAGGGTTATAGGAGTTTGAAATAATATCATCACTTGCTCCTATAAGTTTTCTTAAGATTGATTTTTCTTTTATGATTTTACAATAAAATTCTGTATTTGCTATTGTTCCCACTGCTGAAGAAAGGCTTGCAAGATAGGACATGCCTCCTATTTCATCAATTACATTTTGCCTTGTAAGCTCTTCACTTACAGTTACAATATCTGCCGGCTCATTTTTTTCATCTAATTCTAAAATTGCACCGTAGATTTTTTGGTGGGCGGGAGAATAGAAATCTTCAGGGAGTAAAATTTCAGAGGCTGCTGAAATGGCATCTCTTGATAAAAGCATTGCTCCAAGGGAAGATACTTCCGCTTCTTCACTGTGGGGAGGAACTCTCATTTCCATTTTGTCACCTTAATACTTCCACTTTTACCTTTAAATCTGCAAAAATATCTCCGTAAAGTTTTACTTGAACTGTTTTACTTCCTTCAGTTTTTATATTTTCACTAAGAAGAATCCTTTTTTTATCTATATCCAAACCAAAGACTTCTTTTATTTTATCTGAAATGTTTTGTGAAGTGATGGCACCGAATAATTTTCCGTTTTCTCCACCTTTTGCCTCTATTGTTATGGATTTTTTCTCTATTTTCTTTTTAAGTTCATTGGCTTCTTTTCTATTTTGCTTTTCCTCTTCTTCTTCTCTTTTTCTGTCTTCTTTCCATTTTTGTAAATTTTCCTCAGTTGCTTCTACTGCAATTTTTCTGGGAAACAAAAAATTTCTTGCGTAACCGTCTTTTGCCTCTGTAAGAGTTCCAGCTTTACCTAAAGTCTTGTCATCTTTTAAAAGTATTATTTTCATTTATTTTCAACCTCTTTCATATATTCATCTAAAGCCTTTCTTAAAATTTTTTCGGCTTCTTCTATACTGTCAGTTTCAACTTGGGCACCAGCCATATTTAAATGACCTCCACCGCCAATTTTTTCAAGAACAAGTTGAACGCTGAAACTTCCTCTACTTCTGCCGGAAATGTGAATTTTATTATCCTTGTGAGTTAAGACAAAACTTGCCTCTATATTATTAATTTGTAAAAGCTCATCTGCTGCTTGAGCCGCTATTAAAATAGAATTTTCTTGATATCTATCAAGTTTTGAAATTGCAATTTTACCATCGATTATTTTTGTTGCATGAACAACTTCGGCCTTTGATTGTAAAGTATCAAGGTCATTTTTAAATAGGGCTTGAACTTTTACCATATCTGAGCCCTGACGTCTTAACATACTTGCAGCTTCAAAAGTCCTTACCCCTGTTTGGAAGGTAAAGTTTTTAGTATCTACAATAATACCACTCATAAGAGCATCAGCTTCAAAGTGAGTTAGGTTTGAATTTTCACTCATATAAGTGAGCATTTCCGTTACAAGTTCACAGGTACTTGAAGCATAGGGCTCAATATAAGTTAAAACAGGATTTTTAACAAACTCCTTGCTTCTTCTGTGGTGATCTAAAATTACAATTTGATTTGTTTTTGCTATAAGTTCTGGGCATTCCGTCATAGAAGGTCTGTGGTTATCCACCATTATAATTAGGGAATTGGACTTTATTTTTCCAAGAGCTGCTTCAGAATTTAAAAAGTCCTTTAAAAGTTCTGGTTCTTCTTTCTTTAATCTAATCATTAAATTTTCAATGGAAGGATTTATTTCATTAAATACAATGTAACCTTTTTTACCCCTATTTAAAACTGCTCTGTGCACTCCTATGGCTGCTCCCATGGCATCCATATCCGGGTTTGCATGGCCCATAATAAAAACTTCATCTGTTGCATCAATTAATTGTCTAAGGGCAACTCCTATTACTCTTGCCTTAACCTTATTTCTCTTTTCAACAGCCTTACTTCTACCACCAAAAAATTCATAATTATCATCGACTCTTACAACAGCTTGATCTCCACCTCTTCCAAGGGCAATATCAAGAGCTGTGTCTGCTTCTTGATAGGATTCGCTAAAGCTTTTTCCGAAAGAAGAAACTCCTATGGAAAGAGTTATGGGAATTGCATTTCCCTTGTCAAGTTCTCTTAAATCATCAAGTAAATCAAATCTTCTTTCCTTAATTTGTTTTAAAGCTTGAAAACTTAAAACTGCTATATAGGTGTCAGAATCAGATTTTATTAAAAGTCCTTGATATTCATCAAAATAACTGTTTAAAATAGAATCTATTTCTGCAATTAATATTGGTCTTGAGGAATCTGGGGTAGAATCAAGAGCCTCATCATAATTATCAACTTCTATTTTTAAAATCATGGCTTTCGAATCAATATAGACTCTTTGAAGTTTTTTGTAATCCGATGAGTCCACCATAAAGTACATCTGTATGCTTTTTCTTTCAGATGAACCGGTGGAAAGATCCACATTGTTTTTATAAACTATATAGTCTTTGGAATCAAAGCTTATATAGTAGCCTGTTTCATTTATATCTTCACGAATTATTTGAGGTAAAATATTTTTTATATTTTCTCCCATAAGTTCTGAAGAGAATAAATTTACAAACAGGGTATTGTACCACAATACAGTACCGTCTCCATCGCATATTACCATAGGAAAAGGCATATTAAAAACGGCTTGTTTAGTGACTGAATCAAAATCCTGAGAAATTTGTTCAATATATCTTTGTGAAGCATAGTTCTTATCTTTTATATTTTTATAGCTTATAAAAATCAGATAGATGTAAATAAGACCTGCTATTCCGCCTACGAATGGCTTTAGTACAGTAATTACAATAAGAACTATAAAACTGAATGCAAGAATAAATCTTGCATCAAACAAATTAAAAAATTTATCTTTCATCTTAGTTCGGCAATCTCCTTAAATTAAATAAAGAATCTACAAGGCCAAGAACTGCCGAAGCTATCTGCATACCTGGCAAAAATATAAAAAATACAAGGGCCAAGACTTGAATAAACTGGGAAGCTCCCATTTTAAACAATAGAAACTTTAAAGTTGCAAGACCGTTTACAAAGGTCATAAAGGTAAAAATTAAAGCTAAATTCATAAAAATTTCTTGAAAACCTAATAATTTTAAAATTAAAAGGACAAGAATTGAAATTGCCACAAAGATTTTTGGCAATCTTAAAAATTCAAAAGACGGTGGTTGCATTACAATTATTCCATCTTTTAAAAGTCTTCTGCCTGTTAGTAAATAGGTCATATAAGAAATTGCAATGCTTATTATAACTATTATTGAAGGTAAAAGAGCTATGGTTTGCAGATACATTGTCCTAAGATTTCCTTCTAAGTTTGAAGTATTTAAACTTCCGCTTTTTGAAAGAACAAGTTTTGCACCTTCAATATAAGCTCTTACACTTTCTTCTGAAGACAGGGTGCTTCCATTTATTCCATAAGCATACATAATTGACAAAATTGAAATAAAAGTTACTAAAGATGCAAGACCTAAGCTCACATCGACTCCATATTTATTTGTTATGAGGTAATGCAAGCTTAAAATCATAGGTGCAAATACCACAAAAATTGCAAGTCCCAAAGTAGGATTTATATATCCCATAATAAAAGATGGAACAAGCAAAGCTAAAATAGCTTTTATTATTGAATCCTTAATTCCGTAGTACAAAAACAATGATGGAAAAAATAGATAAACAGGTGGGAAAAATAATCCCAACATTGTAATTGTTATTGAACCAAGGAGCAATTTTAAAATGTTTAAATTTGTTGTTTTCAAAAAATCAACTCCCACTTTATTTTACCATAGGTGGACAAATATTAAAATATTGGCTGATTTCATAAAATCACTTTATCTTGCCTTTTGTAGTTTAAAAAATTTTTGAAATAAAAAAACTCAGCCTTTTTTGACTGAGGATATTTTTTATTCATAGGTGAAACCTTCTCCTTCAACTTCTGTTACTGAAGAAACATACATAAAGGATTTTTCATCGGTTTTTCTTATAAATTCTTTTAATTTTATTAAATCTCCCTTGTTTACCACAGATGTTAAAATTTTTCTATTTCTTTTTGTATAGCCTCCCATAGCTTCGTAAATAGTTGAACCTCTTTCTATCTCCTTTAAAATAAATTCATTTATTATTTCCGTCTTTTCAGAAACTATTGTCACATAAAACTTTGTATCAAAACCGGCAATCATCTTGTCTATTACAAAAGAATTCATAAAACAACCAAGAAGGGCATACATTCCAAGACCAGGTCCATACAATAAAAGAGCTATTAGGGTTACAACTCCGTCACTCATTATAAGTCCGTTGCCAAAGGAAAATCTTGTATACTTTTCTATAATCTTTGCAAGTATATCTGTTCCACCTGTGGAAGCTCCTTGATTTACTACAATACCTATACCTATTGCCTGAATTATTATTCCAAAGACAAGATTTATAAATATATCTCCTTCTACTATGGGTCTTATTGTAGGCATTGTCTTTTCTAAAAGCCACAAGAAAAATCCCAAAGACATTGAAGCATACACTGTATAAAATCCAAAATCTCGTCCTATGGTGACAAAGCCCAGAACTACCAAAATCATATTTAATGCAAATAATATGTATGATACAGGAATAAAGGGAAATATATGTCCAAGCTCTATGGAAAGTCCGCTTGTTCCTCCAACTGCAAGACTATTTGGAATTAAGAAAAAATGCAGTCCAATTGTAACTAAAACAACTCCTAAGTTTACAAGTAAAAATCTTTTTATATTAAAAACACTCTTCATTTTTCACCTCAAGAAATATTATAACAAAATTTTTCAAAATTTTTATAAGTATTTTAACAATAAAAAATCCCTGCTTTTGCAGGGATAAAAAATTTTTTTAGAATGGTCCATAATTGATTTTTACTGCTACATAGAGTGCACCTATGGCCACAATGAAGAAGAATATTATAAGAGGTGCAACAAATTTCAAATACTTATTATATGGAACTTTACCATAAGATAAGAACATAAGAAGTGAACCGTAAGTAAACCAAACCATGTTTGTTATACCATCTCCAAATTGATAGCAAAGGGTTGTTATTTGACGGTTAAGTCCTATTAAATCTCCAAGAGGAATTACAAGAGGTATAAGGGCCATAGCCTTTCCTGAACCTGATGGTACAAGACCGTTTAAAAGTGATACGGCTATTATTATACCTATTCCTGCTGTAAGAGTTGAAGTATTTGAAAGAGCGTTTGCCATAGCATTTATAATCGTATCAACTATATGAGTTGTTTCGAGAATCCATTGAACTCCTCTAGCAATTCCTACTATAAGAGCTCCACCCATGGCAGACTTTGCTCCTTCAATTAGGGAATTTACTATTTCATTTCCATTCATCTTGTTAAGAAGACCTGCAACTACACCACAAAGTAAGAAGACTGCAGTCATATCGTTAATGTTCCATTTAAGTTTAAACATTCCATATAGAGATAGTAAGAAAGCTGCTAAAAGAGCAAATAGTGAAAGAGTTTGACCGCTATTTAGCTTTTTGCCTTCATAAGTTGAAAAATCGTATTTCAAATCTGAAGTGTCTATATCTGCTACCAAACTTTTTGAAGGATCCTTTTTAATTTTATTTGCATAGGCAAGTATATAAGCTAAAGAGCCTACTAAAAATATAATCCATACTGCAAATCTTAGAGAAAATCCTGAAAATAGAGGAAGTTCTGAAATTTGTTGTGCTATACCTACAGTTAATACGTTAGTTGGGCCTGCACAAAATCCGGCCATCATTCCTACTATTACAATACTTACAGCAACTAAACTGTCAAGACCTAAAGCCAGCATAATAGCTACAACAAGAGGTGTAAAAGGAAGCATTGTTTCAATCCATCCTAAAAATCCTCCAAGTAAAGCAAATATTAAATAAAAAGCTATAATTAATAAATTGCTGCTCTTTGTGCCAAGTCTTGAAATAAGTTTATAAATTGCAAGAGGTATAGCTTCCGTTTTGTCATAGATTTTAAGAGTGCCACCAATGATAAGTATAATTGCAATTATTGGTGCGGCTCCTATAAAACCGTAAGGAACAGCACGAAAGATATCAATTATACTTGCGTGACTTGCTTCAATAGTCTTATAAGAGTTTGCTACAACCATAGTCTTGCCGTCTACGACTTGTCTTTCAAAACTTCCGGCAGGAACAAAGTAGCTTAAAAGTCCACACACTGCTATTACTGAAAATAAAAGTATGTAGGGATTGATGTTTAATGATTTTTTCTTTTTCATCATATATCCTCCTTTCATCAATTAACTTTATTATAAGACAAATAAACTTTTTTTTCATTACTTTTTAGAAAACGTTTTTTAATTTGATTTTTATTTTAAATAATATAAAATAGTATTAGGTGATAATATGAAAGATAATTTAAAAGAATTAGTAATTGAATTACAAAAAAAACACGAAAATTTAACATGGAGCTTAAGTGAAAAGATATGGAATCTTTCTGAAGTCGGCTTAATTGAATATAAGAGTGCTGACGCTTACAGAGAAGTTTTAAAAGAAAATGGTTTCACAATTAGCCCCGTAAAAGGTATTGAAACTGCCTTTGTTGCAAGTTATGGAAACTCATCTCCCATTATAGGATTTACAGGAGAATATGACGCTCTTCCTGGTTTAAGCCAGGTTGCAGGTCTTGCTGAAAAAAAACCTGAAGAAGGAAAAACAGACGGTCACGGTTGCGGTCACAATAATTTAGGAACAGGAGCCTTAGGTGCCGCTCTTATTGTTAAAGACTACATTGACAAAATTGGCCATGGAACTGTTAAATTTTTCGGAACTCCATCAGAAGAAAGGGACGGAGCAAAAACATTTATGGCAAGAGATGGTTATTTTGATGACTTAGACATGGCTTTAACATGGCATCCAAAAGACAGAAATGCAGTTTGGACTGAAGGAACTCTTGCAAACGTAATTATGGACTATAAGTTTAAAGGAACATCATCCCACGCATCAGATGCACCGGAAAATGGTAGAAGTGCCCTTGATTCCTGTGAACTTATGGACGTAGGTGTAAACTATCTAAGAGAACACGTAGTAGAGCAAGCAAGAATTCACTATGCTTACCAAGATGTAGGAGGAAGTGCTCCAAATGTTGTTCAATCCCATGCAGGACTTAGATATTTTTATCGTGCTCC
Source organism: Peptoniphilus sp. BV3C26 (assembly GCF_000478985.1). GTDB lineage: Bacteria > Bacillota > Clostridia > Tissierellales > Peptoniphilaceae > Peptoniphilus_B > Peptoniphilus_B koenoeneniae. The sequence continues at coordinate 29,084 of NZ_AWXB01000052.1, forward strand.
GAAAATTAAAGAAGCCCTTGATATAGCAAGAAGAGGAGATAATATTGCAAAAGCAGCAGCTATGATGTGTGAGACCGAAGTAGAAGCAAAAATGATTGTTGCAATTTCTGATTACCATGCAAATAAAACTTTGGCTAAAGTTATGGACGAAGCCTTTAAAGAACTGGGTGCACCAGAATTTGACCAAGAAGATTTTAAACTTGCAAGAGAATTTTATGAAACTCAAACAGAAGCTGTAAAAGAAGCTACAAAAGAAAGACTTTTAGATGAATTTGACGAAAAAGACGTGGAAGACATGTTGGAAAAGGGAATACAAACAAAAGTTGAACCCCTTGATTTAAAACGTAGAGCCATGACAATCACTTCCGATGTAGGAGATTTAAGTTATGCAGCTCCAACCATCCAACTTAACATGGCAACAGCCGCTTTGGGAACAAGTTTACACACTTGGCAAATGACTGCACAAGGACTTACATCATATGCAAAAAAAGCAAGTGCAAAAGCAATGCAAGTTTTAGCTTTAACTGCTATAAAAGCAATGAATGATCCTGAAATTTTGAAAAAAGCAAAAGAAGAACTTGTTGCTTTTAGAGGGAAAAAATATCAAACTCCTTTAAAAGATGACATAATAATTCGTGATCCTAAAGTTAGTAAATAATTATTAATAAAAAATAGCTCCATTTA
>NZ_AWXB01000053.1 GCF_000478985.1 Peptoniphilus sp. BV3C26
TACAGGAAAAAGCACAACTACACAGGCGAGTTCAGAAAATACTGTAAAAGATACAAGTAATTCTGAAACGAAAGAGAAAGATATTCGCTATCCTAATAAGCTGACACCGAAAGCTCCTGCCAATAACAATCAGGATTCATCTATGGACGGGACAAGTAAGACTGTAAATACCAATAAGGGAGTAGCTTCTGCTCCGTCAAAGGCAAGAGGAACCGTTACGGAAAATAAGGACAATGCGAATAAGGACTATCCAATTCATCACGGGGATAGCGGTGATAACAAAGAAACAGATCTGTATTCTGCTGATGCAAGACAGTTTATTACCTTTCAAACGAAAAACGGTAAGACCTTCCATCTCATCATCAACCACGATGAGACACAAGAAAATGTAATGCTTTTAACGGAAGTATCTGAAGATGATCTTCTAAATATGGTTGAAAAGAAAGAAGCTCCGAAGCAGGAGATTAGCAAAGAGGAGCCAACTAAGGAAGAAGTAAAGCCTGAGAAAAAAGAAGAAAAGAGTAATTTAGGAACATATATTATTCTGCTTCTTGTTATAGGCGGAGCATTAGGAGCAGGTTATTACTTTAAGGTCGTAAAAAAGAAAGAGGATAAGGAGCTTGAATCATTAGAGGAAGAAGATGATGATTTCTTTTCGGAAGCAGAAAGTGAGCAAGAAATAGGAGAAGCAGAAGAAACAGAAGCTTATGATGAAGAATAAATGCATCTTAAAATATATTGTTATGGGTGCAAACGCAGGGCGGGAGAGTAAAATCTTTCGCCCTTTTACAATGAAAGCAGGAGGAAAAATATACATGGAACATATACTTGTGATAGCAGAAAAACCGAGTGTAGCTATATCAATTGCAAAGGTAATAGGAGCTACAAAAAAGAAAGATGGATACTATGAGGGAAATGGATATAAGGTATCTTGGTGCGTAGGCCATCTAATTCAGATGGCAAATCCGGACGCTTATGATGAAAAATACGCTAAGTGGAATATATCGGATTTGCCGATTATTCCGAAGCAGTACAAATTTGAAGTGGCAAAGGCTACAAAAAAGCAGTTTAATATCCTTAAAAAACTGATGAATGATAAGGAGATTGATACAGTTATCAATGCGTGCGATGCGGGAAGAGAAGGAGAAAGTATTTTTCGACTGGTATATAACGAAGCTAAATGCAAAAAGAAAATGCAGCGTCTTTGGATTTCGTCAATGGAAGATAGTGCTATCAAAGAGGGATTTTCCAATCTAAAGAATGGCAAAGATTACGATAAGCTCTTTGAATCGGCACAGGCAAGAGCTATTGCAGACTGGCTTGTCGGAATGAATATCAGTAGGCTATATTCTTGCCTGTATAAGCAAAATTACAGTGTCGGGAGAGTGCAAACCCCAACGCTTTACATGATTGTAAAAAGAGATGAAGAAATAAATAATTTTAAGAAAGAAAAATACTACACCGTAGAGCTTTCTATGAACGGCTTTACATTATCGACAGACAAAATTGGTGATGAAATAACCGCAGAGCAGCTTATTAATTTAATAGGCGATAATATTGAAATAACTGATGTCATTCAAAAAGAAAAGATTACAAAGCCGGATTTACCCTTTGATCTAACAACACTTCAAAGAGAGTGTAATAAATATTTTGGATATTCAGCAAAGCAGACGCTTGATTATGCTCAAAGCCTGTATGAAAAGAAACTAATTACCTATCCAAGAACAGACAGCAGATGCTTAACGGAAGATATGATTGTAAGTACGGTCAATAACATTTTAGGAAAAAATGATTTTGATACAGAGCGTATCAAGACGGTATTTAACTCAAAAAATGTTACGGATCATCACGCTATTATTCCGACAGTAAGCTCGTTAAGTGAAGATTTATCGAGTATCCCTGATAGTGAAGCGAAGGTATATAGGCTTATTTCTAATAAGCTTCACGCAAGTGTAGGCTATCCATTAGTCGAAAACACAACAAAGATTGTAGCTGAATTTGACGGATTTGAATTTACAAGTTCAGGAAGGGTAATTAGAGACGAGGGCTTTAGCAAATACCTTAAAGAATACAAGTCCAAGAAGAATGAGTTCATAGAGCTTCCTGATGTAAGTATCGGTGATGTTTTAAGTATTGAAAATAAAGAGATTAAAGAAAAATTTACTCAACCACCGAAACACTTCACTGAAGATACGCTTCTAAAGTCTATGGAGATTGCAGGAAATGAAGCCTTAGAAAAAGGTGTAGAAGTGGAAAGAAAGGGACTTGGAACACCTGCAACAAGGGCAGGAATTATTGAAAACTTAATCTATAAGGGTTTTGTCGAAAGAGATAAGAAAAATTTGATTGCCACGCATAAGGGGATCAGCCTTGTAACAATAGTATCCGATACCTTTAAGTCAGCGGAAACAACTGCAAAGTGGGAAATGGAATTAGCGGATATTGCCAAAGGGAAATCTTCAAAGGAAGAATTTTTAGAAGCAATTGAAAATGAAATAAAAGAGGTTGTTCTGACATATAGTAAGTAAGAGATAACTAATTCAGAGTGGAAAAAATACTCCAAAAGTGCTATAATTTTGTAGGAAAAGTAGGGCGAAAGGAAGTAAATATGGAAGATATATTTATGGATACTGCAAAAGTTATGGCAAAAGGACAGGTTACTATTCCGAAAAGGATAAGGGAACTTTTAAATTTAGAAAATGGAGATTATGTTACTTTTGTAGTTAATAAAGATAAAGTGCAAATTCAAAATTCTAAGGCTTTTATTGAAGAAAACATTAAAAAATAACAGCACGTTTTTAGAGGTAGGTGAAACAATGAATAAGGATAAGATGGTATTGCAGAATACAGATATTGGAAAAGATAATCATCAGTTTGATGATATTGTTAAGATTGTCGAAAGTGCAAAGGATCGTGCTTATAGAAAAGTCAATGAAGAATTGATTTTGATGTATCAGGAAGTGGGAAAGTATATAAGTGAGAAAAGTAAAGAAGCAGGTTATGGGTCAAATTTTGTGGAAAATGTTGCCGATTTTTTCTCTGAAAATTATCCTGATTTAAAAGGATTTACCCGTAGGGGGCTTTATAGAATGAGGCAATTCTATGAGCTATATAAGGATGATGAAAAAGTGTCAACGTTGTTGACACAATTGAGCTGGTCTAATCATTTGAAAATAATGTCAGGATCTAAAAGTAAAGAAGAAAGAGAATTCTACATTAACTTAGCAATTAAGGAGAATCTAACTCACCGAGAGTTGGTAAGGCAGATGGACAGTGGCTATTATGAACGTTATATGCTTTCAAATAGTAACGATTTGCCTGCTATACAAAGGGCAAAACAAGAGACGCATAATTTGTTTATGGACAGTTATGTTTTAGAATTTCTTGATGCTCCCAAGATTGGAAATGAAAGAGAATTTCAGAAGTCAATTCTCCAGAATCTGAAGAACTTTATTTTAGAGATTGGGAAAGATTTTTCCTTTATAGGTAATGAGTATAGGGTACAGGTTGGCAATCATGATTACTATGTAGATTTGTTGTTCTATCATAGGGGACTATCTTGTTTAGTTGCATTTGAATTAAAAATTGGAGAGTTTAAGCCGGAATATATCGGAAAAATGAACCTGTATTTAGAAGCACTGGATAGAGAAGTAAAGAAACAAACTGAAAATCCAAGCGTAGGAGTAATCCTTTGTGCTTCAAAAGATGATGAGGTAGTAGAATTTGCATTAAGTAGAAGTCTTTCGCCTACAATGGTATCGGAGTATACATTAAAACTGATAGATAAGAATTTGTTGCAACGAAAATTAAAAGAATATGTAGATATTGCGGAAGAAACAAACGAATAAAATTTAATAATATAATGCGTAAAAGGTGATTAGAGTAAAATCTAACCGCCTTTTTTGTTTGGAAAAACGAAGGAGGTAAAAATGCGAATAAATGATTTTCATAACATTTTGGAGCTTATAAAACAAGATGTGCTTCATAGTGAAGCAGAGTATCTGAAGCTCTTAAAGGTTGTCGGAAACAATCAAAGATATGACTTTAGAAGTCAATTAAGTATCTATGATAAAAATCCTGAAGCAATAGCTTGTGCCAAGTTTGACTACTGGAGGGAACGTTTTAATAGAACAGTAATGCGAGGACAGAAAGGTATCCCCATTTTAGAGGACTATGGCACATTCAAGAAAGTGGACTATATTTTTGATATAGGTCAGACAGTTTCAAGAAACAGAGATGTCAACGAAGTAAATCTTTGGAAGTTTGACAAAGAAAATCATCAAGATGTGTTAAAGGAAATGATAAAAAGCGAGGGCTATGAGGAAAGTAAAAGCACACTTGAAAACATCTTTTCTTTAAGCAGACTCTACGGTGATGAAAAAATAGATACCTTAATGAATGAACTTAGAATAGCGGATGAGGATAGAATATCCTTTACAAAGTTTGTAAGGGACTCGGTAAGCTATGCGGTAGCATCAAGATTTAAGTTAGATTATTCGATAGATTATGAGCTTTTAAGAGAGAATTTTCAAAGACTTGACAGCATATCTCTAATGAGTCTTGGTGAAAGCGTATCGGATATTAGCGGAAAGATTATTGATGCGACCATTCAAAAAAGCAAAGAACTTGAGCTGCAAAAAGAAGTTTTAAGAGGAAAAGAAGCGGGATATAATAAGATTAAAGAAGAATTGGAGGAGGTAGAAGAATATGTACTTCGACGAGATGATCAGGGAAGAAATGAAAACGGGCGAGTTCTCCGAAATGGAGAGTACAGACGAGATAATAGAGAAAATCAGGGAGAATACGCTAAACAGCTTGGAGGAAGAGACGGACTTCATAAGGAAGTATCCAAATCCGACCTACGCAGTGATGAGGCTGGAGTTTCTTTCACAGAGCGAGGAGCAGAGCAACTTCGAGATGTTAGTAGATCTATACAAGGAGAAGAAGTTGACAGGACACCTGATGGACATTCAGAAACAGGCGATAGAGTTTATGAGAAGAGAGAAGCCGAAGCTGATGGCAGCTTGGAAGATAGAGGGAGAGAGCAATCCACAGTACAAAGCAATGATTTCAGCTTTGAAAGAGATGACGATCAAGGAAATAGTAGAAGGTTAAGAGAAAATATTGATGTAGAGATAAGAGAAGCTGAAAAGGCTTCTTTTTCTTTACCAGAAAACTCCTATGGACAGACACGCCTTACGATTCCGCTAACTGAGAATGATATAGATACCGTCCTTATTAACGGAGGAAATCACGATGGCGGCAGACTTCCTGTTATTGCTGAGTTTTCCAAAGAAAAAACAGTAGAAGAATTGGGAGAATACCTCAAAGATACCTTTAAAGGCGGAAACGGGTTTTACATTGATGAAAGAGAAGTATCTTCCTGGTATTCGGATAAAGGCATTCATTTAGCCTATGGAACTTCTGCAAGAGAAGATGATACGCAGGTCTTAAACTGGAATGATGCTGCAAAGAGGATAAATGAACTTCTTAATAGTGGGGAATTTGCTACAAATGTAGAGCTTTTTGAAGCTCTTGATTATGAAAGAGATCGGATTTCAGAATCTCTATGGTATCTATCTCATGATTTAAGTGAAGAAGGAAAAGAGCAAGGATATTTTGAACTTTTTGAAAGAGGTGGGGGCTTTTCGGAAGAAACAAAAAGATTATCTGAAGCATTAAAAAATCCTGAGTATCTGAAAGAAACAATCAGAGAATATGACAGATTTA
>NZ_AWXB01000054.1 GCF_000478985.1 Peptoniphilus sp. BV3C26
CACAAACTATATCAAAGGACTATTTGCACTTGGGCTACAAGGACTCTTTTTAATGGTTTGTCTTGGAATATACGCAGTATTAGTTAAAACAATACAGATAACAGATATACACACAAGTACCATGACGATACTTGGATATGCGGTTTTGCTGGGGTTAATGATGCTAAAGAGCGGAACTCTGGCCAAAAGCGTATTAAATGCACACTAACAGAAAGGAAGGATAGGATGATCAAAAGAAAAACAGTATTTACAGCAGTAGTAATCGGAGCAGGTGTTATAGCGGTGATTGATAGAATCAAACTTTATAGCAAGATTAATGACTTGGAAGAAAGAACAAAAGACATCGGTCGCTGCCATAATGACTTTTGTATTTTGCAGGAAAGATATAACAAAAATACAGATAAACAGATAGAAAGCATTCAGGAAGAAATCGGCTCTGTTTATGAACACATGGCAGAGCTTTCAAAGGAAAAAGAAGATGGGAGGTAAGTTATGGCGTATGTACCAATCCCAAAAGACCTAAAGAAGGTAAAAACAAAGGTAGCTTTTAACTTAACCAAAAGGCAGATGATAGGTTTCACACTCGCAGGACTGGTAGGACTACCAGTCTATTTATTTATGCGAAAGATCGTTCCAAATGATATTGCCGTCATATTTCTCATTGTGTCCACACTCCCTATATTTTTCATCACTCTTTTTGAAAAGGATGGACTGACATTTGAGAAATATTTTAAATATATTTACCTTCATAAGTTTTATCAGCCACAAAAAAGAGTGAGAAAGGAGGTTTACCTTGAAAGACAAAAGAAAGATTCAGCAGGTAAAGTTAGAACAAAACAAAAAGAAGTTAAGAAGTCAAAGACAGGACTTAAAGCAAAATAAGGGAAAATCTAAAAAAGATAAAGGCGGGCTACTTGACCTTATTTTTAGAAAAGAACCAAAAAGATATACTGTCGAAGATACCATTCCCTATCTTAGACTCTTAAAAAGCGGTATATGTCAGCTTGACGAAAAGCACTTTAGTAAAAGCATAGCCTTTCAGGATATTAACTACCAACTTGCTTTAGATGAAGATCGAGACTTGATTTTCAATCAGTTTGCAAATTTTCTAAACTCCTTTGATCCAAGTATCAGTATTGAGTTTTCATATATCAATCAACTTGGACGAAACGAAGAAATGAAGTCGGCAATTCAGATACCGGATAAAAAGGACGGTTTTGACGATATACGTCTTGAGTTTAGAGAGATGCTTAAAAGCCAGATTGTAAAGGGAAATAATGGACTGAAAAAATCAAAGTGTGTAACCTTTACAGTAGAAGCGGATAATTTAGAGCAGGCAACATCAAAACTTGAAAGACTGGAGATAGATATATTGTCTAATCTAAAGAGTATGGGAGTTCGTGCGGAGAGTTTAAGTGGAGAAGAAAGACTAAAGATTCTTCATGATATATTAAATCCCAATAAGACCTTTGAGTTTTCATACAAAAATCTGAGGAAAAGGGAAAGCACTAAAACATACATTGTACCTGATGAATTTAACTTCACGCCTTCAAGGTACTTTAAGTTTGGAAAATTTATCGGGGCAGTAAGTCATTTTCAAATTCTTGCAAGTGAGCTTTCAGACCGTATGCTTGCCGAGTTTTTGGATATTGATGATAATATCAATATTTCATTTCATATTAAGGCAATCGACCAATCGGAAGCCATTAAAATGGTAAAGAGAAAAAATACCGATATTGACAAGATGAAGATTGAGGAAAATAAGAAAGCGGTAAGAAGCGGTTATGATATGGACATTCTTCCATCGGACTTAATCACCTATGGAGAAGATGTAAAAAGCCTCCTAAAGGACTTACAGACAAGAGATGAGCGAATGTTTGTGGTAAGTATCGTCTTTATGAACTTTGCAAAAACGGTGCAAAAGCTTGATAACACAATCTCTCAGATAAGTTCCATTTCAAATAAGCATAACTGCAAGCTGAAAAGACTTGACCATACGCAAGAACAAGGACTTATCAGCGTGCTACCTCTTGGCGTAAACAAGATTGAGATAGATAGAGGATTAACCTCATCATCTACGGCAGTCTTCATGCCCTTTACTACAGAGGAGCTTTTCATCAATTCAAGTAACAGTCTTTACTACGGGCTAAATGCATTAAGCCATAACCTGATTATGGCAGACAGAAAGAAGCTCAAGAACCCGAATGGTCTAATTCTTGGAACTCCGGGTAGCGGAAAGTCATTTTCTGCAAAGCGTGAAATGGCAAATGCGATTCTTGTAACAGATGATGATGTGATTATCTGCGATCCGGAAGGTGAGTATGGAAACCTTGTAAGGCAGTTTAATGGAGAAGTCATTAAAGTCAGCAGTAAGTCGAAAGACTACCTAAATCCCCTTGATATAAATATGAACTATGGCGATGGGGATGCGCCACTGAAAGACAAAGCAAACTTCATTATGAGTATGCTGGAGCTTGTAGTAGGCGGTAGTGGTCTTACGGCAGAAGAAAAGTCCGTTATAGACAGGTGCTTACCTAAGATTTACGAAAGGTATTTTGAAAATCCAGAACCTTGTAATATGCCCATACTTCAAGACCTATACGATATGTTAAAAGGACAGGAAGAAAAGGTCGGTAAAAAGCTGGCAACGGAGATGGAAATCTATGTATCAGGTTCTCTTAATGTTTTTAATCACAGGTCAAATGTGGACTTAAACAAGAAACTCCTGTGCTTTGATATTAAAGAGCTTGGAAGTCAGCTAAAGAAAATCGGTATGCTTGTTATACAGGATCAGGTGTGGAATAAAGTATCTCAAAATAGAGGAAGCAAGGCTACAAGGTACTATATAGATGAGTTTCACTTGCTATTAAAAGATGAGCAGACAGCATCTTATTCTGTGGAAATATGGAAGCGTTTTAGAAAATGGGGAGGTATTCCAACAGGTATTACGCAAAATGTCAAAGACCTACTTATGAGTAAGGAAATTGAAAATATCTTTGATAATACCGACTTTGTCTTAATGCTAAATCAAGCGTCAGGAGACAGAGAAATTTTAGCAAGAAAACTTAAAATCTCACTTCCTCAGCTTAGATATGTTACCAACTCAAATGAGGGCGAGGGACTACTGTTCTTTGGAAATACCATTGTTCCTTTCCTTGATAAGTTCCCGAAAGATACAATTCTCTATCAGAAGATGACTACCAAGCCTGAAGAAGTGAGGTAGCCTATGGGGAAAAAGCTGAAAAAGGATTTTAGGGAAAGGCATAAGGCAAGTCTTGAAAGAGAAATGATCCATAGTGAAACATTCACTACATCTGAAGAAAGTAAGCTAAAGAATAACGATGATTACAGAGGAAAAATCGTCCATGACAAAGATAGATTTCAGGACAAGGTTCATAAGAAAACAATCAAGGTAAGTTCTGATAATGAAAAGGCTTATGGAACATCCAAGAGAAACGCAAGATATAGAGCTTCTGATAAGGATAGTGCAATTGCTGTAAGTGAAACAGGAAGATCGGATTATATTACGGAGGTAAAGGATGGAAAAATCTATGATCCTTTAGGAAAAGACCTTGATAATGACGGGATTATAGACAGATACGATAATGACTTTAGGGACAGCGACTACTTTGAATCGACCTATGATGTGGATGATAATCTCCATAAAAAAGATGAGTTTATTGGAAGTTCCTCTAAAAGTTATGAGGCTAAAAAGAGAAAGTATAAGAGGAAAAACTACACCGAAAGCCTTTATACAAGAAAAAAAGAAGATGTGCCAAAGGAAAATAAATCTGAAGGTAAAAAGACTGGAACAGATGCTGTCAGCGAAAAAGTTCATAGCAGCCTTTCTAAAGAGCAGAAGAAAAAGCTAAAGAAAGATATGGTAAAAGTATCTGCCCTTTCAGGACTTGCCAAAGGAAGTGAAACCGTAAGGGATTATCTTTCTCATGGAAGTGATGAAAATAAAGGGGTGGAAGCAGGAGAAAAGACGGCGGACGCAAGCTCTAAACTCATTCATGGCATAAAGAAATATTCTGATAAGAAAAAGGCGAAGAAAGGATACGATCTTACAAATAAGGATTATAAAATCAGGAAGCAAAAATCGAAGCTTGAATTTCGTGATGCCAAAGAGAACCTGAAAAAGACGAATGAATATAAAAGAGCAAATGCCTATAAAAGATTTCAAAAGAAAAATCAGGTAAAGGCAGCCATTCGTCGTGAGAATAAGTCACGGCTCAGAGATCGGATTAAAGAAAACCTCATCGGCTCGTTGAAAGGCTCAAAGAAATTTATAGTAAGAAAAGCAAAGGGACTTATGATTATTTTCATAGGTCTTATAATTTTGGGAACTTTCTTTATCAACTTTGCGGGAACGGGAATGACAGGCTTTATGAACTCGACAAGTTCTGTTCTTACAACAAGCTATTTGTCAAAGCCAAATGTCCTAAATGAAATCAATCAGAGCTTTTCTGCTATGGAGAGTGAGCTTCAAAATGAGGTTGATCATGTCAAAAATAACTATCCCGGCTATGACGAGTACATCTTAAATAATACAGAGTATATTGGTCATAATGTCCATGAGCTTTTATCCTATATTACATCAAGATGTGGAGAGGTAAAGAGTGTATCGGAAGTAGAATCCATATTAAAAGAATTGTTTGAGTCCATGTATGACCTTGAATATAGGGAAGAGGTTGAAATCAGATACAGGACAGTTACAGAAACCTATACCGATGAAGATGGCAACGAATATACCGAAAGTCATGAAGAACCTTATGAGTATAAAAAGCTCATTGTAACGCTGCATAAAAAAGAGATGGACAGCATTATCCAAAAGGTCTTTGCAAACTATCCAGACAACCTAAAGCACTATGAAGCCTTATTCCTTGCACAAGGAAATATGGGAGAAGCCTTTGGAAATTCTGACCTTATCAGTGCAAATGGTGGCGTAGGTGGTGGAGTTGAGTATGAAGCATCAAGTGAAGTTCAAAAGAAGATTGTTAATGCTGCATACATCACGCCATCTCCGGGTGCAGGCTGGTGTGCCATGTGGGTATCACAGGTCTATCAAAATGCAGGGCTTGGATATATTGGCGGAAATGCCTGCGATATGTACCGAAACTATACTTTTACATCGGACAGGTCAAAACTCAAAGTGGGAATGCTTGTAGCGGTGGAAAGCAGTAGTAGC
>NZ_AWXB01000055.1 GCF_000478985.1 Peptoniphilus sp. BV3C26
TCTTCATTAGTTTTTTATCGTCACTTCCTGAATATACGTATCCGTTGCTATCTACTGCTACTGACCTAATCGTGTTTGTATGTCCTGTGAATTCCCATATCTTTTGTCCACTTGGTGATATCTTCATTAGTTTTTTATCGTCACTTCCTGAATATACGTATCCGTTGCTATCTACTGCTACTGACCTAATCGTGTTTGTATGTCCTGTGAATTCCCATATCTTTGTTCCGTTCGGTGATATCTTCATTACTTTTTTGTAGCTTCCTGAATAGACATTGCCTTGACTGTCTACTGCGACTGAATTTACCGAGTTTGTATTTCCAGTAAATTCCCATATCTTATTCGGAGCTTTTTCTTCTGTGTATGACAATACTTTCACATCGGCTGGCTTGATAATATCTCCGATTCCGTATCCTGTTTTTATATTTCTTATACCTGTTGCCAGTTCCTGAAAACTACTCTTATTGCTAACTCCAGTTTGTCCTTTGTCGATGATGGCGTTAGCAATTTGAAGTTTTCCATTATCGACATTTTGAAAAAGTATTTTTCCTTGTTCCGCACTTAATGCCTTAGTTGTTCCACCTGTGGTCAGGTCATTCACAATAATTGTCTTATTTGCCCCCGCTTCTATGCCTTTTAGCTTTGTTTGCTCCGCAGTTGTAAAGTCGTTGGTTGACAGACCTTTGCCTTGTACTTTGCTAACTTTATCGTCATTTAAAAGCTCTATATTTTCTTTTAAAGTTTTGTAATCTAAATTAGTGAAGTTTCTTGCAATTACTGTCGCTTTTTCCCACTTCTTCGCCAGTCCTTCTATCGCCCTTTGGACTTCCAATCCTCCGTCTGTTCTCTTAGATTTTACAAGGACTGTTTCTGCGTTTTGGTCTGTGCCTATGACTGCAAGTGTTGGTAAGTCGCCAAGCACACTTGCGTCATTTACATATATTGTCGTGCCTTCTGGCGCAACATTTTCTTTTAAGTATGTTTCTGGTGAGTTAGCTACACCAGAATACATTGTTTTTAATTCTGCCACTAAAAATCGCCTCCCCCTCTTGAATTAGTAAATAATTGAATGAATATACTTGCGTTAATTCTCGTTAAACCGTCTGGCACTATTTCAACTTCATGCCATGTGCCTCTTTGGATTTTTCCACCATCGTCTTTTGATAAGTAAGGTATGATGTTAACCTCTGTTTTGTAGTTATAGGTTGTTTTTCCATCAATCCTCAAATAACAGCTGTTGGCTCTTTCTCCTTCATATATTCCGTGCTTCTCTTCATGAGTATGTCCAGGAATCGTAACAGGGTGTGAATGGTCTGGAACACTGAAAGAATGAGAGTGTGGAGGTATTGAGATGTTGTGTTCGTGGCTGTACACGTGATATATTTGCCCGCTTCCTATCCAAGCACCTCGAGCATCTCTGATATCAATAGTGATATTATCGCCATTAACATTTGCCGGCCCATGCGTGGTGTCTATTTCTCCACCTCCAGAAGATGTAGAACCATATTGCCCGCCTCCAGCAGCAGTGGAAGTTGTTGTGGTTTCCTTGTATTCCAAGCCCACACTGTAAGACCTAAAGGCTTCTATTGTGTAATTAAGGATCAGTTTATTTATTCTCGCCATCTCTTGAGGTATATAAAATTTAATCTTTAAAGGGTGTCCTTGGTCTGCATTGTCCGCATAGACTATCTGTTGTAAGTTAGTTGCTCCTTGAGCGTAAGTGTCGTTAATTCTTGCTCTCTCTTGCAAGTCGGATATTGAGCCAGTAACATTTTTAGCCTTGTTTGCCACTTCTAAGTCCACATCAAATGGATTACCTCTTACATCATTCTTAGATACTTTGACTATTGGTACTATGATGTTTATATCGTCTTCTAAATCTCTTACCAGGATATTATCTCCAGGCATGAACCTTGGATTTTTATTAGGATTTTCCACCGATAAGTCAACTGCTTTTAACTTGTAAGACACATAAGGCTCGGATAACTCGTTTAAAACTTTTTGAGTATAGTCTTTCAAAGTTTCTGCACTCTCAAAGCGTCTGTCTGCAAGTATTGAGGACTTTAAACCATACTTGCCCACATTCTTTTCAAGATAAGGCTTGCCATTATTAATGCTCTTAAAAGTAAGTTGATTGTCGCCCTCGCCATAGCCAAGCCCATAGAGCCTTGTTACAAGATTCGTTGGGTCTATAGTCTTTTCGATGTTTTGCATGTTCTTCTTGTATTGAATGTCCGCCTTGTAGCCTTCTTCTACTTTCTTGAGACTTATCCCCCAAGGTCTTGAGGTGGTGTCAAACTCCCATCTATAGCCCTCAATGAAAGGCTTAGGGATAGAGAAAAGACTTGCTAAAAGATTTTCATTTTCCCACTTGTACTCAAATTGCTTTCTAAAATCGCAGTCGACAAGTTGCCAGTACTTCGTGGTCTGCTGGTCTAATACATATCTGATGACTCTATCTGTATAGACACCTAAGTTGCCTATTTGGTGATATTGAAACATGACGTCATCAAGCAGTGTTGCCAGCACGTGTTCGCAGTCGTACTCAATGTATGCTACTTCTTCTCTTGTCATTACTGATGGTAAAATTCTAAAAAGTTCTAATCTTTTTTCGCTATCGAAAAGCTCTACAAAATAGTGAGGCTGGCAGTACTGATTTTTTTTATCGTCTTTAGGAAGTCTAAATTTGCAAGTCCATAGCTCGTTAAGTGTAAGCTCATAGCTGATGTCATACGCGTTCTCAAGCCTTGCTAGCTCTTTCATTTGTGGATTGTATATTTTAATTGAATATTTCATTACAACCACTTGTCCTTCCAGTATGCGTCTACCTGTATACTTCCTGCCCCTTCTGCTATGATGCTGACACCATTTTCGCCGATTAAGAAGTCAAAGAAGTCACCATCACTCGACATTAAGTGAAGTGCGTTCTCGCCATTCTTCGTAACAGTTAGGTTGCACATGTCAATCTCAATTTCTTCTCCAGGTCTTAGAAATACATCTTTAAGTTCAAGATAAGACTCACCCAAAAGTGAAGCTACAGCTTTTGTAAATATTTCGATTTCCGATTGACCTGGACCACCGAAAACCAGGTTACTCGCAAGTGCCTTAGCGTCAAAACTTATAGAAGCACTGGCTCTACTTGATGTGACTTCTGCATATGCTGAAGCCTTAGAGTCAATGTAGATGTTCACCGCCCTGTCTGTCTTGATAATTTTATCAATATTAACAGTCTTACATACTGCGGACACGTTAATCTCGGCATTTGCACTGACACTTGACTCACTTGAGTCTTTAATATTAAATTTACCAAGATTATATCTCTTCATATTGCTTATCCTACACTGATTTCAAGGTTGTTACTGTCTATTATGAATTTATTTCCTTCAGTTATCGTTGTTGGCTTGTTAAAAGTGCCATACACTAAAAGATTTCCTCCAGTTTGAGAATCTCTTATCCCAAAGTAAGATATTTCGCCCCATTCTGCGGTTGCTGTTGGAAATTCAATTCTTTCTTGGTTGCTCACTGTTGCTCTGTCAGCTTGTTGGCTGGGTACTATGAAAGTAACTCTTTGTCTTGCATATGCTCCGCCAACTACTTCCGCTCCAGTATCAGCATCTGTCGGATTGGTCTTGTATAGTGCTATATATAGTTGCCCTGGCTGATTTACTTGTTGGTTTCTGAAAAAATAATTTATGATATTATCTTCCAAATAATTTGATGCTCTCAATTTTCTACCACCTTTCTTGTTAATCTAATGTTTCTTATATTTGTTGTGCCTGTATTTTTTATTATTATGGATCCACACGTTTTAACATTGCCTATGTTTTCTATTGTTATTTCTGTATTTCTGCCACCGTCTTTTAAAACCCTGTTAAGTTCTCTTGAAAGTGCAAATGGCTGACACTCGAACTCAATCTTCATAATGCCTTTCGGTTGTAAGACAAGTTGATCGATGCCAACTGCACTGTATACAGAGGCTTCATAGGCTCTGTCTGGTTCATCATCAAAAATAAGCAGGCCAGACCCCGAAAGCCAGCCTGCCAATTCTCTTATCTTGCTTCTAAGTTCTTCGTGCTTTGCGGTTTCCATAATTCCTATCTGGCACACTATAGTTCTTTTCTCGTATTCTGTAGATTCAAGTTCTAAGGTTCCTGACCTTCCAAGGATTTCAAATTCTTTTCTACGTCTTTCAGGAATTGCAGTTCTATCTACAGATTTCATGCCAATTTTGAAAGTGCTGGAGTGTTTTCCGTTAAAATTAAAGCCTATCATATGACTACCTCTCCTCTGCCTCTTGAGTCTTTTTTAATCAGCTTGTAGAGCTCTTCTGCAATCTTCTTGATGTCTCTTTCTTCTCTCACTTGGAAATTATTTCCAGTTATTAAGATATCACCACCAGAGGATCTCTTGTCCATTTCATCGCCGATAAGTTGTCTTAAATCTTCTAATGCTCCTACAAACTCTGGTCTTTTTTCTCCTACACCGATAATTGATGGGCTGGAGAAGATACCTCCCTTATCATACCATGATAATTTTGGTGCGCTTGGCGGGTTTAGGCTGAAATGTCCTGTTATTTTAGGACTTGGCAATTTTGGTAGCTTTACTGACGGGATTTCTAATTTTAATCCGCTGAAAAAGCCCTTTATTGCATCGATTGCGCTTTTTACAGTGTTTTTTGCTGCGTTGATAGGTGTTTCAATTGCAGTTTTGATGGCATTCCATGCTGCTGTTGTTGCGCTTTTTATCCCTTCCCATATTCCGTCTATCGTTGTTTTTAATCCGTTGAAAATATTTGCCGCACTTGATTTGATACCGTTCCAAATACCCTCTACGGCTGATTTAATGCCATTCCAAATTGTAGACGTTGTAGCCTTAACTGCATTCCAAACTGTGTCTATTGCAGTTTTAATCGCGTTAAAGGCTGTTGTTGCTGTCGTTTTAAGTCCATTCCAGATTGCTAAGATCGCCGTCTTAATTCCATTCCAAATAGTCGTTGTTGTACTTTTAACCGCATTCCAGACAGTGGTTATAGCTTGTTTAATTCCCTCAAAAGCTGTTGATGCAACACTTTTTAAACCATTCCAGATTCCAGTTAGGGTCGACTTGATACCTTCCCAAGCTGAAGACCAGGCTGAAGATATTCCTTGCCAAATGCCAGATAGAAAGTCTACGATAGCTCCCCAAATTTCAGAGGCTTTCTCTTTGATAGTGTCCCAGTTCTTATATAGCAGCACTCCTATAGCAATTACCGCTGCTATTGCTGCAACAACTAATCCTGCTGGACTGGTAATAAATCCAATTGCCTTTGCAAATAAATCTGCTCCTTTTCCGCCTGCACTAAAGAAACTTATAGCTTTTCCTAATCCACCGCTTAGCTTACCTACAGCAACAAGCACTGGTCCGATTGCAGCTGCTATTAGTCCTACTTTAACAATGAATTGCTGCGTTTCTGGACTTAGCTTTCCAAACCAATCCGAGAATTTTTTAAAAGCATTGATGGCGCCTTCGAGCATTGGTACTAAGACTGTTTGTAGTGCGGTTCCTAAGTCCGCTCCGCTCATTTTAAGGTTATTCATAGCTTGTTCTACAAGGTCGATAGGATCCACCATACCTTCCCATGTAGAGTCTACCGATCCTGCTGCTTCTTCCATAGCATTTGCGAACTCATCAGCGTTTAAGGCTCCACTTTCAAGCACTTCAAGCATGAAGGCGCCGCCCTTAGTACCGAATGCTTCCGCTGCGATTGCCAGCTTTTCTTCATGGGTTGTTGCGCTTGCAAGCTTTTCTTGCATTTCTTGTAGACCTTGAGTAACTGACTTACCCTCTTTCGCCCAATTGGTCTGCGCTCTTGTTAAATAAGATAGAGCCTTGTTAGAGTCAATACCTTTCTGCTCCATTCGCCCCATCATCTCTGTTGCCTGTGCAAAGTTTAAGCCTAACTCTTTTAATTGCGGACTTCCTTTAATGACTACATCAAACAGTCTGTCTGTTGATACTCCCGTGTTTTGCGCAGTTTTCGTAACAGAGTCCAAGACCATATCCAAGTCTTTCGCAGATAGTCCGTATTTCTCTATCGCTTGTTTTGCGTTGATTGTGGAGTTAGTGACATCTGCACCATTAATCTGCGCAAATTTAATCATCTTTTCGGATGCTTTTTCAAGCTCTTCTCCAGTAAGTCCAAATTGGGTATTGATTTCGCCGATTGCATTTCCGACTTCGTCAAAGCTTGCTGGCATATTTCCTGCAACATTCCTGAAGCTTTCTTCAAGACTCTTAGCTGCTTCACCAGTTGCACCAGTCTTAGAGATGACTGTATCAAGACCATTGTCGACTTCTTTAAATGCTGCTATAGAAAGTCCTGCTACTGCTGCTATTGGTGCAGTTACACCTTTGGTCATACCTTCGCCAACTTTTGCCATCTTGTCGCCTGCGGATTGAAGCTTGTCGCCTACGTCTTTCCACTTACTGTTTGTCTTGTCCAGCTCGCCCTGCAAAGACTTAAGCTGATTTTCTGTTTTGATAATCTCTCTTGTTAGTGCGTCATATTCATCTTGACCGATTTTGCCTTCGGCAAGTGCTTTTTTGGCTTGTTCTTGTGCTTCTTTTAAGGTCTCAAGTTTTTTCTTAGTGTTCTCGACAGATTCGGCAAGTACTCTTTGCTTTTGAGCTACAAGATCTGTATTTCCTGGATTAAATTTTAAAGACTTTTCAATGTCTCTTAATTCTTTGTTTAAATCTCTTGAGCTTTTGTTGACGTCTTTTAAAGCCTTGTCAAGCTTGGTGGTATCTCCGCCAATTTCAATAGTTATCCCTTTGATATTTCCTGCCATTTTCTCACCCGCCTTTAAAATTTGTCAAAATCTTTCTGTGATGCTATCTTCGTGTCTTTTTCTTCTGGTTCTTTGTTTAGGTCGTTATAAGTCTTACAGTAGTCTACGATCTGTCCGATCGTCATATTGTCAAAATCTTTCAGAGTAAGTCCACGACTGATAGCACCAGCCATTATTATTTCGGTGTCTACTTGTTTTTCACTGTTGCTACTTTCGCTATTTCCTTCAATTTTTTTTTAGAAAATAATGACTCAAAAAGCATAGGAAAAACTTCAACTGCTATATCAAAAACTGGGAACTCGTCAAATTGATTAAACCATTTCATGGGCTCTGGAATTGTGTCATCTGCACACTTAGCAAGTGTCCAGAGTAAGTTCATGATGTCAATTAATTCTAAGCTGTAAACATTTTGCAAAAGCCCAGATAGCGTTGATGGTTTTAATTCAATGTTTCCGTCCTTTTTTACGCTTTCTTTTAAAATATCGTCCATACCGTCTAAGAGCTCTGAAATTAAAGGCATAATAACTGTAAGTATGTCCGCATTAAAATTTGCCTTATAAACTAAAGGAAAAGAAGCACTGGCTTTAAACTGTACTTCCTTTCCGTCTATTACTATAGTTTTTATCATACTTATGCTCCAGCTACTGGTACCATTACATAAGGCTTAGTGAAAAAGTCATCATAGCCTGTAGCGCCTTCAGATATTTTCGCTTTAACTATTTTGGTGTCTGTTGCAGGTATAGCTTTTAAGCTTATCTTGTCTGTAGTTGGATCTGTCTTATCTTCTTTAGTTTTCCCTTCCACTGAAGGCCTTGAACTGGTCACATGATAAAAGATATGTCTTGTTTTGTTTTTATCTCCATCAAACTCAAAAGCAAGCGCGTATGGTACTGACTTTGCGTCTGCCTTTTCTACGATTGCTCCGTTTTTATCTTTGATTGCTCCTAAGATTTTTACTTCGAAGTCTTCAGGAATTAATGCGATTTCCAAGTCGCCTGAGTAGCCGTTGTTTGAAAATTCTGACCAGTAAATCACATCATCTGCATAAAATTCATTGCTGTCGCCTTCAGCGTCAAGTGATAAATTAACCGCTCCTGGTACTTTGATAACCTCCCCAAAGGTTACACCTGTTTCCTTATCGTCTGTGATAGGGAATACATGAACGTTCTTTAAACCAAATTTAACTTTATTTGCCATTTAATTTCTCCTTTCAAATGTAGTATGGAATTAAGAAGACTCTTTCACTGTCTATATAAACGTCTTGTCCTTTTTCCCACACTATTTCTGCTTCATCTAACAATTTTTCAAGCCTTTCTTCTAAGGCCACAGCTTTATTTCTTACATACAATTCAATATTCCAGTGAGCTTCCTTGTCATAGACCACGTTATCCGCCTTAAAGTTATTAGAGCCTGCTCCATAGTAGACTATGAAAGGCACTATTCCAGGCTCTGGATTGACAAAGTAGCCTATTGGTTTTCCGAGCGGTTTTAAAAGTTTTACAGGATTGATTTTATCCATGCTCAATCCCCCTTTTTAATTCATCTTCAAAGTTCTTAATTGCTTTCTGTTCAACTGCTGCTATGTGAGGCTTTGCTGCAACTCTGCCGCCGTTGACTTTAGCATGGCCAAACTCCAATAAGTGAGTTAGCCTGTAGTGCTCCTCATTCCAGACTATACTTGACTTACTTCTTGTAGCTGTTTGACCTTCTCTTTTGCCCCAGCCGCTGGCATATTCGCCAGACTTTTTGGGGCTTGAAGATTTTAAATCACTTACAGTTTCTTTCGCGACTTTGTCTACAGCCTTGTTAACCACGTCATTTGCGAGGTCCAGTTGCTCTTTTGTCGCTTTTTCTATTTCTTTAACTAAGTCAATTGACATTGACGACCTTCCTTTCGCAGACTAACTCTAACTTATCAAGTGTTCGCTGATAAGTTCTAATGATGGTGTATTCAACATCATCACAAATCACAAGGTCTGCATCTTTAAATTCTTCAGCATAGATTTCAAAGACGAAGTTAGGTTTAAGTCCTTGATTTGCTGCTCTATAAAATTCAGCTTGACCTACTGACATTTTTTCAGCGAAGACTGTCCACACTTCGTCTTTAGAGATTGGATTGCCCCAGTCATCAGTAGCCTTGCCACTATGTTTTATAAGTTTAATTTCCACTGATTTTTTCATGGGGCAACTCATCTCCATACTTTTCACTAAGTGCCAAGTGGATTTTTAAAGCTGTATAGCATTCTATAAGGCCGTCTCTGTCAGGGTTTTCACTCCCAAAATGAGCCTTTACATAGATACCAACGGCTCTTTTGATAAGTTCATCGTCAAGCTTCTCCACTCCGCTTATTCTTAAATCTAAAAGACAAGCATCGATTAAACTCTTGATTTCTTCATCAAAGGCTTCTGTCTTAGCTTGTCTTAATAAGATTTTGCAATATTTTAAAAGTTCAGGTGTCATTTTAATCACCCTTTTCTGTTTTCTTTACTTCCTTCTTTTTCGGTGAGTCGTCTATGACTACACCTGCATCAAGATACTTCTTCAAGTTCTTGTTTTTATCGTCAATTTCTTCGTGGATATTATAAAAGACCTTGGTTTCAAGGTCTTGGAATCCACTTACTACTCTATAAGCCATTTAATTAAACTCCTTTTACAAGGTAAGCGAAGGCTTTTTCGTCGATTACTCCAGCGTCGTGAACTTCATATCCTACGAAGTCAGTTGTTCTTGCTTTTGCGTGGTTTTCAGTAACAAGTTTCATGTCTTCAGAGATATTTTCCTTATAACCTGCTGCCATGTTACCAATTAGAATTTCTCCATCGCCCATTGCGTCCTCTTCCATGACTGGAATACCGAAGATTCTACCTACTCCACCGACTGTTACATCAGGAATAAATAGAGGTCTTCCTTGACCGTCCATTAAGTTTGCTAAAGTTCCCCAAACAGTTGCATTGTTAGCATAGATCTTAGCTCCACTTACATAGCCTGACTTGATCTTTGACATAGCTGCTGTGATGTCTTTATAAGTTAAGCCATCAGCCTTGTAAGATACCTTTTGAGGTGTTGATGTTTCTGCTTCGATTGCAGTTACAACTCCTTGAGGATATTTTGCATCGCCCTTGCCTTTTACAAATGCCTTAGCTTTAGCTGCTCCCATTCTTTCTCCCAATTCTCTTTGAATGAAAGGAATAAAGTCAGCTACAGCCATAGCTTGTAATTTCCAGGTTACTGTTACTGCTTTTGATAGTTCTTTTCCGTTAAGGGTTAACTCTCCAAATTTGTTTTCTTCATCCGCTGTTGGAGTTGCTTCATCGTAATAGTCCGCATCTCCTGCTGGAATAGCTGTTCTCTTTGCGTATTTAACAGTCCCTTTAATTCTTGTTGGAGTTACATCAGCTAAGATTGGGTGAAGTTCTTGCATTGTGTCGATGATTCCACCAATAACTGTTTCTGGGATAACTACTTCTGTGTTAGTTGTGCTGTGAGTATACACGTTTTCAGGGTTCATTTGATTAAATAGGTTAATTTCGTCTTCATTAAGATCTCTTTGTAGTGCTACTTTCGCAAATACTTCTTCGTAATTAATCTTGTTCTTTTCTTTGATATTTTCCACTGTTTTTAAGCCTCCTTCGCTTACGGATAAATTTTTCATATCAGTTACTTCCTCATTTTCCTTGTTTAGTGCATCTAAGTTTGCTTGTTCTTTTGAAGTTTCTTCAAAGTCTGCATCAAGTTTTTCAATTTCAGCTCTTTTTGCTGCTGCTTCTTCAATCTTTCCTTGATTGATAAGGTTTTGTGCTTCTTCAAGCATTGCTGCTCTCATTTCTAAGTATTTTTCTCTGTTCATTTTAAATTCTCTCCTTTAATTTTAATAGGTTGAGCTGTTCTTGCTCTTTCTCTTGCTTTAATTTATCAATAACAGCTTGAGGGATTAGAAAATCGCTCGCTGCTACTAATCTGAATTGGTCATCATTTTCTGCCTTGGATAAGATTTCATCAATGAAGCCATTCTCTAAGGCTTCATCAGGTGTGAACCATGTTTCATAGTCCATAAGATTTAAAATTTCTTCTCTTGTCTTGCCAGTCTTTAGCATATAAGCATTTGCGATGGTGTCGTTAGATTTTTTTAGTTGCTCTGCAAAATGTTCAAAATCTCTATAGTCGCCTGATCCTGATGCGCTGACATTGTGTATCATCATTTGTGCAGTAGGACTCATCTTTACGTGAGTTCCTGCCATTGCAATGACTGAAGCTGCACTTGCTGCACGTCCTGTGATAGTGATATTGACATTGCCTTTGTGCTGCATAAGTGCTGTGTAGATTTCAGAGGCTGGATAGATATATCCGCCTGGTGAGTTGATTTCTATATCCACATCCTGGCCATCAATTAAATTTAAGTCTTTTGGACAAAAGGCTTCCATCTCGCACCATTCGTATATCCACTTATCATCATTGCTTACTATCGTTCCATTAATTTTTATTGTCATTTTCTTCACCTCCTTGCTCGATTTCTCTTGTATCTAATCGTCTTATATAGGCTTGGCCCAGCCCGTCAGGAATAGGTGCCATGTTAAGAATTTCTCTTACTTCGTCAGGGTTCATGATTCCACGATCCACAAATTGAACTAAGTTTAATTTTGTTTGCATACTTGCGAAGTTTAAGTTTGAGGATTCAAAGATGATTTTATTCCCGAAGCCTCTTTCGCGTCTTGTAAATATCTTTCTTGTGAATTCGTTTGACATCTGCACCAATACTGGCTCGATCTCTGCTTCATAGTATGAGATCCACTGATCTTCATTGTAACTTGATTGAATGATGTTCTCGTTAGTATTAAAGAAACTATAGATCCTGTCGACCGTTCCTTTTGTTTGAGCTGAATTTGGTACATAGCTATTTGGCTCTACTTGTTGCGCATCTACTTTCGCGTCAGTAGCAGCAGCTCCTGTCGTCTCTGATTCAATGCTTAAAAAGCTGTTTACAAATTCTTTGGTTTGTCTTTTAAGGTCTTCTTCTCTTAACACCGTATTAAATTTCAAAAGCCAAGTGATGATATTGCTATTCTTAATCGCCTTAACTATTCCTTGATCTGTAGTGTTAACTATTTCCATTAATTGAGTTAAGGCTTTCGCTGGACTTTCTCCAAAAATATCGTTATTGTTAAAGTCTCTTCGGATATGAATTACATCAGAATATTTAAAAGTATAGTATTTCCCCTTAATTAAGAATTTTAAAAAGATTTCGCCTTGATTGTTTTGCAGCGCTTCAACACTGTTTGAATTGACAGGATAAATCGCTGTTGCCAGCCCATTTAAATCTCTTTCAATTAAAGCAAATGCGTTATTATTTAAAGCCAGTTGATTCGCCATTTTTTCCTGTAGCATCTGTCCACTCATATAAGGGTTAGGTTCTTCAAGCAAGAATCTGATATATGGTTCAGGATTAACCTGCGTATTAATGTTGTCTTTTCTTATATGTTTTGCTACTGCTTTTCCTATAGCTTGTGTTTTTGGTCTTATGCAGGATCTGACAATGTCAGAAGCGTATAAGTTGCCATTGTAAGAATAGAAGCCCTCACCTCTTTCAGTTACCATCTTGTAACCAGAAACTCTTACGGTTTCGTCTTTATTTTTTAAAAAATTAAAAATTCCCATTTTTCACCTCCTTAAATTAAAGTTAGGTATTCTTCTAAGTTGTCTTCTAAAACTATTAAAGCATCCATCAGTGATGCGACTCCATCAATTCTTCGTCTATGATTGCTTGTTTTAACTAAGGCTATGTTGTCGTTTGTGTCTGTTTTAATTGCTGCGTTAGATAAGTTCCATTTTGTGATTGGGTTATTGTTGTAATTGACCTTCTTAGCTTTTAAATCGCTTTCTAATCTTTTCATAGGGTTACTGAAAGTCTTAGCGCCTTGAGCGACTGGGACTGGAACTGTTTTTCCAAAGTATTGAGTGAGCTCATCAACTAAGTAAGTAGCCGACCATCTGTCGTAACCGATTTTAAAAATGTAGCAGTCCATTTCATTTTGAACTTCCAAAAACCACTTCGTGATGTCTTTGTAGTCAACCTTGTTTGTACCTGACCTTCTTAGAAGCCCTCTCTCTTCCCAAACATCATATGGGATCTTGTCTTCCTGACTTCGGCTTTCAATTAAATCTCCAGGCAGCCAGTACATCTGTTTTACATAGGTTTTCTCATCATCTGGCAATTTAAAGACTATAGTTGCGCAGGTTAAGTCTGTAGTTGCTGACAAGTCTATTCCGCCGACACAATATCTCGGTTTTAACTTTGATATATCGTATGTTGCTCTATTGTCGATAGTTTCAAAAGTCAGCCACGCTTCGCTTGTAGTCTCTGGTATGTCAAAGTCCTTAGTGAGCAGGTTCTTTACAAGCTTGCTATTAGCTTTGGCTTTGTTGACCTTGTCCTTTAAAGCATCAGTCTTTTTTATAGTGCCAAGTCCTGGATTGGCCTGCGTCCATGTTTCTGGATCCTTCCAAGTCTTTCTGTCGTCTAACTCGTAGACCAAAAATAAGGACCTTTCGTCCTTATATCCGTCAGGATCTGTATAGCCGTTGATCGTCCTTTCTGCTTCGTCGTATATATCATCATATACATTTTCTCTGACTGTTCCTGCTGTTGTTGTAATTAATATTAATGGCTGATCTCTTGCGCTTGTTCCATCGACTATAACGTCGTATAGGTTCTTGTCTGTCCAAGCGTGAATCTCGTCCATGGTTGCTCCATGGACATTAAGTCCATCAAGTGTGTCTGAATCTCTACCAACTGGTTTATAAATGCCATCGTTAATTTCGCAAGTAAGTTCAGCTACAAGAGGCTTGATTCTCTTGCTAAGTGCAGGCGACTTCTTAACCATTCGCTTGGCTTCTAACCAGATAATTTTTGCCTGGTCTTTCTTCGTAGCTACACTGTAGATTTCAGCGCCTGGCTCTCCATCTGCAATGAAGAGATATAAACCTTCAGCAGCAGAGAGAGTGGACTTCCCATTTTTTCTTGCAACGATTAAAACTACTCTTTGGTATTTTCTTTCGCCAGTGATCTTATGGACTATACCGAAAGTCGCTGCTACCTTTGCCTTTTGCCATAGCTCCAGGATAAAAGGCTTACCGCCCATCTTGCCCTTAGAGTGTTTGCAGTATTTCTCGATGAAGCTTATAGCATGATTAGCCTTGCCTTCGTCATACTCCCATTCGCTTTCTGGATCTCCCAAGAATTTCACGATGTACTCGTAGGTTTTATAAACTTTGGTACTGACTTTAATTCTGTTCTCATTCATCCACTCCCAATAGGCTTCTATTGGATTTTTATTTTTCATTTAAGAAGTCCTCGAAGCCATCATCAATTTCTTTTTGCTGTTCTTTTGGAAGCAGATCCATCAGTTGTTTAATGATTGTTGAGTATCGCTGTACCATCGTGTTATAAGACTTGAGCGCAGGATGCTCTCTTAAAATTGAGTAAGCTCCTTGCGGCATTTCGTCAATTGGGCCATGTTCATCTATCAGAGCTTTTAATTCTTTTAGAGTAGATTTCATAAAGGCAGCTTCTTCGATTAAGTTCTTCGCAGTTAGTCTTTTAACTCGCTCTACATCCTTATATAAACTTGTAAGTCTTGTTATTTCTTTTTTAATCTCTTTATCTTTTTCTATAGCCATCTTTCTTCACCTACCTTTAGGCATTTTGGAGGGGGTTATGTCAAGTTTGCCTGTGCATTTTTTGGCTGTACCCCGCTCGGTCCCTTATTGATAATCATTATCATATTTAATAGGGGGGATATAAGCTACTTTTCAACCTTTTTCTTTTTCAAAAATGTTTCCCTCATTATCAAAAAATAAATTTTCTTCAACTGCATGATGCTTTTTAAAAGTTTTCGTGTTGTGGCACTCCAAGCATAAGTACTGCAAGTTCTTATGATTAAGTGTGATATTCACATCGTTTATATTATCTGGAGTGATCTCCTTTATATGGTCGACTATGTATCCTCTCTTCTTCTTGCAGTGCTGACATAGACCGCCATCAATAGCTTCTCTCTTCGCAATAAAAGAAGCACGACACTTTTGCCATGCTTTCGATTTGTAAAACTTTTTTGAATAATCTTTGGCCATCCCTATTTTCCTTAAATTAACATACCCGCTCCCGCCCCTTAGCTTATCAGTATGTACTTTCCCTTAGCTTTGTTATACTCAAAGCTACTTCCTTTTGTATGAAGAAAATTTAGGAGGTGATTAAAAATAGGAAGTCTTACATACTTCCCTATTTTAAATATAACAAATTTCTTTGGTTCAAAAAGTGCTATCTTTTGACAACCCTATTAACTCTAACTCTTTTCTTTTCATCGATGAGTTTTTCCAATTTTTTAATAATAAACTCCCCATCTAAATCAGAGAGCATTTTAAAATATTCTGATCTAAAGAATCTTTTAATTTCATTTCTTTTGCTCGGCAAAAACTTATAGTCTCTAACAGCCTGCTCAATTATCGCAACTATAAGTACATCTATATTCTGCATCATTTAAATATCTCCTCGTTACATCTTTTAAATTCTTGTAACGCGTGGCCGTGTGCGTGTTTGATATAGCTGTAGTCGTAAGTATAGGTACTTGATATTTCTATCAGACTTCTGTCTAAGATGTAGTGATTAATTAATATTAACCTATGAAGAGGATTACTCATTTTATTAATCTCTCTATTAATCTTATCTTTAAGATCGACAAGCTTATCTATCTGTCTATCTATCTTTTTTTCTAAATCAACACTCTTATCAATCCAGTTTGTGAAGTTATTACTTTTTGAATTTTGAACTTTATCCCCTGTATTAAATCCGCCAAGCTTTAAAGCTCTGCTCTTTAAGTCCTCTATCAAAAGTAAGTTTGAATTAATCTCGCTGTCAAGGTGCCTGATCTGGCTTAGATATTGTTTCGGTGTCAACCTGCTCATACTCTTACTCCTACAATCTTAAAAGCATCCTCTACACTTCTGGCCACTCCATATAAGACTTTTTGTTTTTCCATTTGCTTTCCAAAATCTATCTGTTCTGGACTTAACCTGCCTTTAACATTCTTAACCTCGATAAAAAACATCTTGCCGTCTGATTTTCTAAACCCAAAAAGGTCTGGAAACCCTTTTGGAAGCCCTGTGCTTATAAACCTATTGCCCTGCTTAAATGTTCCAACGTTCGCCCTAAAAACATAACAAGTATAACTTAATGCACTTCTTATCTGGTCTTGTATTGTCTTTTCTGGAATTGGTTTCCCTGTTAAATCGTAACCTGGTTTAATCATTCAGTATGTCCTCAAATAGCTTTCTTTTATTTTGCCCTATTGACTTCCTAAGAGGTGTAACGGCTACTTCAAATGGTTGGCACATCTCTGCAATTCTATCAAAGGTCCTTGCTACTCCATCTTGTCCAGTGAGTCTTTGCTCCAGTGTCTTTAAATCTAAGTTTGTAGTAACTATTAAAGGCTTCTCTGCTCTATATCTGAAATCTATAATTTCATATAGCTTAGCCTTTGCCCAAGAGTTGACCTCTTCAGCTCCCAAGTCGTCTATGATTAAAAGTTCCGCATCTTGTAGTGTTCTTAAAAAAGTATCTGTTCCCTCTTGTCCGAAGCTCGACAGTTCTCTTAACCTCTGTAAGATCCTTGATGAAGTAGTAGCTATGACCGACACTCCTTTATTTAATAAATAATTTGCAATGCAAAAGCTTAGATAGCTTTTACCTGTTCCAGGCACACCATAGATCAGTAGACCTATATTTTTTTCGCGCATAAGATTAAATTTAATAGCATACTTTAAAGCAAGGTTTTTATATTTACAATTTTCTTCAGTAATTTTAAATCTTTCAAAGGTGCAGCTTTCAAATCTCTTATCCATCAAAGAATTAATCTTTAATCTTTTAAGCCTTTCCATTTTTTCTCGCTCTCTGTCTTCTTGTAACAGCCTTTCTCTCTCTCTGTCTTCTTCTTCGCTTAATACTTTTACTCTGAATGTTTGCCCTAATACACATATGGTTTTAAAGTTCGAGTGGCTTGTACCAGTCGTATCTGTTGTCATCTTTCACCTCTTTCTTCTCATAGTCTTTATATTTATCTTCTGTGATTGAATTAAAAAACTTCTTACTGATTTGGTTGATATTTACGTTCTCTTTTAACCAGGTGCTTTCGCTTATCTTTTCAGCAAGTAACTTTACATTATCCCTACCAAAATTTTTAATTAATTTTTTTACTGATGATTGAGAGATTTTTTTGTTTAGGCTTTGCTCTAATATATTTAATATATATATCTCATCATCATCATTATTATCATTATTAATCATTATTCTTTCATTATTGTTTAGGCTTTTCACTGGCTCTTCACTGGCTTCTGGCTGGTCTTTCACTGGCTCTTCACTGGCTTTTTTACTCTTATTGTCATCTTGATAAAAGTTGTAATTTACAATAGTTATAACGGTCTTTTTATGTGGCTCTATTTTTAGTTGAATCATATTATCTTTTTCTAATAATTTTAAAAAATTATTTACTTTTGTTCTTGACCATCTCCACCTTGTACACAACTTTCTAATAGATGTTATCCGTTGTCCTCGTTTAACCATTTCTAAAATTCCGTCTATTAGAACTTTTTTATCCTCGTGATTTACCATTAAGAGTAAATCTATCCAAGCTGATCTTTTGTCAAACTCTTCATCGTCATTCCAAATCCAGTTGTCATAAATGCTTCTGTGGATACTGACCCACCCTTTTTCTGCTGCCACATAATCACCACCTTAGCAAATTTCTATACTTACACCTGTAAGTTCTTGCAGGCTCTTTTTAATAAACTCAGCGTCGGAGTTATGGTCTGACAGATGCATGACGTATATCTTTTTGAGCCTTGATAGATTGCATTTTTTCAATAAGTCAATAGCAGTTTCTAATGACATGTGATTTTTCTTAATTCTCTCTCTTAGTTTGTCATTTAAACCTGGATTTTCATTGATTGTTTTTCTTACATAATTAATTTCAAGCATAAAGTAAGTTGGTTTAAAGTTATATATTGAATATTGAGTGTCTGTAATGAATACTAACTCTTCTTTTGCCAATTTGTCATAAATCACAAAGCCTACTGGCTCTTTAGCATCATGGATTGTTTTAAAAGGCTTGATTTTAAAACTTCCTATTTCAAAATCTTCATACATTGAGAATTGTTTAAAAGTTTTAACTCTGTGAGTATCAAGATTCAAGGCTTCTTTGGTTCCTGCTGTCATATATAGATCCACTCCAGCCTTAATTAAATCCTTACAAGCTTTTGAGTGATCGCCATGCTCATGACTTACTAAAACTCCGTCAATATCTGTAACTTTAAAATTTAATGCTTCTTGTATCTTTTTATAAGGAATACCACACTCGATTAAGAGTGCAGTATCCTCGTTTGAAACCTTGTAGCAGTTGCCTGAACTGCCACTTGCAATTATTTCAATTTCCATATCTTTTAAAATGGTGCTTCGGTTTCTTCGATGATTTCGCCAGTTTTGGGATCTACTGCTATAGTTTCTTCTTGACTGTTCATCTCAATCATCGCGTTTTCTTCTGTGGCTTTTAATACTTCTTCGTCTTCTTCTCTCTTAGCTGCTTCCTGAAATTCAGTAGTTAAAACTCCATATTTTGTAAGAAGTCTTCTAAGCACTGTCTTTTGTGCCATTTCGTCAAATTGGTTTTTCCAAGGACTGAAATCACTGCCGAAAGATTGAGAATATCTTTTTGCGTGGTCTGTAATATCTTCTTTGCTCATATAAAGTGCTTTTTCATATCCGTTTAAAAGTTGGAAGTAAGCAAAGTATCCAATGGCTTTGTCTGATTTTGGTTCTCCTACTATTTCAAAAGTTCCTCTTAAAAAGTCTCTTTTAATTTCCATTCCTTCATACATGATGCCTGCGTTCAAAGCCTTATATTGGCCACTTCTTTGTGCCATTTGGATATAACCTTTGTAGCCGATTTGAAATTGAGGTGTTAATTTGCCTTTGTTCTTAAAAGGCACAATGTAGGCATAGCCAAGACTTTTATTTATTGGCAAATTAAGAGTTGCTGCTTTTAATGCTTCCATAGCTACCTCTTTTGGGTCGCAGTTTTGCAAATAATTGTCGCCGTTGTATAAGTCAATTATTGAAGCTATAAATCTGTCTTTGTTTTCTTTAAGTGCGTCTGCAAATAGATTTTGCATTCCTTGATTCGCAAGTAAATTCTTCATTTGGTTAACTGGACTTAATGCCCTATTTTCTTGTTTTTGAATATTTGTCATCTTAAATCTCCTTCTTTCACGAAAATTCCGTCTATTGTTTTACCTTTTCTATCTTTAATTTTGTTGTAGGCTCTATCTAAGCAGTCAACTGGATCTAAGTTTAATTGGTTGCATAAAATAATTAGAGTAACGAATATATCGCCCATTTCAAGTTGCATATTTTCTTGCGTTTCTATTTGCTCATAATCAGAATAAACTTCTTCTTGTGTTTGACCTATTCTGGCTAAATAGTCCATCTCACTTTTAAATTCAAATACTTCTTCTATAAACTTCATAAATTGTTTTTTCGCATTTTCTATGTGGAGTAAGTCTTTATTCTTTGCCCAATCAAGGACCTTTTCTCCTAATTCTTCAAAAATAGTATTTTCACTAAATTTAATATGGTTTAAATCATTAAGGACCAAGTCAACACCCTTTTGATAATTTTCTACACTTTTGATATCTAATGAATATGCTTCAGCGTGTTTGCTATCGCTTTTATAAGTTAAACCTTGTATCTCTGCTTCAGGATTGCAGTAAATTAGTTTCATAATTAAATCTTTTACTTTCATTCTTCCTCCTCAATTTGTTCAATATTTAATTCACCACTCATTAATTTTGGTAAAAGTGTATCTCTGAGTTCTGCTAAATACATATTTTCCACGTTATTTAAAAACATAATATTAGCTTTCCAATCTTGGTAAATACTTTGCAAAATCTCTGAAAAAAGTTCAGGGTCATTGTTTTTAAATTCAAATTGGTTTTTGTTTTTAGTTAGTTGAAAATAATCATCTTTTAAAAGGTCTGTCCCTGAAATCTTTTTAACATTCTTTATTAAGACTTCATCAATTTCTTTTTGGTTTTTATAATGCTTTATAAGATTTTTAAAACCTAATTTCTTCGCTAAGGTTTCGTTTATAACAAGCTTCAATTTATTTTTATGTCTTCTGTATAGATTGATGTCTTTAACTATGTCCTTTATATCTCGCCTTTCTTCTTCAATGTTTTCAAAATCTAAATATCTCGCAGGATTTAAGATATATCCTTGTTTTTTAATTTCTTCTGTCGGAACAATTTTTGATAAATTTTTATATGGTTTAAAATTTTTTATAGCTTCAGCTACCCCTTGGATAGTTTCATCGCTTAAAATGTTTATGGTTTTCTTATAAGTTCTTTTAGTGTGTGAATTACCTCCTAATTGCCCATTTTGTTCTCTTATTTGTTTCTGGCAAGCAGAAGTTAAATCAATCATTAAAATATTTTCTGTTGGCTTTTTTTGGACTATTAAAATGCAAACGGGGATTGAAGTAGATTCAAACATTCTTTCTGGTAGACTTATACAACTTAAAATATTTCCGCCATTTACAAGTCTTTTTTTTATCTCGAGCTCTGCTTTAATATTTGTTGAAAGTATTCCTTTTGGCAAAAGAAAGCAGGCTTTGCCTGTGGCAAGTTTTAAACCAATTTCTACAAATGCAAAATTAGCATTAGTGTTAAGAAGTTTTTCACTGATATCCCAGTCATTTTGCCCATCTTCAAATTTTAAATTATATGGCGGGTTACTGATTATTTCTGACAATTTTAACCTCCGAAAATTTTTCACTTTGTTTTAGTTCATAAATTACAAACTTTTTATTGTTAAATAAATTTTGGTGATACACCCTGCCCTTTATATTTCTTACACATAAATTAAAAAGTAAAAAAGGAATTACAGTATCATCAATTTCGTAGCAAATAAAGGATCTGTTGGGATTTAAGCTCCAAGCTTGAATTGTTAAGGCTCCCGAGCCTGAGCAAAGGTCTATAACTTCATCTGCTCCTTTAGTTATTTCTCCTAAAAGCTTAGCTAAACTTTCAGGTGTGAAATCTTGACCCAATTCTTTTCTATTAGCGAAATAATACTGGTACACTTTTTGTAAATAATCAGTATTTAAATTTCCATTAACAACATTTAAATAAGCATCAAAAACTTCTACGTCTTTGTTTATTACTGCATTAAACAAAGCTTTAGGTATTTCTTCCGTCTCATCTATTTTTAAAACTTTTAAAAGTTCATTTAATAATTTTGAAAGTTCCATGATATTAAAATGGTATATCGTCATTATTTACTGGGAAAAATCCATCATCACTATAATCATCTTGCTTGTTATTACTATTTCGGTAATTTCCACCATCAGTATTATTTTTAGATCCAACAAAAGTGATGGCATTCACCATGACATCAGTTGTATAAATTGTTCTTCCGTCTTTCTCGTATGAGCCTGTTTGTATTCTACCTTCAACTCCTATCTGACTTCCCTTACTGTGATAATTCGCTATGACTTCTGCTGTACTTCCAAAAGCTACACAGGATATAAAATCTGCTGTCGGCTGGTTATTTCTTTGTGCCTCTTCTTTCTTGTCTTTACTTAATTTTCTGTCAACTGCAACTGTAAACCTTAAAACTGCCATTCCTGATTGGCTGTATCTAAGTTCAGGATTTTTTACTAATCTTCCAATTAAATTCACGTTATTCATTCTTTTCCTCCAAAAACCTCTGGATAAAATCTATCCCCATATTTTAAAATTCTTTCTATGTCTTCTTTTAAATCTTGACCGTAGCCTGTGCCTATATAAAATTTAACTTCGCTCTCTGTCTTGACTTTAACTATTCCAATCACAGGAATTTCAGCGGTGAAAGGTGTATACCACCAAGCATCTAAAACTTCACTCAACTTTAAGCTCCTTATCTTTACTGACTATCAATCTCACTAACTGTGCATCTGTCTTAATCAGCTTATTTACGCTTTCTGCGTTGTCTATAAATATTGGTACTTTTAAATCAAGCCTATCTGACAGAGTATTAATCACATCAAGACCTGCGTTTATCTTTGCCGCGTTGTTTAAATCACCGTAAGGCACACCACCAAGAGTTACTTCGCAAGCTTCAGTTATTCCGCCATTTATTTGATTTTCAAAAAGCTTAAATTTAACACGGTTAAAACTGTTATTGATTCTGCCGCTTACTAAATTGACGTATGTTTTTGTATATTCTTCGCAAAGATAAATAATTCTTTGTTGCTCCTCGTAAGACTTTGCAAGGTCTTTTTCTTGGCTTTCAAGCTCTTTAATTCTCTCGTCAATCTTATCGTCTTGTCCTTGCAATGAAAGCTCTCTATTGACTTCATCCAACTCTTTATTAAGCTCGTCTTTTTTCTTTAAAAGTTCTGTCTTGTCAGTTAAGGAAAAGCTATTTAATCTTTCTTTGGTTTCTGCTATTTCCTGGTCAATTTCTTTAAGTCTTTCAGGCTCTGTCGGCAGGTCTTCTGTCTTATATTCCTTGACCACATAAATTGTTTTTTCGCATTCTTCAATTTTTATCTTTAAATCTTTTGCTTTTTCTTCAATACTTGTTAATTTCTCAGATTTTTTCTTATTAAAGTTGGCCATAGTTTTTTCAATTTGGTCAGGCAATAAATCCTGCCCGCAAGTTGGACATTTAAAATTTCCTTGATATTGTTCTTTGTGGACTTCTTGCCATTTTTCCCTAGCCTTTTCAACTAAATCTTTAAGCTTTTCTATATTCTTTTTAGCTTCTTCAATTACTAATTTGTCATGTTCTTTTTCTTGTAAAATTTTTTTATTTTTAAGTTTTACTTCTAAGCATTTATTTTGGTATTTTTCTGTTAGATCTGTTTTCTCTTTTTGAAGTTCTGTAATTTTCTCTGTTATCTCAGTCATGCCCTCAGCCATTTTTGAAACATCTGCAAGTTTCGTGTCTATTTCTTTAATCGCTGGCAGGATTCCTCTTTTTCTAAAATCTAAAGCACCAAAATCTATATCTTTAACCTTAGATTTGTTTAGTTCGTCAATCCTTGCTGGTATAGACTCAATGTCCTTGTTGATTTTCTTGGCTGTGTCTTTTGCAATTTTCTTTAATTCATCTACTGTATAGTCTTTTAGATTTAACTCTTTTAAATCCTTATTCTTTGCAATTATGTCTTCAGGCTTTACTTCGTCTATTAGTCCTAAGATGACTTCTCGTCTTTTGTTCTTGTCTAAAATTTGATTGAAGTACAAAGGATTTGAAAGCAGATTGAAGTTGTCTTCAGAGATAACACTTGAGATTCTGTCTGTGTACTCTTTCTTTTTAACTGGTACAGCGTTCATATAGTAGTCGGTAGTGTGGCCTGTGAATTCTGCTTGTGTAGATCCTCTTTTCTTCGTCCAGATTTCTTTGTAGATCTTTTTCAAAGTGATTTCTTCATCATCAAATTCCAGAGTACCCTCAACCATAGATTCTAAGTTGTGGATCTCTTCGCCGTTTTTGTCATAAGGCTTGATTGCAAAGTCTTTGCGATTTAAACTGTCCTTATCCCATAGTAACCAGGAGTAGGCATCAAAGATTGTTGTCTTACCTACTGCGTTATCGCCACTTATATTTGTTAAATCTTTAAAATCTATTGTTAAGTCCTTAATTCCTTTAAAATTTTGCAGTTTTAAAGTTTTAATTTTTATTTTCATTTAAGCCTCCGCAAAAAACATCTTTAAAAGCTTCTATATCTCTTAGCATGACTTCTGCAAGATAGTCGACAAATAAGTCTTTAGCATTTTCTCCGCTATAATAGCTTTTAGATATGATAGTTTTTAAAGAACTTTCTTTAATGCTTACATTTAAAGTCATTCTTAAATCATCTTCAATTTTTCTTTTCTCTTCATAGCTTTGAGCGTCTTCAAATCTTTCAAAAAGCGTTCCGTCAGATGCTTTAAAACATTCTATTTTTTTCATTTTCATCCTCCTTGTGTTATAATAGAGGCAAATAAATGTTTTTTTACTTATTTAAAGTCCTGTTGTTGGTAGCTGCAGGGCTTTTTTCATTTGCCTCTCTCATATATCAATCTCCTACAAATGCAAGCAGTGAAATTAAAAGCACCATAAAAACTATGGCTTTTAACCCTACCCAGATGCCTTTGTTAAAATCTATATAGCTTCCATTTTTAAAAACTAATTTCATTTCTCTCACCTCATTCAATGATTTCAACTCTATCAAGTGCAAATTCTAATAATTCGCAAGTGATCGTTGAGTAATCTTTATTTACGTTTTTTGCTACAGATTTAACTCTTTCAGCTACATCTGTGGTAATTCTTAAATATGCATTAGCTGGAGAGTAGTTCTTTTGTACTTTCAATATTAGTTTTTCGTTTTTATCCATTTCTGCTCCTTTCTTTATTTGCTATAATCTCCATAAGGAGATGATTAAATGCTTTTTTATCACGTTAATAGAAAAACTCATTTCAAAGTAAATGATGTGTTGAATTACTTGTCGTTACCTACAAACTCAAATCCAGAACTTTTGGAATATTGCCAAGACCATTTCCCTGAAGGTCTTAGCCAAATGGGTTATAAATATTCTTCATACATAAACCCCAGCTCTGTTGAATACAGTTCTTATACTTCTGAAGTAATCTTAGAAATATTTCGTCAAAAGTCATTCTCAAACTTGCCTTCCAGGTTCCAAAGTGTTTTTTGCTCCTCTTCTATAAAAGAAGCCACTTTTTGGTACAAACAATTAAAACTTCAATCAGCAAATATATTAGTCTTTGAGTCGGATCATATTTATAAATTCGATGCTGCTTGGCGTGACATTATTGCCGCAAATTTAAGTATGTTTTCAGTAGAAATGTTTGCTAATAACTATTGGAATGGAAAAATCTTTGAAAAAAGTCCTCGAATTGAATACTTGTTACCATTACCTTTAAAAATAGTTGATATTTTACCCATCAATTAGTTCTTTGATATGGTCCAAGCTTTTTTCTAAACATGACAATGAACAAAAATTATATTTAGCTGGGTTATTTCCCTCACGAGCATCAATTTCTAATGAATAATTAATTTTTGTTTTTTTCATTCCAGGCACTATTAAAGTGTGTTTGTAGTAATCACATCCTTGAATTTCTACATCTGGATAATATCCCTTAATTACTTTTCCACATCCATCGCATTTAATTTCTTTCATTGATTCACCTTTCTTTTTGTTTCTGCACTCACGACCATTATTATTTGGATAGTAAGAAGTAAACTACTGTAGTAGTTATTACACTTACTAAAATATTGATTAAGAAACTTAATATTTCACTATTATTACTATTTTTATCTTTCATTGTTTTCCATGTTCTTTCCACTCCTCATATTCTGCTTCTGACATATCTAAGAATTTTAATAATGGTCTTAGCCATATAAAATAGCTCCATTCAATTTCGTGCTTTACTGCTACTCCGAAAGGAAAACAGTTTTGTTTTAAACCCTGCGTTAAACTTTCTTTTGTTATGCCTAATAATTTATAAGCTTCTGTTACTGGTATTTTTTTTGGTAACATTCTGTACACCTCTTTTTCTCCCGTTTTTCGGTAGTGTTTGAGTAAAAAAAATTACTCATCGTAATTTCCGTCATCTACAATAGGAATCTCTACTATAGATGGATCTATACTATACACTTCAGTACATAGCTTATCAAAATCTATAGCTTTAATCGGTACGATCCCTCGCTCCCAGTAACTCACAGCTTTTGGACTTTTTCCTATTTTTTCTGCTGCTTCTCTTAAAGATAATCCAGCATTTACTCTAGCTGCTCTTAAAGTTATTGTTGTAACCACGTTTTCTCGCCCCCTCTCATCTTAGTACAATGCAAGTATACTCCCTTTATTCGGTACTGTCAACCCTTTATCGGTAGTTTTTTTTCTTTTTTTTACTTTTTTGTTGTTTTTGTTACCTAAAAGGGGTATTATATAAGTAAGAAAGTGAGGTGAATCAAATGACTGAAAGTAGAAATGATATTTTAGTTAAAAATCTTTTATATTATTTAAACAAGTTGGATCTAACACAAACTGAATTTGCCAGAGAAATGAAATATCCTGAAACAACTGTTTCAAACTGGTTTAACAAAAATACTTATCCAAGGCCAGATAAAATACAAGAAATAGCAAACTATTTTGGAATTAGAAGAACTGACCTAACAGAAAGTAGTGAAGAACCACAGGCGCCACTAAAAAATGCTCAGTCAATTCCTATATTAGGAACTATTGCAGCTGGAAGCCCTATATTAGCAGAAGAGAATATTGTTGATTACTTTCTAATAGACAGCAGAGTACGTGCAGACTTTGGGCTTTGTGTCAAAGGTGATTCAATGGTCAATGCCAATATTTATGACGGCGATATAGTGTTTATCAGACAACAACCAACTTTAGAAAATGGCGAAATTGGAGCAATATTAATAGATGACGAAGCGACCTTAAAAAGATTTAGTTTAACCAACAATAGCATTATTTTACAAGCAGAAAATCCCGATCTGACAGATTGGCCAAGAGTCTACACCAGCGGAAATATAAGAGTATTAGGAAAGCTTGTTGGAGTTTACAGCAAGAAAGATTAAAGAGTGCATTGCGCAAGCACTCTTTGTCTTCTCTTAAAAAGGAGGTATTTCATGAAAATTGGTATGAGAAAGCCAAGTATTAAAAAATCAATTTCTTCCAGAACTACAGGAAAAATGAAAAGAGCAGTTAAGAAATCAATCGATCCTACTTATGGAAAGAAAGGTGCAGGAATAGTTAAGGATCCAAAGAAATCTGTTTACAATAAAGTTTATGATAAGACCACAGTCGACATTAGAGATTTAATTTCTAGCTCTGAAGATGATGATTTCAGTGAATACTGTAATAATTTAGAGCCAGTACCAAAAGTTAAGATACCAAAAGGCTATTATAAAATATATAAGTTCGTAATATTGCCTGTAGGAATTATTACTTTTATACTTTCGCTACTTACTAAAGATAAAACAGTTATGTTTTTAAGTTTTATACCTATTGTCATTTCTTTAATAGTGATAAGAAGTTATAAAAAAGAAAATAAATAATATTTTATGATACAAAAAAAGAGCCCGCATAAAATGCAAGCTCTCCAAAACACTAAGTGTTTTACTTCCCAAAAAAATTATATCAAAAAGATGAGGTGATTAAAATGGCAAAAAAGAATTTTATTGGATCAATCACAAAATTAAAAGGCAATAGATCTAAAAAGTATTGGGTGAGAACTCCACCAGTTGAAGTCGCACCAAATGAATTTAAACAAATTTCATTAGGCACTTTTCAAACTTTAAGAGAAGCTAAAGAAGCTCTGCAAAATTGGCAAGAGTTGTGCAAGAAAAAATCTGAAAAGAAATACACACTTAAAGAGGCCTTTGATCTATCTATTAAAGAACTTTACGAAATAGGCAAAACTTCTGAAAGAACTTTGGAAAGTTATGAAAATGACTTTAAGAGGTTAGAGCCTCTGTGGGAAAAAGATGTAAAAACAATAAGTACAAGCGACTATCAAGATGTATTCAATAATCTTATTAACAAAAAAACTGGAGAAGTTTTAGGCCAATCAACCAAGCAAAGAACTAAGGTAGTTTTGCAAATCGTATATTGGTACCTTTTAAAAGAGGAGATCGTGTCTTTTGATGCTTCGCAAGGAATTATTGTATTTTCTCAAAAAAAGCCACAGACCAGAGATTCTTTTACGAATTCTGACATTGAAAAATTATGGCAAAACGTATTTAAAATTGATTATGTAGACAGCATCCTTTTGATGACTTATACAGGCATGAGGCCCTCTGAAATGATACAATGTACTATTTTTAATACTTCTATTGAAAAAAGAAAAATTGAAGGAGTTGGAGTTAAAACTGAAAAGGGCAAAAATAGGATTATTCCTATTCCAAAAAAATTATTACCAGTAGTCAAAAAAATGATAAATTCCGCAAATAAGAACGGATATTTGTTAAAAACAGTAACGGGTGAAAAAATGAGCGTAGATAACTACAGCAAGAAATATTTTAAAGAAGCTTTAGAAAAATGCGGAATTAATTCTAATAAGTTTGTGCCTTATTCATGTAGGCACACCTACGCAGAGCTTTTAAGAATTAATAATATTGACAATAAAACCCAAGCAGATCTTATGGGCCATGAAAAAGAATCTACTACAAAACTATATCAGCCAGCCAGACTTGATATTATGCTTGATGCAGTAGATTCTATATAGAACCTTTTGTAACTTATGTGTAACGTATCTGTAACGTATCCTCTCAAGATTGTGCCAGATTTCCACAACAACAAAAGGCTTAAAA
>NZ_AWXB01000056.1 GCF_000478985.1 Peptoniphilus sp. BV3C26
TAGTTAGTAAAAAATTAAAAATAAAAAAAATAAAAAATAAAAAATGTAAATTTAAAATAAATTTTAAATCAAATATTTATTTTTTTCTCCCACAAAAAACACGCGGACCGGTAAACCGGTCCCTAGGCCCCACAAAATCCCACACACAAATTTATTATAATTTCATCCGAACATGGAATCCACGCCGGAATGTGGGGTAAATTTATGCGAAAGGATTCATAAGATTAGAACCTTTGCAAGGGAATGTAGGGACCAATTTATTGGTCCGGCGGCGTAAGCCGAATAATTTGAAATAAAATAGAAAAATGAAAAAAGGTAAATATATATTCAACCTCCACAGAAACAATAGGAAAGAAAAGCGTAAGCTTTTCCACCTTTAAAAAGCCTTTCGAGGGGTAAGGAGGGGGGAGCCGCGAGGGGGACGTTAGGGACAATCGCAAGTCCATTAGTCCCCATCGCGTTATGTATGTAAAATAAAAAAAGAGAAAGAAAAAATGTAGAAAAAATATAAATTGAAAAAACATAAAATAAAATAAAAATGTAAATTTAAAATAAATTTTAAATCAAATGCAGGTTTTGTTTTCCCACATTATACACGCGGACCGGTAAACCGGTCCCTACAGGATTTTCAAAGGTTGTGGCAATAAGAAGTTTGTTTAAAATGAAAGTATTTCTTAAATAATTTAAAATTAATGTTAATTAAAAATTAGAATATAATTTTAAAAATGCTCTACATAGAGCATAAAAAAATAATTTATAAAAAATATTTATTTTTTTCTCCCACATTATACACGCTGATAAATAAATTAGTCCCTAAATCCAACAAAAGTAAAAAACGGAAACCGTAAAATCCATTACTGCATTAATAATAAAAAAGAGGGCGGTTTTCCGTCCTCTTTTAAAATTATAAACATATAAAATTTAAGTATTATCTTTTAAAATTATTCATTAAATTATAAATAATATGAAGTAAATAATCGAGCTTCAAATCATCAGTGCTTATCTCATCTTTTTCAAAAAGACCTAAAGCATAGGCATTTGCCAAATAAGCAAGGTCCCCATCTTTAAAAGATTTGAATAAATCTTTGTTAAAAGCATCTAAATTTTTAATGTCTTCAAAATATATCATGCCTCTAGCTTTTAAAATATTTTTAGCTGCGACAGAAAGTTTTAAGGGTCTGTCATCTTTAAGGCCTTCAAAACTTCTGTAAAAACCTGAATTACTTACAGAAAAATTTTCGTAGGGAACAGGAATATTTTCTCCTGAAAAATCACATACCATAAGTAAAAAGACTAAATCTTTTTCAGTGGCAGTCCTAGTTACATCAGCATTTTTAATTCCTATATTAAAGTCAGCTAATTTTGCAATTTCATTTTTATATTTTGAGCTTTCAAGGTTTTCATAATTTATTTTTGCATTTTTAACCTCTAAAGTTTTAGGATTCATATAGCTTAAATCTTTAGTAAAACCATAAACCAGTTTTGGCTTATTATTTTCAAGGGTGTATATAAGACCAAAGCCAAGTTTTTCATAATAAGCTTTTAAAGCCTCATCAAGAGGTTTAATATCTTCAGGGATTTTGTCAAAGTTGCCATTAAATAAAGAGATATTATAATCTATAACTTCCTTACTTCCGTTGGCAATTGAAAGGTCAAGACCGGAGTTTAAAATCGGTATATTGTCCTTAACTTGGTAAAAATTAATTCTTGTATCCTTTGGACCGGAAGAATAATCGTAAATATTAAAATCAATAGGGGAAATCTTTGAAGAATACTTATTGTAAAAATTTTTTCCTAAATTTAAGGCAGTTTTCTTGTCGATATTTGCCTTTTTCATATTTTGGCCTTCCTTGTAGTAAGACAAAATATTTAAATTTTTTCCGTCAAGGATAAAAGATCTGTAATCAGACTTATTAGAATAATCCAAATCTATTACATATTCCTTATCCATCTTTGATAATGATGAAGATGTTAATTTAAGATTTTTAGGAACTAAATCTTTAACCACAGCTATGGCATCTTTTATTTCCCTTATTTCCTTTCTTTCCTTTAAGCCCTTTTCTTCTTCTGGACTTAAAGAATTTTTTTCACTTGTATCCATGGCTTTTTCATTTTTAGAACCTTCTTCATAGGGCATATTTCTTATATTTCTTATATTTTTTTCAGGTTTAAGAGTATCTGCATCAAGACAATCAAATTGAGAAATTCCATAGACAGGTTTAGCCTTATTTTCAGTGTAGGGACTGTAGTAAAGTCTTAGAGGATAAAGTTTATTCATTTCTTTTGCAGCGTCTTCTAAAGAATATTTAGGGTTAGGTTCAGGCATCTTAGGATATTCATAATAACCAGAAATGTTAAAAGAAAATAGGGAAAGGTCTGAAAGGTTAATTTCCATATTTATGTCTGAGTATAAAAACTTAATGTCCTTGTAATATCTTGAAAAGAATAAATTTACACGGCCGCTGTTAAGAAAATATTTAGTTGATTCAAGTTTAAAGTCCTTTAAAAGTTGAGGATTTATTTTTTCAAGGTATTCATTTGCCTTTTTTACAATCAAATCCTTATCCACATTTATGGTTTTTTTAGAGTCTTTAGCATTATAGCTAAAATAGTTTATAATATTTCCCTTGCCATCAAGAACTACTGTAATTGAGTTTTTATCTTTAAAAATCCAATTGTAGCGTTTCCTATAATTGTTTCCGTCCTTGTTTTCACTAATATTAAAAGATTCTATATTATCTTTAATATTAAAGACACTTTTAATTTTTTCAATTTCTTCAGTGTCTGACGCTTTAACTTTTTTTTGGCTTGCATAGGGATATGTAACTAGGGATGAAAATAAAAATACAAATGCCAAAAATAAAGATAATTTTTTCATAGTATCACCTCGTAAAATATTTACCCTTTATATAAATAAAATATTCATGATAAAATATTTTTTTATGATATAATTTCTAAGGAATTAAGGATGGTGAAAAATGTTAAGTGTAAATAATTTAAGTGTAATTTTTCCAGATAAAAAACTTTTTGATGATGTAAATTTAAATTTTTCTCCCGGCAACTGCTATGGAGTAATAGGGGCTAATGGAGCAGGAAAATCAACTTTTTTAAAAATTCTTGCAGGAGAAAAAGATCCTACAAGCGGCAATGTTTCCATGGATAAAAATTCCAGAATGAGTAAACTTGCTCAGGACCACTATGCTTTTGATGAATATGATGTTCTTAACACTGTAATTATGGGCAATAAAAAATTATATGATATAAAAACCGAAAAGGATGCCATATATATGAAACCGGATTTTTCAGATGAAGATGGTTTGAGAGCTGCGGCTCTTGAAGGGGAATTTATGGAAATGAACGGTTATGAAGCTGAATCTGAAGCTTCAACAATTTTACAGGGTCTTGGAATAGGAACTGATCTTCATTATAAAAATATGAGCGAACTTTTAGAATCTGAAAAGGTTAAGGTTCTTCTTGCTCAAGCTCTTTTTGGCAAGCCGGATATTTTACTTCTTGACGAGCCTACAAACGGTCTTGATATAAAGGCAGTCATCTGGCTTGAAGATTTTCTTGCGGCTTTTGAAGGCATTGTAATTATTGTAAGCCACGACAGGTATTTTTTAAATGAAGTTTGCACTCACATGGTGGATATAGATTTTGGAAAGATTACTTTATTTGTGGGAAATTACGATTTTTGGTATGATTCTTCTCAACTTGCTCTAAAGATGGCAAAGGATCAAAATAAGAAAAAAGAAGAAAAAATTAAAGAACTTCAAGAATTTATAAGACGTTTTTCTGCAAATAAGTCTAAGAGCAGACAGGCAACCAGCAGGAAAAAACTTCTTGATAAAATAACTCTTGATGATATTAAACCTTCTTCCAGGAGGTATCCTTTTGTAGGTTTTGATCTTTCAAGAGAAGTTGGAAATGAAATTTTAAATATAGAAAATCTTTCTCTAAAAAATGATGAGGGATATTTATTAAAAGATTTTTCCATGAGGGTAAATAAAGATGATAAGATTGCCTTTATAGGGAATGAACTGGCAATTACCAAGTT
Organism: Peptoniphilus sp. BV3C26; assembly: GCF_000478985.1. Classification (GTDB taxonomy): domain Bacteria; phylum Bacillota; class Clostridia; order Tissierellales; family Peptoniphilaceae; genus Peptoniphilus_B; species Peptoniphilus_B koenoeneniae. Next base: position 4,058 of record NZ_AWXB01000056.1, read on the forward strand.
TTTTGAAACAATAACAAAGGCTGATGAAGATTATCAGGGAGAATTTAAGTGGGGACAAACTATAACTTACTCATATTTTCCAAAAGATAATACAAAATTTTTTGAAGATGTAAAATTAAATTTGGTAGATTTCTTAAGGCAATATTCTGAGGAACAATCGGAAATTTATTTAAGAGGCTTTTTAGGTAAGATGTTATTCTCTGGAGATGAGGTTTTAAAAGAAGCTAATGTTCTTTCTGGAGGAGAAAGGGTAAGGATGATGTTTTCAAAAATGATGCTTAAACCGGCAAATGTATTGATTTTTGATCAACCTACAAATCATCTGGATCTTGAAAGTATTGAAGCTGTAAATAACGGTCTTATAAATTATAAGTCAAATATACTTTTCACCTCTCACGACCATCAATTTATTTCAACAATAGCAAATAGAATTGTGGAAATTTTTGATGATGGAACTTATAGAGATGAGTCCATTACCTTTGAGGATTACATTGACAAGTATTATATGAAAGACCAATATTCAAGAGCATAAAACAAGAGCGTCCACTTTAAGGGCGCCTTTTTTTATTAGTTCTTTTCTTGCTTCTTTTATAGTTGAGCCTGTGGTAAAGATATCATCTATTAAAAGTATTTTTTTATTTTCTATATTTTCTGCAAAAAAGGCACCTTTTAAATTTTTTTCTCTTTGAATTTTATTTAAGCCTACCTGGTCTTTTGTAGCTTTTATTTTTTTCAAAGCTTTTTTATAGGGCATAAGGGTATTTGAACTAATATAATCTCCAATTAATTCAACTTGATTATAGCCTCTTTTAAGCCTATTTTTTTCATACATGGGTATGGGGCAGAAAAAATCATATTTTGAAATTAAATTCATGGATAAAATTTTTTCAGCCATAATATCTCCAAAAACTTTTGATAGAAAGGTTGAGTCCTTAAATTTAAAATTTATAAGGAGATTTTTTAAAAGTCCTTGGTATTTTAAAATTATATAAATTTTATAATTTTCTTCTTCCACTTCTTCATTTATAAAAGTGAGGAGGGAAAAGCAATTTTTACAAAGATAATTTTTGTAAATTTCATCTCTGCAATTTGAACACTTATATAAAACCATAAATTTTTCTCTTTTCCATTGTTTCAATTAATTTTCTGTCTAAAGATGAGTATCTTTTATTTTGATGGTTGTTTTCCACCATAGTTTTTAAATATTTTATTTCTCCTACAAGGACGACCATGCGACTTGCCCTAGTTATACCTGTATAGATTATATTTCTTGTCATAAGCATAAAGGGGGCTGAGTGGAGGGGAATTATTACTGCTGGAAATTCCGAACCTTGAGATTTGTGGACGGTGCTTGCATAAGCCAAAGTAAGCTCCGAAAAATTTTCTCTTTGGTATTCTATTTTTTTTACATCATCAAAAACAATTGTCATGGTGTCAGAGTCTGCATCGACACTTTCTATAAAGCCCAGCTCTCCATTAAAAATTCCCTGACCTTCTTCATGATAATTTTCAGTTTCGATTTTATATTGGAGATTGTAGTTATTTTTTATTTGCATAACCTTATCGCCAGGCCTAAAAATTGTGTCCATAAATTTTATCTCTTCTTTTTTATTTTGAGGATTTAAATTTTCTTGCAAGACCTTATTTAAGTTGTCAACTCCTGTAAGACCTTTTTTAGTTGGAGATAAAACTTGTATATCCTTTAAAGAATCATAGTTTTTAAAGTCGGGAAGCCTTGTTTTAACAAGATCAACTATGGTATTTAAACTTTCATTTACATTGGGGCTTTGAATGAAGAAAAAGTCCTTTGATTTATTGTCTATAAGGGGCATTTTTCCGCTGTTTATCAAGTGGGCATTTTTTACAATAAGAGAGCCTTCCTCTTGTCTAAAAATTTTATTTAAGTAGACAACATTTATTATTTTTGAATTTATTATGTCGGACAAGACATTGCCTGCGCCAACGGAGGGAAGTTGGTCTTTATCTCCCACAAGGACAAGCCTGGAATTATCCTTTACCGCCCTAAGAAGGGTGCTCATTAAAAACAAATCCACCATGGAACATTCATCAACTATAATTAAATCTCCGTCAATTTCTTCAATTTCAAAATAATCGCTATTAGGAGTGATTTCCAATAATTTATGGATAGTTGAAGCCTCTCTTAAAGTTGCTTCTTCCATTCTCTTTGCTGCACGACCGGTTGGAGCTGCAAGAACTGTTTTTAAATTTTCCTTTTCTGCCAAATCTATTATTGTTTTTAAAGTTGTTGTTTTTCCTGTGCCGGGGCCTCCTGTTATAACTGTAAGGCCTCCTGTTAAAGCTTCTTTTACTGCTTCTTTTTGATTTTCTGCAAGTTTTATATTTTTTCTTTCTTCAATTTCTTTAATAGAATTTTCAATATTATTTTTAAGTTCAAATTTTTGCAAGGAAAGTTTTGTAAGTTTTCCGGCAACATAATTTTCTTCCTTGTACATTGAGGCTTTGTAGCAATTTATTTGGTCATTTATTTTTTCAAGATAAAAATATTTACTGAATTGTAAATTTATAATTTGATCTTCAATTAAATCTTCATTAATTTCCAAAAGTTTGGAAGATTTTTTTATAAGGACATCTTTTGGTAGGTAGGTGTGGCCGTCATTAACTGCATAATTTATAGTCCATTTTAAGGCTGATATTATCCTTTCCTTGGAATCTTTTTTATAGCCTAATTTAAGGGCGATGGAGTCTGCTGTTTTAAAACCTATGCCCTTTATTTCGTCTGCAATCCTATAGGGATTTTCCCTTATTACATTTAAAGTTTCATTTGCGTATAAAGTGTAAATTTTAAAGGCAGCCGATGGACTAATTCCATACCTGTAAAGCTCATACATGACCTTAGAGGCATCTTTATTTGCTTTAAGGTATTCTGATATCTTTTCAAATTTTTTAGCGCCTATACCGTGAATCTGAAGAAGTTTTTCTGGCTCCTTATCTAAGATTAAAAGGGTTTCATCTCCAAATTTTTTATAGATGGTTTCAGCCATTCTTCTTCCTATAAAGGGGATTAAGCCTGAGGACAAATATTTTATAATGCCATCTTTTGAAGTAGGAATATGTTCATTTAAATTTTTAAAGGAAAATTGTTCGCCAAATTTTTTGTGGACAAAAAAATCTCCTTCAAAGGTATATTCTTTTCCAATTTCAATTTTTATAGCATTGCCTGTTACTGTAAGGCTTCCATCTTCTGTAGTAACTAAGGCAACAGTCCAAGCATTTTCATCATTTCTATAAATAATTTTTTCTACTAAACCGTCAATTTTTATCATGATTTCACCTATGAATATTGTATCTTATTTTTATTAAAATTTTTACTTTTAATAAATTTTGTTTGTATTAAAAAAAAACTTGTGATATTATACTTGCAGTTAATACCTTATTGAGAGTGGTGGAGTGAATGGGCACGATGAAACCCGGCAACCTGTAAGTGGTGCTAAATCCCACGGATAATTCCGGAAGATAAGGACAGCCTTAAACTTTCGGTTTAAGGTTTTTTTATTTTAGGTATTAATTTTTATAGAATATATCGGAGGAAAAAAATAGAAAAAATGGTTATTTACATCGGAGTCCGTTACAGAAGGACATCCGGACAAGGTTTGCGATCAAATTTCAGATGCAATTCTTGATGCTATAATTAGTGATGACCCGCAGGCAAGGGTTGCTTGTGAAACAATGGCATCAACAGGTATGGTAGTTATTACGGGAGAAATTTCCACAAAAACTTATGTTGATTTTACACAAATTGTAAGAGATACAGTTCGCGAGATAGGATATGACAGAGCAAAATACGGTTTTGATGCTGACACCTGCGCAGTATTATGTGCAGTTAAAGAACAATCTCAAGATATTGCTATGGGAGTTGACAGATTTAAAGAAGGAGCAAAAGATTTTGACGAGCTTGGAGCAGGGGACCAAGGAATTATGTTTGGCTATGCTTGCAAAGAAACAAAGGAACTTATGCCCCTGCCTATAAGTCTTGCGCATAAGCTTGCAAGAAAACTTACTGATGTTAGAAAGAGTGGTAAATTAGATTATTTAAGACCTGATGGAAAAACTCAAGTTACTGTGGAATACCACGACAATGTGCCTGTAAGAATAGAAAACATTGTTATTTCCAGCCAACATTCACCGGAAGTTTCAAATGAAAAAATAAAAGAAGACTTAATAAAATATGTAATTGATGAAATTGTTCCAAAAGATCTTTTAGATGAAAATACAAAGTATTTTGTAAATCCTACAGGAAGATTTGTTGTTGGAGGTCCTATGGGTGATGCGGGACTTACTGGAAGAAAAATAATTGTAGATACTTACGGTGGATACGCTCGTCATGGTGGCGGTGCTTTCAGCGGAAAAGATCCTACAAAAGTTGACAGATCTGCTTGTTATTATGCAAGATATATTGCAAAAAATATTGTTGCAGCAGGACTTGCAGATAGATGTGAAATTGGACTTGCTTACGCTATAGGCCTTGCAAGACCTACTTCAATTTATGTGGAAACTTTCGGAACTGGAAAACTTTCCGACAATGAAATTGAAGAAATTATTAAAAAGCATTTTGATCCAAGACCTGCAGCTATAATTAAAAACTTGGATCTTTTAAGACCTATCTACAAACAAGTTGCTTCTTATGGACATTTTGGTAGAGATGATTTGGATTTAACTTGGGAAAAGACTGATAAGGTTGATGAACTTAAAAAATATTTAAAATAAAAAAAAGAAAAACCGACTTTTTATAGTCGGTTTTTCTTTAAGGAAAGTAAAAAAATAAAAAATAAGAAAAATACAAAAGGATAATTTCTTTTACACATATATAATAACACAAATAAAATTAAATTGAAATAATAAAAAATTAAAAAGGTGATGAGATTATATTTTCTCATCACCTTCTTTGTACAGTGTGTAAATTTATGTTTATTAAAATAAATTACTTAATTTTAATATGGTGCAAAGGATTGATCGCTCCACCATTCACGTTTTAACATTTCATATTGTTCTTTTAATTGACCAAGTTGGAAATTTTCCCAATAAGCAAGTTCTTTGTAAAGTTTTTTTGCATCTTCAATAGCTGATTTTTCGCTTGCTTTTTCATAGAATTCTATGTTGTTTCTCTTAATGGTCATACCCAAATTGAAAATTGAAAGAGCCATTGGAGTTCTTTCTGCTTTGATTTTTGACCATTCTTCTTCTTTTTGAGTTTCAAAAGCTGATTTAATTTTATCAAAAATACCTGCTTCGTGTTTTTCAATTTGATCTTTAAGTCTCATTAAATATTCAACATGTTCATCTGCTTGATGAGCAAGAGATTCAAAAATCTTAGCTGTTTCTTGTCCACTAAATTGTGAAGCACTTACTTTAAAGTAGTTAATACCTTCAATTTCATTTAATAGAGCTTGTTTTACAATATTAAGTTCACTGGAGAATATTTTTTCTTCGTCTTCTTTATCCATTTTTCTGATGTCATTAATGTAACTGATTTCTTGTGGATTTTCTCCGCCTCTTAAGCTGTAGTTTTGTTCAGGAGTTCTGTTTACTTTTCCTTCTAAGTTACTTGCTTGAGGACTGCCAACAGCATTTTGACCTTCGCCTATTGCTTTTTCGTTTATAGGAATTAATTTCTTTTTCTTATCTCCGTAAACTTTAGTGAAAGCTGCTATAATTGAATCTTTTTCAACAAGGCCAGTAACTTTTAAGTATGCACCAAGCATAACCATGTTGGCAACTCTTGGATTACCTATTTGTCCTGCAATATCATTTACAGGAATTTTATAAATGTTTATATCTTTTCTTGTAGGTTCAGATTGAACTAAGGAAGAATTTAATAAAAGATTTCCACCTGGTTTAACATGGGATTCAAAAAGTTCAAGTGATGGTTCGTTCATTACTACTACATCATCTGCAACTGCTATAATAGGGCTTCCAACAGGGTCAGTTGAAACAACAACTGAACAGTTTGCAGCACCCCCACGCATTTCAGGGCCATAAGAAGGATACCATGATACGTGTTTACCTTCAAGCATGCCGGCATAAGAAATAAGTTGTCCCATTGCCATAACACCTTGACCACCAAAACCTGCCATTACAATTTTTCTTGTAGTCATATTATTCACCCCTTCTAAAGTTTCCAAGAGGATAATAAGGAATCATATTATCTCTTAACCATTGAAGTGCATCTACAGCTGGAAGTCCCCAGTTAGTAGGACAAGTTGAAAGAACTTCTACAATACCAAATCCTTTTCCGTCAAGTTGACATTGGAAACATTCCTTAATAGCTTTTTTAGCTTTTCTAATATTTGCAGGTGTATCAACAGATACTCTTTCTACAAATTTTGCACCGTCAATTGTTGCAAGCATTTCTGCCATTCTTATAGGCTTACCTGACCAAGCTTCATCTCTACCATAAGGAGAAGTTGTTGTTACTTGCCCTATTAAAGTTGTAGGAGCCATTTGACCTCCGGTCATACCATAAATAGCATTGTTTACAAATATTGTTGAAATTTTTTCTCCTCTATGAGCAACGTGAACTATTTCTGCAGTACCGATTGATGCTAAGTCTCCATCACCTTGGTAAGTAAATACAAATTTATCTGGATGAACTCTTTTAACACCTGTTGCTACAGCAGGAGCTCTACCGTGAGCTGCTTCATACATATCACAGTTAAAGTACTTGTATGCAAGTACGGAACATCCAACAGGACAAACTCCTATTGCTTTATCAAGTAAGTTCATTTCAACTAAACATTCAGCAACAAGCTTATGGATAATTCCGTGAGTGCAACCGGGGCAATAATGCAATGGTTCATCGGTTAAACCTTCTGAATATGCGTACATACATTTTTCATTTTCATTTAAAACCGGTTTTTTCATTTTCTTTCCTCCAAAATCTTAAGTGCTGCTTCATAAACTTCTTCAGCAGAAGGAATCATTCCTCCAAGTCTGCAGAAGAAATGAATATTTTGTCTTCCTTGAGTTCCAATTTTAACATCGTCTGTCATTTGTCCGTGATTCATTTCTACAACAAGAATGTCTTTACAAGATTCAGGTATTTTTTTGTATGAATCATAGGGGAAAGGCCAGCAAGTAATAGGTCTTATAATACCAACCTTATATCCTTTTTCCTCAAGCATAGTCATAGCAGTTTTGCAAACTCTTGCACTTGTTCCATAAGCGGAGAATAATAGGTCTAAATCTTTATCAAGACCAATTTCTTCAACTCTTACTTCATTTTCTTCAATTTTTTTATATTTTGCCATTAAATCTAAACTATGTTCTTCCATTTCTTCTGGAGAAAGATAGATAGAGTTAATAATATTTCTTTCTTTTCTTGTTCCTTGACCAGTTGCAGCCCAAGGTTTATCAGGAATATTTTCTACTCCAGATTCTTTAAACTCAACAGGTTCCATCATTTGACCTAAAACTCCGTCTCCCATAAGAACAACTGGGTTACGATATTTATCAGCAAGATCAAATCCTAAAATTACAAGGTCAACCATTTCTTGAACAGTTGAAGGAGCAAGGACTATTGTTCTGTAGTCACCGTTTCCGCCACCTCTTGTAGATTGGAAATAATCAGTTTGTGATGGTTGAATAGAACCAAGACCTGGGCCACCTCTCATCATGTTTACAACTAAACATGGAAGCTCAGCACCTGCCATATAAGAAATACCTTCTTGTTTTAAAGAGATTCCTGGAGAAGAAGAAGATGTCATAACTCTTGCTCCTGCACCTGATGCACCATAAAGCATATTAATTGCAGCTACTTCTGATTCTGCTTGTAAAAAGCAACCGTCAATTTTCGGAAGCTCTCTTGATAAATATTCGGGAATTTCTGATTGCGGTGTAATCGGATAACCGAAGAAATATTTACATCCTGCTTTAATTGCAGCTGCACCTACCGCTTCATTTCCCTTCATCAATACTTTTGTCATTTTTACACCCCTTATCCGATTTTAATAACACTAATTACTGAATCCGGACAAGTTATAGCACAATTACAGCATGCTATACAATCTTCCGGACGAGCAGCGGTTGCAGGGCTATAGCCCTTTTGATTAATTTTGTGTGGATTGATTTCAATTACATTTTTAGGACATGCCGTTACGCAAAGACCGCATCCTTTGCATCTGACTTCATTGAATTCCACTCTACCTTTTGCCATTTTTTTCCTCCTCATATCATCCAATTGTCTCTGAAATAGAGTTTTATTGGAAAGATTTCATTTTTTATAGAGCCTTCTTCAGCAAGCTTTTTAGCAACATCACTTAGAGCCACTGTGTAAACAACAGGAAGATTAAGAAGTTTTCCAACTTCCTCAACAATTTCCTGACCGTAATAAATATCATCTACACTGGTGTCTTTAAGCATATGAGTTGTGTTTATAAGACCTGTCACTTTTGTTTGTGAATGGGCCTCAGTGCTTTTAATAAAAGCTACAATGTCCGCAACATCTTTTGTTTCAGGTCTGTTCCTGTTTATAACAAAATAATGATCATAGCCTTTATCAGCGAGCAAATCTCTGTATCTGCCCAAAGAAAGGGAACCTTTAGGATTTCCTCCTATATCAAGAACGGCTTGATAATCGTCATTTTCAAGGGGCATTAATATTTGAGGGTCTATTGCAGGTATATCAAGAGTTTGTGCTTTTTTCATAGAAGAACCTAAAATTGTAATTCCATGGTCTTCAAAAAAATCAATTTTTTCTCTTAACCTGAAATACATGTTTATAGTGTCCAAATCTATGGCTGCAACCTTTGGAAAATATTTTCTTAAGAATAATGCATAGTTAATAGCAAACTCCGTCTTACCGCTTCCAAAGTGACCGGTGATTAACTTTATACGATGTCCCTTAGGCCTTATCTCTTCCATTACAATTCACCTCAAATCTACAAAAATTTTAGTGCGAAATTAAGTACTATTATGAAAAAATAATAAAAATCCATTCATAATAAAATTGTTTATAATTTTATGTTCAAAAAGTGGTATGACAACTTTCTTGTATTTTTAGCCACTTCGCACATATTTATTGTAAGTCAAATTAAAAATTTTAACAAGTATTTTTTAATTTGAAAAAAATTTGATAAGTTTGTTATTATTTAAAAAATATCAATATAAAGAATTCTTCCATTATGAAAAAAACGGATTTTTCTATAATTATCTTTAAGAAAAAAATTTATAAAAAAATTATTTTAAAATAAAAATTTAAAATAAAATAAAAATAAAAAGTTGAAAACGATTTTTATAAAAGAATTTTAAAGGCAAAAGTTTATTTTAGGGTATAAATATAATAAATAGCTTTATGCTTTTAAAATTATAAAATTTTTAAACTTAGGAGGATTTTATGTTAAAAGAATTAATTAATGAAAGACGTTCTATTAGAAAATATGAAGAAAAAAAAGTTGATCATGAAAAAATAGAAGAAATTTTATCCTATGCAGTTTTGGGACCGGTTTATGGCGGAACCAGAAATGTGGAATTTATTTTAGTTGAAGATAAGGAAAAATTAGAAGAATTATCTCAAATGCAAAAATTTGGCACCCTTTATATAAAAGATTTGCCGGCTCTTGTAATTATTTTAAATCAAGATTCTAAGTATTGGATTGAAGAAGCAAGTATAGCAGCTGCATATTTACAACTTTTAGCTCAAGAAGAGGGTTTAAATACTTCTTTTATAGATGTTAGAGATGGAAAAACAAAAGATGGAGAAGATTACCAAGAATATTTTAGAAAGATGTTTAATATACCTAAGGATAAAAATATTTTGGCAATGATTCCTATAGGTTATGGACATGAAAAAGTAAGAAAAAGAGAAGCAGTTGACATAAAATCAAAGCTTCATTATGAAAAATATTAAAATTTGTTGAAAAATTAACTTTAAGGTGTTAATATAAAAGAGGTTTAGGAAACTAAACCTCAATCATCTTTTTTCTTTCCAGCTATACATAAAAGAGACGCATTATGCGTCTCTTTTATTTTTTATCTATTTTTTTAAAATTCTTTTTCTTCTACTTTTTCTTTTTCAACTTTTAAAAACATTATAAAGCCTATGACAAACATAAAGGCAAGACCTAAGATTGCATAGTGCTGATTGTTTGTAATTTGAGTTATTACTGAAACCATAAGGCTGCCTAAAATTGAAGCCCCTTTTCCGAAAACATCATAAATTCCAAAATATTCACTGCTTTTTTCCGGTGGAATAATTTTTGCAAAGTAAGATCTGGAAAGGGCTTGTATTGCACCTTGAAACATTCCTACGCCCAAAGCAAGGATCCAAAACTTAGTAAGACTGTCTAAAGTTACTGCATAAAAAGCAATTATTCCGTAACATATTATGCAAATTTTTATAAGCCCTTCCACTGGTCTTGTTTTTGAAATAACACCAAAAAATATTGCGCAGGGAAAGGCGACTAATTGAGTTACTAAAAGGGCAAGGATAAGGCCTTGGGAAGAAAGACCCAAGCTTTTTCCGTAAGCTGTTGCCATATTTATTATTGTATAAACTCCGTCAATGTAAAATAAAAATGCCAAAAGAAAATAAAAGACTTTTTTATCATTTTTTATTTCTTTAAAAGTATTTAAAAGATGTTTAAATACTTGAGAACTTTTTAATTTTATAGGACTTACATAAATTTGCTCATATCTTTTTAAAAGGGGTAGAGTCCATAAAAGCCACCAAAGAGCATTTATAAAAAATACTAAGTTCATGGAAAGACTTTGTGAAAGCCCAAAACTTGTTCCCTTAAGACCTATAAATATACTTATAACAAAGGGGAGGCAGGAACCTATATAACCCCAGGCGTAACCCTGTGAAGAAACATTGTCCATCCTCTCTTCTTCTGTAACATCTATTAACATGGAATCGTAAAAGACTAAAGAACCATTAAAGGCAACTTTTGCAATTACAACCTGAATTAAAAACATAAACCAATTTATGGCAAAGGGCAGGCCTGCACAGGAAAGGACTCCTATAAAAACAAACAATTTAAAAAGATTTTTCTTTTGTTTGTTGGAATCAGCCAAGGCTCCTAAGATTGGTCCTAAAAAAGCCATTATAAGAGTTGATGCTGTAATAGCGTAGCCCCAATAGGCAAGATAAGTTGTATCTTTTAAAGACTTCCCCGCCAAGTTATTAAAGAATATGGGTACTATTGTTGTAAAAAGCATAATAAAAGCTGAATTTCCAACGTCATAGTAGATCCAAGATTTTTCAAGTTTATTTAATTTATTCAAGGTTTACTCCTTCATAATTTTTATAAAATATGGGATTAATTTCTCCGCCATCATAAATATAGTCTAAGGCTGAATTAAAAATATCCTTAAAGTTTTCAAGGGCAAGGTCATAAGCTTTAAGCAAAACTTTGTTACTTTTTTCAGCTTGGGGGTGCTCCTCTTGCTTTATAAGTTGACCACCATATTCATTTAGTTTTAAAATTTTAAGAACACTTAAAATAAAAGTTTCTTTAAGTTTACCTGCTGGATTAAATAATTTTTTATATTTGTTAAAACCTAAGATAGAATTATAAATATCTTTAAGTTTAAGACCATAGGGCTCATAAATTGGTAAAATTTTAGGAGCCTTTCCAGGACTTGGAATAAGAGATTGCATTTTAAACTTAAAAGGATTAAGTCCGTCTTTAAGCATGAGAAATCTATCAAATTCAGATTCAATTTCCATGTGAGAATAGCTTATATTTATAAGTTCATCTACATAGGGATGAATTGTAACATCCAAAATAAAGTGAGCTATTGTTCCTAAATAGTAAAAAAATTCAGGACCTTTTTGATCTATAGCTTTAATTCTTTCTTTTGTAGTGTCAAGATATTCAATAAAGGGTCTTGAATGAATGTAAGATCCAGGATTATTCCCTTTAATTTTTAAATTTAAATTAAAAAAGAAAAGATCAGGTCCCTGAGAACCAAATAAAAACATCTGTCTTTCTTCAGCGCTGGAAACTTTAAAGTCTATAGAATTAATAACAGTTTTAGCAAATTTGTTATGTGCATAAATTGAAGCCATAAAATCCTCCTTATATAAATTTTATCACAAGGGAGATTTATTAGATATAATATAGATGAGGTAATAATGAAAAAATATATTAATGAAGCTGTAAAAAAAGTGTCAAGAAATATTTCTTTTTCAACTCCAGGTCATAAGGGAATTTTCTCTTTGCCCAGCCAAGTTGAATTTGATGTAACAGAGACTATAGGAACTGACAATCTTCTTCACCCTCAAGATGTAATTTTAAAATCTATGGAAAACTTAAAAAGAATATATGGAAGCAAAAAAAGCTACTATTTAACAGGAGGCTCTACAATTTCAAACCATATAGCTTTAAAAAGTATTACAAAAGAGGGAGATAGGGTATTAATAGAAAGAAATGCCCATAGGTCAATTTTAAATGGATGTATTTTAAATAAACTTAAAACGGAATTTATGTATCCTTCCTATGATAAAAAAACAAAACTTTTTTTGCCTTTAAGTCCACAAATAATAGAAAGTTATTTAAAAAAATATAAGGATATAAAACTTGTGATCTTAACCAGTCCAACTTATTATGGGATGGTTTTAAACATAAGAGAAATTGCGGAAGTTGTTCATAAATATGGAGCATATCTTTTTGTTGATGAGGCCCACGGATCACACCTTAACTTTTTAGATAAAAATTTAAGTGCCTTATCAGGGGGAGCAGATATAATAGTTCAATCTCCCCACAAAACCCTACCCTGTTTAACGGGTTCATCCTTTATTCATGTGGGAAGCTCTAAAGTTAACATAGAAAGACTTGAAAAAGTGATTTCCATGATAAGTTCCACTTCGCCATCATATTTAATGTTGCTTTCTATGGAAAGAGCTCTTGAATATATGGAAGAAGAAGGAAGAGAAAACTTAAAAAATGTTTTAAACTTAATAAAAGAACTTAAAAATGATTTAAAAGATAAATATTTTTTCTATGAAAGTGATTTTCACGACCCTACAAAACTTTTATTTGCCAAGGAAAATGTCAGTGGAAGCCAAATTTTAAGAGAACTTTTTAAAAAGAACATAAGACTTGAAATGGCAGATATAAATTACGCTCTTGCTTTAGTGGGACCGGTAGATAGTGAAAAAACTCTTGTACCTTTAAAAAAAGCTATGAGAGAAATTAATTTAAAAGAAGAAAATTTTAAAGATCTTTATAGACAAGTTTTGCCGGAAAAAATTATGGAGATGTATGAGACCTTTGAAAGAGAAAGCCAATTTATAAATTATACAGAGGCGGCTGGAAGGATAAGTGCAGATACTATTTGCCCCTATCCACCGGGAAGCCCCATAATAGTTCCAGGAGAACTTATTGATCAAGATGTTATAGATACTATAGGAACTTATTTAAAAGCCGAAATAGAAGTAACAGGTATAAATAAAAATCTTATTGAGGTGATAAAATGACATTTGAAGAAAATATTTCCAAAGAAAATGAAAACTTAGAAAATTTCAATGAAGAAAGAAAAAATGAAAGTGGGGTTGATCTTTCTAGAATTGATGAAGTTATGGAAATTTTAGAAGAACTTTTAGATGAAATACCAGACCAATATTTAAATAATTTAAACGGTGGGGTAATATTAGAAGAAGAGGTCAATTATCACCCGGAAGGAAATGATTTAATTGTCCTTGGTTCTTATAAGATAGATAATTTAGGAAGGCAAATAGTAATTTATTACGGTTCTTTTATGAAACTGTATTTTTATTTAGATAGAGAAAGTTTAAAAGAAAGACTGAGAGAAACTTTAAGACATGAGCTTAGACATCATCTTGAGTTTTTAGCGGGAAACAATGATCTTGTTATAGAAGATGAAAATTTTATAGAAAATTATAAAAAGGGAAGAGATGTTGAATGAAAAAAATAGCCGGATTATTTTTTAAAGGTCTGGGAAAAATTATAGATTATATATTCAGATTTTTTATAGGGATAGTGGAACTTTTAATAGATTTTTTTACAACTGCAAAAAGGGCAATTGGAGCTCTTTTCGCCTTTAGTGGATGTTTTATATTTTTCCTTATATTAAATCCTTTTTTTGCCTATGCTTTTTTTAATAAGTATAGGGGCCTTACTAGTTTTATAATATTGGCTTTCGTCTTTCCTTTTATAGGAACTATAAGTGTAAGCTATTTAAAGTATATTCACTATGTTTTAACTGAGTATTTTTTTGATTTAAGTGACTACTATCTTTTAGGAAGAAAGAAAAGCTATTCAAACCTTGGAGGCTACGGTGAAAAATATAGGGAAGAGCAAGAAAAAATAAGAGAGGAAAAAGAAAGACAAAGGCGGGAAGAAGAAAAGAAAAGATTTGAAGAGTCTTTCGGAAGAGGCTTCGGAGGAACTTATTGGACTTTTGGAGATGATATAAACTTTGAAGATCTATTTGGAGATCAAGGCTACTTCGGAGGCTTTAATCAAGGTCAATATCAAAGTGGCTCTTACAATCAGGACTATAATCAAAATTACAGGGGTCCATACACAAATTATGGGACAAGTTTTAAAAATCAATATGAAGAAGCTTGCAGGACCTTGGGAATAGAACCAACCTATGATAAATATGAAATAAAACTTGCCTTTAGAAAGGCTGCAAAAAAATACCATCCCGACATAAATAAGGAAGCGGGAGCAAAGGAAATGTTTCAAAAAGTTAATAATGCTTATGAATTTTTAAATGAAGAAAATATTGAAAGGTATAGGAGGTTAAAAGAACAATGAAAGATTTTGTATTTAATGTAGACACAAAAATTATTTTTGGAGAAAACCAACTAAGTGAACTTGGAAAGGAAATTAAAAAATACGGAAAAAAGTTTTACTATGCTACGGAGGCGGAAGCATTAAGAAAAACGGAATCTATGATGACATAACAGGAGAACTTAAAAAAGACGGGATAGAATATGTAGAACTTAGCGGCATAGAACCTAATCCAAGAGTTGACTCTGCAAGAGAAGGACTTAAAATAGCAAGGGAAAATAAGGTTGACTTCATCCTTGCCGTAGGAGGAGGATCAGTAGTAGACTTGGCAAAATTAATAAGTGGAGCCTATTATTTAGACGTGGATCCTTGGCAAGTAGTCCTTGACTCATCAAAAATAGAAAAAGCTCTTCCTATAGGAGTTGTTCTTACTATAGCTGCAACGGGAACGGAAATGGATCCATTCTCAGTAATAACAAATTTGGAAACAAAGGAAAAATTATCTTTTGCCAGTGATTTAGTTTTACCGGTATTTTCTTTCATGAATCCTAAATATACCTTTACAGTTCCTGAAAAACATACAGTAGCAGGAGTTTGTGACATAATGAGCCACACTATGGAAAATTATTTCAGTTTAGGAGATGGCTGCTATTTCCAAAACAAATTATCTGAAGGACTTTTGAAAACCTGTATAAAATATGGTCCTATATTAAAAAAAGATCCTAAAAATTACGAAGCCAGAGCAAATATTATGTGGGCATCAACTTGGGCAATAAATGGACTTCTTGACAGTGGAAAGTCAACAAGTTGGTCAGTTCATCCTATGGAACATGAATTAAGCGCATTTTTTGATATAACTCACGGAACAGGACTTGCAATTCTTACACCCAGATGGTTGGAACATTGCTTAGATGAAGAAAGACAAGAAACAATAGGAAACTTTGCAAGAAATGTCTTTGATGTAAAAGAAGAAGATGATCTTAAAGCCGCTAAAGAAGGAATAAAAAAACTTTATGAATTTTTTGAGAACTTGGGAGTTCCTATGAGCCTTAGACAAGTGGGAATAGAAGAAGATAAATTAAAAGAAATGGCGGACCTTGCTGTAGAACATGCAGGAGGAAAAATAAAAGGCTTTAAAACCCTTTATGGTGAGGACGTTTATCAAATTTATAAGGCTTCATTTTAATAATAAAGGAGTTAACTATGGCTAATGATTGCTATTTTGAAGGAAAAATTTTAGGAAAAAAAGAAGAAGTAGAGGAAGTATTTAAGTATTTCACAGAAGCTTATAATTACAATTTCTTAAATGATAAAGAAAAAGCCCCTGATTTTATAGAACCTAAGGGACCTCATTTTTGGAGAATACATGACTTTAAAACCGTGAGCCAAGGGGAAAATGAAAGGGGAGAATTTTTTATTACTTTTTGTGGAATCTGTGCTTGGTCTTTATTTGCCAGCCTTTTACATGAAGGCTATAAAAAATCTTGGGATGAATACAAAGATAAAGTTTGGTTTAAAGGAACCTGTCTTGAAGAAGTTCATGAAAAATTTCCTCATTTAAAAATGGAATTTTTCTCAGAAGAGCCGGGAATGAATATATCAGAGCATATTTTAATTGAGGGAGATTCTTTTATAAAAGAATCTGAAGATTTTAAAATTGTCAATTATGAAAGCGTAGAAGAAGCAAAAGAAGATGGAATGGAAATAAGTGAAGACATGGTAGAAGAAGACATTTATGTAAGGCTTCCATCCTGGTATAAATCTGAAGATAATGGGCTTTCATACTCCCATTCGTGGAACATATAAAAAATAATATGCTTTAAAAGCCCTATAAAAAGGGCTTTTATTAATATTGAAATCTTTTAGCAAATGTGATAAATACTATAAAACTTACTAAGAGAGCCAAAAAATATTTTAAAAGGGAGGACGTACATGGATTATATATTTATGAATAAAAATGTGCCTGTTTTGGAGTTTTCAATGATAGAAGGTCATGTTTTAAAAATCAATAAGCTTTTAAACCCGGAATACCTTCCTTTTTCTTTAGCTATTAACAAGAAAAGAGAAAAAATAGCAAAATCAGATCTTGAAAAATTTTTCAGGTGGAGAGCCATTCCAGACACCAGGCAAAATTTGGATGAAATCTTAAGGGCAAGTAAGGTAAAAACTCCATATGACTTAAACTTTAAATATTACGGTCTTTCCCTATCAGACCAATATTGGATTAAAGAAAAGAAAGAAGAAGTATTTTGGAAGGATATTAATTTTTTTACAAATGATTTTTCCGATGATTTGGGACAATTAATGGTTGGCAAAGAAGTTAAAAACATATCCTTAAAAACCCCAGACAACACAACGGACGGCTGGTTGAAAAAATCATGGACAAATATAGAAGGTAAAAGAGTCCTTATAAAGGGCGGATCCAAACCATATATGCAGGAACCCTTTAATGAAAAAATAGCTTATGAAATAGGAAAGAGTCTTGGTCTTAACCATATAAGATATGATCTGAAAAAAATAGGAAAAGAATATTTTTCCCTATGTGAAAATTTTATAGATGAAAACACAGAACTTATTACAGCAAACTCCTTCTTAGCTCCCTTTAAAAAGCCCAACCATATATCCTACTATGAATTTATCATAGAAAAGATGGAAGAAGTGGGGGTAAAAGAAGCAAGACGAAAAATGGATGAACTTATGTATTTAGACTATGTGATTTACAACGAAGACAGGCACTATAATAATTTTGGATTAATAAGGGATGTAAACACTCTAAGAATTATAGATCTTGCCCCTATATATGACTCGGGAACAAGTCTTTTTTATGATACTTCTACTAAACTTATAAAATATGCAAACCCAAAAACAAAACCATTTTTTGAAGATAGGATAAAACAGAGAAAGTTAATAAGAGAAGAAAACATTCCTAAAACAAATAGGGATGAGATTTATAAAATAATAATAGATGTTTTTTCAGAAAATGAAGAAGTAGAAGAATTTTTTAAAGATAGAAAAGAAGAAATAGCAAAAAGAATAAGCGAAAGACTTTAAGTCGGGTAAAGCCCGGCTTTTTAATTATAAGAATTTGTATTTAATATTTAGTCTATATATTTTTATTTTTGAATTAAAATTTATTTTAAAAATTTTTACAAATATTTTTTTACGCTTTACGTAGAGCATTTTAAAATTTATTTTTTATGCTTTACGTGAAGCATTTTTATTTTTATTTTATTTTAAAATTTTTTCAACATATCTTTTTTCCATATTTTTTCTTTTTCATTTTTTTATTTTATTTCCAATTATTCATTTGCGGGGGTTTACTTTTGCGAAACATATTTACCATAAATTTATTCGTGGGCTTTTGTGGGCTGTAGGGATCGGTTTACCGGTCCGCGTGTATAATGTGAGAGAAAAAAATAAATATTTGATTTAAATTTTTTATAAAAATTTTTTATGCTCTAGGTAAAGCATTTTTATTTATTTTTTATTTTTATGAAAAAAATTTTATTTTTCTCTTGCTTTTTTATGAGAGATTTTATATAATTTCAAAGCTAAATAAAAACACTGGCTATTTTTAAGGCTTTTTTAAAGTTTTTTCTTATTAATCCTTGATTTTAGCTTATTTTTTGTGTATAATATTTAAGCGTTTGAAATAAAACTTAATGCGATGAAGTCGTAGGTTGCTTGAATTCTTGCGGGAAAAAGAGAATTATAAGGTAATTACGACGGAGAAGTCCAAAATAATTTGGGCAGGGTTATTTTTTCCAAACACTTCGGACACACCGGGGTGCGTTTATCTATAACCCCACTCGCGAATACGAGGAGGTAAAAATGTCAAGTAATAGCAAACAAAAAATCAGAATCAGACTTAAGGCTTATGATCATGAACTTCTTGATAATTCTGCAAAGAGAATTGTTGAAGCTTCTAAAGCTACAGGTGCTGTTGTTTCAGGACCTATTCCACTTCCAACTGAAAAGGAAGTTGTTACAATTTTAAGAGCTGTTCATAAGTATAAGGATTCCAGAGAACAATTTGAGCAAAGAACTCATAAAAGACTTATCGACATTATTGGTCCTAACCAAAAGACTGTTGATGCTCTTATGAAGTTAAATTTGCCTGCCGGTGTTGATATTGAAATTAAGCTGTAATAATTGTTCTTTATATGATTACATTTGTAATCCGCTGTAAATTTTAGGAGGTGTAGAAATTTGAAATTTCTAATTGGCCGTAAAATCGGCATGACTCAACTTTTTGACGAAGATGGTACAGTTACTCCTGTAACGGTTATTGAAGCTGAACCCAATAAAGTCGTTCAAAAGAAAACTGTTGAAACTGATGGTTATAACGGTGTTCAAATTGCTGCAGGCAAGGTGAAAGAAAAGAATGTTAACAAACCTTTAAAGGGTCACTTTGATAAGGCGAATGTTGAGTATAAAAGATATTTAAATGAATTTAGAACTGATGATGTAGATTCTTACAATGTCGGTGATGAAATGAAGGTTGACTTGTTCGCTAAGGGCGAATTTGTTGATATTACCGGAACTTCAAAGGGTAAGGGAACTCAAGGGGTTGTTACTCGTCACGGCTTCGGACGTGGACGTGAAACTCACGGTTCAAAATTCCACAGAATGCCCGGTGGTATGGGTGCTGCATCTTACCCAGGAAAGGTTTTTAAAAACCATAGAATGGCAGGAAAGACTGGTAATGAACGTGTTACTGTTCAACACCTTTTAGTTGTAAGAGTTGATGTAGATAAAAACTTAATTTTTGTTAAGGGTGCTGTTCCAGGACCTAAGAAGGGCAAAGTTATAGTTAAGTCTACGGTTAAGTCCGGTAAGTAAGGAGGATTGTCATGACAAAAATTAATGTTGTTAATATGGAAGGAAATCCTGTTGAAGAAATCGAACTTAATAGTAATATTTTTGATGTTGAAATAAATGAGCATGTTGTCTATCTTGTTGTTAAAAATATTTTAGCTAACAAAAGACAAGGAACTCATTCTGCTAAAACTCGTGCTGAAGTACGTGGAGGTGGAAGAAAGCCTTGGAGACAAAAGGGAACAGGTCGTGCTCGTCAAGGTAGTATAAGATCTCCTCAATGGAGAGGCGGCGGTATTGTTTTTGCAAAGAAACCGAGAGATTATTCTTACACTACTCCGAAAAAAGTTAGAAGACTTGCTCTTAAATCCGTGCTTACTTCAAAGGTTCAAGATGGTGAACTTATTGTCGTTGACGATATTAAGATGGATTCTATTAAGACTAAGGACTTCGCTAATTTCCTTAAAAATGTGAAAGCAAACAAAAAAACTTATCTTGTTACTGATGAACATAATAAGAATGTTTACCTTTCAGCAAGAAATGTTGAGGGTGTTAATGTAGCTGAAGCAAGATTTATAAATGTTTATGATATTTTAAATTCTGATTCACTTATTATTTCTAAGGCTGCACTTAACACAATTAGTGAGGTGTTTAACTGATGAATAAATTTGATGTTATTATAAAGCCGCTTGTTACTGAAAAGAGTATGGCGGAAATGGAAAACAACAAGTACACTTTTCAGGTTGCTAAAAATGCTACTAAGCCTGAAATTAAAAGTGCTGTTGAAGAAATTTTCAACGTAAAGGTTGAAAAAGTTACTACTATGAATGTTCGTGGCAAAAAGAAAAGACAAGGTGCTACTTTCGGATTTACACCTTCTTGGAAAAAAGCCATTGTTAAATTAAAAGAAGGTTCAAATACTATTGAATTCTTCGATAGCATTCAATGAGAAGGAGGTAAATAATGGCAATTAGAGGATACAAACCGACCTCTCCGGCACGCAGACAAATGACTGTTGCCACTTTTGAAGAGGTTACTAAAAAGACTCCTGAAAAGTCACTTACTGTAAATCTCAAAACTACTGCAGGAAGAAACGCCCGTGGAAAGATTACTTCAAGACATAGAGGCGGCGGAGTAAAAAGAAGATACAGAATTATAGATTTTAAAAGAAATAAGGATAATATTCCTGCTAAGGTTGCAGCTATTGAATATGATCCTTACAGAACAAGTTATATAGCTCTACTACATTATGTTGACGGTGAAAAAAGATATATCTTGGCACCTAACGGCTTAAAGGTAGGAGATATTGTTGAAAGTGGAAGCGAAGCTGATATTAAAATCGGAAACGCTTTAAGACTTAAAGACATTCCTGTTGGTACAACAGTTCACAATGTTGAATTGTTACCAGGTAAAGGCGGTCAAATTGCAAGAAGTGCAGGTTCTGAAGTTCAACTTATGGCTAAGGAAGGCAAATATGCAACTTTAAGACTTCCTTCAACTGAAATGAGACTTGTACCAATTGATTGTAAGGCTACAATAGGACAAGTTGGAAATATTTCACACGAACTTATAACTTTAGGTAAGGCTGGAAAAAGCAGATATCTTGGAAAAAGACCTCATGTAAGAGGTTCTGCAATGAACCCTGTTGATCACCCTCATGGTGGTGGTGAAGGTAGAGCTCCTGTAGGTAGACCTTCTCCTATGACTCCTTGGGGCAAGAAAGCTATGGGTCTTAAGACAAGAAAGAAAAATAAAAAGTCTAACCAGTTAATTATAAGAAGAAGAACTAAGTAAGGGGGATTAAAATGAGTAGATCAGTAAAAAAAGGACCTTTCGCTGATGAACATCTTCTTAAAAAAGTTGATGCTCTTAACGAAAAAAATGAAAAGCAAGTTATAAAGACATGGTCACGTCGCTCAACAATTTTCCCTGAGATGGTATCACACACTATTGCTGTGCACGACGGAAGAAAACATGTTCCGATTTATATTACGGAAGATATGGTTGGTCACAAACTTGGAGAGTTTGTTCCGACGAGAACTTTTAGAGGACACGCCGGTAAAAGTGAAAAAACTACCGGTGTTAAATAATAAGGAGGGGTTCAAATGGAAGCAAGAGCAATTGCTAAATATATAAGAATTTCACCTCTCAAAATACATTTTATATGTGATGAGATTCGTGGAAAGTCAGTAAAAGAAGCCCTTTCTATTCTTGAATTTACACCTAAGCGTGGTGCTAAAGAATTATTAAAGGTGCTAAAATCTGCCATAGCCAATGCAGAAAACAATCTTAGTTTAGATGCTGATAATCTTTATGTTAAAGAAGCTTACGCCAATGATGGACCTACAATGAAAAGATTCCATCCTAAGGCTAAAGGTATGGCTTATCCAATTTTAAAAAGATCAAGTCATATTGGCGTAGTTGTAGCAGAAAGAGAATAAGGGGGTATACAATGGGTCAAAAAGTTAACCCGCATGGTCTTCGTGTTGGCATCATTAAGGACTGGGATTCTAAATGGTATGCTAATAAGAAAGATTTTGCCGAATTATTAGTTGAAGATAATAAAATTCGTAAGTTTATTAAAAATAAATTGTATGCAGCCGGTATTTCAAAAATCGAAATTGAAAGAGCGGCAAATAAAGTTAAAGTTTCAGTTTATACTTCAAAACCCGGTATGGTAATAGGCCGTGGCGGTGTAGGAGTTGAAGAACTTAGAAATGAACTGGAAAAGAAAACAGGAAAAAGCATTGTAGTTAATATTGAAGAAATTAAAAATCAAGATATGGATGCGCAACTTGTTGCAGAATCTATAGCTGAATCTCTTGAAAGACGTATTTCATTCAGACGTGCTATGAAGCAAGCTATTCAAAGAACAATGAGAGCAGGCGCTAAGGGAATTAAAACTGCAGTTGCAGGAAGACTTGGCGGAGCTGATATGGCAAGAACTGAAGGTTATTCAGAAGGAACAATTCCTCTTCAAACTTTAAGAGCAGATATTGATTACGGCTTTGCTGAAGCTGACACAACTTACGGTAAACTTGGTGTAAAAGTATGGCTTTACAAGGGAGAAGTTCTTCCTAATGCACAAGGTCATTCAAACAGAGAAAGAGACAACAAAAAGAGAAAAAGAAATGACCAACAAGGTAAAAATAACCGTAAGAGAAATAATCAAAAAAGAGACAGACGTACAAACGATTAAGTAGGAGGGAGGAAATATTATGTTAATGCCTAAAAGAGTTAAATTCCGTAGAGTTCACAGAGGCAGAATGAAGGGCAAGGCACAAAGAGGTAACACACTTACCTATGGTGAATATGGCCTTCAAGCACTTGAACCTGCATGGATTACTTCAAATCAAATAGAAGCTGCTCGTCGTGCGATGACAAGATACATTCGCCGTGGCGGTAATATTTGGATTAAAATCTTCCCGGACAAACCTGTTACGGAAAAACCTGCTGAAACTCGTATGGGTTCTGGTAAAGGTGCACCTGCTTATTGGGTTAGCGTTGTTAAACCGGGTAGAATTATGTTTGAAATGAATGGTGTTTCAGAAGAAATTGCAAGAGAAGCTATTAGACTTGCAGCTATGAAACTTCCAATCAAATGTAAATTTGTTATGAAAGAAAAGGATGGTGAATCAATTGAAGACTAAAGAAATTCGAAACTTGTCAAGTGAACAACTTACAAGCAAAATTGATGAACTTAAAAATGAATTGTTTAATCTAAGATTTAGATTAGCAACAGGTCAACTTGATAATCCATCAAGTATTAAAATGGTGAAAAAAGACATTGCTCGCGCAAAGACCATTTTAAGAGAAAGAGAACTTGAAATGGGAAGGGAGGCTTAATCCATGGAAAGAAATCACAGAAAAACCATTATAGGTACAGTTGTAAGTGACAAAATGGATAAGACTATTGTTGTTGCTGTTGAGACTTTTGTTGATCATCCCATTTATAAAAAAAGAGTTAGAAAGACCACAAAGTTCAAAGCTCATGATGAAAATAATGAATGTGGCATAGGAGATCGTGTAAAACTTATGGAAACCAGACCTCTCTCTAAAGACAAGAGATGGAGATTGGTTCAAATTGTGGAAAAGGCACAATAAAGAAGGGAGGTTTCTTTATGATACAACAAGAGTCAAGGATGCGTGTCGCTGACAACAGCGGTGCAAAAGAACTTTCAGTAATAAAAGTGTTAGGTGGAACTAACAGAAGAATAGCTAACATTGGAGATATTGTTGTTTGTAGCGTTAAATCTGCAACACCGGGTGGCGTTGTTAAGAAAGGTAGCGTTGTTAAAGCTGTTATTGTAAGAACTTCTAAAGGAATCAGTCGTCCAGACGGTTCATATATAAGATTTGATGACAATGCCGCAGTTATAATAAAAGACGACAAGAGTCCTGTTGGAACTCGTATATTCGGACCAGTAACAAGAGAACTTAGAAGCGGAGACTTCATGAAGATTATATCTCTTGCACCGGAAGTGCTTTAATTAGGAGGAAACTATGCGTATAAAAAAAGGTGACACAGTTAAAGTAATAGCCGGTAAAGATAAAGGAAAAACCGGTAAAGTTTTAAAAACTTTCCCGAAAGAAGATAAAGTAGTAGTTGAAAAAATTAACATTGTAACAAAGCATCAAAAACCAAAGGGACCTCAAAATCCTGGTGGAATTACAAAAGTTGAAGCTCCTATACACGTTTCAAATGTTATGTATTTTGACGAAAAATCGGGAAAAGGAACAAAACTTGGATATAAAATAGAAAACGGTAAGAAAGTCAGATTTAAAAAATCAGACAATCAAACCATTTAAGGAGGTAGAAGATGACTTCCAGATTAAAGGAAAAATATTCAAATGAAGTTGTTGGCCATTTAGTAGATAAATTCGGCTACAAAAATATAATGGAAGTTCCTAAGCTTGAAAAGGTTGTAATTAACATAGGCCTTGGAGAAGCTAAGGATAATCCTAAAGCTTTAGAAAGCGCAATTAATGATTTAACAGTTATCTCAGGTCAAAGACCTGTTGTAACTAAAGCAAAAAAATCTATTGCAAACTTTAAACTTCGTGAAGGACACAACATTGGTTGTAAAGTCACTCTTCGTGGAGATAGAATGTATGATTTCTTAGATAAATTAATGAACGTTGCTCTACCAAGAGTAAGAGACTTTAGAGGAATCAAACCTTCAGCTTTTGACGGCAGAGGTAATTATGCTTTAGGGCTTAAGGAACAACTTATATTCCCTGAAATAGAATATGACAAAGTAGATGCTATTAGGGGAATGGATATTGTTATAGTAACTACAGCAAATACTGATGAAGAAGCCAAAGCTTTCCTTGAAATGATGGGAATGCCCTTTGCCAGATAAGGAGGTAAACAATGGCAAAAAAATCAATGATTGCTAAACAAAAGAGAAAACAAAAATTTTCCACTCGTGAATACACAAGATGTACAATTTGTGGAAGACCGCATTCAGTATTAAAAAAATATGGAATTTGCAGAATTTGTTTTAGAGAATTAGCTTACAAGGGACAAATCCCGGGTGTTAAAAAAGCTAGCTGGTAAAGTTTAGCGAAAGGAGGATACCTATATGATGACAGATCCTATTGCAGATATGCTTACAAGAATTAGAAATAGCAATAATGCAAAACATAAATCGGTAGACGTTCCGGCATCAAACATTAAAAAAGAGATTGCCGAAATACTTCTAAACGAAGGTTATATAAAGAGTTATGACGTTATTGATGACAATAAACAAGGTGTCATTAGAATAGACTTAAAATATACTAAAGATGGAGAAAGAGTAATTTCCGGACTTAAAAGAATTTCAAAGCCGGGACTAAGAGTGTATGTAAATAGCGAAGATGTTCCAAAAGTTCTTGGTGGACTTGGAATCGCAATAATATCAACATCAAAAGGAATTGTTACTGACAAAGTTGCAAGAACTGAAAATGTTGGTGGCGAGGTTATTTGCTACGTTTGGTAATAGGAGGTGAAAAATGTCCAGAATCGGAAAAAAACCAATTGAAATCCCCGCTGGAGTAACAGTTAACATTGACGGAACTAACGTTAAAGTTAAAGGCCCAAAAGGAGAATTGGTTAACACATTTAACAATAACTTAGATATAAAGATGGAAAACAACGAAATTGTTGTTCAAAGACCTAATGAAGAAAAAAAGATTAGAGCGCTTCACGGACTTACAAGAACTCTTATATACAATATGATCATCGGCGTTACTGAAGGATATCAAAAAGAACTTGAGATAGTAGGAACAGGTTACAGAGCTCAAAAAGCAGGTAAAAAATTAAGCTTAACTCTTGGACTTTCACATCCACTTGATCTTGAAGATCCTGAGGGAATAGAAGTTGAAGTACCGGCTCCAAATAAGATGATTGTAAAAGGCATTGACAAACAAAAAGTTGGAGAATATGCTGCATATATTAGAGGATTTAGACAACCTGAACCCTATAAAGGTAAGGGAATCAAGTATGTTGATGAAGTTATAAGACGTAAAGTCGGAAAGACCGGTAAGTAATAGTAGGAAGGAGAATAAATAGTGTTTAAAAAAGTAGATAAAAAAGAAACACGTGTTAAAAGACAACACAGAATCAGAAATAAAATCTCCGGAACTTCTTCTTGCCCAAGACTTAGTGTGTTCAGATCAGGAAAGCACATCTATGCTCAATTAATAGATGATGAAAATGGAGCAACTCTTGTAAGTGCTTCAACACTTGATAAAGCACTTGGTCTTGAACAAACTCACAACATTGAAGCGGCAAAGAAAATAGGAGAAAGCATTGCAAAACGTGCTTTGGATAATGGAATAGAAGAAGTAGTATTTGACAGATCCGGTTATCTATATCACGGACGTATAAAGGCACTTGCTGAAGCGGCAAGAGAAGCCGGACTTAAATTTTAATTAAGGAGGGGAAATATGGAATATTCACTAATAAACCCTGATGAATTACAACTTGAAGAAAGAGTTGTAGCAATCAACAGAGTAGCAAAAGTAGTAAAAGGTGGTAGAAACTTCAGATTTTCCGCTCTTGTAGTTGTAGGAGATAAAAACGGATACGTTGGAGTTGGAACAGGAAAAGCTCTTGAAGTACCAGAAGCAATTAGAAAAGCAGTTCAAGATGCAAGAAAACATATAGTTAAAGTAAACCTATTAGGCACAAGTATTCCTCACCAAGTAGTTGGAATATTTGGAGCAGGAAGAGTTTTCTTAAAACCTGCCCGCGAAGGTACAGGAGTTATAGCCGGAGGAGCTGTTCGTGCAGTATTAGAACTTGCAGGAATTTCAGACATTCGTACTAAAAACTTGGGCACAAACAATCCGAGAAATATCGTAAATGCAACAATGGATGCGCTTAGACAACTAAAGACAGCACAAAGTGTAGCAAAACTTAGAAACAAGTCTGTTGATGAAATTTTAGGTTAAGGGGGTAAACATGCTTAAGATAAAATTAGTAAAAAGCCCTATCGGTAAAATGGAGTCTCACAAAAGAACAGTAAAAGCATTGGGACTTAGAAAAATCGGACAGGTTGTTGAACATGAAGATAATCCTCAAATAAGAGGTATGATCAAGAAAATAGATTATATGTTAGAGGTTACTGAATAAGGAGGTGCGACCATGAAATTACACAACTTAAGACCTGCAGAAGGCGGCGGAGTAAAAGCTAAAAAAAGATTAGGTAGAGGTATCGGAAGCGGTACAGGAAAAACCTCCGGACGTGGACACAAAGGTCAAAACGCAAGAAGCGGCGGTGGAGTAAGACCTGGATTTGAAGGTGGTCAAATGCCTCTATTCAGAAGACTTCCAAAAAGAGGTTTTACAAACATCTTTGCAAAAAAATTTGCAGTTGTAAATGTTAAGGATTTAAATAACTTTGAAGAAGGAACTGAAGTAACACCTGAATTATTATTAGAAAAAGGATGCATCAGTAAATTAGAAGACGGTGTTAGAATTCTTGGCCAAGGAGAAATAAGTGTAAAACTAACAGTTAAAGCTAGCCATTTCTCAAAATCTGCAGCTGAAAAAATAGAAGCAGCTGGAGGAAGGATTGAGGTGATCTAATGCTGTCCACATTTAAAAATGCTTGGAAAATACCGGAATTAAGAAAAAAGATGCTATTTACGCTTTTCATGCTTTTGGTATACAGATTAGGATCACACATAACAGTACCGTTTATGAATAAAGAAGCAATAGCACAATTATTTAGCGGTAACAATGCCGGAGTATTAACATTTCTTGATATGATGGCAGGAGGAAACTTCTCCAACTTTACAATTTTTGCAGCAAATATAACACCATATATTACTGCATCAATTGTATTACAACTTCTTACAATAGCCATTCCTTCACTGGAATCATTGGCTAAAGAAGGAGATACAGGTAGAAAGAAAATTGCAAAATATACAAGATATCTTTCTATAGCAATAGCATTAGTACAAGCAATAGGATTTACATTTGTATTATTTAAAGATGCAGTCCTTGCTCATACACTATTGCAAAAGTTGGTTGTTATTCTATCTATAGTAGCAGGAACAGCATTGCTAATTTGGATAGGAGAACAAATTACAGAAAAAGGAATAGGAAATGGTATATCAATAATCATCTTTGCAGGTATAATAGTTAGAATGCCAAGAGATTTATACCAATCATTTCTATTAGTAAAAATGGGAAGAGTACACTGGGCTTTTCTAGCACTATACATTGTGCTTGCAATAGCAATAGTATTCTTCGTAGTAATACTCAACGAAGGTGAAAGAAGAATACCGGTTCA
This sequence comes from Peptoniphilus sp. BV3C26, assembly GCF_000478985.1. GTDB lineage: Bacteria > Bacillota > Clostridia > Tissierellales > Peptoniphilaceae > Peptoniphilus_B > Peptoniphilus_B koenoeneniae. The sequence goes on from NZ_AWXB01000056.1 coordinate 32,397, forward strand.
ATATGCAAAAAGAGTAGTCGGAAGAAAAATGTATGGAGGACAATCAACTCACATACCTATTAAAGTTCTTATGACAGGAGTTATGCCAATAATTTTTGCAAACTCACTACTTGCAATTCCATCAACCCTTATAATGTTTACAGGTCCAGGAAAATTCCAAGACTTTGTAATAAAATGGCTTACACCACAAGGGGGACCGGGAATAGTAATATATGTATTGTTATCAATAGTATTGATAATATTCTTCACATTTTTCTATACAACTATTCAGTTCAACACAGTTGAATATTCAAAGAACTTGCAACAAAACGGTGGATTTATCCCTGGAATAAGACCAGGAAAACCAACAAGTGACTATCTTGGAAGAAGTGTTAACAGATTAGTATTGCCAGGAGCAATAGCCCTTGCAATTTTAACTGTACTTCCAACAATTTTAACAAGAGTTGCACACTTAAGATTCAACTATGGCGGAACATCAATACTAATTGTTGTCGGCGTTATTTTGGAAACTGCAAGAGTTCTTGAACAACAAATGTTAATGAGACATTACAAAGGATTCTTAAAGAAATAGGAGGAATAATGAGACTCGTAATTTTAGGACCTCCAGGAGCAGGTAAAGGAACACAAGCAGATTTTATAATCGACAAATATAAAGTTCCTCACATCTCAACCGGAGACATATTCAGAGAAAACATAAAAAATGGAACAGATCTTGGCAAAAAAGCAAAATCATATATGGACAAAGGACTTTTAGTTCCTGACCAAGTAGTAATTGATATTGTAAAAGACCGTTTAACATGGGATGACACAAAAAAAGGATTCTTATTAGACGGATTTCCAAGAACAGTAGCTCAAGCAGTGGCTCTTGATGCATTTCTTGATTCACAAAATAAAAAATTGGATTCAGTAATAAACATCAATGTAGACACAGGAATTTTAGTAGAAAGAGCAGTTGGAAGAAGAGTATGTAAAAGCTGCGGAGCAACCTATCACGTAAAAAATAAAGCACCAAAAGAAGAAGGCAAATGTGATAAATGTGGAGGACCGCTTTTCCAAAGAGACGACGATACAGAGGACACAGTAAAGACCAGAATACAAGTTTACTTTGATCAAACATCACCTCTAATAGACTACTATAAGGCACAAAATTTACTCCTTGATGTAGATGGCAAAGGAGACATGAAAGAAACCTTTAAAAGAATAGAGAAGAGTTTAGATGCAAAAGACGCTTAGACTGAAAACAGGTCAAGTGGTAAAGTCATTAGCAGGAAGAGATGAGGGAAAAATCTTTGCGATACTTGAAATAGTTGATGAGAAATATGTAAAAATAGTAGATGGGAAACTTAGAAAATTAGAAAGACCTAAACTAAAAAAAGTAATGCACTTAAAACCATATAATGCATTAATAGACTTACATGTTGAAAATTTAAACGACAGCTATATAAGAAAATCGCTAAAGGTTATAAATAAGGAGGCCTGACTGTGGCAAAAGAAGATGTAATAGAAGTAGAAGGCAAAGTTATAGATGCTTTACCTAACACAAATTTTAAAGTAGAACTTGAGAATGGGCACGTAATACTTGCACACATCTCAGGAAAGTTAAGAATGAACTATATAAGGATTTTGCCAGGAGACAAGGTAACAGTAGAGCTGTCACCCTATGACTTAACTCGCGGCAGAATAACTTGGAGAAATAAATAAACCCTATTGTGACTTAGGAGGGATAAGATGAAAGTAAGACCATCTGTAAAAAAGATGTGCGAAAAATGCAAAATCATTAAGCGTAAAGGTAGAGTAATGGTTATTTGCGAAAACCCGAAGCACAAACAAAGACAAGGCTAATGGAGGTATGAAATGGCAAGAATTGCTGGTATAGACTTACCTAGGGAAAAACGTGTTGAAATCGGATTAACATATATCTTCGGCATTGGTAAAAACAGATCAAGAGAAATACTAAAAAATGCAGAAGTCGATTTGGACACAAGAGTAAAAGACCTCACAGAAGGTGAATTAGCTCGCATAAGAGATGAAATAGATAAATATCACGTAGAAGGAGACTTACGTAGAGATATAGCATTAAATATAAAAAGACTTAGAGAAATTAACTGCTATAGAGGAATACGTCATAAAAAAGGATTACCTGTACGTGGACAAAAAACAAAAACTAATGCAAGAACCAGAAAAGGTCCTAAAAAATTAGTTTCAAAGAATAAATAAAGGAGGTAGACATGGCTAAAAAACAAAAAGTAACAAGAGTTAGAAGACGTGAGCGTAAAAATATAGAAAAAGGTCAAGCTCATATAGCATCAACTTTTAACAACACAATGGTTACTCTAACAGATATGAGCGGAAATGTAATCTCCTGGGCAAGCGCAGGACAACTTGGATTTAGAGGATCAAGAAAGTCAACACCGTTTGCAGCACAAGAAGCAGCAGAATCAGCAGCAGCAAAAGCAAAAGAACATGGACTAAAAACAGTAGAAGTTTATGTAAAAGGACCGGGTTCAGGAAGAGAAGCAGCCATAAGATCACTTCAAGCATCAGGCTTAGAAGTTACAATGATAAAAGATGTAACACCTATTCCACATAACGGATGCAGACCGCCTAAACGTAGAAGAGTTTAATACCCAAGAGGAGGGAACCCATGATAGAAATAGAAAAGCCTAGCATAAAAATTGAAGAATTAAGCGAAGATGGCAAATTTGGAAAATTTGTAGTGGAACCCCTTGAAAGTGGATACGGCATTACAATAGGAAACTCACTACGTAGAGTTTTATTATCATCACTACCGGGTTCAGCAGTAACCTTCTTAAACATAAGGGGAGTAGAGCATGAATTTGCAACAATTCCTGGAGTTTTAGAAGACGTTCCGGAAATAATCCTGAACATAAAAAGTGTGGTATTAAAACTAACAGAAGATGAACCTGTAAATGTTGTTATAGAAAAAAAAGGACCAGGAGAACTATCGGCAAAAGACATACAATGTCCGCCAGAACTTCAAATAATAAACCCTGATCAACATATAGCAACATTAAACGAAGATGCTGATGTCTATATCGAGATGACAGTGGAAAGAGGACGTGGATACGAGCCTTCTGAACTCAAACAAGAAGAAGTGAATACAATAGGAGTAATACCTATAGATTCAAATTACACGCCAATAAAAAAAGTAAACTGGAAAGTAGAAAACACAAGAGTTGGAAACAGAACAGATTACGACAAACTAATATTAGAAGTAACAACAGACGGTTCAATGAAAGCCGATGAAGCAACATCCCTTGCAGCAAAAATTCTAACAGAACACTTGAAACTATTTATAGGCCTAACAGACCATGTAAGTGAAGTAAACATCATGGTAGAAAAAGAAGAAGATCAAAAAGGAAAAGTTTTAGAAATGACAGTAGAAGAACTTGACCTTTCAGTAAGAAGCTTCAACTGCTTGAAGAGAGCAAACATAAACACGGTAGAAGAACTTACAAACAAATCAGAACAAGACATGATGAAAGTTAGAAACTTAGGGAAAAAATCACTTGACGAAGTGAGAAATAAATTAGCAGAACTTGGACTAGGTCTAAGAGAAGAAGAAGAGTAAGGAGGTAAAGATGGCAAAACTCAGAAAATTGGGAAGACCAACAGACCACAGACTTGCCATGCTTCGTAATCTTGTAACAAGCTTTTTAAGAGAAGGACAAATAGAAACAACATTAACAAGAGCAAAAGAAACAAGAAGAATGGCAGAAAAAATGATAAGCCTTGGAAAAAGAGGCGATCTTCACGCAAGAAGACAAGCCCTTGCATATATATATGATGAAGATGTAGTGACAAAATTATTCACAGAAATAGCACCCAAATATCAAGAAAGAAACGGTGGCTATACAAGAATATTAAAAAAAGGTCCACGTCGTGGAGATGCAGCGGAAGTTGCAATACTACAATTAGTATAAATAAAATTTAAAAATATTTTTAAATAGTATCTCGAAAATGTCGAGATACTTTTTTTATGCCATATAATATCTACTTAAAAAATGAGTCTCTAAAAAATTCTTAATATAAAAATATTTTTTAGACCATAAATATTTCTAACATTAAAAAAAAGAAAGCAGGATAATAATTTTCTATAAAAAAGTATGAACTTTTCCTTTTAATGGCCGCAAATTATTTCTTAAAACATGTCTTTATATCTTTCAGTTTTTTCATTTTTCTTCAATTTCTGATTTTTCTTTATTAATCATTATCTTAATTTTATAGAGTCTTAAAATAAAAATTAGATAATTAAAAAACAAATTAATATTTTTTTAATTGGATGCAACTAATTTATTGACAAAGAAAAAAGAACATGATGTAATATAGCTAAAGATAATTATTATCAATACCAAAAGGGGGATTTTATGAAAAAAGTAAGAAAGTTGCTGAGTTTACTTTTGGCTTTTGTAGTATTATTTTCTTGTCTTCCAGGACAGATAATATATGCAGAAGAAGATTCTACAAAAGTAGGCTCTAAAAGAGAAAGTATCAGTACAAAAGAGTGGAATGAGGAGGATTTCTTTTTTCAAGGAGTATCCTTTTCAAGACTCTCTGAAAGAGGAAAGGATAAACTAAAGGCAAACAATGGAGTCTTATATTTTCCAAGCTTAAAGACTAACCATGGCAATCCTATTTATATGATTAGCCAATCTGGATTTGAAAATTTGGGAATAAAGTCTATAATTTTTTCCGATCAAATAACAGAAATAGGCAGTCAAGCTTTTTATGGAAATAATATAGAAGAGCTAAATTTGCCTAATACTATTAAAAAAATAGGATATAGTGCATTTAGGAAAAATCAAATTAAGCACTTGACCTTGCCGAATTCTTTGACGGAGATTTCTGCTTTTTCTTTTGCAGAAAATAATATTTCTGATGTAGAAGTGCCAGATTCAGTAACAAAAATTTTTAAAGATGCCTTTGATAAAAGCACAAATTTACATATTTCGAAAATAGACAAAATAGAATTTTCAAATTGTAAAAAAGAAGATTTCACCATAACAGCTAAGGCATCTAATGAATATACAGAAGAAGATTTTACTGTAAGAGAAAGAGCCAGGGAAGAAGAAGGTCTTGTAATAACTGGGCTTAGTAGCAAAGGCCAAGAAAAGAGAAAGACTAACCATATTCTAAATATTCCATCAGTTATAGATGGTAAAAAGGTAAAAAGCATATATAAGTTAGCATTTATTAATAGGTCAATAGATGATGCTTCACTTGCCTTTGAAGAAGTCATTTTGCCATCACATTTAGAAAAAATAGAAGATAGCGCCTTTTCAGGAAATTCAATATCTAAAATTGATTTTCCAGATAGTCTTAAAGTAATTGAACAAAATGCTTTCTGTTACAACAAGCTGGAAAGCCTTAGGATTCCAAACTCAGTAGAGAAAATAGGCTTAAATTCTTTTGCTTATAATAGACTTAAAAATGTTGAAATAGATAACACAAAGGGTAAAGTTAGCATACACAGCATGGCTTTTGATAACCAAGAGGGCGGTGGACTAGTTAAATTTATCTATTTGAGAGATGTAAAGAAAAATGTAGATAAATACAAAATAAATTTCAATTTAGACAAAGGAGTCACACTATCTACAAACCCAGCTAATGAAGCAAAAGCAGGAGAAAAAGTAAGTCTGTCCTATAAGATTACTGACGATACAAAAGAAATATTGAAAGTAAGTGTAAAAAAAGGACAATATTCAAACTTGCAGGTCAAAGATAATAGCTTTATTATGCCCTCGGCAGATGTGACTATTGAGATAAAATTAAAGGACAAATATTCACTTGATAAATGGTGTGCAGAGGATTTCACCTACTACACTTATGATCCAGAGCCAGACAATGAGGATGCTCAAGCATACTATTGTTTGACAGGTCTATCTGAAAAAGGAATAAAAAAACTTGAAAGCAATAAAAACCTTGTTTTACCTGAGAAAGATCCAAATGGATATAAGCCGGTATGGGTAGAAGACGATGCCTTCAAGGACAAAAAGATTGAAAGTGTAGATATACCTGGAAATTACACCCATATCCAAAGCAGGGCCTTTAAAAATTGTGGCATAAAAAATCTTAAATTACACGATGGACTTCTTTATGTTCAAGATAGTGCCTTTGAAAATAATGAACTGACAAATTTAACATTGCCAGAAACATTCAAATATCCATCTAAAGCAGCCTTTAAGGGAAATAAACTGACAAGTCTTGTACTTCCTAATTCTTGTACATCCATAGGACCAAGCTCTTTTATGGACAATCAGATAGCAAGCCTTACCCTAGGAAACAAAACGGATCGTATTTGGGCAGAGGCATTTAAAAACAACAAAATAAAGGAAGTAAATATACCTTTAAGCTTAAAGAAGGGCTGTATAGAAAGAGATGTTTTTGATGGAAACATTGGCAAGGAAAATCCACTTAAAAAAGGCGAAAATAAGGTAATCCTTTGGACACCTCAAAAGAATAATCCAAACAATATAAAAGCTGGAAATAACTATATAGTAGATCCTAAGCAAGCTGAGAAGCAAACAGTTGAGTTTGTAGCCAGTGATTTTTCTTATGAAAAAGATAAAGTTTCAGATTTTTCCAGAGAAGGTTTACAGAAATACAAGAAACTGGGAGAAGATGTTACTTTAAAATTGCCGGAAGTAGACACTAAGGGAAAGAAAGTCACAGGAGTAGCTGATTATGCTTTTAGTGACGTAGATCCTCAAATAAAGAAAATTGTAATACCAAAGGGCTATGAAACAATAGGAGAACAAGCATTTTCAAGCTCTGGTTTAACAGAAATCGAACTACCAGACTCTATGCTTTATATAGAGGGAAATGCGTTTTTAAATTATGAAAATATAACGGTAAAATGCTATGTTTCCTCTGATAAAATCAAAGAAACAATTGGAGATAGTGGTAATTTCTGGGAAGTTATTGTAAGGAATACAAGCTCTGAACCTTCAAAACCGGATAAGCACGAATCAGAATGGACAGCCGAAGACTTCAAATATAAAGAAATGCCCATTAAATATGAAGAAAACAATGTAGAGACCACAGTAAACTTAAATGCAGTTGCGGGATTTTCTGAAGCTGGATTAAAAAAATCCAAGACTCTAAAAAAACTTGTGCTTCCAAGTAAGGATACCAAGGGAAAAAAAGTTGAAGCTGTCACTGATGTGGCCTTCATGGGTAAATATGGCGAAAAGGGAATCACTGGTGATCTGTCAATACCTGAAGGCTACAAATATATCGGTCAAATGGCCTTTGCTTTTAATAATATAAGCGGAGAGATAAAGCTACCTGATAGTTTATTGGGTCTTGGTGAAGCTGTATTTTTTAGAAATGAAATTACAAGCTTGATTGTGCCTAAGGGAATAACTGAGATACCAGCAGTCCTTATGAGGGGCAATAAACTCAACAAGGTTGAATTTAAGGGCGATATAGAAGCTATATCAGATTTAGCTTTTGCTGAAAATAATCTTGAAGAAATTATAGTACCTGATAGCTTAAAAACAATAGGCAAGCAAGCCTTTGAAACAAATACAGGTTCTGATGCCTACAATGGAAAATTAGTTATAAGGACAAAATCTGGCAAAAATCCTAACAAATTAAAAGACAAAGAAAATTATATAGTAGATCCTAAAAATCCAGGACAAGGACCAACTATTGATTACACTAAATGGACTCAAGAAGACTTTACCTACAAGAAGGATAAGCTTGAAGGCTTTTCAGATCAAGGTCTATTAAAAATTAGAAAGAATAAAAATCTAGTCATACCTGCAAAAACACCTGATGGAAAAGACTTAAAAGTAATAGGCATGGATGCATTTAGAAATCTAAACCAAGGGTTTGATATAAAATCTGTCCAAATTCCAGATACTGTTGTCGAAATTGAGGACTATGCTTTGCAATTTAACGAAATAAGCAAGGTGAAACTTCCGAGAGATTTAAAGACATTAGGAATGGGCGTTTTCATGAGCAATTTTGACTTGAAAGTGGAATTTAACGATAAGCTAGAATACATTGATCAGGCCTGCTTCTATGAAACTGACCTAGGCTCCATAGAACTTCCAGCAAGCGTAAATACTATAATGGATGCAGCGTTTAGAAAAAGTAATTTGAATGAAGTTAAATTTAAAGAAGGATCTAAATTAAAGGAAATAAAATATCTTGGATTTGCAGATAATAATTTGAAAGATATTAAATTGCCTGAAGGACTTGAAGTAATTGGAAATCAAGCTTTTGGAAACAACAAATTTACAGAGCTTAATATGCCTTCTACGCTTAAAGTTTTAGGTTTCCAAGCATTTGCTAACAACCCAAGCGAAGCAAATCCAAAAGCTGTTGTCATAAATATTGACAACAATAACATTCATGATGACGAAGGAAAGACATTTATAGTAAATCCTAAAGTTTTAGCAACAGACACTGACAAGGCTGAGCTTAAAAATCAAATTGATTTGGCAGAAAAAGTAGACAAGAATAAGCTGACAAAAGAATTTAAGGCATATTTTGAAAATGCATTAAAGGAAGCAAAAAGTATAAATCAAGACTCTAAAGCATCAAAAGCAAGTGTAGTTGGTGCTACAAAAGAAATGAAATTTGCAAACAAGAGATCAGAAATAAACACTTTAATGTTTGAAAAGGAACTTTTAGATGCCAATTCACAAAAATTTGACAAAGAAAAATGGCAACAAGTTGAAATATCTTACAAAAGAGCAAAAGAAAAATTAATGGTTATAAATATTTCTGACCAAGCAGTTGAACAACTAATAAGCGATTTAGACTTAGCATTAAAGAGCCTAACAGGAGTTGAAAATCCTTTAGAGGGAGCCATAGAGCTTGAAGGAGAAGCTGACGTAAAAAGAACTCACTATATAGAACCTTACACTATAAAGGTAAAAGTTTGGGTAAAGGAAGGAAAAATAATTCATGTAATAGATAATAAAACTGTTCATGACGATCCAAATGAAGACGAAGAACACAATGGAGGATATTTTAAAAAAGCCCTACCAATTATGAGATCTTATATAGGCAAGAGCGTGGATGAAGTATTAGGAAATCAATTAGGTAAAAAATTAGGAATAGACTCTATTTCTGGAGCTACAGTAAGCTCACGCATAATCCACAAGGCAATTCAAAATGCCCTTTCTAAGTATGAAAAACATGAAGTCCCAGGAAAAGAAAATCCAGGAAAAGAAAATCCTGAAATAACTCCGACTCCTAAAGTTGAAGAAAGACATGACAGATATCAAGGACATTTTAGCATAGTATTGAGCTCACAAAATGAAAAACCAAAAGAAATAGAAAAGAAAGAAGAAACACAAAAAATACAAAAAGACTACGAAAATCATTGGGCAAAAAAAGCAATAGACCTATGTATAGAAAAAGGATACTTTAAAGACATAGCAGATGATTCAAACTTCAATCCAGAAAAACCAGTAACAAGAGCAGAATTTATAACAGTTCTTGCAAGATACGCAGGAATAAGTAATAAAGCAAATAAAGCTGGCTTTGTAGACGTAAGTTCAGACAAGTATTATTCTCCATTTATTTCGTGGGCAAAAGAAAATAAAATTATCCTAGGAAGAGGAAATGGGAAATTTGATCCAGATTCCACAATAAGCAGGGCTGAAATGGCAACAATTATCCACAGAATGGCAAAAATATTAAAATTAGATAAACCTACTAAAAAGGAAACTATAAAATTTAAAGACGCTAAGGCTATTCCAGAATGGGCAAGAGATGCAGTAACAGACCTTGTAAATTTAGGCATTATACATGGAACTAATGAAAACACATTCAATCCAAAGGGTAATTTCAAAAGAGCTGAATTAGCACAAATAATTTATAATTTCAGCGAAAAAAAATAATCACAAGAAAATAATCAAAAAAATAGACATTTTGGTTACACCATAAAGTTAAATCAAATACCAGAGAGAATTTATATTTTCTCTGGTATTTTTTATTTTTATAACATTTAAATTTACAACCTGTGATTATTAAAATTAAAAAATAAAATCACGCAAAATAAGACCTAAAATAATGTGAAAAGGATAAAAACCATAAGTAATAAGCTTAGGAATTTTACGACCCATAGAATGATCATCTAAAACAATAAAAGGCATAGAAAAAGCCGCAAGAGGAGTATGTAAAAAAATTAAAAGGCCCGGAATAAAATATAAATCTTTGCGAAAATAAACTTGGCCGAATAAAAAAATTAAAGCAACCCCAAAAGCACCATAATCACTTTTTAAAAAATGACTGACAAAAAGACAAGCAATAAAAGGAATAAAAGATAGAAGATTTCTCAAAAAAATATCTTTATCAGAAAAATAAGAAAGAACCCAATCATAGGACATAAGAGAAAACAAACCAAGAGATAAAGTCCAAAAAACATTATTATAAGACAAATCAAAAAAATTATTGAAAACAAGAAGGTCAAAGGGCACTTCACTAATAAATCCCACAAGAAAAAGCCTAAATAAATACTTTTTTCTGTTTTTAGTTTTGTAAAAACCCTGAGCAATTAAATAAGCAAAAATAGGAAAAGAAATCCTTCCAATGCCCCTACCTAAAAAATAAATTTTATCAGACAAAAAAGAAGATAGAGCAAGAGTCATATGATCAATTACCATAGTAACAATAGCCAGTATTTTTAAAAAGAAAGCATTAGTTTTAAATTTCATTTTCCACCTCTTTTCAATTATATAAAAAATAATTTAATTTTAAAAATGAATTTATTTTAAGGGTATATAAAAAGTTATTAATTAAATGAAAAATATTAACGAGAATGAAAAATAGACTATTGAATAAAAAATATTTTAGTGTTATAATTCTCCTTAAAGAAAGATTAAATCAGACAATATTTTAATAGGAGGGAATTATGAATATAAGAGAAAAAATGTCACCTGCCTTTAGAGGAATAAAAGGTGGACTATTTGAAAAAGTAACAAAAGCTGATGTTGGAACTGCTTTAGACGAATTAGCTGCAAAGGGAGCGGCACTTATGTGTTGGGCAGATCCATTTGCACCAGACCCATGTATACCTGAACACGTTAAGGAAGCAACCATTGCTGAAATAAAAAAAGGAACAGGAGCTCACTATACAAAACCAATAGGAAATGATGAATTAAAAGAGCTTATTAGTCAAAAACTTAAAAAATTTAACAAATTAGATGTAGATCCAGCAAGGAATATTTTAATTACACCGGGTTCCGATTCAGGTTTATTTTTTGCCATGATGCCTTTTGTTGAACCAGGAGACGAAGTTATAGTTTTAGATCCAAGTTATCCAAACAATTTTTTAGATCCCGAATTATTAGGCGGAAAGACAGTTACAGTAGAATTAGATGAAAGTAAAAATTATCAAGTTTCAAAAGAAGCTCTTGAAGAAAAGATTTCAGATAAAACTAAACTAATTATTTTGACAAACCCTATAAATCCAACTACAACAGTTTTGAGAAGAAAAAGCTTGGAAATTATAGCTGAAGTTGCAATAAAGCATGATTTGATTGTTGTTTGTGACCAAGCTTTTGAAGATAGTGTCTATGATGGAATTGAATTTGTGACCATTGCAAGTTTACCAGGAATGTGGGAAAGAACAGTATCAGTTTTTTCAATTTCAAAGGGCATGGCTTTAAGTGGATATAGAGTAGGTTATATTGTTGCAGATGACAAAATAATGGATGTTTACTTCGGATGTGCAGTAAATGTTATAGGTGCTACAAACACTGCAGCTCAAGCGGGAGCCATAGCAGCTTTAAAAGACAATAGTTTTGTTGCTGAATACAATAAAATTTTTGAAAGTAGAAGAAAAAAAGTTTATGAAATAATGAACAGTATTCCGGGAGTTACAATGGCAATGCCTGAAAGTAGTTTTATGTCATGGGTTAATATTTCAAAACTTGGAAGCTCTGCAGAAGTAAATCAATATCTTATAGAAAATGCAAATGTTGTTGTAAATGAAGGTACTCCTTACGGAAAAATGGGAGAAGGACATTTAAGAATAATTCACGGAGCTTACAAAGATGAAAATAAATTATTAGAAGCTTTAGAGAGAATGAAAACAGCTTTGACTAAATTAGCTGAAGAAAAAGGAATTAAATAAAATAAGAGGTAATTATGAAAGAAAAAAATAAAATTACATTTCATTTTGGCTGGGCAATGTCTTTATTGCCAATGGCAATATTCCTTATAACTTGTATACTTTTTTTTATAGTTTTCAAAAGTTTTGACATGAATGCTTTGGCAGTTGGAGGTTTTTTAGGGCTTTTAGTTGGAGCTTTATTTACAAAAACTTACAGTCAATACTGGAATTCTGTAGTAGAAGGTATAGGGAAATCATCTTCAATTTCAATAATAGTTGTCCTTTTATTAATAGGTATGTTTACAAAACTTATGGCAGTAAGTGGAGTATCTCAAGGATTTTTATGGTTAGCTGATAAAGTTGGATTGTATGGTGGTTTATTTACAGCTTTTACTTTTCTTACAACATGTTTAATTACAGCAGCAACTGGTTCATCAATAGGAACTTTATTTACAGCATATCCAATTTTATATCCTGCAGGAATTGCTTTAGGATCAAACCCAGGAGTTTTAGCAGGGGCAATTCTATCAGGAGCAGTTTTTGGAGATAACCTTGCACCAATTTCTGATGTTACCATTGCATCAACGGGAACACAAACTTATAAATATAAAGAAGAAACAGCTGATATTGGAGGAACTGTAGCTTACAGATTAAAATATGCCTTAATATCAGGAGCTATAGCTCTTGTATTGTTTGCAATTTTTGGAGGAAGCAAAACAGAAATAAATAGTATAGGTCATGATATGATGGCTTCTATGAATGCAAAAGGTTTGTGGATGCTTATACCAGTTGTTGTTCTATTAATAATATCCATAAAAACAAGCGATATATTTAAAGCAATAACTGGAGGACTGATAAGCGGTATATTAATAGGACTTTTGACAGGAGCATTTACAGCAAATGAAATATTTTCAATTTCAGAAGGCCAACCAGTAGGATTTTTATATAATGGTTTTAACGGAATGGTTGGAATATGCCTTTTCTGTATTTCTCTCTTTGGAATTATGGGAGTTATGGAAGATAGCGGTGCCTTAGATAAAATAATAGGCTTTTTCTTAAATAGCAATATGGCAAAAACACCAAGAGGAACTGAAATATTAATAGCCCTAGGTTCTATGATAACAACCTTATTCTTAGGAGGAGTTACCAGTGCATCAGTGCTTACCTTTGGACCTGTTGCCGATGCTATTGGCAAAAAGCATGATTTGCATCCTTACAGAAGAGCAAATATATTATCATGCTTTGCAAATTCCTTTCCTGCAATAACTCCATTTATAAGTGCCTTTATATTTATTTCCATATCTGTAATTATGCCTTTACAAAGTGAATATTCTTTTATTCCATCAATTTCAGCAAGTCAAATATTTTTAGGATGTTTTTATCCAATGGTCATGTTTTTAGTATTAATGGCATCAATATTGACAGGCTGGGATAGAAAATTTGAAACAAAAGAAGAAATAAAATGATTGAATTTACAAAAAGAATTAAACTTAACGCAAAAGACAAGGAAATATTAGATTCCTATAAAACCGTATTAGAAGGCTTATCAGACTACTTGGGGAACGGATTTGAATTTGTTCTTCATAGTTTAGATGACTTGGATAATTCTGTAATAAAAATAATAAATGGATTTTATACAAACAGAGAAGTAGGATCTCCAATAACAAATTTAGCCTTATCAATGTTGACAAAATTTGAAACGGATAAAAGTTTAAATTATATTTCTTATTTCAATAAAGATAAAAGTGGAAGAAGGCTTAAATCAACAACAATAGCAATTAAAGGATCTGAAAATAAATTAATAGGTCTTTTGTGTATAAACTTTTATATGGACACATCTGTAATGGAATTTTTAAATCCATATTTTTATAATCAAGATGATGGGCCAGGACATACGGAGAGTTTTGTTTCAGAGATAGATGATGTAATAATAAGTGCAATAAATGATGCAAAATTGGAAGTAGAAAAAAATCCTCAAATAAGCAGTACAAATGTAAATAAGGAAATAATATTGAGATTAAATGAAAAAGGAATTTTCAATCTTAAAGATTCTGTAATAAAAGTCTCGAAAATTCTTCACATTTCAAAAAATACAGTTTACTTGCATTTAAGAAGTATAAAAAAATAAAAAAAGACTCTATTAAATTAA